>CAVSGU010000001.1:0-74900 GCA_963727565.1 uncultured Flavobacteriaceae bacterium
GGAATTTAACGCCAACACGAATCCTCATTTGGTATCCATAATGAAAGATCTTCAACTGATATAAGTATTTAAAATTATGTAAATATTGAGTTGAATTTATTTTAGAAGAGAATGGTATATTTTAGGGTGAAGAAGTGTATAAAAATTTCAGTCAAACGTTAAAGTTTGTTAAAGCGAGACCAATTCGGTGACCAATAAATTTCGCCCCTTTGGGAGGTCCAGTAAACACTATAAAATTGAAATTCCGGTCGTCCCCTCCGACAGTACTTTAAACAAAAACCCCTGAATCTTTTGTTACAAAAAAAGGGCGGTTAAAACCGCCCCAAATTAGTCAACCAAACACAGTTTAATTTAAAAACTAGTTGAAACTAACTTTTAAGAATTTAAACATTAAAACTTTTAGCTGTCGAAAATCTTTAAAATGTTTGCGAAGTGTAGTTTTAAAAACCAGGTGATCCTTTAAGTAAAAGTTTTCACACTGCACATCGTCGCATTCCTTTAATCCTTCCAGCTTATTTTTGTAATCAAAGAAAGTGCTTAAATGAAACTCATTCGCTTTATTTATTAGCTCAAGTTGCTTCTTTAAATAAGAGGCATCTTCTTTATTTATCGCTACACTTACAGTTTCCTTTAAGCCTGATCCTAAAATATTGCTGAAGAAATCAATTTCCTCACTAATATTAATAAGACGCTCCTCCCAGTCTTCCGATTCAGATTGGATACTTAAAATTTGTATTTCCTCATCATTATGATGTTCCTGAAATTTTTCCATCATCTTCCTTTATTTTTGCATTTTTACTTCCCTCGCCATTTGCTCAACCTTTATAATATTAATAAGGTTTTTACCCGTAGGGAATTCCCATTCTACCTCATCTCCCTGCGCATAACCAAATAGAGCCAGGCCCATAGGAGCAAGTATAGAAATCTTATTTTCTTTAATATTGCTATGATCTGGAGTGACAATCTGGTATGTTCTATTTACACCAAAGGGAGTAGCGATTTCAACTTTAGAGTTGAATCTCACCACATCTTCAGGCATATTTTTTTCACTCACAATTTTAGCAAAATCAAGTTCGTTCTTTAGTTTTTCTATAGAGGCACGATAACTATTATCTTTATAATATTGCGCCATGGAAACTATACGTTTTAAAAGCTCATATTCTACCTCTTCAATTATAATGACATCATATTTCATTTCTTCACCATAATTAATTAAGGAAAAATACCTCGCTGGTTATAAGCAGTCTCAATCCTGGAAATAGCCAGAATATAAGCGGCAGTTCGCCAGTCGGTGTTTCGTTCTTCAACTTCTTTTTCAACTTTTTTAAATACCTGAAGTAATTTTTTCTCTAATTTCTGCATCACTTCATCAAGCTCCCATAATTCACCATTCCTGTTTTGTAGCCATTCAAAATAACTACCTATTACTCCTCCTGAATTGCATAAAATATCAGGGATCACGGTGATTCCCTTTTCTAAAAGAATCGCTTCACCTTCTTCGTTTGTAGGGCCGTTAGCTCCTTCAGCAACTATAGAGGCCTTTATTGTATAAGCATTATCGCCTGTAATCTGGTTACCAAGAGCGGCAGGAATTAAAATATCGCATTCCAAACCGAAGAATTCTGCAGGATTCATTTCCTTTGCTTCAGTAAAGCCCTGGATAGAACCTTTTCGTGGACTCGAATGTTCAAATAATTTTTCTACTGAAATTCCTTCTTCATTATATAGTGTGGCGTGCGCATCCTGTACCGCAATCATTTTAGCACCATCTTCAATCAAGAACTTTGAAGCCCAATAGCCTACATTTCCAAATCCCTGTACGATAAATGTTTTGTCTTTTAAAGATTCTCCCCGAGATTTTACAAGTTCCTTGGTGGTTAAATACACCCCAAAACCGGTAGCACGGTCACGGCCTTCCAAACCTCCTGAACCCACCGGTTTTCCGGTTACCACGTGTTGATTTTGTGAACGTTCTGAAGTAGAAATTGTAGACATATAAGTATCTGCAATCCAGGCCATGGTTTGCGCATTGGTATTTACATCTGGCGCAGGAATATCGTGTTCCGGACCTATATTTTCGCCTAAAGCATAGGTGAATCTACGGGTAATTCGTTCCAGTTCTGCATCAGAATAATTTCGGGGATCTATCTGGATTCCTCCTTTTGCTCCGCCATAAGGTAAACCTGCTAATGAGGTTTTCCAGGTCATCCACATGGCAAGGGCTTTGGCAGCATCTACATCTACCGTTGGGTGGTAACGTAAACCGCCTTTATATGGTCCCAGGGCATTATTATGTTGCACCCGGTAACCGGTAAAAATCTCTACTTTCCCATTATCCATTTTCACAGGAAAATGTACCACAATCTCGTTATTGGTAATTTCAAGTATTTTCTTAATATTCGGGTTTAGATCAATGATGCCGGCCGTTTTATTAAACTGTTTAATAACCGTATCATACATACTTTGTTTGGGCATTGACTTTGTCGCTATCATTCTTTTAAAATTTTATTGAAAATGTTCACAATACATTTTTCGGTTGTCTTTCCAGGAGCAGTGGTGCCTTAAATCGCAATTAAAACAAAGCGTTTTAAAAAGTTCACTACCTGCCTGCTGTAGCTCCTTTTCGCTCTCCTCCATAACTGATGGTCTTTCCATTTCAACTATATTCATAGAATCTGTATTTTGGAAGACCTTAAAGCTAAAGCTGTGCCCTAAAAATTAAAAAATGAGTAGAATAATTTTAATCGATTGATTATCAATGAATAGAAAATAAAAATAGAATTCTTCTTATTTTCTCTACTGAAAAGAAATTACCCGGATGGGAGATAATTACCCGGAGCTTATTTAATCTTTTCGCGTAAGGTTTTACGATCTATTTGAAGGATTTCTGCAGCTTTAGATTTATTTTGATCTACCGCGGCAAGAACTTTTAGAATATGCTTTTTTTCGACTTCTTTTAAAGCAACTAATTCTTCGTCTACAGGCGGAACCTGGTATTTTACTGAAGCAGGTAAATCTTGCGGAAGAATTTCGTTTTCACTCATAATTATGGCCCGTTGAATTACGTTTTCTAATTCCCGAATATTCCCCGGCCAATTATAACGCTTTAAAATTTCAACAGTTTTATCAGATAACTTTAAACCACTTTTTCCGTAATCTCGCTGGTATTTATCCAGAAAAGTTTTGGCAAGCGGTAAAATATCTTCTTTTCGTTCCCGCAAAGGCGGTGTTAGAATATCTACCACATTTAAACGATAATAAAGATCTTCCCTAAAAGTTCCTTTTTCTACCATTTCCCGTAAATCACTGTTTGTAGCGGCAATTACCCGAACCTGGATTTTTTCTGAATTTCTGGCACCCAGTTTTCTCACTTCTTTTTCCTGAAGTACACGCAATAATCTAACCTGAACCGCCAGTGAAGCCGTACCAATTTCATCTAAAAAAATAGTACCGCCATTTGCCGCCTGGAAGTAACCTTCGCGGGTTTCTGAAGCGCCGGTATAAGCTCCTTTGGTGGAGCCAAATAATTCTGATTCCAGTAAATTCTCTGGAATAGCACCACAGTTCACCGCGATAAAAGGGTTTTGGGCAAAAGAACCTTTATAATGAATTGCCCGCGCCACCAGTTCTTTCCCGGTACCGCTCTCCCCTCTTATTAAAATCGTAGCGCGGTTATTTTTCACTCTTTCTATAATATCTACCAGTTCTTCAAATTTTGCTGAAGAGCCAACCATCCCGCCGTAATTGGATCTAATTTCGTTTGTAGAGGAGATTTTTTTCGCTGATGTCCGATTGACTAGAGATTTTTTAACTGAAGTAAGTAACTCGGTTTTTGTAAAAGGTTTTGGCAAATAATCTAAAGCACCAGATTTTATTGCTGTAAGTGCATTATCTATAGAAGGATAACCGGTAATTACAAGTTTAGGAATTTCAGGATAATGATCGTCTACATATTTCACCAATTCCATCCCGTTCATTCCCGGCATTTGTAAATCGGTAATCAATAAATCTATACTGCTGTGCTTTAAAATATCTATAGCTTCCATCACCGAACCTGCCTTGTAAGTGTGGTAATTCTCCTGTTTTAGGTGACGATCCAGTACTTCCAGCATATCGTAATCATCATCTACGATTAGTAAGTTTTCTTTGCGTATAGACATCTTAGAAGTTTAATGGTAATTTAATTTTAAAGATAGTCCCTTTCGGAACGTTTTGGGCAATGCTAATTTCTCCTTTATGACTTTTAATAATGCCATGAACCACACTTAAACCTAGCCCGGAGCCTTCTCCAAGCGGTTTAGTAGTATAGAAAGGTTCAAAAATTTTATCTTTTACTTCGGGATCAATTCCTTTTCCTTCATCTGCAATTTCAATAGTATAATGCGTTTGGTCACTATAAACTGAGATAAGAATTTGCGAATTTTCGGGTGAATAATAGATCGCATTAATTACCAAATTAAAGAAGACCTGGGTTAATTGTATAGGGTCTACCTGGGCCTTTAAAGCAGGATCCTGAATATTAAATTTAAACCGAATATTCGCTTTTTTAAAATTGGGTTTTAAAAGCGAAAGTGCCTGGGTAATTACCGGTTTCACCTCAATTTTTTTAATGTCTTGCGGCATATCGCAGGAGAAAAACATAAGTTTTTTAACTACCTCCCTGGAATAAATCGCTGAAGTAAGGATCTTTTGCGCATCTCGCTTTGTTTGCTTTTCAGAAGTCTTTTCTTCTATAAATTCGGCAAAACCTAAAATGTTACCAAGTGGTGTATTTAGCTCGTGAGCTATTCCCGCGGTTATTTCTCCTAAAATGGCTAGCCGGTCATTTCTTGCGGCTATTAGTTTGAGATGTTCTTCCTGAATTTTAATATTTTGGCGTTCAAAAAAAAGGGCTACCTCATCGGCAATTTTATCCAGAAGTCGTTGTTCTTCTACCAGAAAATGCGCTTTAGATAGATCTGAAGCCGGGTAATGCACTTTAATGAAGCCTACTTCATTTTCAGAAATTTTAATTATACTTTTCTGAGAATAAGCTTCTTTTGGAATTGGGTTGGAGCTTAAATGATAGGATTCGCATTCTATCTCTACAGTTGCAAGCTCTGGAAAACGCCAGGCATTTTTAAGAATTTGTACAATAGACTTCAAAGTTGCTTCGTAAGAACCATCAAATTCTCTTATTGCAGATGAAACCTGATAAAGACAGGAAAGTTCTTTAATTCGCTCTTGCAACTTTTCTTCTACCGAAATACTTTGGGCATCCATTTCAAAAGGCTTCTTTTAGCAAATATAGATAGAAAGAGTTGTTATAGATAAAAATGCCGATGAACAATTAACAACACTCATCTGATTTCTTGTTTCAGGATACTGAAATCAAAAATATATAATCTAAGATCTTTAGTAATATTCTCATTGTATATTTGAATTATAAACCCTGAATAATTGGAAGCGTTTAAAAATATAAATGAAAATAGAAGCCTTCAATTTCTTATTGGAATAGGCTCTGTTCTTTTGATCTCTTTTATTTTTTATCTCTTTATTGACTTTATTGGTTATCACGTAGTTGCATTAGTCTTACTTTTAATGGTTTCTATTCTAGCCATGTTTTTTAAGATTCTTCCAGTGGTGATCGTGGCCGTGTTGAGTGCCTTAATTTGGAATTTTTTATTTATTCAACCCCAATTAACTTTTAAAATAAACACCCCCGAAGATGCACTTCTGTTTTTAATGTATTTTGTAATCGCAGTTATGAATGCGGTATTTACCACGAAAATAAGGAAGGCAGAAGCCCAGGCCAGGAAAAGAAAGGAAAAAGAAAAAACTATTCATTTATATAATACGCTGTTTAATTCGCTCTCGCACGAATTAAAAACACCAATTGCAGCCATAATTGGATCTGTAGACACTCTTAAGGAAAATACTCAAAAGCTTTCTGCTGAAAACACCCTTGATCTTTACAATGAAATTGAAATTGCCGGAAATAGACTAAACGGGCAGGTAAAAAACCTTCTCAATATGAGTCGTTTAGAAAGTGGAGCTATTACCTTACAACTTAATTGGTATGATATAAATGAGATTATTTATAATGTGATTGACCATAACCAAATAGGCGATAATAAGCATAGAATAATCTATCATTCCAAAGACCTCCCTCTTTTTCAATTTGATGGAACTTTAATTGAACAGATATTGCATAATATTATTCATAATGCGATTCAATATACCCCTGAAGGTTCCACGATTGAAATTGATGCGAAAGCAACAAATGAAGCTTGTATTATTAAGGTTTCAGACAATGGGAAGGGATTTCCAGATGAAAATATAGAACGGGTTTTTGAAAAATTTTATCGATTACCGAAATCGGTTACCGGAGGAACGGGCCTTGGCCTTTCTATAGCCCAGGGATTTGCCCAGGCCCATAATGGCAAAATTGAATTACGAAATAAAATAGAAGGTGGTGCAGAATTCACTATTACAATTCCTGCAAAAATGACCGACCCAAAACATTATCAAAATGAATAATGCAGAAATTCTTATTATAGATGATGAGCCACAAATTAGAAAATTGCTCAAAATCACCCTGGAAAGCAACGATTATAAAGTGGTTTTAGCCGAAACAGGTAAAGAAGGTGTTCATCTGGTTGCAAATCACACTCCCGATCTTGTTATTTTAGACCTGGGTCTCCCCGACAAAAGCGGACACCTTGTTTTAAAAGACCTTAGAGAATGGTATGATAAGTCTATAATCATACTTTCTGTACAGGACGACGAGGCAGATATCATTAAAGCTCTTGATAATGGAGCATCAGATTATCTTACCAAACCATTTAGAACTGGTGAGCTTTTGGCCAGGATTAGAGCTTCCTTGAGAATTAGTTTGAATACCGATTCCCAACCAAATTTGATTACAGGCGATTTGGAAATAGATCTAAGTTCAAGAATAGTAAAGAGAGATGGAAATATTATAAAATTAACTGCTACCGAATATAATTTAATCGCCCTTCTGGCAAAAAATCAGGGTAGAGTATTAACCCATCAATTCTTATTAAAAGAAGTTTGGGGCCTGGGTTCTCAAAACGAAACTCAATATCTAAGAGTTTTCGTGGCACAACTTCGAAAAAAACTTGAAAAGAATCCTAATAACCCTAAACACTTAATTACAGAAAGTGGCGTAGGTTATCGTTTTGTTTAATCTTTATAAAATCTTTATACCCTTGGCGCATATTTTATATTCTGCTTATAACCTTAAACCTAACTTTGCAGTACAACTTAATAAAAGTACTGTGGCAAAACCTCAGAAAAAATCCGAAACCGAGAATAACCAATCCTATTCCCATCTTAAATGGCCAGCAATTATAATTGGGGTGTTGGTGGTGATTTTAGTAATATTTTTTGATTACTGTACCCGTCAGGGAACTATATAACAAAGGTTAGGATGTCATCATTTTTCAAGAATATTTTACCAAAAATATACCAGGAATATAACCTGAATAAAGTTTCAGGGATTTTTAGCATATTTGGAATTATCCTTCTCATTTTCGATTTGGGCTTTACCCACCTGGAAGACGAAAAACTTTTTTTAAAGAACCTTTATTATGTAGTTATAAGCGCTGGGTTTTTAATTGTGTTAATTAGAAGTCTAATACCCAAAAAGACTATCCCTAAAAAAGTACTTTTTTTCGACTGGGTACTCAGTATTATCTTTGGGTTACTCATCCTTATAAAAACAGATTTTATAATAGAAAATTTTAGTTTTCTACAGGTTTTTAATCACATGGGGTGGATTTACCTCGTACTCTGCCTCTTTTTTATACGCGAGGTTTCTTCTTTTAAAGTAAACTTTAAGAAAGAGTATTTGAATCCGGCTCAATTATTTGTTGCCAGTTTTCTTTTAATAATCTTTCTAGGCACTTTGTTATTGCTGCTTCCCAAAGCAACATATTCCGGTATAGGTTTAATAGATGCCCTCTTCACTTCTACCAGTGCTGTTTGTGTTACGGGATTGATTGTAGTTGATACCGGAAGTTACTTTACCACTTTTGGGCAAACGGTGATTATGATCTTAATTCAGTTAGGAGGTCTCGGGATTATGACCTTTGCCAGTTATTTTAGCTATTTTTTTAGGGGTAATACCTCTTATGCCAATCAGCTTATGTTAAAGGATATCAGCAATTCAGAGAAAATAGGGGAAGTTTTTGTAGTCTTAAAAAAAATATTGCTTTTAACCTTTAGTATTGAAGCAGTAGGAGCCTTTTTTATTTATCTCAATTTAGATAAAGCTGTAATAAGCTCAGTATCTGAGCGTATTTTCTTTTCTATTTTTCATAGTATTTCGGGTTTCTGTAATGCAGGCTTCTCTACCCTGGAAAATAGTTTATATGAACCGGGATTTCAATTTAATTATCCGCTACACCTAATTATTGCCTGCTTATTTATTTTGGGTGGTATTGGATTTCCTATTCTATTAAACCTTTATAAATATTTGAGGTATTATTTTATACAAAAATTAAAGAAGTTTAAAGATCCTAAACAAGTTACTTATATCCCCTGGGTTTTAAATCTTAACTCGAGAATTGTTCTATTTACTACCATTATTCTTTTAGTGGTGGGTACGGGATTTTTCTATATGTTTGAATACAATAATACGCTAAGCGGGCATAGTGAATTTGGTAAAATTGTTACGGCATTTTTTGGGGCTGCAACTCCAAGAACAGCAGGTTTCAATTCTATTGACACCTCGGCTTTAAATTTTTCAACTTTGATGCTGATTTTTCTTTTAATGTGGATTGGAGCCTCTCCAGCTTCTACAGGAGGAGGAATAAAAACAAGTACATTTGCATTGGCTACTCTAAATTTTTTCAGTCTTGCCAAAGGAAAAGATAGAATAGAGGTATACAAAAGAGAGGTCTCTAATATCTCTATAAGAAGGGCTTTTGCTATTATTTCTCTATCTCTTTTAGTAATTGGAATTTCTTTATCGCTTATATCATTTTTTGAACCAGATCAAGCGATTATACCTATTACTTTTGAAGCTTTTTCAGCATATAGTACGGTAGGTTTGAGTATGGGAATAACTGCCGGTTTGAGTTCAAGTTCTAAACTGGTAATAATCGCTACCATGTTTATAGGGCGGGTGAGCATGCTTACCTTACTTATAGCCATATTGCGCAATATTAAACATCTTAACTATCGTTATCCTTCAGAGGAGATATTAATCAACTAAAGCAAAATACATGAAATATATTATTATAGGTTTAGGCAATTTTGGTGCTTCCCTGGCAGAGAAATTAACTTCCATGGGAAACGAGGTGATTGGCGTAGATAGTAACCTGGATAAAGTAGAAGCCATAAAAGAAAAAATTACCCACGCTATAAGTCTTGATGCTACCGATATTAATGCGGTAACCAATTTACCGCTGGAAGATACCGATATAGTAATAATTGGAATTGGGGAAGATAAAGGCGCTAATATAATGGCTACCGCACTTATGAAACAACTTAAGGTCAAGAGATTGATTAGCCGGGCCGTGGCTCCTTTACAAGAAACAGTTTTAGAAGCAATGGGGGTGGAAGAAATAATTCATCCTGAAGAAGAAACTGCAGAACGTTGGGCTAAAAAACTTAACCTGGAAGGCGTAGTTGATTCCTTTGAAGTTACTGGAGATTACAGCATCGTAGAAAGTGAAATCCCGAAAGAATTCGATGGTAAAACATTAGAGGAAATTGGTTTAAAAGAAAATTATAATGTTATTGTGCTTACTACCATTAAATATATGAAAGGTAGAAATGAAATAGGAGCCGCTAAGCAGGTCTCTGATGTTCAGGGTGTAGCTACAGGGAAAACTAAATTACATTATGGAGATATTATGGTTTTATACGGGAATAACAGGGATATAAAAAAGCTTCTAAAAGAGGTTAGAAAAAACTCTTAATCTATAAAAGCATTCAGCTTTCTATTCATGAAAAAAGGGAACTCAAATACTATTTAAGTTCCCTAAATCATATTAGAGATATTGTTTTCCGTGATTCAGGTCAACTAAAGCTCCCTTTAGATTTTGTTTTAATTAAACTCAAGTTCTTCCCAGGCCTTTTGCAAAGTTTGTAAAAAAACTTCTGAAGGCTGAGCTCCGGAAATAGCGTATTTATCATCAATAACAAAAAAGGGAACTCCTCTTACTCCTATATTCCTCGCTTCCATTTCGTCTTGTTTTACCTCATAACCAAAGGCATCAGAGGCCAGCATATCTTTTACTTCATTAGAATTTATTCCAATTGAAGTAGCAATTTCTTCTATTACTTTGGGGTCATCTATATTTTTACCTTCTATAAAATGGGCTTTAAATAAAGCTTCTTCAGCTTCATTATCCACACCTTTTGACTTTGCTAATTGAATGAGTCTATGTGCCATAAAAGAGTTTGCCAGCACAGAAGCTTCCAGGTTAAAATCCAGGCCTACTTCTGCTGCCATTTGCGTTGCACCTTTAAACATTTCGCGCGCCTGACTTTCGCTTATATTTTTTGTCTTCATAAAATATTCCAGCGTGTTTAAATTGGGATCTGTTTTTAGAGTAGGATCCAGCTGATAACTTTTCCATTCTATTTCCACTTGATCTTTTCCTGAAAAATCTGCCAGGGCATTTTCAAATTTTTTCTTGCCTATATAACAAAACGGACACCTTACATCTGACCATATTTTTACTTTCATCTTTTCTTTTTCTGATATTTGACGTAAATTTTTAAACTATCTTTCACGAAAGATAGTAGTTTTGGATTCTATTTTAGATATGGAAATATTATTTCTAAAATACCAATTCGCTCTAAAACCTGGCTCAGAAATAAAAGTCATTAGTCTTATTAAATTCAATCAAGGCCTTTATAAATAATTTTCAAGCTATTTACACTATGAAAGCATACTTTCTAATCTTTCTTTCCCTTCTTATATTTTCTTGTAAGAATTCTGAAAAACCAATAAATAATACAAATACCAACCTTGGGCCTACGGCCGATAGCGCCATGGTGGTTTCTGCCCGTGAAGAAGCCTCTTCCATAGGGCTCTCTATTTTGCAACAAGGTGGTAATGCCTTTGATGCTATGGTGGCTACCGAAATGGCTTTAGCGGTTTCCTATCCCTTTGCCGGGAATTTAGGAGGTGGCGGTTTTATGGTTTATCGAAAAGCAGATGGGGAAACCGGTTCGTTAGATTACCGGGAGAAAGCACCGTTATTGGCAACTAAAACCATGTATCAGGATGAAGAAGGAAATGTTATCCCTGAAAAAAGCATGTATGGGTCTCTTGCAGTTGGCGTTCCCGGCACCGTGGCCGGTATTTTTGCCACTCATGAAAAATTTGGTTCCATGCCGATAGAAAAAATTTTAGAGCCGGTTATTGCTTTGGCTAAAAGAGGTTTTGTAGTTACCGAAAATCAAAAAAATACCCTCGCAAATTACAGGGAACAGTTTTTAAAGGAAAATAAAGATACCATCATATTTGCCAGACCATATCAGGCCGGTGATACCATTAAAAATCTTCAGCTGGCAAAAACATTAGAGCGTATTGTGCAAAATGGAAAAGAAGAATTTTACGGGGGAGAAACCGGAAAGAAAATGATAGCATATCTTCAGGAAAGAGGTGGTATTATGAGTATGGAAGATCTAAAGGAATATCAAACCCATTGGCGTGATCCTATAGAAGTAAATTATAAAGACCTTAGCATTATTTCTATGCCGCCGCCATCAAGCGGTGGAATTGTATTGGGACAAATTTTAAAGATGTTGGAGCCTTATCCTTTAGATGAATTTGGCCATAATTCGCTAAAAAGTATACAGGTTTTAACCGAAGCTGAGCGAAGAGCTTATGCCGATAGAAGCTTTTACCTGGGAGATCCAGATTTTGTAGATATTCCCGTAGACACCTTGCTAAGTGACGCTTACCTTTCGGCCCGAATGGATAATTTTAGTTTTAATCAGGCCACTCCCTCTTCCAGTATAAGTTATGGCGAAATTCCCGGTTATGAAAGTGATGAAACCACGCATTATTCCATAGTAGACCAATTTGGAAATGCTATCGCGGTAACCACCACTTTAAATGGAGCTTATGGTTCTAAAATGTATGTAGAAGAACTTGGTTTTTTTCTGAATAACGAAATGAACGATTTTAGCTCTAAACCAGGAGTGCCTAATATGTTTGGGCTTATTGGTGCAGAAGCGAATTCTATAGCGCCAGGAAAGAAAATGCTAAGTTCTATGACTCCTACCATCGTGGAGAAAAATGGAGAATTATGGATCACGCTGGGATCGCCCGGTGGTTCTACCATTATTACTTCTGTTTTGCAAACTATTCTTAATGTGGAAGAATTTGGGATGAGTATGCAGGAAGCGGTAGATGCTCCTCGTTTTCACCACCAATGGTTACCCGATGAAATTCTTTTTGAACCCAAAGGTTTTGAAGCGCATATTCTGGATTCCTTAGAACAAAAGGGATATCATATAAATGAAGGAGAATCCAGGATAATTGGAAAAGTAGACGCCATAAAAGTTTTGCCTGACGGACGTTTAGAAGGCGGTGCTGATAAAAGAGGAGATGATTCTGCCAAAGGGTATTGAGAAATCCCAACATTTACCAGGCGTATCGGTTGCGATTAAAGGAATTAACCAGGGAATCTTTACCGATTTTTTAGACCACAAATAAATCATGACTAACTAAAAGTCTTATAAAAATTTTCGGGATCGACGTGATGTAAGTTATGATAGAATTTGAGTAGCTAGAGCTGCTTTTCACTTAATCTCTGTCGCATTTTTTCTCTTATTTACCTTTCATAAATTTATTGATTTTATCAATTTTTATTTCAGGATTTGCACCTTCTTCTCCTGCCACCAAGGCTCCCATGGCACAGGCAAAATCGAGTGTACTTTGCGGGTCTTCTTCTTTTAATAAGCCGGCAATTAAACTGGCTAAAAATGAATCTCCAGCGCCAACCGTATCTTTTACTTTTACTTTAAATCCACTATTGTAATATCGTTTTCCTTCTTTCAACAGCAGCGCTCCATGGCGCCCTTTAGTAACACAAATAGTGGATGTGTTTGTTTCCTTAGAGAGATATTCTAGGTTTTGTTCTATAGAATTATAGGGTGAGCCAATCATTTCGGCAATTTCAAATAATTCGTCGTCATTGAATTTTATAAAATCTGCCTGGTTCATAAGTTTCACCAGTATTTCCTTTTCATAAAACGGCGGACGTAAATTTATATCGAAAACACGATATTTTGCTTCAGGTAATAATTGAAATAGCGTATTTCGGCTTACCTCATCGCGGCAAACCAGACTTCCGAATATAAAAGCATCAGCTTTCTTTACAGCAGTTTTTATAGCTTCTGAAATTTCAATTTTATCCCAGGCCACCGGGTGTGAGATCTCATAAGTAGCAGAACCACCTGCAGATAATGTTACATTTACCACCCCGGTAGAATGGTCAGTATCTTTAGCAATATTTTCGGTTCTAATATTTTTAGATTTGAGATAAGAGATTAGGTTCTCTCCTTTTATCATCGTCCCCTACTTTGCTAATCATTTCGGTTGAAATTCCTAATCCCGAAAGTCTTGAAGCTACATTTAGGCGGTGCACCTCCAATTCTTTCACTCTCCGGAAAAACATCGTATAATATTTCGCCGAAACATATAGCTTTAGGGTAATTTGACATATTGTAAATTTTATGCTTTAAAATAATAAGGTAGAAAAATTGCTCCTATAAAAATACAATTAAATGTATAGAGTGTAACTTTACTACTAATAGCGATTTAATTTTTAAAGTAAATACGGGCAGGTTCAACTGCCCGTATTTATAACTTTAGCTCTAATAGCCGGGATTCTGAACATACAATCCACCCGTAAAGTCTATTTCACGCTGAGGGATTGGGTAATATTCATCCCTTCCAGCTGTAAAAACAGCGTTTGCAAGGAAATCTCTTTTTGTTTTTTCTTCGTCGAGATAGGCGTTTAGAGTTTCTGCAGCTTCGCCCCATCTTACAAGATCAAAAAACCTTGGTCCTTCCATACCAAATTCCAGTCTTCTTTCAAATTTTAGAGCTTTCCAGGCAAATTCTTTACTAGGGAAAGAGTCGTATAATTCAACATTATAAATATCAGATGCCCCTGCTTCAACAGGTCTTGTACTACTGGCCGCTGCTCTTTCTCTTATTTCGTTAATTAATGGAAGCGCTTCTTCATATCTATCTAATTGAATTAAAGCTTCCGCCTTAAATAAAAGCACATCTGCATAGCGTATAAAAATCACATTTCTTGAAGTTCCCACAAAAGGACCTTCCTTAACATAGCAAGAACAATCTGGCGCTTGCTGTTCTTTCATATTGCCGAAAAACCCATAAACTCCGGGGTCTCTTGCCCAGGTAAAATTATAGATCATATCTCCCTCTGAATTTACCGTATTTCTATATTTAAAAGGTCTTCCCGGTATCCCTACGGTATGGTCAAGTCTTGGATCTACAGATAGACCAGAATTTACTTCAACTGTACCATCTTCCTGTACATCGTTCAGGATATCTGAATTATTGAAAGTGTCCAATAATGGTAATCCTTCATTATTCGTCCGGAAAGCATTCACCATGTTTTGGCTGGCAAGGTGAAACCCACAACATCCGTAAAGACCGGTACCATGCGGTGAATTTAACCCAGTCACAAAACTTACTCTTCCTACTCTAGTACCATCATCAATAGAGAATTGGGCAGCCCATATAGACTCAGGGCCATTCTCATATTCCACAAGAAAATTATTCCCATAATCTGGTTCAAGGCTTCCTGTAACTTCATCGGCATATTTAATTACTTCTTCAAGCATAGCTTGATTAATATTCACCACCTGGTGTGTTTCATTTTGTTCATAGGCCTGATATAACTTAACCTTAGCAAGGTATGCTGCTGCTGCGCTTTTGTCTGCTCGCCCAACCTCATCCTGTGCCTGCGGAAGGTTATCATATGCGAACTTAAAGTCATCGGCTATTTTGTTCCATAGTTCCTGGTTAGAAAGATCGTTACTGGTTTCTGCTATCTCTTCCTGGGAAAGTTCCTCTGTGATGTAAGGTATCTTTTTGAAGATACGCTTTAGCATAAAATGAGAATGTGCTCGCAGGAATCTAAGTTCAGCCTGTCTTGTGGTCTTTATTTGATATTCTTCTTCCGGAATATCATTGATAACTGACAATGCGAAATTAGCTCTTGAGATTGCTTTATAGTAATTGGTCCAGGTACGCGGAGCCATTAATTCTCCCTGATCTGGAACTGTTAAATAGTACTGTTCATATCTATCTACTTCACCAACGTCTCCACGACCTCCACCTCCTTTGTAGGAGTCATCAGAACGTACACTACCATATACCCACATATTGGTTAATGGCCCTATCATATCGTCATTTGCAATACCTGCATAAGCAGCGATCACAAGTGATTCGGCATTATCAGCCGTTTTAACGTTTTCGCTGGAGAGAACCCCTTCAGGTTCATATTCCA
This sequence comes from uncultured Flavobacteriaceae bacterium, assembly GCA_963727565.1. Taxonomy (GTDB): domain Bacteria; phylum Bacteroidota; class Bacteroidia; order Flavobacteriales; family Flavobacteriaceae; genus Salegentibacter. The sequence goes on from CAVSGU010000001.1 coordinate 15,519, forward strand.
GAAAGTCTTCGGAACAGGAAACTGCAGTAAAAGCAAGTAATAATCCTGTTAGTATAAATTTTATATTTTTCATGATTCTATTTAATTAGAAATTGATATTAAGACCTACAGAAACTACGGTAGGTACAGGGATTCTGTTTACATCTGTTCTTTCAGGGTCTGAGCCTATGTAATCTTCTGGAGTAAACCAGAAAAGGTTCTCACCTTGCAGGTAAATCCTAAAATTCTGTAATGGTGCTAATTTTTCAATCAACCCATCAGAAAGGGTATACCCAAGTTGCATGTTTCTAATTTTGAAATAAGAATTATTTCTGAACAGATAATCTGAGGTTCTAAGATCATTAAAGGCAAGTGATAAAGATGGAATAGTGCTCCCGGTATTATCAGGTGTCCAGGCATCTAAAACGCCCATACCTGCATTCTCTCTTCCCTGCACAAAGTTGTTCCAAAAGATATAAGGATCCTGACCAATTCTACCTGTCACCCCTGAACCAAATACTGAAAAATCCCAATTTTTGTAACCAAGATCTATACGTATTCCGTACTCAAGATCTGGTAGCGTAGTTCCAATAAAGTCACGATCATCGGTATCTATAACCCCGTCGTTATTAAGATCTTTAAATTTTAAACTTCCCGGTCTGGCTCCAACCTGTTCTGGTGAATTGGCAATATCTTCTTCACTTTGAAAAAGACCATCGGTTTCATATCCAAAAATTGAAAATTGAGAATGTCCCAAAATTGAGTTCTCTGCAGTTCCCGGAAAAGCCGGTCGTACTTCTTCAGGAAGGAAGGTGATCTCGTCCCTGAAAGATGAGAAATTTGTTGAAACAGAAAATGTTAATCCGTTCTCCAGGGTATTGCTATAGTTTAAAGCAAACTCCCATCCTCTGGTTTGTGTAGAAGCACCGTTTAGCACTCTTTGTTGACCTTCACCTAATACAGATGGAATTGGTGGAGTAGTTAATATATCTACTGTTTCCCTGGTAAAGTAATCGAAAGAGCCTGAAAGTGAATTATTAAAAAGACCAAAATCAACACCAAAATTCCATTCTTTAGTGGTTTCCCATTTAAGATCGGGATTTTCTGCCTGGACAGATACAAAGCCCGAAGGTAAATTCCCTGTACCATTACCATTAATATCATAAGCGGTACCTACATTATAATACTCCTCAAAAAAGCCTCCGGTATACTGTGAAAGTGTAGGACCATACCTGGATTCGTATAGACCAAATCTAGCCAAATCTCCAATAGATTGATTTCCTACTTCACCATAACCTGCTCTCAATTTAAGATTAGTGATCGTCTCATTATTCTTCAGGAATTTTTCATTACTTATTCTCCAACCGGCAGTAACAGCAGGAAAAACTCCATATCGATTATTCTCACCAAATCTTGAAGATCCATCCCTACGCACTGTAACCGAAGCTAAATATCTATTATCAAATGAATAATTAAGCTTTCCAAATTGTGATAGTAATCTATTTCCAGAGGAACTTCCATTTGAAGTTCTTGCTCCGGTGGCAGCATCAAGAACAAAATAAGACTCTTGTTCTACCGCAAAATCATCTGCCCTGGCAATAACCGAGTCAAAATCGTTCTTAACAGATTCCACTCCCAGTAAAACTCCAAACTCGTGATTATCTAACTCGAGTTTATAATTAAGAGTATTTGTAAAAACTACACTTGTGTATTTGTTTGTATCAAATGTTAGCCTATTATTACTTCTGGTAATAAAGCCATTATTTACCCGCGGCTCAATATCTTTTCTTTTAAAATCACTAAAATCTATTCCCAGGCTTGTCCTGAAAGTTAAATTTTCCATTAAGTCAACTTCAGCATAAATATTTCCGAAAAAATTATTTTTTTCAGCATTATCCCAACGATTTAAATACTGCATTAGTAACGGATTATTCCTATCTGAATATCCAGCTCCTAACGGACCTGCAAAATCTCCATTTGCATCGTAAACCGGAATGGTAGGAGCCAGAGAAATTGCAAGACCAGGGGTGGGAACTCCCCCAACATCCTGCGCAGCAAGGGTTTCATCTGAAGTAGAGAATTGAGTATTTACCCCAAACCTCACTTTATCATCAAAAAGCTTAGTATTAGCATTTATTTTTGCGGTATACCTTTCGTAATTAGTATGCTTTAATATCCCGGTATTTTTCAAATGCCCCAGGTTTACAAAAAATGAAGACTTCTCTGAATTTGCAGATACGGTAAGTTCATTATTATAAACATATCCAACTTCATATAATTCATCCTGCCAGTCTGTATCTCCAACGGGTACATTTTCATTGCCTCCTACAAAAGGTTGAACGCTAACTCCGTTTAATACTGGATTATCATAATCCATATTCCAATCAAAATTATAGATCTCTCCATATCCAGAAGCAGGATCGGCACCATCATTTACTGAAGCTCTCCATAGAGCTTCACCCCGCTGTAAAGCATTTAACATATCATAACGTTGTTGCTTTTCAGATTGCACAGAGAAGTTGGAATTAAAAGTTACGCTTACTTTCTCTGCAGATCCAGAACTATTTTTAGTGGTTACAACAATTACCCCGTTACCAGCTCTTGCTCCATAAAGAGAAGAAGCCGAAGCATCCTTAAGCACCTGTATAGATTCAATTGCATCTGGATTCAGGGATGAAAATACTTCCTGGCGCTGGGTGGGAACACCGTCTATAACATAAAGGGGATCGTTATTACCAAGAGTAGTGACCCCACGAATAAGTACCCGGCTACTTGCCCCGGTTGGATCTCCAGATTTTTCAACAAATAATCCAGGCACACGTCCCTGAAGAGCCTGCATTGCATTACCCGAACTCCGGCTTTGTCCCTCAATAGGTGCAATATCTACTACGGTTATAGCCCCGGTTACATCTACCTTTCGTTCCCGAGAATAACCTGTTAATACTACCTGATCCAGTAAGGCTGCATCTGCTTCCATTACTACATCAATGGTTGTTCTGCCATCTACCTGCACTTCTGTTTGTTTATAACCTACAAAAGTAAATACCAGTGTAGCATCTGGAGAGATTCCATCAATACTATAATTTCCATCAAAATCTGTTGAGGTTCCTGTTGATGTTCCTTTTACTGAAACCGTAGCACCCAATAAGGGCATTCCTTCTTCAGCAGTAGTTACAGTTCCTGTTACCTGTATCTCTTGTGCTGTGATCAAATTAGCGCACAGCAAGAGACACAGAAATAAGCTTAGTTTTAATTTCATAATTAGGTTTTTATTAAAATTTTAGTTGGTAGGCTTCTATTTCATCCAGGGTTAGTTCACCATTCTCTGGTGCTATGGATAGTTGTTCCCAGGGATAATTAGGAAAAACTATTTCTGTTATTACAGTTTTTCCGTCATCATAGAATAGTTCTATAGAAGTTTTATCAAGAATAATAACCCCATTTAATTCTTTATCTTCTGAAATACGTGGTGCTACGGAAATCTTATTCGCAAAATCTTCAGAAAACTCTGTTTGTCCCGCCTCAGATCTATCTAAATAGAATTCCTTTTTAGGATGGTTATATCCAAAAATAAGTTCATCACCCTGGCTATTGGAAAGTTTAAATTTGTAATTAGATTGCTGAAGATCAGAAATTCTAAATCTTATTTCAGCACTGGTTAGATCAATTTTAGAAGAATCTATTAGTTTAGTCTCTTCTTCAATTTTTATATCCGTTTCCTGATAGCTTATCCCTCTATAATTTTTAAGCTCTTTTACCGGCATGGAGGAAATAGTATAAGTATCATTTTCTTTCGCTAACCTCAATTCGCGGGCAATGGTCATAGCACTTCTCCAGGTTTCTGTTGGCACCTCCTGTGCATATAACCAGTTAGACATCCACCCCATAAACAGCGTTCTGCCATTTTCTTTAGGGATATTGGCCCAGGTTACTCCTGCATAATTATCCTTTCCAAAGTCAATCCAATAAGAATGATCTTCACCTACTCCTTTCATAGACTCATCTAAAGTGAAAGTTTTTCCATCAAAATCACCTACAAAATATTGTGTACCTGAACCTCCATTGAATCCGCCGGGATTTAAACTTTGAATCAACACCCACTTTTTCTCATCTGTTCCTTCCACGTTCATTTGTATAAAGTCTGGACATTCCCAAACTCCACCGTGGGCACCTAACCCACGGCCGAATTCAGAAGCTAACTCCCAGTCCTTTAAATTTTGAGAAGTATAAAACATGGTTTTGTCATCGGCAGAAAGCACCATAACCCATTGATCGTGAACCTCATCACGTGTTATTTTTGGATCACGAAAATCACGAATTTCCGGATTCTCGATCACAGGATTTCCTTCATATTTCGTGAAAGTTTTTCCTTCATCCAGACTATAGGCAATAGCCTGTGACTGATAATCTATTTCTCCATCTTTCTCACCTTTAGGATCGTGATAGGTAAACATTGCAATTACAGGAGTCTTCCCTTCTTCCCCAAAACCGGAGGTGTTATTGTGGTCTACTACTGCACTTCCGGAAAATATATATCCTTTCTCATCTGGATATAACGCTATTGGTTGCTCTTTCCAGGTGATCATATCGGTACTTATCGCATGGCCCCAGTGCATAGGTCCCCATACATTATCATCTGGGTAATGCTGAAAATAAAGATGGAAATATCCATTATGGTAGAACATTCCATTAGGATCATTCATCCACCCAGATTCTGGTGTAAAGTGAAAGTTTGGTCGGAAATCGGTATCACTTTGAGCCGTAACTTCCGAAGTTTCCGCATTAGACTCTTTTTTGTTCTCCTTACAGGAAAATAGCAGCATCGCGCTAAGAAGACAAGAAGAAAGAAATATAAATTTATTTTTCATAATAGATTATTTTATTGTTGAAAAGCTTGATTGTTATTACTCGGGGATAATTCTTCACCTAGTTCTTCCAGGGTTTTACCTTTAGTTTCAGGCATCATAAAAATCACGAAGATTAGTTGTAGCACCATCATAAAAGCAAAAAAGGCAAATACATAACCGGGACCAATTGTAGTAAAAAGTACCGGTACTAAAGAGGGCACGATTGCCGCCAGCACCCAGTGTGTAGAAGATCCAAATGCCTGTCCCGATGCTCTTAAATGATTAGGGAATATTTCAGAAATAAATACCCATATTACTGCGCCCTGCCCAATGGCATGCGCCGCGATAAATAGGAAAAGAAATATAGGAACCCATAGTCCGCCCCAATTCAAAAAGAAAGCTGCGGCAACCAGGGATAAGGAAATGATATACCCTATAGAACCTACGAACATAAGTTTCTTTCTTCCTACCCTATCTATTAGGAAAACTCCCAGAAGTGTAAAAAGTAAATTAACCACGCCGATTCCAATACTACTCAATAGAGCTGTATTTGCCTCTAATCCGGCTGATTCAAAAATTCGTGGAGCGTAATACAGGAATGCGTTTATTCCGGAAAGCTGATTAAAGAATGCTACTAAAAAAGCCAGAATTAAAGGGAAACGATATTTCTTCATAAAGATATTCTCTCCGGTAATTTGGTTTTCAGATTGCTTTTTAATCTCCAGCATTCTTTTTTCGAGATCGCCTTCGGGATTAATATCGGCAAGTATTTTAGCCGCTTCTTCGGTTCTGGATTTAGAGATAAGCCAACGCGGACTTTTAGGAATAAATACCACAAAAATGATATAAATGAATGCCGGGATAGCTTCTACCCCAACCATCCAACGCCAGGGTTGCGCCCCGGTATCGCGAAGTAAATAGTTAGAGAGATAAGCAATTAAAATACCTAAAACGATATTAAATTGATACAGCGATACTAACCTACCTCTATCTTTAGGAGGGGCAATTTCTGATACATAAGTAGGAGCAGCAATGGTTGACGCCCCAACTCCTAATCCTCCTAAAAAGCGAAAAATCGCAAAAGTAATGGGATCGTCGGCAAAGGCTGAACCCAGAGCCGAAAGAAGGTAAAGTATACCTATTACTAACAGCGTGTTCTTTCTACCAAATTTATTGGTAGGGATTCCTCCAAAAATGGCACCTACTACGGTTCCCCAAAGCGCCATTGCCATAACAATAGACCCGTGAAAAGCATCTGAGGTTCCCCATAGTTCCTGTAGCTGTTTATCGGCTCCGGAAATAACAACGGTGTCAAATCCGAATAGAAAACCTGCTAAGGCAGCACTAATTGACCAGGCAAAAATTTTACTCATATCGTAATTTCTTAAGTGTGAAACTAAGCTATGTTTAAAATTCCCTACCGTATTTTAGGAATCCTTAAAATGATTATAAAATTGTTAATTAAAACAAAATAAATCTAAAAGCACCTGTTATACAGTGCTTTGAAGATTATTTACAGAATTCACGAAACCGTTATAGTTTTAATTTTGATACAAAAAGTTGAATTTTGTTACCTAAACAAAAGGGATATTCGAAATCGTTTTAGTGGAATGTAACTAACTTCGAAACTGTTTTGGGGTAGTACCATATTTATTCTTAAAAGATGTAGAAAAATAGCCGGGAGAGGCGTAACCAACTTCATAAGCAATTTCAGAAATATTTAAATTGGTTTCCTGCAACAGGCTTTTAGCTTTACTAAGTCTTTGAGCATTGATATAATCACTTATACTTATACCCATAATAGCTTTAACCTTTCGGTAAAGCTGTACTCGGGAAATCCCCAGTTGATGCGCCAGGTCTTCTACATTAAAACCGGTTTGTTTTAAATTCTTTTCTATAAGAGAATTGAGTTCCTTTAAGAAAGCCTGTTCTGAATCTTCAAATTTATTGTCTTTAACCTGGTCTATCTTGTTGGTATAATAATAACGTAATTTCTCCCTGTTAAATAAGGCCGATCTTAAAGACTCTTTTAGAATTTCAAAATTAAAAGGTTTGGTAATATAGGAGTCGGCACCAGCTTTTAAAGCTTTTAAACGAGATTCTTCATCGCTTAACGCAGTAAGAATTAAAGTAGGAATGTGAGAGGTACGCAGATCGCTTTTAAGTTCTTTACAGATTTCAAATCCGCTTTTTTCTGGAAGATTAAGATCACAAATAATTACATCTGGAATAATTTCAAGAGCTTTTTCCAGAGCATCGGTACCATCAGAGAGTTCTACTTTGTAATCTACCAGTAATTTTTTCTTCAGAAGATAAGAAAGATCTGTATTATCTTCAATAATTAAAATTGTCTCAGCATTTTCATCTATAGACTGGGAAAGCTCTTCGGGAATGTAGTTGCTTTCCAGTTCTTTCGCAGATACTTCTTTCTCAATTTCTAAAGTGTCCTCTACAAATTCGTATGCTGCCAGGTGATCTTTACCCTTCAGCAATTCTATTTTAAACTCTGTTCCCTGGTGGGAGGAAACCGAAATCTTGCCCTTATGAAGCTCTACAAACTGCCTGGTAATATACAATCCCAATCCCGAGCTGGGTTTGGCATTATTCCCCGCCTGCCTAAAAGGATCAAATATCTTCTGAAAATCTTCTTTAGGAATTCCTATTCCTGAATCTTTAAAACGAACCTCTACTCTATCTTCCCCAGTTTCTTCTATGCTAATATTAATTTGACCGTTTTTTGGAGTGAATTTAAAAGCATTGGAAAGCATATTAAAAAACACCTTATCCATCATATCCCGATCAATATAAACCATCACTTCCTTAGTGTTGGATTCGAGCTTTAAATCGATAGATTTCTTTAAGGCTTCAGATTTAAAATCTTCGTAGATATTTTCTATAAATTCATATAAATTGGTCTTTAAAGGTTTGAGCCTAAAACTACCACTCTCTAACTTTCTAAAATCCAAAAGCTCGTTAATAAGCCTTAATAATCTACCCGAGTTTTTGCTGATAAGGCTGGTTTCATAAGCAAAATCCCTAAGTTGTTTGTTAGGGTTTTGACCTAAGCTTTCTATAGCGCTGGTAATTAATGTAAGCGGAGTTTTAAATTCATGAGACAGCGCGGTAAAGAAATTGATCTTTACTTCGTTGGAAACCTCTAACTGTTCCGCAAATTTTTCAATTTGGTTACGCTGGGTAATTATTTTCCTGTTATTTAGCTCCAATCTTCGTTTACGCTTTTTTAATTTAAATACCAGGTAAACAGCCCAAAGTCCCAGTAGGAGAAGCAGGATAAAAAGACCAACCATAATCTTTAAAAGATAATTTTGCGAGTTATAGGTAGCTAACTGCTCCTTAATTACCGACTGTTGCTGTTCGATATCATTTTGCTGTTGGTTCATTTTATTGAACTGGTTCTGCATGATATCTACATTCACCTTATCAATAACCACCGTATTTAAAATATTGTTCTTTTCAATATTATCTCCGGCCAGTAATTGGGTAGCAAGCTTAATCGCCTCTGCCCCACCGGTTGGATATAACACAGTAGCGGCAAGGATGTTTTCTTTCACCAGTTGTATACCGCCACTTGGCCCAAAAAGGCCATCTACACCAATAATTTGAATACTATCTGCAAGGTTTTCACTTCGCGCTACTTCCCAGGCACCCATGGCCATACGGTCGTTATGCGCAAAAATGAAATCTGGAGCTTCTATAGAATCTAAAAGAGATTGAAGATTCTTATTCACCGAAGTTTTCTCCCAATCTCCGGCTATGGTGGCTACAACCTCAATATTCTCCTGATTTGAAATTACTTTTCGAAAACCCCGGCTACGTTCATAGGCAGGAGAAGAAGCTTGTAAACCCGTGATCTCGATAAGCTTTAGCTCTTTGCCTGGGTTGGAATTGGAAATAATATAATTAGCGGCATTTTCACCAATTTCAACATTGTTTGCTCCTACATAAGCGGTATAGTTACTTCCTTCTATTTTACGATCTATAACTATGGTGGGAATACCCGCATTCATAGCTTTCTCAATTACCGGAGTAATAGGAACAGATTGAATGGGCGATACAATTAAAACATCTACTCCTTTTTCAATAAAATCTTCTATCTGGGCAATTTGCCTGTCAACATCGTTATGAGCATCTTTAATTTCAAGATTAAGATTAGGGTGCATGGAAGTTTCTACCTTCATGGCCCTATTCATTTCTTTACGCCAGTTATCGGTAGTCATGGCTTGTACAAAGCCTATTGTATAAATATCCTCTTGCTTTTTATCTAGCTCACACGAGATCGTAGCAAAAGAAAAAATAATTAATACTATACAATATAGATTCTTCATAAACCGTCACTATAAATGAATATTAAACAGATGCTAAATGTAGCATTCACTTTGTTCAATAATGATACAAATTTCTTTTAATTCAATCCTTGCCAGAGCCTTATTCCTTTAAAAGGATTTAATAATATTTACAGAAAACAGAAATCCACTCTACATTTTTTCTCTGGAATGTTTTCTAAAAGTATCTTCTAAAGGAGTTTTTCACAAAAAAACTCTAAAAAATAAATCTGGGCAACTAATTATTCTGGGGTTGAAAGATTAGCCATGTAATTTCCTATTTCTGAAATGATGCTTCCTGCATTTTTTTATAATAAAATATGAGGGCAATGGATAGTTTCTAAATTTCACACAACAATAAACCTATATTATTCTGATTTTTAGTGTTTTATTTATCTGAATTTAAGATATTTTTGATAGATTTAAATCAGCTTTACATATTCCTACCTCAAAAAGCGATTCCCTATCAGCTCTAAAATTTAAAAAGTACTTGAAACTGAAATTATTTTATGAAAAAAATCAGAATTTTATCAATAGATGGTGGCGGGATTAGAGGAATATTACCGGGTACAATTTTGACCTACCTGGAAGATGAACTAAAAAAGAAGACCAACAATCCTTATGCTTCCATTTCAGAATATTTCGACTTTTTTGCCGGCACGAGTACGGGTGGAATTCTTACGCTTATTTATCTTATTCCAGATGAAAATGGCATCAGTAAATATAGTGCCAGGGATGCTTTAAAGATCTATTTGGAAAAAGGTGAAGAAATTTTCAATGTTCCCCTCAAAAATAAAATTGAAAGTCTGGGCGGGGTAATAGACGAGAAATACCCTGAAGCCGCCCTGGAAAAGAATTTAGAATACTACTTCAAAAAAAGTACTTTATCTGAAAGCCTTAAACCCTGCCTGGTTCCCAGCTATGATATTAGAAATCGCAGGGCTCATTTTTTTACGAGCATAGAAGCTAAAAGAAGTAAGTTGTATGATTTTTATCTAAAGGATGTGGCCAGATCAGCTTCTGCAGCGCCTACATACTTTGAAGCAACCCGTATAAAATCTATTTATGGTACGCCATATTCATTAATTGACGGCGGCGTTTTTGCCAATAACCCCACGCTCTGTGCCTATGCAGAAGCAAGAAACATCGCTTTTTCTAAAGAATTGAAAAATCCCGACAAACCCGATAAACCCAGCGCAAAAGATATGTTGATATTTTCAATAGGAACGGGAGAAGTTAAAGAGCCCTATACTTATGAAGAATATAGCGATGCGGGGATGTTAAAGTGGATAAAACCATTGATCGATATTATGATGAGCGGAAATTCAGAAACCGTAGATTATCAATTGAAGAAAATTTATGAAACGCTGCAACCTGGAGATTCCCTGGACTATCATCGTATTCAGCCGGAATTGATCCATGCAGATAGTGCTATGGACAATGCCAGGGAAGAAAACATATTGGCGCTGCACGAAGATGGTTTAAATACGGTTACCGAAAATAAGGAGGAATTAGACCTCATTGTAGATAAACTAATACGGGAGCACTAATAGCTTTTGTACGAGGACTTATTGATTAAAATAATTACCAAAGCATATGGCTCGTATTTTTTGGTTACAAATAGCATTACTATTGGGAATTTCCAACATTGGCAGCTCCCAGGTGGTTTCGCATTATGACGAGGAGCTGCCCTCTTTTCAATATGGATTTTCCGCAAAACTGAATTTTGAAGTACAGCGATTTGCGAATTTTAGGTTGAGCCTTGTGGCTGGCGCCGGAAAAAGATTCAATGAAATAGAATTTTTACAACCTACCATCCATACAGAAGTTCAACTTTACCGAGGTGGAATGGGAAGCTCGCTTTCAGTATTTCAACAGCGAAAATTAAATATCGATTACATAGTATCGTTCCTGATGATTGGCGGGATTAAAAGCAGAACATCTCTAGATTTAGAAAAACGCTTTAATCCCATTAATTTTTTCAACGATAATTCGGCTACTCCCCTGCAAAACCCTTTTTATAACTCCTTCTCTTTAGGCACCAACTATATCTTTTTTTCAGATTCTTTCAAAAAGGCTCAGTACATAGGTTTTTTGAATTTCAATATTCAGCGAACCTACCAGTTTAGCTATTATAATGACGGTACACCTTTCCATTTTATAGGGCTTGGGGATGGCTACGACCGTTATTTTACCGGCGGTGGGTTCTTCGCCTATTATGGTGAACTTTTAGACGATATTAACCTCATCGAATTCTCTTTTAATAAATTCACTGGCTACCAGCAGGATGCTTTCGAGCTGGCCAATCATTTGCAAATCGATTTTCTGCCTTATAAAGATTATAGGAACTATTATTATAACCAGAGCAGGTTTAGGCTAAAAATTGGCAGTAATAAACACGGTTTTTCTGCTATGTTTTCGGGTTATGATATCCAAACCAGAGACGGGCAGGATCTTATCCATTACCTTATTCATTCTGCCTATCATCCCAATCCTGACCGTAACTGGAGACCGGCCATTGGCATTAGTTATAATTATATCAACGAGCAGTTTTAATGAAAAAAGTCTTATCATACATAGCGATTTTGATGTTCTTTTCGGGTTGTGGCCTATTCAACCTGCGATGTAATTGGTTCGACCTGTGCTACCGGGTAAAAAATGAACAGGATGCAAGTTTCCCTACCAATATAAAAAGCAGTTTTGATCTTAGCCGTTACGATATTTATGTTTTTAACTTGTGTGAATCTTATACGAATGAAGATCCTGATGGCAACTATGAACTCCTGCAATACCCGGTTTTTGAAAATTGCAGGGTAAATACTTCAGAAAAGATTATTGAACAAAATATCCTTTTACTTCCCAGGCAACTGGAAAATGATACCGTACTCTATATTACTTCATTTTCGCATAAAAACTTATATAAAGACAAGGGCGTTTTTAATTGTCCAGAATTTAAGGACACTTTTTTTGTAGAGGATACCGATTTTATTTTCATCGGAAAAAAGACTGAAGATCATACCCTGGAATTCAAAGACAAATCTGGCAAAATTGCAAGATGGTATTATCAAAAAGACGCGAATTCCCTGAAAGTAAACCGGGTTAGTTTACCAACATCAACTTCAAATCCAGAATCACCCATTAAATTGAATTCAGCTTTTTCTGCCCAAATGATCTTTTACAAAGAAGATTTCCATTTAGAATATGGAAAGGCCGCTTACCCAGAATGTTTTCCAGGAATAAAAAGACCAAAGCCGTTTAAAAAAGCTAAAAATTTCAAGGGAAAGATCGAAAAAATCTACCTGACCGATAAACACCTGCTTTTTATGTCTAAAATGAATGGTTTTAAAGAATACTATCAATTTAAAGATAAAAGAATACGGTTTGATCGTTCCGGCCAAAACTAAAGAATGTATCTAAACACTTAAATCAACTTCAAAAAACTATTATTATGAAATCACATTTTTTTGTTGACATCCACTGCCACCCTTCCATGAAACCTTACGCGAGATCTTTTGCACACACTCCTGGCCTGCAATCCAGGAACCCGCGGCATAAACATTCTATGTGGTTTCACGATGCGCCTTCACTTTTCGATAAATTAAAGAATTACATCGCTACCCTTACCAACTTCGTACAAAGTGACGGTACCAGTTTAAAACGAGGACGGGTAGCTGTGGTATGCCTCTCCTTTTATCCTCAAGAAAAACCCTTTTTCGTGAACAAACTGGGTAAAGGAATTGTTTCAGATGTACTTAGCAAACTTGCTACGGAATTTGGGCAGGAAAGGATAGATCATATTCAGGATCTAAAAAGCTATTGGGAAGACCTCCAACTCGAAATGAAATTCCTGAAACAGGAAAGCGGTCATGAAGTTACTATCGATGGTGAGAAAGTAAGCTATTCGATCACCAATAGCTATGCGGAAATTGAAATGGCCGAAAGAAATGAGGAACTGGGAGAAACCAGGATCATCTTTGTCCCAACGATTGAAGGAGCACATGTTTTTGACCAGGTAATGAATCCTAACGAAGCCTGGAACAAATATCCAGATGGGGTGAGCAAAAAAGAATTGAAAAGGCTTCTTAAAAGAGTGAAAGAATTGCGTAGGGAAGAAAACGGCTTAATACGACCTGTGTTTATTACAATTGCCCACCACTTTTGGAACGGCCTCTGTGGCCACTCCCGAAGTTTGGGAGGTTTGGTAAGATGCATAATAGATCAGCAAAACGGTTTAGGGGAAGGACTTACTGAAGCAGGAAAACTCGCCATTACCGCCATGCTGGAGCAAGAAAATGACCAGGATGGGAATCCCGTACCACCTATATATGTGGACATAAAACATATGAGCCGAAAATCACGTTTACAATACTTTAAATTGCTAGAAGATTTTGAAGGGCAAAACATTCCTATTCTGGTAAGTCATGGTGGCGTAACCGGTCTTTCTGAGCCCGGCGGCATCAATCAAACGCCGGCAGCACAACAGGGCCTGTTTATGACCGATGATATTAATTTTTACGATGATGAAATTGTAAAAATCGGACTTTCCAACGGTCTCTTCGGGATTCAACTGGATGAACGGAGAATCGCTTCCAAACTGGTTTTGCGGGAAGCTCGTGGAAATATAAAAAGACGTGATATTCTCTACGCCTGGTCTAAATTAGTATGGTATCAGATTAGACATATCGCCGAAGTTTTAGATTTAAACGGTCAGTTCGCCTGGGGTATACAGGCACTGGGCACCGATTTCGACGGGATAATTGATCCTATTAATGGTTACTGGACTTCACAGGAATTAAACAAACTTGACGATTACCTGCTTATGCACGTTTACAATTATATTAAAGAAGTGAAAGAACCTTGCCCGCTCATACAGGCCCGAAACAAATCTGTTTCCCCTGAACATATTGTAGAAAGGGTAATGACCAGCAATGCCTTGAATGTTTTGTCGAAGATGATGAGTAGTTAAAAGAATATTTCTCATCAAATTCGATGATCAATAATTTACATTCTACAGATTCTGTAAACACTAGTACTTTTTCAAAACCTCTATGCTTTCGTTACTTCTGCTTTTCGTTTTACGGTCCGGCCCTCTTTAATTAGCAGGCTAACATCTTCTAAAACAAGGTAAAGGCAGGGAACAATTACCAGAATAATTGAGGTTGCAAAAACGATCCCAAATCCTAGTGAAATAGCCATAGGAATGAGATATTCTGCCTGGCTGGAGGTTTCCAGTATAATTGGGGTAAGACCTCCAAATGTGGTTAGTGTAGTAAGCATAATCGGCCGGAAACGCCTTAAACCGGCTTCATGAATAGCTTCATAAACAGATGAGGTCTCCCTTTGTTTATTAGCATAATCGATCATGATCAAAGAGTCATTTACCACCACTCCCGAAAGGGCTATAACGCCCATTAAACTAACCACCGAAAGATCATATCCCAGTAGAATGTGCCCTATTACGGCTCCAACAATCCCAAACGGAATGGCAGAAAGCACAATTATAGGTTGCGAATAACTGCTAAAAGCAATAGCTAAAAGTGCATAAATAATTAACATGGCCATAGAAAAACCGCTCCAAAGAGAGTTGGTAGATTCGCGCATATCTGCCTGGCTTCCTTCAAAGCTCCAGGTAAGCCCGGGATAATCTGCCCTTAGCTGCGGTAAAACTTCATTCTGAACGGAAGCTAAAACCTGGCTCACCGCATTAGATGGTTCTACGTCCATTCCTACATTTACTACCCTACGGCCATCACGCCTATTTATGCTGGTAAATGCTTCCCGCTGCTCCACTTCTACCACATCCAGCAGTGGAACTTCTACGCCGGTGGGGGTACGAACAAGAAAGCTTTCCAGATTATCAATATCGCGTCTTTCTTCCAATGGAAGTTTTACGCGTACTTCAATTTCGTTAGTGCTCCTTAGCTGCCGCATAGCAAGAGCTCCAAAAAAGGCATCCCGAACCTGCCGGCCTACTTCGTTAGACGTTAACCCCAGATTCCGTCCCTCTGGTAAAAGTTTAAAATCGTACTGTACTTTTCCTTTATTATAATTATCGTTGAGATCACGGGTATTTTCAAAAGCTTCCATCTGTTCAAGAAAAGACTTACTTGCCTGTTCCAACACATTAATGTCTGCATGGCTAAGATCTACGCTAATATCTTGTTGGTAACCTCCTGGGCCACGCTCAGCTTCAAAAGTGATCTGGTCTACTCCTGCAATGTCCCCAATATTATCCCGCCATAGCGCTATAAGCTCCCTTGCAGACATATCTCTTTCATCGGGAGGAAGCATTACTATTTCCACGTCAATAAAATTCTGTCCTCGTACGTTGGTTTTAACCCCTTCTGCTACTTCGTACAGGTTGTGTTCATCAAACATCCTGCGAGTAGATTCGGTTATTTCTTCGGCTACCCGGGCAGCCTGTTCGGGAGTGGTGCTTACCGGTAGTCTTACCCCGGCTTCAATCTCATCGGCTGCCACCTCGGGCATCATGATCATTCCCATATGATCGCTATAACCATAGCCACCAACGATTAAGAGGAGCGCTACTGCCGCACTTAAAGTGATATAACGATATTTGAGACAAAGGTCCAGTAAGGGCCGGTAATATTTATCGATAATCCGTTCATAACCTTTAGCAAAAGATTCCTGTAATTTTTCCAGCCTGGCGGTCCATCCCTTTGTTTTTTTCTCCTTAAGATGACCAAGGTGTGAGGGTAGTATAAAAAGGGCTTCTAAAAGTGAAACAGCTAAAATAACGATCACCACGGCCGGTAGAGGCCACCAGAATTTTCCTGTTTCCCCGGGCATAAAAAGCAGAGGCACAAAAGCAATAATGGTGGTAAGAATACTAAAGATAACCGGCTTGGAAACATCTTTGGTTCCTGCAATAGCCGCATCTATCGCACTTAATCCTTTTTGCCTGTATTCGTGAATGTTTTCTCCTACAACAATGGCATCATCTACCACAATACCCAAAACCACCAGGAACCCAAACATGGAGATCATATTAATACTAAGCCCTACTAAGGGTAAAAAAATTATTCCACCAATAAAGGAAATAGCCATTCCCATCATCACCCAAAATGCCAGTCGGTATTCAAGAAAAAGCGCGAGGATCACCAGGACGATCACGATAGCCAGAATTCCGTTTTCGGTAAGCAAGGATAACCTATCACGGTAATCTTCAGCACTATTACTGTCTATACGGAATTCTACACCCGGAGGCAACTGAAAATCTTCCATCATCTCAAGGACAGTTTCTTCAATATCCAGCGGAGATTGATCCCCAATTCGATAGATACTAAGGTCTACGGAAGGGCTTTGATTGAATTGCCCGTGGAATCCGGTCTCTTCAAACCCGTCTGTAATGGTAGCAATATCCTGCAGGCTAACCCTTGCGCCTGAAGGTGAAGAAACTATGGTAATATTTCCAAATTCTTTTGCCCATTGTTTACGTTCCTTCATTCGGAGTAAAATTTCACCCGAATGCGTTTCTACCGCACCCGCCGGAACATCTTCACTGGATTGGGCAACAATATTAGCTACCTGCCCCAGCGTTAGGTTATATTGTCTAAGATTGTGTCGCGGAATCTCAATATGAGTCACATAATCTGGTACATTCCCTATCTCTACCTGTGTAATCTGCGGATCGCCTAGTAAACGATTCCGAAGTCGTTCTGCTAAAATCCGTAGCGTCCAGATGTCGCTTTCGCCGTAAATGGCTATTTCCATAACATCCCTTTGGCGAGCCTGGAGGTTTACCTGGGGGCGCTCAATATCATCGGGGAAGGTTTGGATACGCCGTACTCCCTGGTCTATATCCTGAAAAGCCTGCATCCTGTCTGTACCGGCAACCAATTCAATAAGTATGTTTCCTGAGCCTTCATTAGCGGTGGAAGTGATCTCTTTTATTCCCTGAATGCCACGAATAGCTTCCTCTACCGGAAGTAAAATTCCCTGTTCCACTTCGGCAGGAGCAGCTCCCGGATAAACCACATTTACTTCTACATAATCCAGCTGGAACTGCGGAAATACTTCTTTCTGAATATTAAACATAGTCCAGATCCCGCCCCCTATTAAAATGATCATTAACAGGTTTGCAGCAATGGAGTTTCTGGCCATAAACGCTATAGCTCCTTCCTTCCGCACTTTTTTATCCTCCGGCTTCTCCATGGCTATTATTCCTCTATATTTTGTTGCTGGGTATTATTGTTTTCAGAAGACGTTTCCGGTGCTTTTGTTCTTAGTTTAGCTCCTTCAGAAACCACACTTAGATTGGTAGTAATTATATTTTCTCCCTGTTCAAGTCCCTGGCTAATGTATGCGTATTTAGCATCTGTAAGGATAATCTCCACTTCCCTAATAGACAATTCCCCGTCCTCATTTACCCAAACTGTCTGATTAGTTCTTAGGTAATCACGATTTAACCGCACAACGTTCTCGATTTCCCGCGCCTGTACTTCTGCCTCTACAAAACCTCCTATCATAAGTTCCCGTTGGATATTGGTAGTATCTTCCCGCGCCAGGGGATCGTTTATTCTTACAAGCACACGCGCAAGTCTTGTTTGGTCATCTAGTGCTCCTACTTGTTTATCCAGATAACCTGTTCGATAGATATCTTTTGGCCAACCCGAATTTCTAATCTGTACCGTAGATCCTGTCTCATTACCAGACTTTGGAAAAGATAACCATTGGAGTTTATCTACAGGAACCGTAAGGTTAACCCAATATTGTTCGCTACCCACTAACCGACCCAGCTGGTCGCCAGGTGTAACTTGTGATCCCACGGTCACATTCTGACTTAAAATATGGGCATCAAAAGGCGCTCTTATTGTTGTTCGTGATAATTCCAGTTCAGCCTGTGCTACAGCCGCTTCAGCAGCTTTTACCTGCGCTCTAATGGCATCCAGTTGTGGTTGACGAAGTACGAGGGAACGTTGGTTTGCTGAAAGAGAGTCTACACCGGCTAATTCCAGATCCTGTTCTGCCACTTCCTGTCGCCCCATTTCCATGTTTAGATCTGTTTTAGTCTGTAAAAGATCGCTTTTTCGTAATTCCAGCGTATTTCTAAAATCTGAAGGATCAATCTGCAATAATACAGCTCCTTTTTTAACAAAACCACCCGGAATGAATTCCGGAGACCTGCGTATTACCTGGCCACTCACCTGCGGACTCAGCATCACATCCTCCACCGGTTGAACCGTGCCGGTAGCCTCAATAACAGGACGAAAATCGCCCTGTTCAGCTTTTACAACATCTATGAGCATAGCTGTTTCTTTAGTAGCACCTTCAGAACTTGCCGTGGGTTCGGTAGAAAAAATAAAATAAGTAACGATAACTGCGAGAAGCAGGATACCGAAACAGATAATCAATATTTTTTTTGTGCTCATATTTGCCTTTCTCTTTATTTAAAATTCTTCGGAATCTGTTCGTTCTGTTTCAAATCCACCGGCAAGGGTGCGGTATAAAGTGATCCTATGCTCCAGGAGCGTTTGCCGGGCTTCCAGGATATCTCTTTGTAACTGCTGTTCCTGATCCAGCGAAAGGAGTACGTCAAGATATTCACTAAGGCCGTTTAGAAATTCTATTCTTAATTGTTTATTCGTTTTTTGGGCCAAATCCAGCCTGCGTTCCAGAACCTCAATTCTTTCTTTCTGTTTTTGTTCCTGGATAAGTGCATCTTCTACTTCTCTAAATGAATTCAGCACCGTTTGCCCGTATAAGAAAAGTTGTTGATTTTTTAAAGCTTCGGTGCGGTCAACTTCTGCCCTATTGCGGCCACCGTATAATAAAGGAGCTACAAGATTTCCGGCCAGGGTGTATGCCCAGTCCTGGAAGAGATTGCCATAGTTATTAGATCTTGATTGGGCGCTTAGATCAAATGAGATACGAGGATATTTGTTTCTTATTGCCACCGCCATTTCCCGGTCTGCAGCCAAAACCTGGTTGTACGCCTGCTTAACATCTGGACGGCGCCTAATAAGCTCCAGCGGAAGTCCGGTCTCGGGAAGAGGAGGTAATTCCGGCAGGTTACTTTCCGGGCTTATGGATAAATTTTGCGGAGGACGTCCCAGCAGCACCGCCAATTGGTTTTGCAGAAGCCTCAATTGTGTTTCAAAGAAAATCTTTTGATCTCGTGTACTCTCAAGAAGCTGCTGCTGGCGCAGAATGTCTACCGCCCGAATTTGTCCGCTTGTAAATCTTGCGCGAATAAGTCTTATAATTTCTTCATTGGTTTCAATTTGCCGGTTTGTTAGATCCAGTTGCTTTTTAAGGGTTAATAACTGAAACCAGGTGGCACTTATTTCAGCTGAAAGAGTCATAGCTGCAGCCTGATAGTCATAAAAAGAGGCTTCTGCCCTAAATTCTTCGGCTTCTATACCGGCACGTATTCTTCCCCATAAATCTACCTCATAACCGGCAGCAAGCCCTGCCTGAAAGTTTTCTCCACCCGCAAAATCAGGTTCCGGACGGCTTACGGCACTTCTGGCAACCAGTTCAATATCTGGCCACAAAGAGGATTTCTCCCGCCTCAAAATGGCTTGTGCTGCCATAAACTGTTCCCAGGTGGCGGCAAGGTTTAGATTTTCTGTAAGAGCACTATCAATTAGATTATTTAGCACAGGATCATTAAATGAAGTCCACCATTTTTCAGGGATGACTTCAGTCCCGGTATAGGAAAATTCCTCAGCTTCCTCAATAGGAGCTTCTACATTTTGCAGTTTTGGAGCACAGCTAAATACACAAAAGCCTATCACGGACAACCATATAAGGAATGGTGACCGAACAGCGGATAAACCGACTTTAGCTTTAAATAATAGTTGAGTTAAAATAATGTCTACTTCAATAGAAACAGTTATGACCGTGACAGATAAATTGCCGCTTTAGTTTTTCCTGCTCCAGGTTCTTAATTCTTTAAACATAGCTTCTTCTAAGTTACTATTTTTTTGGAAGTTAGCAACCAAGGCTTTATTTCAAAGAAAAATTCTGTTATTTGAGTATCAAAAATCTATCATTCCTCACAACCTAATAATTTAAGGTTTTAGAGCTATCTTTTTAAAAAAGAATCAATAGCAAAAAGATAGTTTGCAATATGAGAACCAACAAAAAACGGAGCCCTTAAGAGCTCCGTTTTCATTATTAAATCAATTAATATTTAGAAAAACAATTTTATTCCGCCGTTTACCACAAAACCATCTACAGGAGCATAAATATCCCTGAATTGTGGATTGGAAATAGAACCTGTATAAATAGAATCAAAACGAGTTTGACGGGTATCGGTAAAGTTTTCAAAATTCAGGAAAATTGAAAAATCTTCCCATAATTTTTCCATCATCAAACCAAAAATCCAATATTCCTGTCCGGTAGCACCACTGCTTAACTGCTGCGGACTGAAATAATAACCTTCCAGACCAATTTTTAGCTTTTCGTGCAGTTCGTACATTAACACGTTATTTAAGCGATGTTTGGAAACTAAAGGCATTTCAAAAGTATTTCCGTTTTCTGTACGATTTACATCGGCAAATGTATAGCCAGTGAATAATTTAAAATCTTTATATCCAAATTTTAAATTCGCTTCTATTCCCCTACTTTCAATAAAACCATCGGGTTGTAGGTATTCAAAAATTCCTTCTGAAGTATTTTCGAGAATAATAGGCTTATCAATTTTTGTATAAAAGAAAAGTGTATTACTCGTAAATTCTATGGTTTCAAAAAGCTCTGTACGGTAATTAATATCAAAATTTCCGCCAATAGAATTTTCAGCTTCGGTAGAACTCACATCAATAGGCATTACATTCCTAAATTGAAGTCGCTCGGCATCTTCAGTAAATACAGAAGGAGTTTTATAGCCCATTCCGCCTCCAATCCTGGTGGTTATAGCATCACTAATGGTGAACATCGCTGAAATTCTGGGTAGCACAAACCATCCATATTCATTTTGATAATCGGTTCTAAGGCCTGTTTCCAGCTGAAACCAATCGGTAGCTGTCCAGTTGTTCTGTATAAAAGCTCCATAAGTAAGATGCTCATAATCTACCACAGGCGCATCGGTGAGTACATCCTGCTCAAAGCGATCTACCCATAAATTTAGACCTCCAACCCATTCCATTTTATCGGCACCCAAGACTACGGAAGCCTCATTATAGGAAGCAAATTGGTTTCCGGCAAAAATGTAATCTCCGGTTTCTATTTCCCGATCAAAAAAGCTAAAACTATTTTTTAGATTGAAACGGTTATTTTCATTCCAGGAATGTTCAAAACCCGATTGCAAGGTAGTTCTCGCGGTATTATTCCTTTCAAAAAAAGGATCTTCAACTTCCTCTCCTTCCAGGTAATCTATATTTCCGCCGGTGCGTTCTTCAACAGTTGTGTTTACCCCAATATCTAGTTTAGTATCTTCTGTAAATTCATAAAAAACCCTGGGATTTATAGTATAACGATTGTATTCAGGAATTGCCGTCAAACCAATATCTGCCGGATCGTATGGCGAGCCAATATTATAGGAAGCAAAGACGGTTGTACCCAGTTTTCCGTAGGTATCAGAATAAAATCCGCTCACGTCCAATCCCAAAGCAGAAGTCGCATTCAACATAAAATTGAGTTCTCTTTCTTCTCCCGGGGTTTTAGAAATAAGATTTACCAACCCGGCTATGGCACCTCCTCCGTAAAGTGTGGAAGAGGAACCTTTAATCACCTCAACTTGTTGCAAGTCTAGCGGAACAATTTGCAGCAAACTAAGCCCTCCTGAAAATCCGGAGTATAAAGGATAGCCGTCTTTTAGCAACTGGGTATATTTCCCGTCTAAACCTTGAATTCTGATACTTGAATTACCAGAAATCGCAGAAGTTTGTTGAGTTTGAATTCCGGTAGTCTCATTGAGCAACATCCTGATATCGCCGGGTTTCATATTCCCCTTTTCGGTAAGCTCTTCACCCGAAATTACTTCTACGCGAGTTGGTAAATCGGCAATGCTACGCCTGGATCGGGTAGATTGAATAATCACCTCATCCATCTCTTCCCCGCCCGGTTGAAGGAAAA
The DNA here is from genome assembly GCA_963727565.1 of uncultured Flavobacteriaceae bacterium. Taxonomy (GTDB): domain Bacteria; phylum Bacteroidota; class Bacteroidia; order Flavobacteriales; family Flavobacteriaceae; genus Salegentibacter. The sequence goes on from CAVSGU010000001.1 coordinate 37,729, forward strand.
TTTCAAGAGTGTCCTTAGTTGTTCTGGGGAAATTTAGGGTGACTTCTTCTGGAGAAAAGCCCACAAAACTGAAAACGATCTTTTGTGTTCCGTCTGGGATTCCGCTTAAAGTTACTTCTCCGTCTATATTTGCTGTAGCCCCAATATTGGTGCCGGCCACAACGGCATTTGCACCAAGCAAAGGCATGTTATCTTCAGCATTTTTAATTACTGCGTCCAGGGAATTTTGAGCCACAGCATTAAATGCGACCAGGAAGATCGCAAGTTTAAATAAGATTTTAATCATTTTAAAAATTTAGGTTATTATAGAATTTCTGTTCTTAAGAAATAATAACCTGTTTTGGCGGTTGCCAAACCCTCTCGGCGTATTCTGCTTCTACACTTTTAAATGAAAGTCCGAATAAATTTGAAAATGCTATTGGCTGAGGCGTTGGGACAGTAACTATCTCCTCCCCGCCGGGAATAAAGCCGGTACAAGTGCCGCAGTTAATAAATGGAGAACATAAACCACATTCCTCATTTTCCTGGTCGTTTTCATTTTCTGCTATTTTTTCTACAGAATTAGGTTCGCAATCATCGTCTATACAACACGGGTATGACGAAATAAGCAAACAAAAAATTCCTAAAATAACCACCAGGACTTTCATATTGCAAAAGTATGGATTTTAAGAAAAGAAAAATGGGCTTTATAAAGTGAATTTATTTTAAATGTTGAACTAGCTCTCACCGCTTCAAATTCTCCAATTTCATCAATTTTTCACCGCTTTCCGTTTCCGTTTATCCCAATAAACATACAAGATAAAAAGCGCCAGACTGACCAGTGAACCCCATAATAAACCTGACTTAAGCTGCTGGGTACTATCTCCAATTATTGCGATAAAAATAGTAAGCGGCGCTATTCCTACCAGGGTTGCGCCGATGAATTTCCAATAACCTATTTTTAAAATTCCGCCAACAAAACTAATCGCATCATTGCTTAAAAATGGGTTTATCCTTGTTACAATCACCGCCCAGAAACCATAATCATCTAAAAAATCGCTTATTTTATTTTCGGTTTTTGGCCCTAGAAGTTTTTGAACGATCACCGGACCAAAATAACGACCAATAAAATACCCTACTGAAGAAGCACAATATATGGCTACAAAAACAATTAAACTACCACCAACGGGCCCATAAGCTAATATTGAAACTATCATTAATGCTATTGATGGGATGACCAAAAGGAACATTTGGGCAATCATAGCAATAATGAGTACCAGTGGGCCTACCCAACCAAAATCTGAAACCCAGGCTTCTATTTTTTGTTTGTCGTTACTGGTAAGAACCTCCCAGGCTTCATTAAAAAACTCATTTAAAGAAGGTATAAAAAAGTAACCTCCCACCAGAACCACAATTACAATTAAAGAAAATATTAAAGGTGCTTTACTCTTTTTTACGCTGGTATTCTCTACTTTTTCTTGCATAGAATTATTTAAAAATTACTTCAAGGATATTTGCTTTCCCACCTTTCCCTTCATTAGAAATAAATATTCTACCATTTTTACTGAAGGTAAGCCCTTCAGCCTGCGCAAAATCATCTTCACGCAACGCATAGCGTTTCTTCAACTTCATATCGCTATCGGCAATTACTAATTGCGGAGCCCTGCCATCCAGAATATAAAAATTGTTATTTGCGGGATGTATAGCCAGGGCAGAAGGCTCTAACTTTTTATGGAGCTTGGTCTTCCTATCCTTTAGCAAGCTATCTTCCATATAAAGGCGGTATCCAGGTTTTTTCTGTAATTCTTTACTGGTTAATGAAAACTGGTAGATACCTTTGTAAGTATCGTCTTTAGGTTCCTTATCTTTTATTGCCAGTAACAAACGCTCATTACTTTTATCCCAGGCCAGGCTCTCCAGGTTTTGATCTTCAGTTAAAAAATTACTATAAGTTTTTGTTTTCGGATTTTCAGATAAGTAATCTTTTACCTCAAAAATTTCCCCATCACTTCTTAGAATGTAGGCGGTATTTTCAACAACACGGATATCTTCATAATCTCCCGGGCCGGCAAATTTTATTCTTTGTTCCAGCTTAGAAGTTTCCAGGTTGAAGATAAAAATGAACCCATCTTCATCCTGGATACAGGCAAGTTTATTGGCTCCTATCCAATCTATTCCAGATACTTCATCGAGCACTTCAGGTAACTGCCATTTATTAATAATTTCATAAGCTACAGGTTTCTCCTGAAGTTCATCTATGGTTACAAACTCGTTATAACCAAAGAGTATTATGCCTGCAAGACTTAATACTCCTACTACGATTAAAGTTGCTATTTTATTTACCATTTTCATTCTTTTTTTGATAATTACCAGGTGGTAATTTCAGTAGTAACCTGCCCGGATTCTTCAAAAATAATCTTGTTATCATTAGGCTCTGCATCAAACTCAACCTGGTAATAGCTTTTTTCTGAAATTTGAATTAGCTCAATTTCATCAATATTTGCCTTATCATAATCTGCGGTAATGGAGGCCTGAACTGCTTCGGAAAGTGCATCATAAGAAACATCGTATTTATACTTCACGATTGTCCCATCTGAACTTAAAATAGCTTTATAATCTACTTTTTCAACCTCAAATTCTGCTTCATATAAATCGGCTTTTTTCTCCCATTCCACGCCGGTGGCGTTAGAGAACTGTTCTGTAAACCCATTGAGCACAACAGATGGAATATCAGCATTTCGCATATCATCATCTTCACAGGCGGTAAAAACCATAGCTATAGCCAGGACCAAAAAAACTGTCTTTTTCATCTTTATTTTTTTTAATTTTAAACAAAGGTGAAATACAAAACTGGAATAAACCTGGAATTGTTAAGCAGAAGTGTTCTTTTGAAAGGATTCAAAAGCTTTTATTTGGGAAAATTTAGCTGAAAATTATGTTTATCGGTATAGAAATATTTAAGCTGAAAATTATATTTTTTGGCAATGGTTTTCGCAATGGCCAATCCAATTCCGTTAGAATTTTTAGAACCTGAATTTTTCTGAAATCGGGAAAATACCTTCTCAGGATCCAGGGAATCCTGATTAGAAGAATTGCTGATCCTGAAGCTATTTTCAGAAATTAAAATTTCAATATTACTCTGCTTTTGTCCGTGAACTATCGCATTTTTCAGCAAATTAGAAAGTAAAATTTTTGCCAGGCCTCGATTCATCGTGTACTTTAATACCGAAGTACTTTCAATATTAATTTCGATTTGTTTGTGGCCGGCAAAGTCTTCATAATCCTGCTTTAATTCTTCAATCAAATCATTAAAAACCACTTCTTGTTCATCTGGAAATTGCTGATTTTCTATCTTGGAAAGTAAGAGTAAAGAATTGTTCATTCGGGTTAATCCTTCCAGGTTATTGAGGACTGAAGCTACTAATTCAATTTGTTCGTTATTAAGATCTTCATTCTCTACAAGCAGTTCCAGTTTATTGATACTAATTGCCAAAGGAGTTTGTAATTCGTGCGCGGCATTTTCAATAAATTGTTTCTGACTATTGTAACTTGAAACAGATTTTTCGAGCATTTGTTCTATGCGCGTATTGAGTAAATTAAACTCTTCGATATTTGAGGAAACCGTATTGATTTTTTGATCTTTTTCCAGCCTGAAATTTTTAAGTTGCTGCAACAGCCCATAAAAAGGATTCCATATTTTTTTAAGAATCAGATTATTAAGCAGCACGATACTTAAAATCAAGCCTACGTAAAGTAAAATTAGAGAAAATAACAAGTCTTCTATCAAATCGTCTTCCTCTACCATAGAGGTAATGATTTTCAGTTTGTAGAATTCATCGTCTTTTTTAAATACGGTTTCCAGTAATCTAACGGGCTCATAATCTTTTTCATTTTGCATGTACATAAGCGTATCCCGATAAGAATCCCGGAAATTTATCGCCCGTTTATTGCTAATTGGCTTAATGGTATAACTGCCGTCCTCAAAATTTAAACGCTGAATGATTTCAGGATCATTTTTTGCACGGTTAATAACCAACATCTTCTGGTTATCCAGCCCATCATCCAGACTATCATAGATCTCATCTAACATTTCCAGGTAAAAAATTACGGCCCATATTCCTAGAAGTACTAGTAATATTGCAGCAAAATAACTGGTAGTATAATTTAATAATTTCATCTTTCTACCAATTTATAGCCAATCCCGTAAACCGCTTTAATTTCTATATCTGCATCGGCAGCTTTTAGTTTTTTACGAAGATTTTTAATTTGGGAATAGATAAATTCAAAACTATCGGCCTGGTCTATATGGTCGCCCCAAACGTGCTCTGCCAAGGCTGATTTATTAACCAACCTATTTTGATTTGAAGTAAAAAACAGTAGTATTTCAAACTCCTTTCGGTTTAGATTAAGGAGTTTTCCATCTATACTAACTTCGTGCTCATCAAGATCTATAGATAGGTTGCCAATGGTAATTTTATTATTTCCTTTGAATTGCCGCCTTCTGAGTACTGCTTTAACGCGAGCATTTAATTCAGACATATGAAAGGGTTTCGCCAAATAATCGTCGGCACCAAGGTTGAGTCCTTCAAGTTTATCGTCTAGAGAATTCCTTGCTGAAACAATAATTACCCCATCTTCTATATTATTTTTCTTGAGATCCTCTAAGAGACTAAATCCGCTTCCATCTTTTAAATTGATATCCAGCAAAATGCAATCGTAAGAATACACCCCTATTTTATTCTGAGCTTCAAATACGCTATCGGCAGTTTCGACTACAAAATTCTCCTTCTCCAGAAAATCTTTCATATTCTGCAGCATATCCTGCTCGTCTTCAATAATTAAAATTTTCATAATCTTAAGTCATTAATACCAGTGCACCTCTCAAAAAATAAAAAGTATCAAGCTGCTTTTTACAAACCACTCTTAAAGGCGGAATAATTAATGCCAAAAGATCTAAAAAGATTAATCCTATAGATGGAAATCTATTTGCAGCCTGTACATAATATGGTTCATTTCGGGTTCTGGATTATCGTTAAAACTTATATCTGTTTGCACTTTCAGCTTGTGATTTGATATATATTTAGAAATTCCGAAGGTATATTGGTTTTGATTTGGAAATCGAGAACCCGGGATATCTTCCTGAACATTGGTAAATCTACCTACAAATTCAATATTGTTATCTAATAAATAACCTCCCTGGAGATTAATAGAATTCCCGGTATTTACAATTGCCCCGGTAGGCATTCCATCTTCTTCTCTTGCAATAGGGTTTTCTGCATCTCTATGGGCAAACTCTCCAAGTATTGATAAAGCTTTATACTTGAACATAAAATCGGCGAAGAAAGTTGAGATATCGGTTTGATGAAAACCATTTTCGGTAAACATATATTGCCCCATATTAGAGCGTGTCTTTACTGCATCATCATTAAAATCATAGGTAATCCCCACAGATAATTTAGGAGTCTGATACCTTTCTAATGCAGCTTCCCGGTAGTCTTTGAATTCCCCAAATGGTAAAACTTCTAAACGACCGGTATACTGGTGTCCTCCCAAATTTCCCGATCACCACGTTTCTTCCTTCTCCCTGGGAGAGCGCAAAAATTTCTTTTACTACTACATTTCTACCAAGATCAATTTTATGATGTAATTGTATTCCCAGATCCCGGTCTATATTAAACCGACTATTTAAAAGGGATCTGTCTACCAATTGAAGATCACCGGAAGAAACCACTCGTTCACGGTTCCCAGGTAATTTTGTCTGCCCTGCCCATAAAACAAAATTTTCATAAAAATTCCATTTTAAAACAGCGTCAAGTATATACCGGGGAGCTCCACCGGTAAATTCTGATGCTCCTGAAATATCACGATTGGACAACCCCAATTCTATCTTATATTCTAATTTAGGCGAATAAGCAAAACCACCAAATTTTAACCTGGCACGGCGAATTAGAAAATTTGAACTTTCAGATTCAAAACCTTCAAATTCAGAATCTCTCCAATCGGTTACATATAAAGATTGAAAACGAGCTCCAAACTTGATGCTGAAGGAACTATCTTTTGCTACCGAATTGATTATCCCATTCCCAAAAGTACTCTCTGTCACATCCTGGGCACTCCCCTGGAATCCAGTAACTAGCAATAAACAAATAAGAAAGAAGTATTGAATTTTCATTAATTTTTTAATCGGTGTGATGATTTGAAACATATAAAAAACAGGAATAAATTATAAATTTCAAATTTGAGACTTTTTTATCAATTCTCCATATAGAACAAATATGAATAACAAAACTGGAAAGAAACGGGAATTTTTTTCCAGATCTATTCCTAATTCTTTCCAGTTTTGGATGTTTATTTCGCATAGAATTTAAAAAACGATTTTTATGAAAAAAGTAATTTTATCAGGATTTTTCGCATTGTGTTCCTTTGGAATGTTTGCACAAGCAGATACAAAGAATTTACCATCTACCGCTCAGGATTTTATTCAGCAGAATTTTTCCTCAAATACTGTGGAAGAGGTTGAAGAAAATAGTAAATGGCAAATATGGGCAGACGATAAATATGAAGTAAAACTCTCTAACGGAGTAGAATTAGATTTTGACGAGAACGGAAATATAATCGAGATAGACAGTCAAAAAGATGAAGCTATCCCAATGTCGGCTTTACCTTCAACTATCGCTTCTTATTTAAAAGAAAATTATCCCGATTCTCAAGTAATTGGATGGGAAAAAGAAAAAAAGAGCCAGGAAGTTGAATTAGTAGACGGCACAGAGCTGGAATTTGACGAACAGGGAAATTTTAGAAAAATAGATTAAGATCCACCCAAAGTCAGGTTTTATTTAACACCTATCTTAATTTAAAATGCCCTCAAAAAATGATTTATTTTTTGAGGGCATTTTTATTTTATTAGATTAAACTAAAGGAATTGCCAATAATGGAATCTTTAAGTCGTCTATAAGATCTTTTTTCTTATTTGCTGTAAAGAGCCCATAAAGTAGACTTTTCTTTTTATGCCCCGCTACAACGAGGTCTATATTACGCTCATCTACAATATTTTTAATAGATTTAGTAACCTCTCCGTTTATCACAAGACCTTCAATATCTATGCTATATTTTTCTTTTACTTCCTCCACCCATTTTTGGATTTCAAGACTGGCGTTCTTACGTTCTTTAGCTCTTTTTTCATAAACATATTGCGGTCCTGCTTCGCGCGCTAAAAAATCATCGGGATCTGCCTCGGTAACGTGCATGATCCAAATTTTTGCATCGGTAAGCTTTGCAATTTTTATGGCTTGCGTCATTAGCTGTTCTGCATCTTGACGTCTGTCTATAGCTACAAGTAAGTTCTTCATAGAAATTGAGATTTTGATAATTAAAATTAAGCAAAAGATATACATTTATCAACCAAACGCTCACTTTTATAATAATCATTCTTTTAAGAGCAACTCACTTTTGTTTGCGAACCTAAGACAACCCCTAAACAAACCCTTAAGTTCAAACTTCTAAGTATTTAAAGCATAATTATTTATGCGATTATCATTTCAGAATAACACGAATACTAAGAGAAATTTTCATTAAATTAGTAGGATTAGAATCCTTCTGCAAGAAGTTTGTTTCATAAGGCATTCTATGTTCTGTTCCGCCCTGAGGACTTTTTTTAAACCTACACAAGGAGTTTTTCAAAATGGAAAACTTCCCCCCAACCCAATGTTTTGAAACATAATATCTCTCATAAGACGCTTATGAGGAATTAAATACAAATTCCCAATGGTCCAACCAGTGCAGATATTAATAGTTGAGGATGAAATGATTATTGCGGCAAACATTTCGCTGCAGCTTACAGAAATGGGCTATGAAGTTTCAGGTATTATTCCACGTGGTGAAGATGCTTTAACGCATATAAAAAATAATCTTCCTGATATTGTTTTGATCGATATTCAGCTTAAAGGTGAATTAGATGGAATTGAAACTGCTCATAAAATGTTGGAAATTCAGAGTAACCTGGCTATTATTTATCTTACTGCCAACGCTGATGAGGCCAATTTTAACAGGGCTAAATCAACCCATCCTTATGCTTTTATCTCCAAACCATTTAAGAAACTAGATTTACAGCGCAGTATTGAGCTAACCATAAGTCAGCTGCACTGTAATATCGCGGTTGAGAAAAATGGCTCTAAAACAGAAAATTCAACATTTATTTTAAAGGAATGTCTATTTATACGCCACCAGGAAACTATGGTGAAAGTAGATATTAAAGCCATTAGATATATAGAAGCCGATCGTAACTACTGCCGAATATTTTCTACCGAAAAAGAATATCTATTGGTTACAACCCTAAAAGAAATGGATAAAAAACTGCCGCAAAGGCATTTTTTCAGGATCCATAGATCTTACATCATCAACCTCTCCAGAATAGACGAAATAGCCGGTACTCACGTGGTTATTGCAAAAAAAGCAATCCCAATGGCTAAAGGTATGCGACCGGAACTTCTAAAAAAGCTACAAACTATTTAGCCTTCGATAAAAATAATGTCGGTTAGGACATTATTTAAGACCGTTCATCCTAATTCACTTGTTTTCAGAATATTACTTAGGTAAGTTGTAGTATAATATTTAAAAAATCAGAGAATTATGAAAAATGTAAAACTTATCAGCCTGCTCCTCGCAATTGTATTATTACAAACCACCAACCTCTTTGCTCAAAATGTCAATCAGGCTTTCTGGGTACATGAAGATCAGGTAAAACCCTCTATGCTAAAAGAATATGAAGCGGTTACCAAAGATTTTATTAAAGCCTGCAAGGAACACGATCTTAAAGATTCAGACTGGGCTACGGCAAGCATTAGTGACGGAACTTATCTAAGTATTTCTCCAATTAACAGTATGGCCGATTTTGACAAAAATCCTATGGCTCCTTTAGCTGAAAAAATGGGAGAAGAAAACTTCAGGGCTATGTTTAGTCGATTTGATAAATGCTACGATACCCATCGCAATTATATGGTGCATTTAATAGACGATATGTCTTATATGCCCAATGGCCTTACCACAAATACCGTGGGAGAAGATTACAGGAAGTGGCATTTCTTTCACGTGACACCACAAAATGTTGCAAACCTTAGAAACAAGATGAAGGAGGTTAAATCCCTTTACGAAACAAAAGGTGCTAAACAACATTTCAGAATTTATCGCAATGGTTTTGGAAGTACAGGAGATTATTACCTCGTGGTGATTTCAGCAAAAGATGCGCAATCCTATGCTAAAACTTCTGAAGAAACAGATAAACTACTGGGAGAAGAAGGTGAGAAATTATTTGATGATCTCATGCAATATGTTCATAAATATGAATCTAAAACAGGCCGTATGCGTCCAGATCTAGCTTACATCTCCAATTAATTAAATAAACAGCTATGAAAATCTTACACCTCTATTTCATCTCATTACTTATTGGCTTGTTTACTTCAAACTATTTGCAGGGGCAAGAGAATATTGATCAGGATTTGGTAAAACAGCTATATGAAGTTTTGCAAGATAAGAATGCTTCGTCAAATGAAATTAAAGCTATAACGAACAGTATAGATTGGGATGAAATAGAAAGTGTAAATAATACCAATGATAATATTACGCTTAGCGGAATAATAAAAAATGAATGGCAAAGCATTCTATTTAAGAATCTCAATTTTGAGTTACCAGATAAAAATGAGGTTGTGGTAAGCGGAATAGTGAAGGGGCGCAAAGCCTCAGAATGTGAATACATCTATACGAGTTTTAAACATTCCTGGTCTTTAAAGAATGGTAAAATAATAGGTTTCTTAGAATAATTAAAACGAAAAGTCATGAAAGAGTTAATGTCATTAGGAGTTGCAATAGTCATATTTATAGCTTGTAGCCAACAACGCACACGCTACACCCAGCAATCACCCGAAATAGAAACTTACAAACAAGTACTGGAAGATTATGAAGATAGGGATTGGGAAGCTATGGTAGCACATTATAGTGATACCGCTAAAATAATGAACAATGTAACGGAAGAAGAAGGAAAAAACCTGACGCAATTCTTAGCTGAAAACAAGAAAGATGCGTCTCAATTTTCTAGCTGGGATTTTGTAGACGATTCGTCGGAATATGAAATGATCGTGAACGATAAAGGTGAAACCTGGGTGAACTTTTGGGGACTTTGGGAGGGCACTTATAAAACAAATAATAAAGTGTATCAAATTCCCACTCATATTACTGCCCAGTTTGTTAACGGGAAAATTGTAAAAGAATTTGGTTACTGGGATGTTTCAAAAATAATAAAGGATATCCAGCAGGCAGATGAATTAAGTTCTTCAGAAGAAAGAACAGGGAATTAACTGGTAATACAGTTACGACTTACTAAAATGCTATGATGATGAAAACGGTAGGAATTATAGGCGGTTCAGGCTTTATTGGAAGCTACATAACCAGGAAATTTTTGGAAGAAGGCTACGAGGTAAAAGTCTCGGTAACCAATATCCATAAGAGCGAAAAATATCAGCATCTTTTTGATCTTCAAAATTCAGAAAACCTCAACATCAGGGCCTTTAAGTTGGAAGATCTGGATCCGTTAAAAGATTTTATAAAAGATTGCGAGATCGTAATACACAGTGGTACTCCCTTTCAACTGGATGTAAAAGACCCGCAAACTGAACTTTTTGATCCTACCATAAAAGGAACCCAAAATTTTCTTGAAGCAATAAGAGAAGCTTCGAATATTGAAAAAGTAGTTTTTATTGCATCTGTTGCAGCCTGGAATACCAATTTCCCTATGCCTGCGGGTGGCAAAAGCTTTTCCGATACTTTTGATGAAAAAGAAGACAGGTATACCAGTGAAGATAGCCATCCATACTCTCAAGCCAAATTTATTGCCAACCAGGTCGTTGAGAAATTCATCGCAGATAACCCGGACCTTCCATTTGAAATTTGTTCTGTTTCCCCCGTAATGGTTATGGGCAAATCTTTGTCTAATAGAGAAGACTCCACCTCTACAGGCTTGCAATTTCTTATAAAAAACAAATTAGCGCCAGATGATTTTATTCAAAGGCTCTACGATAATAATGTTCCTTTTGCCGTGGTAGATGTTGAAGATGTGGCTAATGCCACATACCAGGCGGCCACGAAAAAGGGCTTACACTGCAAAGATTACCTTTTAACGAGTGAAACCTATAAAGTATGGGATATTCATCAAATGTTGAATCATAAAGAACCCAAAGAAAAAGCACAAGTCGTCTATAAAAACGATCTCGCAAAAACGGATTTAGGAATTCAGTTCAGGCCTGTAAGAGAAACCCTAAGGAGTTATTCTAAATGAGAAATTACCGAATTTAAAACATACTAATCATGAAAAAGTTACTAATTATTATGGCATTAATGCTGGTTAGCAATACCGGTATTGCCCAGGACAAACTTTATTTAATTTTCGAATTTATGAAAGTAGATAATGAGCAGGAACAAGCCTATATGGAAACCGAAGCATTCTGGGAAGAAATTCACGTACAACGCGTTAAAAATGGAGATATTTTGGGCTGGGATCTTTGGAGTTTACAGCCTGGTGGAGAAGATCAGGGCTATCAATACCTAACCGTAAGTATTTATAATGATCCCTTAAAAATGATGAGCAATGCCGGGAATTTTGAAGCCGCCTTTAAATGCAGCTTATCCAGACATGCCAGAAGATGAGCTAAATGAAAAATTCTACAACACCGCAAAATCAAGAGATCTGGCAAAGCGTATATATCTCGAACAAATAGCGGTTACCAAAGGGGATTTTGATATGCCCCTGGGAACAGTTGCAGCAATTAATTTAATGAAAGTTCCGCAGGAAAATTACAGCATCTTTGAGCAAAATGAATCAGAACTTTTCCAGCCCATGCATCAAAAAGAAGTGGATGATGGCTTCAGGGCAAATTGGGATTTACTGCGTTATATGTTGCCTGCGGGAAGTGATGTTTATGCAACCCATATCACCGTAGATATGTATGAAAATTACGAACAACTTTTTAGCTCCTGGGCTAATCAGGGACCAGCTTTATCTGAAGAACAGATGGGAAAAATTCAGGAAGCCTTGACGATGCGTGATTTAAAATATAGATATATGGCTACGCTTCGAAGAAAGGTGCGGTAAAATGAAAATATCTTTTATTCAATGAATTTTAATTATGGAAAAGTCAAACCAAAAGCCTGAGTATTTTTTACTCAGGCCAGAAGTAGAAAAATCTTATGGCTATTCACACGCCGTAAAAATTGGAAACAGCATAAAAATTTCCGGTGCCGTGAGTATGGACAATGAAGGCAATCCTACCGCTGTAGGAGATTTTGAACAACAAATGAAAAACTGCTATTCCGATTTGGAGAAAGTGCTGAAACACTATAACTCCAGCTTTAACGATGTGGTTGTAGAAAACATATTCACTACCAATATGCCCAAATTTCTGGAATTTGCAGGCTATAGAACTGAAATTTACAAAACGCATTTCCCCACTGGATCCTGGCTTGGCGTAAAAGAACTGGCGCTCCCAGAATTTTTAATTGAAATAGAACTGGAAGTACATGTAGAACAATAAAAACTTTAAAAAATAAATTATGAAAACACTTAAAAAACAGGCTATTTTCTTGGCCGTATTTTTAGTGACCATTGCCACTTTTGGACAGGAATACGTGGAAAGTCAAAATATAGATTATAAAACCGGAAACCCGGCTAATTGGTCTGCTGAACTGGATGCCGTGATAGCTGCTCCAAATAATCATAAAATATTATTAGAAAATGACCAGGTAAGAGTACTTGAAGTTTATTTGGCCCCCGAAGAAAAAGAACCGCTTCACCATCACAAATGGCCCAGCGTTTTATATATCCAGGAAGCCGGCGATTTTGTTGATTATGATATTGACGATAAGGTTATTTTTGATACCAAAAAACTTCCGGAACCATTAAGCTTTCCGCTCACCATGACCAAGGAACCGGAAGCACCGCATTCTGTCGTGAATCTTAGCAAGACAAAACCAATACGACTCATTCGGGTAGAGATGAAACCTGAAAGTACAAATCAAAATACAGGCATTATTGATGGCCTTTACAAATCCTTTGGCGAGGGTGATATTCCTTCTGTGCTGGAAGCAATGGATAAAGAGATTATATGGAACGAAGCCGAAGGTAACGCCTATGCTGATGGCAACCCATACATAGGTCCGGAAGCTATTTTAAACGGAGTCTTTGCAAGAGTTGGAGCCGAACATGAATATTTCAAACTTGAAGACATCGAACTACATGAAATGAGCAACAATCAAGTATTGGCCACCTTACGCTATGATGCTAAAGTTAAAGAAACGGGAAAAACTTATAACGCACAAGTTGCTCATCTTTGGACTTTAAAAGATGGAAAAGTTAGTGCCTTTCAGCAATATGTAGATACCAGAAAATTAAATGAAGCCATGAGCAAATAGTAAACTACTTCGGAGCAAACTCACGAAACATTATTATTGAAAAATATAATTTGATTTCGAGGCAAGCTTGGGAGCATTCAATCTCGATTATCGAGTAAACTATCTCTAAGCAAGGCAAAGAAGCATTTAGAGAGGAAAGATTATCGGGAAAAATCAGGAAAATCGATTTACTTTATATCCATATGATATAGGAAACCTCGAAAAGCAATTTGTTTAAATTATTACTGGCTGGAATTAGCGGAAAAATTGCTTATAGATTTTAATAGCAGAATTTATAATTAGCAGAACAATAAAACCAACTACCAGGCCGGTTAATAGTTCCAGAATAATACCGGGAACAGGTATACTTTCTATCAAATCGTGATAAAAATGAATGTTATGTACAAAAATACCTCCCGAAACTAAAAGTAAAGCAATAGTTCCAATAATGGATAATCCTTTAATTACCTTGGGTAATGCATTCACCAGGAAGTGCCCAACTTTATCTGAAAAACTATTCTCTTCATCATTTAAATTGATAAGCTTTGCGCCAAATTCGTCCATTCTCACAATTAAAGCCACAATTCCGTAAACTCCAACGGTGGCTACAATGGCGATAACTGTAACTACCAATATTTTGGTTAGCAGAACTTCTTCTCCTACGGCACCTAGCGCAATGATGATAATCTCTACAGAAAGTATGAAATCGGTTAAAATCGCCGACTTTATCTTTTCCTTCTCCCGGCTTAAGACTTCTTCTTCAGAAAGTTTTTCTAGTTTAGGCTTTTCCTTTTTGTGCTTATGCGGAAAAAGGTATTCATGAATTTTTTCAGCCCCTTCATAAGCCAGGTAGAGTCCACCAATAATTAATATAATGGTAATAGCAGCAGGCAAAAATGCACTTAGCAGAAAAGCCAGCGGTAAAATAATCAGCTTATTTAGAAAAGAACCTTTCGTAATTGCCCAAAGAACCGGCAATTCCCTGGAAGACATAAAACCTGATGCTTTTTCGGCGTTAACGGCGAGATCATCTCCCAGTAAACCGGCCGTTTTCTTTCCTGCCACTTTACTCATTACCGCAACATCGTCCATTAGGGTTGCTATATCATCTAAAAGGGCAAAAATTCCTGAGGCCATAGTTTTTTATTTAAAGAGCCAAGATAAGTGTAATTGATAAACTGAAATTAAAATAATTTCGTAAAATTTCTTTCAAATTAGCACAACTACTACTTTAGATGATGTATCTCCCTTTTGCAACTTTTATAAATTTTCTACGTCATTATTAAAAACCAAGGTTCTACTGCTCTAAAATTTCAGCATAAAATCATATAAAAAATGCTTATGTCTAAACTCGTGTTTTTCTTTAGCCTTTTAATTATAGCTATACTCTCCTATCTAATTTCATCTTTTGAATTCATTTTAATAGCAATTATAGCGCTGACTTTTATCTTCCTGGTATTTGCTGGAATCATCCGTATTTTTAAAAACCTAAATAGCAAAATACTTCAAAATCCCATCTAGAATTTTAGTGATTTGCATCTTTGGTATAGGTGTTTCTCTCTTTAGACCTTATGAAAAAGCCGTGACCGAAACAGGAACGTTAAGTGAAAAGCTACAATATGCTTACGAAACCGATCAAAAGGACAGAAAGCAGCTCAGGTCATTTCTTACTTATTTTAGCGATTTGGAACAAAGAGATGATAAAAGGTTAGCCCAGGTAAAGAAAATTCAGAAAGAAGACACGATTGAAAAGGCTTTAGATAAATTCTATGCTGCTTTTATATATCATCACAGCGATAACAGCAGTGACTATAAAATAGCTTCAAAATTAGCAGCCGATGCTGCAGAAAGTGAGTCGCTAAAAGATAATTATCAGGTGCAATGGCTAAGAAAAGCAACGTATGATCGTTATTTACTATCCATAGGGAAACAAGAAAAGTACAATACTCAAAATAGTTTTAGTATTGATTTTGAATAATTTAGAACGTTTCAGCATTTAAACTCATCACTCCAAATTCCACAAACCAATTCGTTATTTAAATAAATTCTAAATAAAATTTGCGCTTTTAGCAGGAAGATTTTACTTTCGCTTTATCTTTATTTAGACCTATTACAAATAAAATCTTTAAAAAGGTCTAATGGAAAATAAATATTCGGCTCTTGCCGGATTTAAATATTGGCGATGGGAAAGAATAAACCAACTAAGAAGTTTAGGAAGTATATACGCACAGTACATTTATATTTAGGGTTGGCTACGGGCTTAGTTGTATTTATTGTTTCCATTACCGGTTGTTTGTGGGCGTTTCAGGAAGAAATTAAAGCCTTAACTTCTAATGTTCCAGAAGTTGTCCCGCAAAATAATCCGGAGATAGATCCTCTGGAAGTAAAAAATATAGCGCAAAATGTTTTTCCCGGAAAACACGTTCATGGAACTTTATACCAGGGAGGCACCAGCCCAATAGAAGTAATCTTTTATGAAGAAAAACCAGAGTTTTATAAATCGGTTTTTGTACATCCCTGGAGTGGCGAAATTTTACATATAGAAGATCATCTTTCAGGATTTTTCCATTTTGTTTTAGATGGGCATATGCATTTGTGGCTACCAGCAGAAATAGGTAGTGAGATCGTTGCCTGGAGTACATTTATATTCTTTTTAATGTTGGTTTCAGGGATTATTTTATGGTGGCCCAAAAACAAAAAAGTCAGGAAGCAACGTACCTGGTTTCAATGGAAAGAAAGCACTAAATGGAAACGGAAAAATTATGACCTCCATCAAATTATAGGTTTTTATGCGAGTTTTATCGCCGTAATATTCATTTTCACGGGACTTATAATGACTTTTGAAAGCTTTGCCGGAGGCTTTTACAAAACCATTGGCGGGGAAAAAGAAGTGGTATTTTCTGTTCCTGAAAATCCAGCTGGAAGTTTTGAAAGCACCGGCGATGGAAATGAACCTATCAGGCAATTAATGCCTTTTCTTAAAGAAAAATTTCCCGATGCAAAAGATTATGAAATTCACTATCCATATGATGAAAACCATAGTATTTACGTAGAAGTAAGCAATAGTGATGGAATTTACTACGATTCAGATTATAGATTTTACGATCAAAACGATCTTGCTGAAGTTCCCTCTGAAACTATTTACGGTGTTTACGAAGAAGCCGGTGTAGCCGAAAAAATATTAAGAATGAATTATGATATTCACGTTGGTGCTATCGCGGGATTACCGGGTAAGATCCTTGCTTTTCTAATTAGCCTGCTTTGCAGTTCACTTCCGGTTACCGGTTTCCTGGTTTGGTATGGAAAAAAGGTGAAAGCCAAAACTTCTAAAAGTAAGGAAAGAAGAGTGCTCGCTACTTCTAATTAAAATTTCGGTTTTTGTAGCTTTTATCTTTCAAGTTTCGGTGTTTAAAATCTCAACTATCAAGTAAAAATAAATTTTGATGATACTTGTCATATTTTATTTAGAGATAGAGAGCTAACTTACAGGGTCATTTTAA
The DNA here is from genome assembly GCA_963727565.1 of uncultured Flavobacteriaceae bacterium. Lineage (GTDB taxonomy): Bacteria > Bacteroidota > Bacteroidia > Flavobacteriales > Flavobacteriaceae > Salegentibacter. The sequence goes on from CAVSGU010000001.1 coordinate 54,642, forward strand.
GTTCTACTATTATGAAAACCATTACCTCCACCGAAAGCACTCAACTTCTTGCCGAAAACTATATTGGCAGACTTGGATATATTTCGAAAGAAAGAGTAGAAATTATTCCTATAACTTATTATTTTGATCCAGACCACAACAGTATTTTGAGTTATTCGGGAGAGGGAAATAAAATTGATGCGATGCGCAAAAATCCCTTGGTTTCCTTCCAGGTAGATGAAATCACCAATTTAGAAAAATGGAAATCGGTTTTATTATATGGCAAGTTTGAAGAATTAACCGGAATTGATGCCAAACACATGCTTCGTATATTTTCTCAAGGAGTGAAAAAAGTGATCAAAAATAAAGAACACTCCTACCCTGGTTTTATACAGAATTTTTCCAGCAAAGAAGAAAGCTCTGATACTCCAATAGTTTACCGTATTAATATAGATGAGATTACCGGGCGAGAAAGAAGTTAGATGAATTATTGATTCAGAGATAACATTATTATTCCAAAATATTTCTAATTTCAAATATTTTCTCTCAAACTCATAATTTCTCATATTCCCATAAAAATAAAGATTCAAAATCACTTTTTATAAGTGCTTATACCCTATCTTTAAGGTAGTTATACCTATATTATGAGAGTTGCCGTAGAACGTAAGGATGTCAAGTTTCTACCTGATTGTAGCCGGGTCGTGGTACGTTTCTTTATGAACGGTGATCAAAGAACTCAAAACCTCATCGCAAGGATAATGGCAATGAGTGATTTCCAGGTAAACCAAACCCTGGAACAAACTCTAAGAGAATTCTCCCGGCGCCACCGTAACATTTCTAAGGTCTTTTTCAATCATTGTTCCAATATCCGTCATATCATTGAAGGGATGCAGGTAAACTATGACGATCTTTCTGATGATAGAAAATTACTTATTGGTTCTTACTGTACTATGGAATTTGCGCTGGAATCGGCCGCATTTTTTAATCCCTCTATCGTAGAAGATTTTGATCAAACCTATTTAGAAGAAGGTGAAAAAAGAGTGATCATTTCTTTTAGAGCAACTGGAGAAGGCCATATTTCTTCATTAGTTTTTAGAAGGGGTATTCTCGATAAAAACAATGATCTCCATCTAATGAAAATTGGCAATCATATAGATAAAGCAGAGATCTCACATAAAAAATTATATGATAAAAGTCGGTTTATAGAGCGTCTTTCAGAAATGGATATTCCCACAAAATTTTCAGACGCCATTATGGACAGGCTTCCCGATAGATTTGAATATTATGCCTTAAAACAGGAAGTACGTAAAATATTAGAAGACACTAATATGATCGCAGAAAGAAGAATGGCGCTGGAAGAAATGACCTGGCTAGTAGATTCTTTTTATGACATTCAATTTAAACACGATGCTGATCTCTCGGCACGGGTAATTTTTCCCATTTCAGAATCTGAAAGCAGGGGAATAGAAGATGCCCGTTTTGTGAGATTTATGGATGAAGATGGAGAAATAAAGATTTATGCCACCTATACCGCATATAATGGACATACTATTTTACCTAAGCTTATCTCTACAGACGATTTCTATACCTTTAGGGTAATGCCCTTGCACGGTGATGGAGCTCAAAATAAAAACCTGGCTTTATTTCCTTCAAAAATAAAAGGAAAATATGCCATGCTGGCCAGAATTGACGGGGTAAACAACTATATCATGTTTTCTGACAGAACCACATTATGGAAAAACCCAATACTCATTCAAAAACCAAAATACCCCTGGGAATTTACTCAAATTGGTAACTGCGGCTCTCCATTATGGACGGCTGAAGGCTGGTTAATTATCACCCATGGCGTAGGCCCAATGCGTCGCTATTGTATTGGCGCTTCACTTTTTGATCTTGAAGATCCTACCAAAGAAATAGGCAGGCTAAAAGAACCTCTAATTACGCCACTTGAGCATGAAAGGGAAGGTTACGTGCCCAATGTGGTGTACTCTTGCGGTGCGTTAATTCATAACCAGAGCCTTATTTTACCCTACGCGCTATCAGACTATTCCTCTACCTATGCAGTTGTGAATTTAGCCGAATTATTCGCCGCCCTTAAACGAAATTAGATTCTTATTATTTAATTGATCTATTTTGTATTACTGTTCTATAAGCTTCAATATAATTATTGATCATCGTTTCCAGGCTAAATTTTTTCACCGCATAAGCCCTGCAATTTTTGGGATCAATTTTATCTAATGCTTTTATCGCCAAAATCGCTTCTGAAATGTTTACTGGTAAAAAACCGCTTATTCCTTCGGTGATAAGTTCCGGCATACTTCCTCTTTTAAACGCGATTACCGGTGTGCCGCACATCATTGCTTCGAGCACGCTTAACCCAAACGGTTCTTCAAAAAATATTGGGTGTAATAATGCTTTCGCGCCTCCAAGTAATTCATCTCTTGCTTCAGGTCCCACATTGCCCAGGTATTCTACATTCTTATTATCTATAAAAGGTTTTATTTCTAAATTAAAATATGTTTCATCCTGAATAAGTCCGGCTATTTTTAACCGAAACCCCGCCCGCTTAGCGATTTCAATAGCTGCGTGAGCTCCTTTATGCGGATGAATTCTTCCGAAGTAAAGCAAATAATCCTCTTTTTCTTTTCTGAAAGTAAACTTTTCAGGATCCAGACCGTGATAAATAGTGGCAAGGTAATCCAGCTCGTCACTTCTATCTGAATCTGAAATAGAGACGTAGGAAGTTGAATTATTATATTTCTTATAAACCGGAATTATTTTGGGTGAAGAAAAGCCATGGATTGTAGTAATAATTGGCGTTTTAATTAACCCGGAATAACTTAAAGGAAGAAAATCAAAATGGTTGTGAATAATATCGAACCGCCCGGCCTGCTCCATTAAATGACTTATATGTAAACATTCCATCACTTTGGGATCGTTTTCCTTATCTATTTCGTAAGGTAATTTACAGGCCCACTCCAGTTTTGCCTTGGTAATAGAATTAGCTGTGGCAAAAAGGGTGACATCATAGCCTTTTTCAACTAAACCTTCAGTAATATTTGAAGCTACCTGCTCCCAGGGACCGTATTTTTCGGGTGGTGTTCGCCAGGCTATTGGAGCTAAAATCGCAATTTTCATTAGGTATTAACCATTATTTTTGAAGGATTGGCGGCTTTAAATTCCTTGGTTTGATAGAGTTCTTCATAAGCCTTAAGCACGGTAAGGTGCGAGATCAAATAAGCCAATGAACTCTCTGCGCCCTGGTTTCTATTTACTCCATAATTTTCTATACCGTCGCAGCATCCTTTGGTATCAAAGTCATAAAGGCTCATTCGCAAATCATTTTCGCCTAAAAACCACATAAATGAAAGAAATAATTTATTTAGATATTCTTTATCCTTCGTTAGTAAAAAGGCTTGATAATACATAAGCACCATAGCTAAAGCATCTACCGGTTGCTGTGCGAACATAGATCTTTCCTGGTCTTTTACATACCACTTCTTATTGCCTATAATTGAAAGATATCCGTTATTAAAAGTTTGTTCGGTCAGGAAATTCATCGCTTCCAGAGCCACAGATTGCATATACTCATCGTTCAAAATTTGGGTAGCGTGAAGTAGCGCTAAAGGTAAAATTCCATTATCGTAGGCAAGTAAATTTTCAAACCATTTCCAGTCTTCTGTACTATTTTCTTCATAATGCGTGACCAGTTTCGAACTTAGATTTTTTAATTGAGTAATCATTTCTTCATCTGCAGGGTTACTCTTTAAATAGTAACAAATCCCAATGATCGTATTAGCGATGCTTCGAATAGATTTTAATTTTCCGAAATTTGGTACTGCGTTAAAGAAAACCAATTTCCCATTTTGATAATAGGCATCATTAGGGGCGTTTCCAATTAAATATCCCAGTGCCCAGATCGTTCTTCCAAAGGAATCTTCGGAACCTGTTATGTCTAAAAAATTTCGATTAAAGCTTAAAAAGTTCCTGAAGGTCCCATCTTCATTTTGCATATAATGGATATAGCTAAGATAAACAGGCATTAATTCCAGCGCTAAAGAATTTTTTTTCTGATTAAACGCCATCAAAGACATGAGTAATGCCCTGGCGTTATCATCCAGGCAATAACCCTCTTTAAGATTGGGAATTCCAAATTTTGCGTGTTGGATAATTCCCGTATCATCAGTTAATCTTTTTATATGAGCTAGAGAAAATGGTGGCAGAATTAAAGGATCTATTAAAGTTCCCTCTTCATTTAAAATTTCCTTTTTAGGCGATTTCAGAATCTCCTGAGCAAGATCTATATACTTCTCCCCTATTTTGGGCCATTTAATCTCTTTACCATATTTAAAAGCCTTGCTTTGAATTTCCTTAAGCTTATCGGGATTATCTAATAATTCGTTCAGCGTATAAGCAAGATCATCTGGATCATTAAAATTGAAAAGGCGGCCTTTGCCATTCTGTAATAATTCTGCCGCGTGCCAGTAAGGAGTGGAAACAACCGCACAGCCAGCGCCCATAGCATAAGTAAGCGTACCACTAGTTATCTGGGCTTCATTGATATATGGAGTTATGTAGATATCGCAGGCAGATAAATATTTAAATAATTCAGTTTCATCAATAAACTCGTTCAATAACAAAACGTGATCCTGAAGTTTCAAATTTTTTATAAGCAGTTGTAGATAATTTCTGTATTCTTCTCCCGAATAGCGTAAAACATTAGGATGTGTTTTTCCCAAAACCATATATAGAACTTCTGGATGGGTTTTGATTATTTGAGGTAAAGCTTTTATAACGGTTTCAATTCCTTTATTTCTGCCAATAAAACCGAAGGTCATTAATACTTTCTTCTTCTTGAGTTTAAATTCGGTTTTAGATTGTTTTTTATCAAAATGAATATCGGGAACGCCGTGTTCTATAAGATTTATCTTTTTACCAGGAACATCGTAAATAGAAGTGAGAAAAGTAATAGCCATTTGGTTCATTACCACGATACTATCGGCCATCTTACATATTTCCTTCAGAATTGCCTTTTCTGTATAGGTAGGATTTTCCAGAATAGTGTGTAAGGTGACGATTATCGGGATTTTAAGGTGATGTAGTAGCGGTAAAACATATACTCCGCCAGATCCTCCAAAAATCCCGAACTCATGTTCAAGGATACAAACATCTACACCATTAGAATTTATAAAATTAGCTGCTTTTAAATAATCGGCCTGTTGCTCCTGGCGTATAGTGAGTTTAACTTCGGGTGGGTAAGTGTAAGTTTCATCATAATCGTTCATAGCGATAATGAGACGTTTATGAATTTTTTCACCCTGATGGTTTTTTGCGGTCATGGCCAAAGCAAGGTTTTGGGTAAAAGTCCCAATTCCGCATTCCCTTGGCGGGTATGTCCCTATATAAGCAATCTTCATATTGAAGTATTTTTCTGGTTTACTTTATCGCGTTTTACACGTGGAAAGAATTGTTTCTTTCACTGTTTCTGGGGCGCTTTTACCAGAAATTATTCTTTATCTTTTTTGATTTGAGGCCATAATAATTTTCAAAAAAAATAATTCAGGCATTGCGTTGGAGGGTGTATTAAAGATAAGATTATTAAACCTAAAACCCTCATATTCTAAGTGTTAAGTTTAACCAAATTAAAGTGAAAATCTACGCTGATTTTAGAGTAAGCTTAGCTATTCTGACTGAAGGAGGCTTCTCTTATTTCATCAAAAAACGGGGTGTTTTTTTCTTCTACACATTTTGCGGCATAAAGATAGAGCGCGGCACTCCAGGTTTGCCAGTCCTGGCCCATGGGTTCGCCATTTTGCGATCTAAACCATTCATTAAATCCAAAATCAAGACCAGCTGTTTTGGAGCGTTTTATAAGTTTGGTAAGCTCAATGAGTTTTATTTCGGCAAGCTCAAAATGCTTTGCACCCACAAGGGCTGCTATGTAAATTCCGCAAATGAATGGCCATATTCCGCCGTTATGATAATTTCCTGGTAGATTATAATCTGCATAGCGTTTGTGCCAGTCTGAATCTTCCGGTTTTATAAAAGGATAAAAATTAGGAGGTAAATTTACTGCTAGGTCTCCGCTGGATTTCATTGCTGTGCACTCTTTTTCAATCCATTCAATAATAGAATCTGCTATTTTTGGAGAAGCAATACCAGAAAGTATAGCAAGACTATTTCCAAGCAGATCAAACCTATCACTATTATAAATTTTATAAGACCAAAACGCATAATAAGGTTTATCCCTTACTAACAAACCTTGCTGAACTTGTTTTTTGAGCCTGTCTCTAATAATCGTGAAATTTTCCATTTCAGCGTGCATCTTCTTCGCCCGATTATGAAATCCCATTAACTGCAAATAACTATAGACTACGGTATTCACAAAAAGTCCATAACCTAAAACCCACTGTTCGTCGCGCCAGTCACTGGTGGGCTGCTGCGCAATTAGATATTGATCTGTAGGGCTTTGATATTCCATCCACAATAAAGATTTTTCTACAGCGGTTTTTAAAAATTCAGGTTCATTCACTACTTTTCTAAACATTCCGGTACCCAATAAAAACAATGGTGTCGTATCGCTCGCTCCTCTATCTTCACTATCGTGAACCAATGAAGGAATATGTCCTTTTTCTGACTGGTTTTCAGCTAAGGTTTCCAACACTTTCCGGATGCTCTCTAAAAGCACCGAATTATCGGAAACCGCTATTCCGAATATTGAAAACATTAAATCCCTGGTATAAGGTTCGGGGTAACCCCAGCCTGCTGTTCGGGGCAGATGCTGAAATGGTCCTTCAGCATTATGCAAAAGCACATTTAATGCCGCCTCTTTTGCTAAAGCAATTAATTCTGAATTTTCTGAAGTCATCATTTTAAATTTTAAACTAAGCCTAATTTGTTCTCCAGGATTTGCAAAAACCTTTTTGCCACAACCCTGTAATCGAAGTTCGCGACAACCCGCTTTCTTCCTTCTTCTCCCATCTTATCTCTTAAAGATTCATCCTTCATCAGCCTTGATAAATACTTTGCTATATCCTGAACATCGGCACGGTAATCTACAGTACGCGGAGTATCAAAAATGATTTTATGATTCTTCTCAAATCCAGACTCCTCCCCTAAGATCACTTCTTTAGCAATAATTTTTTCTGCAACTTCTGCCAGCAAAGCCGTTTTTTCGTGGATAAGCGTATCTAGCATTCCCATGGCATTTATTCCTAAAACCGGTTTTCCACAAGCTCCAGCTTCTACCTGTGGCATTCCAAACCCTTCAAGCCTTGATGGAGCTGCATAAATATCACAGGCACCCATCAGGTAAGGAACAAAATTGCGGGAAATGGTATTTGTAGCGTAAAAAATCTTTTTGTCAAGACCCAGTTTTTTAGCTAATTCCATATCTAAGAGGTTTTGAGCTCTAGTGCGCGGTTGAGGCCATACTTTACATACATATTTCCAATTAAGTGAACTATCATCTATTAAAGCGAGCGCCTCCATTACTTCCCTGGCACCCTTAGAAGCGGCATCACCACCGACGGTAAGAATCATTAGTTGATCAGGTAAAATCCCCAAAGCTTCGCGAACCGCTACAATTTTAGGATCATTCTTATTAAAAGGAATAAAAGAATCGGTATTACAACCCACGGGTAAAACTTCAATATTTTCGGGATTTATACCATCACGCACATACATTTCTTTTACCCAATTTGAAGTTACCAGAATAAGAGATAGTTTGTTTAAAACGTTTTGATAATTGGCAATATATCCATCAGCCACTAACCAGGGTACTGGCAATACCCCATGGCTCTGTGGATGAAGAATAAGTTGCGGGGTATGGCCCCAATAGCCAACTCCTACCACAACATCTGGCTTAAACCAACGATAGTACCACTCCTTCTCCTGGGCTGATTCAAAATGAACCGCATGGGCGTTTACTCCCAACTCAAGAAGACCTTTATATAATAAGTCTCCTTGCGTAGCCAGCCCGCCCGGTGAGGGAGGATAATCGTAAAGCACCAATATTTTCATCTTCTATTATTATTTTAATTTACCACCTTGTTGCAACCAATCATAAGCTTTTTCTGGATTCTTAAATTTCCAGAAAGCTTCTATTTTAGGTGTGGTTTTAGCTTCAAAACCGCCAGGTGGAAATCCATAGGTTTCGGTAATAAGAGCATACTTTTGTTTCCATATTTTTTCCGGTAACGGAAACTGATAAGCCTTTTCTTCCGCTCTTGGGAAATATTCTTTTTTTCCGTCTTCATAAGCGAAAGTCCAAAGTTCTTTTGCAGAAATCTTCCTTTCGTACCATAATTCAAGCACAGCGCGACTTACTTCTTCGTGTCTTAAGTGCCGGGTATATTCTCCCGTAGGATTATGAGTTATGATCAAATCAAAATTTAATTCAGGTAATAAATCCAGAATTGCTTTCTTTATTACTTCTATAGCTAAGGGAGTTTGTTCAGGCCCATCATCTAAAGTATCCATAACACCGGTAGCGTTTAAAGTTTTTAGGCACCGATAGAATTTTGGGGCTCTTTCGGGATCGTCTCCACGGGAAAGAGAGATCACAAACCAGTTGAATAAAGAATGAGTTAAGATAGTACCGCCACACCATAATGTTTCATCATCTGGGTGCGCTACGATAACAACTGCATTTTTATCTGATAAAGTATTTCCAGTCCCCAATTGAAAATTTATTTTAAAACCTCAATCGATTATTTCTAACTGAGTTGAAATCACTTAAAGTTAGTCTATTTTAATCGATAAAAATGGGGGTGCAAACTATAATAATCACACTTTTAACTATTTACGAAATCATGGATTTATACCTCCATAGTTTTTGCCTAACCACTATAGTTATTTAGTATAAAAATTGAAAACCTATAAGAAAAAATTATAGTATTTTTAGATTATTAAACCACTAAAACTCTTCAATTATGGAAAACAATCAATCAAAGAATCCTGATAATCATAAAGTATGGGACGTAAACGAATCCAGTAGATGCCCATTTATGGGGGGAGCACTTGAAAAAACTGCAGGGATGGGAACTACCAATAGAGATTGGTGGCCAAATGCATTAAACCTGAAAATATTAAGGCAGCATTCTAATTTATCTAATCCAATGGATGAAGATTTTAATTATGCTGAAGCTTTTAAAAGTCTTGATCTTGCTGCAGTAAAAAAAGATTTAAATGACCTTATGACCGATAGCCAGGAATGGTGGCCGGCAGATTATGGACACTATGGTCCGTTTTTTATCCGAATGGCCTGGCATAGCGCGGGTACTTATCGTATTGGTGATGGTCGCGGCGGTGCAGGTTCTGGTTCACAAAGATTTGCTCCTTTAAACTCCTGGCCAGATAATGCCAACCTGGATAAAGCACGCTTACTTCTTTGGCCAATTAAGGAAAAATACGGTAATAAAATATCCTGGGCAGATCTAATGATTCTTGCCGGAAATGTTTCTCTTGAATCTATGGGACTTAAAACTTTTGGTTTTGCCGGCGGCCGTGAAGATATTTGGGAACCGGAAGAAGATATCTATTGGGGTTCTGAAGGCGAATGGTTAGGAAATAAAGAACGGTACCAAAAAGAAGGTGACCTGGAAAATCCACTAGGAGCTTCACATATGGGCCTTATTTATGTAAATCCAGAAGGTCCTAATGGAGAACCTGATCCTATTGGCGCTGCCAAAGATATTCGAGAAACTTTTGGCCGTATGGCAATGAACGATTACGAAACGGTGGCACTAATTGCCGGCGGACATACCTTCGGAAAAACCCACGGTGCTGCTGATGCTGATGAATATGTTGGTGCAGAACCGGCGGGAGCAGGAATTGAAGAAATGGGACTCGGCTGGAAGAACAATTTTGGAAGCGGAAATGCGGAAAATACGATCACCAGTGGAATTGAAGGTGCCTGGACACAAACACCTACAAAATGGAGCAATAGCTTTTTTGATAACCTATTTGGATTTGACTGGGAATGCCATAAAGGTCCCGGAGGTGCTTACCAATGGAAACCAAAAGACGGTGCTGGTGCAGGAACTGTACCAGATGCGCACGATCCTTCAAAAAAACACGCGCCATTTATGCTAACCACAGATCTGGCTTTAAAAGAAGATCCTGAGTATTTAAAAATTTCAAAACATTTTCACGAAAACCCAGAGGAATTTGCAGATGCTTTTTCCAGGGCCTGGTATAAATTAACGCATCGTGATATGGGGCCAATTTCCAGATATTTGGGGCCAGAAGTACCATCAGAAGAACTTATCTGGCAAGATCCTATTCCTAAAGTAGACCACGAAATAGTAAATGAGAATGACGTTAAGGAACTAAAGAAAAAGATCCTTAATTCTGGATTAACGGTTTCACAATTAGTTTCTACTGCCTGGGCTTCGGCTTCTACATTTAGAGGTTCAGATAAACGTGGTGGCGCCAACGGTGCGCGTATTCGTTTAGAACCACAAAGGCACTGGGAAGTTAACAATCCTCCACAATTACAAGAAGTATTAACCAAGCTTGAAAATATTCAAAAGGAATTCAATGAAGCACAGTCAGGAAACAAAAAAGTTTCTCTGGCAGATCTTATTGTACTTGGAGGTTGCGTTGGGGTTAAGAAAGCCGCTGCAGATGCTGGTCATGAAATTGGCGTGGCATTTACACCTGGACGTTCAGATGCCACGGCCGAGCAAACAGATGCAGAAGCTTTTGAACCTCTTGAACCAAATGCAGATGGTTTCCGTAATTATGCGAGGAATAGGGATAATATATCGGCTTCGGCTGAAGAAATGCTTGTTGATAGGGCACAGTTACTCACCTTAACTCCGCCAGAAATGACGGTACTAGTTGGTGGAATGCGGGTTTTGAATACGAATTTTGATGGATCTAAACGCGGTGTCTTCACAGATAGACCGGGACAGCTTACCAACGATTTCTTTAAGAATATTCTTGATATGAAAACCACCTGGAAAGCAACTTCAGATTCTCAAACCGAATTTGAAGGTAGGGATCGCTCTACTAATAAAGTAAAATGGACAGGAAGCAGAGTCGATCTTATTTTTGGATCAAATTCAGAACTTAGAGCTTTAGCTGAAATTTATGGAACCCGAAATGCAGAAGGAAAATTTGTAAAGGATTTTGTGAAAGCCTGGGAGAAAGTAATGAACCTGGATAGGTTTGATCTTAAATAATATAAAGTAAAAAGCCCTATAGTTTAAAAGCAGCCATACTTCCTGGCTGCTTTTTTAATAGATGGAAATAAGATATTACAACCTGATTCAAAATAACTTAAATTTGACTGGCACACGAATTAATTGCTATTCATTATTTATTAATAATTATATAAATTTCAAACCACTTTCTTCAGTAGAAAAAATACGATGAACAGTTTAAAAAAAATTCGTAATTTCACTTATAATCATAAAATAAATTAATATTGCTATTTTTTTGTATATTCTTATTTGAAAAGAGATAAAAAACAATGAAATTCGACCCCCAAATGGTAGATAAATCTACCCCCTACTCTTCTTTACTTAATAATGATGATTTGCTTTTGCAAACTCAAAAGGAGGAATTACCGATAGATTTCCCAAAATCCGGTAGCAAAACCAAAAGTAATTTTAGCAATCTAACTGCATTTTGGAAAAGATTGGTTTCTAAGCCCAAAAGTTTACCTCAAACCTCAAATTCAAGCATATGTAGTATTCTGGAAGACGAGAAAAATATATCCTCTACTCAAATTACAAAAACCGTTCTTTCTAAAAAATTAGAATTACCCCTTGATTCGATAAAACTTTCTATAGCCCTGGAAAAATGTAATAAAATTTTTCACGAAGATTATCCCTTTGATTTTATCCTCGAGTATGAAGGTAAGCGGTTGGGTATGATCTTACTGGACAGGTGTTATAACTCAGAAAATGAGGAGAAACTTATTTATAGGTTTAACTCTGATTTAAAAAGTTTTGAAGGTTTATTTTAATCTTTCACACCAGTAACTTTCTTTTTTCTATTTCTTCTTTTAAAATATCAAAAATTTAAAAGTCTTTCTAAGGGCACAAACTACCTTTTGGGGTAAGGTGTTTCTTCAAAACCGATATCGTCAACCTGATTGAAGGTATTGAAACCAATGGCGGATCTCCATAAGACTTAAACCTAGAAGATAATACCTCATCAGTTCAGAAGGGAATTCAATTTCCTTCGAAGGCTGGGACACCAATGCGACTTATGACTTTCGATGGAAATTATTCAAGTTTAACTGGAGCTCCAAAGGTTTATACTCAGACAGAGGTAGATGCAATTAAAGATGAGATTATGCAAAATATCGAACAAAACTTTTCTAAAAAAGCAAGTGTAGTATCCATTCCGTCTTCTAGAAATGTAAACAGCAATGATGTTGGCAATACAATTTCATGTACTTCTTCGGCTACTTTAACGATAACTTCTGGCCCATCCTCCATGCAAGTTGGAGATGTTATAAATTTAGAAGTACATGGTACTACTTTAAAAGTTCAGGGTTCTGGTACAGTAATTAACGGCAAGTCTAAGGGTTCTGCTAGTATTGGAAATAATTGTGCTTATACCGGTAGCTTAATAAGAAAAACAGGTAAAAATTCTTATATTGTATTATAATGAAAGTATTTTTTTATAGTTTATTTATTCTTTTTCTTTATAATAATTCTTTAGTTTCCCAAAACTTATATTATACAATAGAGGAAGTTCAAGAAACAGGAACAGTAATAAGCAACGTAAGTGAGTTAATTGCTGGGCTAAAATCGGATGCGAATTTATATTTGCTTCCCGGCACCTATACTATAAACTCTACAATTAATTTAAGGAATATATATAACCTAAATATTGTAGGGGCCGATGGTGTGTTAATTAAGGGAAACCTAGTGAATTTAATCCAATTTGAAGAAAAAGCACAAAATATAACTTTTAAAAATATAGGTTTCAATTCCACCTCTTCTGCTAAAGGACTACACGGTGGCCTCGTTTATTTTAATCAGGCAAGTGCTGAGAATATACTTTTTGATGGTTGTAGCTTTACTTGTCCTAACACCGATACCAATGGATTGCAATTTGTATCTCAAGGATCCTTCAGATCCAAAAGAATAGAGATAATTAATTGTGAATTTGAAAATATTGGGAGAATGGCTATTGAGACTATAAATCACAATGGAGACGATATTGTAAGAATAGAAGATGTAATTATAAAAAACAACAATTTTAACAACCTTGGTACAGCATCTCCATATGGGATGGCGATAAGTCTTAGTGGTACCGGAAGAAACGCAACCTTAAGTGGAAACACCATTATTGATGCAAAAACTCATGGAATTGAAAATGTGGCCTGGAGTGATGTCGTTATACAGAACAACACTTTCTCTTTTACAAAAAACTCCTATAATCCAATATCAATGGGAAGAAGAGCCGGAGGAAGCCAGTATATGACAGGTGTCTCAATAACGGGAAATTCTGGAACTGTCTCGGGAAATGATTCTCATTTAATCGAACTTAATAATTGTGATGGGTTAGAATATTCAAAAAATTCAATTTATGCCGATGCACTACATTTAAATGATGTAAAAAACTCATCTTTTACAAATAATTTTCATTCGTCAGATGGAGGAATAGGCTTATTTGTAGAGAACAAAAGTAACAGTAATACCTTTTTCGATAATACTTTAATTACCACCAGGGATTACGCGGTTACAATTTCTTTCTTTTCTGGAGCTACAGGCAATACCCTAAAAAACAATGAAGTTATAAAAAAAGGAATTGGAGGGGCAAAATACGTTGATCAAGATGGAGGAAATATCAATTTAGATCAAACCAATTAACATTGCTAGAGAGGAAATATCTGAATGCAATAAATCCTAATTTTAGATTCGGGGGGATTGAAAAAACGGGTAATTATCCTATTTATAAAAAGGTAATTACCCGTACCAGTTTGTCTAAGGATTAGATTATTATTACTAAAAAACTAACAAGCTCTAATTGCATTGGAGCGGTAAGTAAATTGGGTCTAGTGACTTCTATTAACAAAACAGCAGAAATTTTTAAAAAGGACTATCTCATAAACTGTATAAATAGAAAAAAGAAGATTTATTTAGCGATGAATTTTTAAAACAGTTCAAAGCGGTGACGAGCTCAATGGCTTTTTAAAACAACTGCAAAAACGTGACATTGAGAAAATGCCCAAAGGGGAATTCGATGGCCATTTAGGCTATGATATAAGCCAGGAAACTGAGAACCAAATGATAATCCCTGGGATGTCATTTTAGATTATAAAGGGAATCGATTAGGCATGTTGACTCTAGATTACTATGGTCATTCCAACAATGATGTTTATCCAGAATAAAAATTTAACTTTCGCCTAAAAAGTTTTCCGGAATTATTGTAATTACTCTGTCACAATATTGTAAGTTTTTTCTTTCACAAATAGTATTATATGTCGATTTTTTTTTCAAATTAGAAAAATATCTGTTTTTAACATTTTAAGTTTTGTTATTTTTTTAATTAAATTTCTGTGGAAATCATCTACAATTTAGGTTCAATTATCTACACATTTCTATCCAATTCATTTCTTCTTTTACTTTCCAAATAAAAAAATATAGCACGGTTTAAGCTGTATTCATTATCAAGAAAATTTAATTCTCGAGACTGGGTTTTTCTGGCATTATAATAGCGTTTTTCGACGCTTAATTTCCTAAGAATATTCTGACAACAATATTGTAAGAAACTGACTAAAAACCACTTGAGTGGTTTTTTATCGATGATTTTACTTTTTTTATCGATATAAGTTTTTAGTTTTGCGCAAAATATTTTGTAAAAATGAAAATAGGAAAATGCCCCTATTTCAAAAAAATCAGTAACAAATCTTAATTTAAATTATTATGAAAAATTTCTTTTATATATTACTAATTGCAATATCTGCATGTTCGCCGGATACTGACTATCAGCTTTTAGAAGAATCCACTTCTACCGAAACCCAGGGTTCCATGAATTTAGAAGGGGAGCCTCAATCAAATCTAGATACTGACAGTATTAATAACGAGATTAATATGATGGTAAACAGTTCTACTGTAAATTGCCGTGGAGAAATGGAAGGCACCTGCCTGCTTGTGCAGGAAGGTGATATGATAGGTACAGAAAATTGGGAAAATTTCTACTATCATGATGGTATTAAGGGATTCACATATGAACCAGGTTTTATTTATGGGCTCAAAGTAAAAAAAACAGAAGTGCAAACCTCTGTAGCAAGTGGTTCCACCCTTAGATACGAGTTGGAGAAGATCGTATCCAAAGAAGCCCAAGAAACAACTGCACCTCAAAATGCCACGGTAATAAGCAACGTAAGTGAGTTAATTGCTGGGCTAAAATCGGATGCGAATTTATATTTACTTCCCGGCACCTATACTATAAACTCTACAATTAATTTAAGGAATATATATAACCTAAATATTGTAGGGGCCGATGGTGTGTTAATTAAGGGAAACCTAGTGAATTTAATCCAATTTGAAGAAAAAGCACAAAATATAACTTTTAAAAATATAGGTTTCAATTCCACCTCTTCTGCTAAAGGACTACACGGTGGCCTCGTTTATTTTAATCAGGCAAGTGCTGAGAATATACTTTTTGATGGTTGTAGCTTTACTTGTCCTAACACCGATACCAATGGATTGCAATTTGTATCTCAAGGATCCTTCAGATCCAAAAGAATAGAGATAATTAATTGTGAATTTGAAAATATTGGGAGAATGGCTATTGAGACTATAAATCACAATGGAGACGATATTGTAAGAATAGAAGATGTAATTATAAAAAACAACAATTTTAACAACCTTGGTACAGCATCTCCATATGGGATGGCGATAAGTCTTAGTGGTACCGGAAGAAACGCAACCTTAAGTGGAAACACCATTATTGATGCAAAAACTCATGGAATTGAAAATGTGGCCTGGAGTGATGTCGTTATACAGAACAACACTTTCTCTTTTACAAAAAACTCCTATAATCCAATATCAATGGGAAGAAGAGCCGGAGGAAGCCAGTATATGACAGGTGTCTCAATAACGGGAAATTCTGGAACTGTCTCGGGAAATGATTCTCATTTAATCGAACTTAATAATTGTGATGGGTTAGAATATTCAAAAAATTCAATTTATGCCGATGCACTACATTTAAATGATGTAAAAAACTCATCTTTTACAAATAATTTTCATTCGTCAGATGGAGGAATAGGCTTATTTGTAGAGAACAAAAGTAACAGTAATACCTTTTTCGATAATACTTTAATTACCACCAGGGATTACGCGGTTACAATTTCTTTCTTTTCTGGAGCTACAGGCAATACCCTAAAAAACAATGAAGTTATAAAAAAAGGAATTGGAGGAGCAAAATTCGTTGATCAAGATGGAGGAAATATCAATTTAGATCAAACCAATTAACATTGCTAGAGAGGAAATATCTGAATGCAATAAATCCTAATTTTAGATTCGGGGGGATTGAAAAAACGGGTAATTATCCTATTTATAAAAAGGTAATTACCCGTACCAGTTTGTCTAAGGATTAGATTATTATTACTAAAAAACTAACAAGCTCTAATTGCATTGGAGCGGTAAGTAAATTGGGTCTAGTGACTTCTATTAACAAAACAGCAGAAATTTTTAAAAAGGACTATCTCATAAACTGTATAAATAGAAAAAAGAAGATTTATTTAGCGATGAATTTTTAAAACAGTTCAAAGCGGTGACGAGCTCAATGGCTTTTTAAAACAACTGCAAAAACGTGACATTGAGAAAATGCCCAAAGGGGAATTCGATGGCCATTTAGGCTATGATACATTAAACTTTCAGCTTTATATAAAGATAATTTAATCGCTCTTCTTTGACATGTTTAATAAAGTTTAAACATATTTTTTTTAGCCTTTTTATCATTATTATGATTTTAAGTGTCAAAGCTACGAATATGCGAAACAGTGCTCTCGATATTTCCTTTAGATGATGCCCCAAAAATTATTGATTCTATATTGGGTGCGACAACCCGATTCGATGGCATCTGTTACTGGAATCGCTCCGCCACCTAAAACCTGCATGGCAATAGCCCTAAACTTTTTCGTTTTCAGCGTTTCTTCGTATGATCTTTCCCACCAGACATTCTAAAATTTACCTTATTCATCGAAACAATAGGATTATTTATTCCGGCACCTTCAAGTGTATCTAAAAGCTTAGGCGTGTCATGGTTATAAATCCGGGTTCAGCATCATACTTTTTCAAGATATAATCGTGAAAACCTTTCGAATACCTCTACCATTCCCAATCCCAGGAGCAAGTCTGTAATGACATTCTGAAGAAATATAACAGGAGTATTAATTCCTTTGAACATTTTCATTTCAGCATCTATCAAAAGCTCCATTATCTTAAGAAAGTCCTTGGAAAAAGAGCCATTCCCCCTTTGAACATTGTTCCAAAAATATTGCCGGGAACATATTGTTTAATTGTTCCCTGGATGCCCAACTCAGTAACGGCATTAGCATATTTATGTGCGTACGGCATACAAGGATAAATTTTAAAATCTTTATATTTTTCGGGATTTGCTCTTATCACATCACAAATCCTTGCAATCCTATCATGAGTAGTACACATGAAGGTATTAATACCAGCTTCAATTGCATAATCTAGTGTTTTTATAATGGCTTCGTCATTCTTAAATTTAATAGATTGGGCCATAGATTTTGCATCAGATATATGATTTACTGCAAAAAACTGATTATCTCCGTATAAAATTCTATCCATTATTTTTGATGTTGAATGATTGATATAGCTCTATCTGTAAGCCAAGCACTCTGAAAATTATTTATCTTTTTAGGAACCTTACCTACAACTGCATCGATAAAATAATCTACCTGTGCAGAATACTCTTCCCCTCTTAGATAAAAATCCACCTGACCGGTTAAATCTGTTACATATTTTACATTCCAGCCTTTAGAGTAACCTTCAGGACAATCATCTTCTTTAAAGTATACCTTAAGCTCATTGGCATCCGATATAATTTTACCTTTAGTACCATTAATAGTAATAGATGTAGACATTTTTCTATAGGTCTCATCACTCCAATTTACAGAAAGCACACCTGTAGTTTTATCAGAAAGTTCCAATAAGGGATCTGCTGCATCCTCTACTAATTTAGAATAAATAGATTTCATAATTGTCTAGGAGGCAGTTATAGAAGAGAGAGTATGTCATTAATTAAATCTATTACGTGAGATGCATAATCCATTAAACAACCACCGCCTTCAGCAGGGTTCGAACGCCA
Source organism: uncultured Flavobacteriaceae bacterium (assembly GCA_963727565.1). Classification (GTDB taxonomy): domain Bacteria; phylum Bacteroidota; class Bacteroidia; order Flavobacteriales; family Flavobacteriaceae; genus Salegentibacter. The sequence goes on from CAVSGU010000001.1 coordinate 72,936, forward strand.
GGTTCCATCCTTTTTCTTAGTCACAACCGGCCCATATGCTTCTCCCATAAAGTGATTGATTTCCCCAATAGCTCCTTCTTTAACTAACCTTTTCACTTCTCTAAAGGCCCTACAAATTTGTTATGATACCCTACTTGGTTTACCAGATTCTTTTCTAATGCCATAGCAATCAATTCTGTTCCCTGTGATTCGCTAAGACAGAAAGGCTTTTCTACAAATACATGAATATTTCTAGCTAAAAGTTCTTTTACAAATTCAAAATGAAATTTAGTAGGAGTGGCCACAAATACCGCATCTGGCTTTCCCTTTTCTACCATTTTAAGATAATCAGTATAACATTTGAATTTACTATATTTTTCCAAAGCGCTAAGAACAAGTTTTGAAGTATCACTCACACCAACTATCTGAACCTCTGGATGTGCCCCTAAAATTGATAAATGAGATATTCCCATTTTGCCTGCACCTACAAGAGCTACTCTTATCATATTCAATTTTTTATTAATTATTATTTTTTATAGAGAGTCAATATAATTCTCTAGGTAATCTTGGATCTTCTGCTTGTTGGAGAAAATAGATTTGGTTTAAAATCCTTTATGTTTTCCAAAATATTTTCTAATAGAATATCCTCGTCCCACGGCAGAATGTAGTTAAGTTTAGAAAATTCATTGAGAATCTCTATTTGGTAAGTTTACCATTTCTTCATTTTTTGATAAACGTGCGATCGCTATTATTTTTTTATGCAGTTTGATCGCTTTAATCAATGAACCTGTTCCCGCATGCGTAATAATTATTCTGGCTTGTTTGGTTAGCTCAGCAAGCTCATCGGGTGCAATGAATGGGCGCATGATCAAATAAGGGCTGTCAAACGAAGTATGACCACATTGCACGATAACCTCCTCTTGTATCACGCCTTTTCTACATAAGGCATCAATGGCTATTAAGGGTCTAGGAAACTCAGTCGGGAACGTACCCAAAGTTACTAAAATCATAGTTGCATATTAAATGAATCAATAAATTCCTCCCATATAAATAGCATCCTTATAATATTTCTGTGCGGCAGGCCATTGCACAATAAATTTATTGGCGATAGGATGTACAATATCAGCCGAAAATGCTCTAGAATCAACACGTGCAAAGGATAATATCCACACGACCTTACATCCAAACAGCTTTCCTAAAAAACACATGGGTAATGCGGTATGACTTCCCGTAGTAATGATAACTTTAGGGTAATGTTTTATAAGTAATTTTACAGATAAAAATAAATTAATAAATAAAGAAATCAAAAATTTCAAATTTCGTCTTTTACCCTTAGACCGGGTTTTTAAATATTTTATTTTATATTTTTTAGACAACGGTAATGTGGCTGGTGATTTTTCTGTTACGAGCAAATAATCATATTTTATGAAGAGTTCTTTTAGCTCTAAGATTTGGGCTAAATGTCCACCGTCAGAACATATCAACATAATTTTTTTAGTTTTTTGTTCCATTATTGATTGTTTAAACCATCTGAAAAGTGAAATAATAAATATGAATTTAATTTGTTCTCGCAATAATCGAACTAATTATTATAAAAGTTCTTGTACCAAAGCTCTAATGAAAGTATGATAAAAAGGTGTTTCTTATAATCAATTTTCTTTTTTATATGCAAATCAATCATTTTTTTTAGAAAATCCTGATTAAAATAGATTCTACTGAAAGATTCCGAACTATCAATCAAATCATGGGAGTGTTTGAAAGTTCATCTTTAAACCACTCTCCAACCGGAGTCTCAAATGCTCTTTTTTTTCTATTTATAATATAATTCGGCAACCATTCTTCTGCAGCCTTCCGGTGTACGTATTTAGTTTATACTACCATTCAATTTGAATTTAATAGGTAGAGCCTTCTAAAAAATTGATAAGGTCAATATCCAAATAAGGTACCCTGTTTTCAATGGAGTTAGCCATGGTCATTTTATCGTTG
>CAVSGU010000002.1:0-37158 GCA_963727565.1 uncultured Flavobacteriaceae bacterium
TCTGGACGAGACTCGAACTCGCGACCCCCTGCGTGACAGGCAGGTATTCTAACCAACTGAACTACCAGACCGTTGCGTTATTGCGAGTGCAAATATACACCTGTTTTATAATTACACAAACCTTTTTTTAAAGTTTTTTCAGCATTTTTTTCTTTGTTTCAGGCAAACTTTTGTCTTTCAACAAAATAGGTCGTCAAAATTTTATCGAAGTTTTTATTAATATCCGCTTCTACATAATTAATCTTGTATTTAGCGCATTCCATTTTTAGGTCAGCAACATATTTTTGCACCGCCTTTTGGTAACTTTCTCGAATATTTTCAGAATAAAGATCTATTTCAGCCCCCGTTTCCACATCGGTAAATCGTTTCGGAATATTCTCAAAGTCAAAATCGAATTCCCGCTTTTTATCCATCACGTGAAACAACACCACTTCGTGCCTGTTATATTTTAAATGCCGCAAAGCTTCAAAAAGTGCTGCTTCTTCAGTATCGGCCTGGAACATATCGGTAAACAAAAACACCAGGGAACGTCTTTTTAACTTTTCAGCAATTTGATGTAGAAAAGTGTAGGTTTTAGTTGCTTTATGATCTGTTTTCTTCTCCAGGCTTTTATTTAGCGCGTCCAGTAACATATGCTGATGCCTGTCACTGCCTTTTTCAGGCGCGTAGAACTCGAATTCATCACTATATATGCTAAGTCCTACCGCGTCCCGTTGGCGCTTTAAAATCTGCATAATACTGGCGATAGATAATACCGAAAAGCCAACCTTATTAAGCGAGTTTACCGAAAATTTCTTCACCTCGGGATAATGCATCGAAGCCGAATTATCCATAATAAAATGGCAACGTAAATTGGTTTCCTCTTCGTAGCGTTTTGTGTAGAGCTTATCGGTTTTAGCAAAAAGCTTCCAGTCTATATGCTTGGTGCTTTCGCCGTTATTGTAAATCTTATGTTCGGCAAATTCAGCAGAAAACCCGTGAAACGGACTCTTATGAATTCCCGAAATATAACCTTCCACAACCTGTCTTGCCAGGAGCTCTAATTGCGTAAACCCCGCAGCCGAACTATATATTTCATCTTTTAAATTCATACTCCACTAATATAAGAAAAGCGCGAGTTACCGCACTCCAATAGCAATCAAATAAAAAAACCCGGCACAAGACCGGGTTTTGATAATTATATAAAATGCTAAAACTTATAGCAATTCGTCTAAAGCTTCAGCGTAAGTATTTTTTGGCGCAACGCCTACCTGGCGGCCCACTACTTCTCCATTTTGAAAAATAAGTACAGTTGGAATGTTTCTCACACCATACTTAGCAGCAAATTCCTGGTTTGCATCAACATCTAGTTTTCCTACAACGGCTTTCCCGTCATATTCAGTACTAATTTCGTCAATAATTGGTCCTACCATTCTACAAGGTCCGCACCATGCAGCCCAAAAATCTACCATTACAGGCTTTTCGCTTTTTAGCACCTGTTCTTCAAAATTCGCGTCAGTTATTTCAATAGCCATAATTGTCTGTTTTTTCTGTTATACTTATTTCGTAAAATTAGTCAAATATTTTTGCTTTCCTTACACAAGCGATATTGTATTTGGTTATACGCTTATTCGTCACGTTTATTTGGCGGTTACCCCGCGCTCGTAGCGCGGGGTCGGGCTTTCAGCGCTACACGGTAGCTTGCTTCAATCCCTAACCGGAAAAATCAGTAGGCAGTTTCCAGTGAGCAGTGAAAAATAAATATTCGTGCATTCGTGGCTTTAAAAATTTATTACTGCTTGACTGCTAACTGAAACTGCCAACTGAAATCAATTCAACTTATACATCACCTGCTCATCTTCCAAAGTATGTAAAAGCTCTTGCGAAATTTTCACTTTTTGTTTCTTACTCGGCATATGTAATTTCACCTGTTCTTTCATTTCATAAACCACAAAATTCAGTTTATGATCACCTCTATGGGTTCTAAAAACATCTTTAAACCAGTTGATTTTCTCTTCGTGGAGATCGGCAATATCCAGTTGAATCGTGAGCTTTTTCGCAAATTGATCCATCACATCGTGCAACAAATAAATGTTGTTAAACTGAATTCTTGGTTCTCCCTTTTTACCGGTTTCTTTATTGGTCCAGCCTTCTTTTACAAAGATCTTGATATGCACAAAAGAATTAGGAACCAGAAAATGCCTGAATTTTAAATATTCCTCACCAAACATCCTAAACTCATAAGTATCGGTATAATCTTCAACCGAAAACATCGCCCAGCCTTTACCCATTTTTGAAACCCTGTGCTGCACATCGCTTATCACCCCACCAAAAGTAAGTTCACGGTTTACGCATCTTTCCAAATCATTAAATTCTCCCAACTTGGAGTTACAGAAATAATCCATCTCATACCTAAAATCATCCAGTGGATGACCCGAAATATAGATTCCTACCACTTCTCTTTCCCTTCTCAGTTTTTCCATAGTGCCCCACTCTTCACAAGGCGGCACAACAGGTTCCGGAATTTGTACTTCACTGGCTTCTCCAAACAAACTTACCTGGGAAGAATTTTCATTTTCCTGAAATTTTGCTGCATATTTAATCACTTTTTCCAAAAAGGTAATTCCGTCGCCATCATCGTGAAAATATTGCGCGCGGTGGGTATCGCCAAATCCATCGAAACCACCGGCCAGAGCTAGATTTTCAAAAGCTTTTTTATTAGCTGAACGCAAATCGATACGTTTTGCCAAATCAAAAATAGATTTATACTGCCCATCTTCTGTTTTTCTGTTCTCTACAATAGTAGCAACTGCACCAGACCTACTCCTTTAATAGCTCCCATTCCAAAACGAACCGCATAATCTTTATTTACCGAAAACTTATAAAAAGATTCATTTACATCTGGCCCCAGTACATCAAGCTTCATTCGCTTACATTCTTCCATAAAGAAAGTAACCTGCTTAATGTCGTTCATATTATTAGAAAGCACCGCTGCCATATATTCCGCAGGATAATGTGCTTTTAAATAGGCGGTTTGGTAAGCAATCCAGGCATAACAGGTAGAGTGCGATTTATTAAAAGCATAGGCCGCAAAAGCTTCCCAGTCTTTCCAAATTTTCTCTAAAACGTCTCTTGGATGGCCTTTAGATTCTCCCCCATCCAAAAATTTTGGTTTTAATTTCTCCAGTAAAGCAAAGATCTTTTTACCCATCGCTTTACGCAAAACATCGGCTTCACCTTTACTAAAGCCGGCCAACTTTTGCGAAAGTAACATCACTTGCTCCTGATAAACGGTAATTCCATAGGTTTCCTGGAGATATTCTTCCATTTCAGGCAAATCGTAGGCAATTTCTTCATCGCCATGTTTACGGGCAATAAAACTCGGAATATATTCCATCGGCCCGGGACGATACAAGGCGTTCATGGCAATAAGATCATCAAAAACCGTTGGTTTAAGATCCTTCATATGCTTTTGCATTCCCGGCGATTCATATTGAAAAATCCCTACCGTTTCCCCACGTTGGAAAAGCTCATAGGTTTCTTCATCATCTAACGGAAATTCATCGGGCACCAAATCTATATTATGCCTGCCTTTTACAATTTTAACCGTATCTTTAATTAGGGTTAGTGTTTTTAACCCCAAGAAGTCCATTTTTAGTAGTCCGGCGCTTTCTACAACCGAGTTATCAAACTGGGTAACATAAAGATCGGAATCCTTTGCTACCGAAACCGGCACAAAATTGGTAATATCACCTGGCGTAATAATTACCCCACAAGCGTGAATCCCGGTATTTCTAACCGAGCCTTCAAGAATTCTCGCCTGGTTTACCGTTTGTGCTTCCAGATCGTCTCCTTCAGCAATATTTAAAAGTTCATTTACTTTTTCTAGATCTTCACTCCTAAATTTCTTTTTGAGTTCCTTTTCATCCATTCCAAAGATCTTCCCGAGCTTGGACATGGTGGGAATCAATTTCGAAATCCTATCGGCATCACCCAACGGAAGATCCAGTACCCTGGCGGTATCCCGAATGGAAGATTTTGCAGCCATAGTTCCGTAGGTGATAATCTGCGCAACCTGGTTGGCACCGTATTTTTTAATTACATAATCCATTACCCGACTTCGACCTTCATCATCAAAGTCAATATCAATATCGGGCATACTCACACGATCGGGATTCAGGAAACGCTCAAAAAGCAGATCGTACTTAATAGGATCAATATTGGTAATTCCCAAACAATAGGCAACCGCACTTCCCGCCGCAGAACCACGCCCGGGCCCAACCGAAACATCAAGATTTCGGGCTTCGCGAATAAAGTCTTCCACAATAAGGAAATACCCGGGATAACCGGTATTTTCAATAACCGAAAGCTCAAAATTAAGTCGGTCTTCAATATCTGGTGTAATTTCTCCGTAGCGCTCTTTAGCACCAACAAAAGTGATATGTTTCAGGTAAGCATTCTCCCCTCGTTTACCGCCATCGTTTTTATCTTCTTCTACTAAAAATTCTTCAGGAATGGTAAAGGCAGGTAATAATACATCACGAGCCAGCTCAAAAGGCTCAATCTTATCTACAACCTCCTGCACATTACTAATGGCCTGAGGTAGATCTTTAAAGAGATTTTTCATCTCTTCGCCACTCTTAAAATAATATTCCTGGTTTGGCAAACCATAACGGTAACCACGACCACGACCTATTGGAGTCGCCTGCTTTTCGCCATCTTTTACACACAATAAAATATCGTGGGCATTAGCATCTTCTTTCGCGCAATAATAGGTGTTATTGCTCGCCACCAGTTTTACATTATGCTTTTTAGCAAAATCTACCAGCACCGTATTTACACGATTTTCATCTTCCTGGTCGTGACGCATGATCTCTATGTAAAGATCGTCGCCAAATTCTTCTTTCCACCAAAGCAAAGCTTCTTCAGCCTGGTGTTCCCCAACATTTAAAACCTTACTCGGCACTTCACCATAAAGGTTACCGGTAAGTACAATAATATCTTCCTTATACTCCTTTACAATTTCTTTATCAATTCGCGGTACATAATAAAACCCATCGGTATAGGCTTTAGAAGACATTTTTGCCAGGTTATGATAGCCTTTCTTATTCTTGGCTATCATCACCACCTGGTAGCCGTTATCTTTTCGAGATTTATCGGCGTGATTTTCGCAAACAAAAAATTCGCACCCTACTATACCTTTTAACTCCCTTGCTTCTGCCGGTTCGTTATTGGCAAGTGCCTCTTCATTTTTTGCTCTAATTGCTTTATTATAATCTCCTATTTCTTTCACAAAATGAAAAGCCCCCATCATATTTGCATGATCGGTAAGTGCTACAGCAGGCATATTATGTTCTGCAGCCACATTAACCAGGTCTTTTATGCTTATAGTAGATTGTAATACTGAAAACTGCGAGTGGTTGTGCAAATGTGAAAATAGAACCTCATCAAGCTTTTCGAGGTTTTCCTCGATTTCTTCTGTGGTAATTTCTTCGGTAGGTTGTTGCTTCTGAAGTCTTTTTCTTATTTCTTCGGAAGCCTTTTTAAGGTTAATATGTTTTAACCCAATAAGCTTTATTCGCTGCGGATTTGCTTCTGAAAAATTCTCAAAATAATTCTCAGGTACATCCAGCTGCTCCTTTGTAAAAGCTCTTTGACGCACCAATTCCAAAAAACACCTGGTAGTCGCCTCCACATCGGCAGTAGCGTTGTGCGCTTCGCCAAAAGGCTCATCGAATAAGAATTCGTGTAATTCAGTTAGGGTGGGTAATTTAAATTTACCGCCACGCCCACCGGGAATTTTGCACATTTGGGCAGTAACCTCGGTACAGGTATCCAAAACCGGTAACTCCTGGAGATTATTTTCCATCGCTTCCCTATGGAATTCGGCACCCATAATATTCAGGTCAAAACCTACATTTTGTCCTACTACAAATTTGGTTTTATTCAGCGCTTCCTGAAATTTCTCTAGCATTTCAGTTAAAGAGATTCCTTCTTCGGCAGCAAGCTCGGTAGAAATTCCGTGTACTTTTTCAGCATCGTATGGAATATTGAAACCTTCGGGCTTTACCAGGTAATCCTGACTTTCTACTAGCCTCCCCATTTCATCATGCAACTGCCAGGCAATTTGTATACATCTTGGCCAGTTATCAGAATCGGTTAAAGGAGCATCCCAACGTTTGGGAAGACCGGTAGTTTCGGTATCAAAAATAAGGTACATGTGCGGCGAAAATTAGGAATTAAGCTGAATATCAGGCGATTATTTCAGAAGAAAAACCACCTGATCTGTGGCTAAAATTACATATAATTTAGCGCAGCCTCAAGTTAATTTTTCAGGATTTATTAACGATTTATATTCCTTGTATTTAGGCCTTTTTCAATCTTTTAAAATAAAAAAAGCCTCACAAATACCGTTTCCGGTAAGCTGTGAGGCCTATACGAACACTAAAAACTACTACTTCAATCAAACATCTGTTCGTACACTTTTACGTTGTTAATGCTACTTTGTATATTTTGCTGCTGCCGGTTAAGTTTAGAACTAAGTGTGGGCGGCAAATCTTTTTCTTTGGTTATATCTTTATAATCCTCCAGTGCGGCTTTTTCTCCACGAAGGCTTTCTTCCAACATGGCTTCATCATTGTCGCTTACCGAAGATTTTAAATTCATCCAGGTGCGGTGCATATCTCCTTTTACACTTCCATCTTCTTTTGGCTCCTGCCCATAACCTGTGATTTCTTCTCTCAATTCCTGGATAAACATATCCCGTTCTTCCGCTTTTTGCCTGAAGTATTCCTGCAACTTTTTATTTTTGGCATTTTTTGAGGCAGCGTGAAATCCTTCTTTCGCGTCGTAACTCTTTTCCAGTATTTCATTGAGCTTTTTGCCCATTTCTTCTTTTGTTCTCATACTTAAATTGGTTTTAGTTAGTAGCTAAACTTAAATCTCCATTGATTTCAATTTATTAAGCGCGGCTACAATTCCATTTTTCTGTTTTAACAACAAATTTGCCGTGGTTGGTGGAATATTAGGATCTTTTAATACCTCTTCATATTCATCTGCAGCCACCTGTTCCCCTCTTACTGCTTCTTCCATTGCAGCTTCATCCTTGTTGGAAGAAAGGCTGCTTTTAAGATTCATCCAGGTACGATGAGCGTCTCCGGCCAAACTGGAACCTTTATCGGGGTTTTCCCCGAAATCGCGGATTTCAGTTTCAAGCTCGTGGCTAAAATCGTATCGTTCTTGAGCCCGCTCAGAAAAAAAAGCTTTCAATTGCGGGTCCTTAGCATTTTCAGCAGCATATTTATAACCTTTCTCGGCATCATTATTTTTTTCTAATAAGGCATTTAGTTTTCTAGAAACCTTTTCAGAGTAATTCATTGTCTCTCACTTTTACTTAATTTGATGTTTAAAGATAAAACCTAAGAAACACAGCAACAAGCTGTTTAACAGGGTTTAGCACTAATTAACTGCTTTTAACAGCAGCAGTCTTTTTTTACCCAAAAACTTCCTAATTTTTGCTGTTTTAGCCTTCTCTTAGAGCCAAAATTTATTTACAGTCAACTCCTTGTGAATTAGAAAAATGTAGTATCTTTGCAGCCTTATTAATAACCGGGGTCGGGAACCCCACAATTTAATTTTTATGCCAGTAAAATTAAGATTACAAAGACACGGTAAAAAAGGAAAACCTTTTTTCTGGATCGTAGCCGCTGATGCGCGCTCAAAAAGAGATGGTAAATTCTTAGATAAACTAGGAATCTACAATCCAAACACCAACCCAGCTACTATCGAGCTAGATGTAGACGGAGCGGTAAAATGGTTAGAAAATGGTGCGCAGCCTACAGATACTGCTCGTGCTATTCTTTCTTACAAAGGAGTTTTACTTAAAAAACACCTTGCCGGTGGCGTTAAAAAAGGTGCTTTAACTGAAGAAGAAGCTGAGAAGAAATTCGAAGCCTGGTTGGAAGAAAAAGAAGCTAAGATCGCTGCTAAGAAAGATAACCTAACTAAAGAAGAACAAGAAGCAAGAAAGAAAGCTCTTGATGCTGAAAAAGAGGTTAACGCTAAGCGTGAAGCTGAAGCAAAAGAAGCCGAAGCGGCAGCTGCTGCTGAAGCTGAAGGTGCTGCAGTAACCGAAGAAGGTGAACCAGAGGCTAATGTGGAAAAGGAAGTTGATCAAGAGACTGCCGAAGAAGCAAAAACCGAAGAAAAAAAAGGCTAAAACCTTAACTGGCGATGACTAAAGACGAATGTTTCTTTTTAGGTAAAATCGTTGGTAAATTTAGCTTTAAGGGCGAGGTGCTTATTAAATTAGACACCGACGTTCCTGAAATGTATTTAGAAATGGAATCAGTGCTCATTGAATATAATGAGAACCTGGTTCCATTTTTTATTGAACGCAGTTCGTTGCAAAAAAGCACCTTACTACGCGTTAAATTTGAAGATATTGAGACTGAAGAAGACGCCGAAGACCTTGTAGGCGCTCTTACTTATCTTCCACTTACCATGCTTCCGGAACTGGAAGACGATCAATTCTACTTTCACGAAATTATAGGTTTTGACGTAATAGATGCCACCCACGGCAATATTGGCAAGATCACTTCTATTAACGACAGTACGGCACAGGCTCTTTTTGAAATTCAAAAAGGCGAAAAGCAAATCCTTATCCCAATGAACGATGAGTTTATAGATAAAATAGATAAGGAAAACAAAACCATCTATCTAACTACTCCTGAAGGTTTGGTGGAGTTGTATCTTGGGTAGCAGTTTTTAGTTGGCAGTTTGCAGTAATGTTATTTTCCCTGACACCGAAACACATTCATAATAACTCGTCATGCTGAACTTGTTTCAGCATCTAACAAATTAGACCCTGAAATAAATTCAGGGTGACGATAAGTGACAAATTGTTCCAATAAAAAAATCCGTTCCCAAATAAGGAAACGGATTTTCAAATTATATAATCTTCAAACTTTTTCTAACCTACAATATTCACAATCTTTCCCGGCACCACAATTACCTTCTTAGGTGTTCTTCCGTCTAATTGTTTCTGAGTTCTCTCATCTGCCATTACGGTTTTTTCAATTTCGTCTTTTGGCATATCCAGTGGTAATTCCATTGTAAAACGCATTTTCCCATTGAAAGAAACCGGATAATTTTTAGTGCTTTCTACCAGGTATTTTTCTTCAAAAACCGGATATTCAGCGGTCACTACAGATTCTGAATTTCCTAATTTACTCCATAGTTCCTCTGCAATATGTGGCGCATAAGGCGCAAGTAAAATAACAAGTGGCTCCAACACTTCCCTGCTATTGCATTTTTGTGCTGAAAGCTCATTTACACAGATCATAAAGGTGGAAACCGAAGTATTAAAACTGAATTCCTCGATATCTTCAGTAACCTTTTTAATGGTTTTATGCAGACTTTTTAAAGAATCAGCTGAAGCTTTTTCTTCCGAAACTTCAAACTGCTCACCGTTGTGATACAATTTCCAAAGCTTTTTAAGGAAATTATGCACCCCGGTTATTCCTGCAGTATTCCAGGGTTTTGCCTGTTCTAAAGGCCCAAGGAACATCTCGTACATTCTTAAAGTATCAGCGCCATAATCTTCACAAATATCATCGGGGTTTACCACGTTGTATTTGGATTTCGACATTTTTTCAACTTCGCGTCCTACTATATATGCGCCCTCTTTTTCAGTTAAAAATTTCGCATCCTTAAACTCAGGACGCCACTTTTTGAAACCTTCCACATCCAATTCATCTGAATGATTCACTAAAGAGACATCAGCGTGAATTGGTTGCACATTATTTTCTCCAATCAGATTTTTAGAGACAAAAACATTTTCTCCTTCCAATCTATAAACAAAAGCACTCTGCCCCAAAATCATTCCCTGGTTGATCAGCTTTTTAAAAGGCTCTTCAACCGAAAGATATCCACGGTCTTGCAAAAACTTTGTCCAGAAACGGGAATATAATAAATGGCCGGTAGCGTGTTCGCTTCCGCCTATATATAAATCTACATTTTCCCAGTAGTTTTGAGCTTCTTTAGAAACAAATTCCTCAGTATTTCCGGCATCCATATAGCGGAATAGATACCAGGAACTTCCTGCCCAACCCGGCATGGTGTTCAGCTCTAATGGAAATACTGTTTCATCGTCAATTTTCTCATTACTCACTACTTCGTTGGATTTGGTATCCCAGGCCCAATCGGTAGCATTTCCTAATGGTGGTTCACCTGTTTCGGTAGGAAGATATTTTTCAACCTCAGGAAGATGCAAAGGCAAATGTTGCGCATCTATCATTTGCGGCATTCCGTTTACGTAATACACAGGGAAAGGTTCACCCCAATAACGCTGGCGACTAAAAACCGCATCGCGCAATCTATAATTGGTTTTTCCGTAACCGTGACCGGTTTTTTCCAATTCTAAAATCACTTTTTGAAGTGCTTCCTTATATTCGAGTCCGCTAAGGAAATCGGAATTTGCGATTACCGTTCCTTCTTTTCCGGAGAAAGCAGCCTCAGAAATATCGGCATTTTCAAAAATATTTTTAATCGGAATATCAAAATGTCTGGCAAAATCGTAATCCCGCTGGTCTCCACAAGGCACGGCCATTACGGCGCCGGTTCCATAACCTGCAAGCACATAATCGCCAATCCAGATAGGTATTGACTCGCCGGTAAAAGGATGCTCGGCATAAGCGCCGGTAAACACCCCGGTAATACTTTTCACATCGGCCATACGTTCGCGCTCGCTGCGTTTTGCACTGGCAGCGACATAGGCTTCAATTTCTTCTTTTTGTTGAGGCGTGGTTATCTTTTTAACCAATTCGTGCTCCGGAGCCAAAGTCATAAAAGTCACTCCAAAAATAGTATCGGGCCTGGTGGTGAAAACACCAATTTTATCGTCAGAATCCTGAACATTAAAATCTACGTGTGCTCCAACCGATTTCCCGATCCAGTTACGCTGACTTTCCTTTAAACTCTCGGTCCAGTCCAGTTGATCTAAACCTTGTAATAAACGTTCTGAAAATGCAGAAATTCGCATACTCCATTGCGTCATTTTTTTGCGAACTACGGGATAACCACCACGTTCGGAAACGCCGTTTACAATCTCGTCATTAGCTAAAACGGTTCCCAGTTGCGGGCACCAGTTTACTTCGGTTTCAGCTAAATAGGTAAGTCGGTATTTTAATAATATTTGTTGTTTTTCTTCTGAAGAAAAAGCATTCCAGGCATCAGCTGAGAATTCCTCTACCTCATCATCACAAGCGGCATTTAAACGAGAATTTCCTTCCGCAGCAAAAATTTCTTCAAGCTCTGAAATATCTCTTGATTTTTCAGCTTCCATATCATACCAACTCTCAAAAAGCTGAATAAATATCCACTGCGTCCATTTGTAATATTCGGGATCGCTGGTGCGCACTTCCCTGCTCCAATCAAAAGAAAAGCCTATTTTATCGAGCTGCTCGCGATATCTTTTAATATTCTTAGCTGTGGTAAGCGCAGGATGTTGCCCGGTTTGAATCGCATATTGCTCGGCCGGCAGCCCAAAACTATCGTAACCTTGCGGGTGCAACACATTATGTCCTGTATGGCGTTTGTAGCGCGCATAAATATCGCTGGCAATATAACCAAGCGGGTGCCCAACATGAAGCCCGGCACCTGAAGGATATGGAAACATATCCAGCACGTAATACTTTGGTTTATCTGATGAATTGCTGGCGCGAAAAGTTTGATTTTCGGCCCAGTATTTTTGCCATTTGGCTTCAATTTCGTTAAAGTTGTAACTCATTGTTTTATTTTTCTTACCTGCTGATTACGCGCAACGCGACTTTATATTAATGCCTGCAAATTTACAATTTTAAACCACTTATGGGAATTTACATGGGATGGATTGGGAGGTAATTTAATACCTGGTAAAAATCTAAGAGGTTTTCCAAAGCCAGAAAAAATAGAAATTAAAATCTATTGTGCTTAAAAATCCTGTTATCTAAAATTTCGAATTCCTTTTTATAGTAAACTACTTCGGAGCAAGCTCACGAAGCATTATTATTGGAAATTATAATTTGATTTCGAGGCAAGCCTTGGAGCATTCAATCTCGATTATCGAGTAAAACCGCAGGATTTTAAGGCTTTATTAATGTAGATTATTCCTTTATTTCATTAAATTTATAGAGAATTGGCGATAAACAGGATTGAAATTTATAAGTTTTATAAATCATTCAGTCCTTTTTATCACTATAGAAATGACCTAATTAACGCTATCTTTTATAAAAAATTAATATGAACGTGATACACGTAAGCGCTGAATGTTACCCTATTGCAAAAGTTGGAGGCCTGGGAGATGTGGTTGGTTCTTTACCAAAATATCAGCAACAGGCAGGAGTTAGCGCTAAGGTAGTGATGCCATTTTATGACAATAAATTTACCGCTGCACACAAATTTGAAAGTGTTTACGAATCAGAATTGGTTCTGGGCGAAGACAATTTCTCGTATCGAATACTGAAATTAAAAAAGGAGGTTTTAGATATTGAAGTCCTGTTTGTGGATATTCCTGAACTTTTATTTAAGGATTATGTATATTCTGCAGATGATACGGCTCGTTTTATCGCTTTTCAAATCGCGGTAATGGATTGGATGTTGACCCTAAAAACCAAACCTTCCATAATTCATTGTCATGATCATCATACAGGATTAATTCCTTTTATGGCGCAGGAGTGTTTTAAATACGAATCGCTGAATAAAATTCCTGTTATTCTTACTATTCACAACGCGCAATACCAGGGCTGGTTTGCTCACGATAAAGTACATTATCTTCCTGCTTTTGATATTTCAAATATCGGTTTACTGGATTGGGACGGTGTTATAAATCCATTGGCTGCGGGAATAAAATGTGCCTGGCGGGTAACTACGGTTTCCCCAAGTTATATGGAGGAATTACAACAAGCTGCAAATGGTTTAGAAAGTTTACTGAGCCACGAAAGTGAAAAATGTGTTGGAATTTTAAACGGGATCGACGCTGATGTATGGAATCCCGAAACCGATGAATTTATTGCTAAAAATTATTCAGCAAAAAATATTCAAACCGGCAAAACAGCCAATAAAAAATGGCTGTGTAAAGAGTTTGGCTTTTCAGCATCAAAACCTTTGTTTGCTTTTATTGGAAGACTGGTTCTTGAAAAAGGCGCCGATTTACTACCGGAAGTTTTTGATGAAATTCTTTCAAAAAAAGAATGCAATATTCTCGTTTTAGGTTCTGGAAACCCTGAAGTAGAAGAAAGCTTAAAAACTTTAAAGAAAAAACATAAGGGCGTTTATAACACTTTTATTGGTTATGATGAAAAACTCTCGCACCTCATCTATGCCGGTGCAGATTTCTTATTAATGCCTTCCCGCGTGGAACCCTGCGGACTTAATCAATTATATTCCCTTCGATACGGAACCATCCCGGTTGTGCGAAGTATTGGCGGTTTAAAAGATACCGTGATAGATGTTGAAGATGGAGGTTTTGGGTTTTCACACCAGGAAGCTTCAGAAGATGATATTCTTCAAACTTTAAACAGGGCTATAGCATTTTATAATGATAAACCTGCATTTAAAAAAACCAGAAAACATATTATGGGCATTGATCATTCCTGGAATGTTTCGGCTCAACAATATATCGATTTGTATAACTCACTAAAAAGCGACTAATCATGCTAAACGACAAAGTATTATCGGTTATTCTAGGAGGCGGTCAGGGTACCAGGCTCCATCCTTTAACAGAAAGCAGGTCTAAGCCTGCCGTTCCTATTGCAGGGAAATATAGGCTGGTAGATATTCCGATTTCCAACTGCATTAATTCAAATATGAAAAGAATGTATGTGTTAACGCAGTTCAATTCGGCTTCCCTGAACAAACACATTAAAAATACCTTTCACTTTAGCTTTTTTAGTGAGGCTTTTGTAGATGTTCTGGCGGCAGAGCAAACCCCGAATAACAAAACCTGGTACCAGGGAACTGCAGATGCTGTGAGACAGGGAATGCATCATTTTAAAAAACACAAATTCGATTATTTTCTTATTCTTTCAGGTGATCAATTGTACCATATGGATTATAACCGCATGGTTCAACAGCACATAGATAGCGACGCAGAAATTACCATTGGTACCGTGCCTGTGAACGCGAAAGACGCCCCAAGTTTCGGGATCATGAAAACCGATAAAGACAATAATATCACTTCATTTATCGAAAAACCGAAATCTGAACTTTTACCCGACTGGACTTCGCCTGTAGGCCCCGAAATGGAAGCTGAAGGCAGAAATTACCTGGGCTCCATGGGAATCTATGTTTTTAATAGAAAATTGTTAGAAAAATTAATGGACGATCCTAATACCGTAGATTTTGGTAAAGAGATCATTCCGCAGGCAATAGGAAATAAAAAAGTTTGTGGTTATCAATTTGAAGGTTACTGGACAGATATTGGAAATATAGAATCGTTCTTTGAAGCAAATATTGGTTTAACCGAAGATATCCCCAAATTCAATCTTTATGACATGGAAAACCAGGTGTATACACACGCCAGGATTCTTCCAACTTCTAAATACACCAATACCAAACTCAAAAAAGCAGTTATTGCTGAAGGTTGCATTATTCACGCCGATAGGATTGAGTCTTCAGTAATTGGAGTCAGGTCCAGGATTGGAAAAGGTTCAGTTATAAAAAATTGCTATATGATGGGAACCGATTTCTATGAATCTTTAGAAGAAATTGAAAAGAATAAAATTGAAATACTCACAGGAATAGGAGAAAACTGCACGATAAAAAATGCCATAATCGATAAAAACTGTAGAATTGGAGACAATACTACTATAAATGGCGGCCCGCATTTAGAAGATACAGAAACAGATTCTTATGTAATTAAAGAAGGCATTGTAGTACTTAAAAAAGAGGCGGTAATTCCACCCGGAACAACTATAGGATAATATGGCAGAAGTTATAACGCACAGTTTATTTTCAGAATTTGATATTAATTTATTTAAGTCGGGGAAACACTATCGTCTTTACGAGAAGTTTGGCTCCCATCCACTTACTGTAAATGAAGTTAAGGGAACATATTTTGCTGTTTGGGCTCCGGGCGCGAAGCAGGTTTCGGTAATTGGAGACTTTAATTTCTGGAAAGATGGCGAACATCTACTTGATGTGCGTTGGGATGGTAGTGGAATTTGGGAAGGTTTTATTCCTAATGTTGAAAAAGGGAATTTATACAAGTATAAAATTCATAGTAACCATAACGAAATTATTACCGAGAAAGCCGATCCTTATGCGAGGCGCTGCGAACATCCGCCAAATACTGCTTCGGTTGTTTGGGAAGACGATTATAAATGGAAAGATAAATCCTGGCTGCAAAAACGTAAAAAGAATAACTCTTTACAAGCTCCTTATTCGGTTTACGAAGTGCATTTATCTTCCTGGAAGAAGAAAACCGAAGAAAACAGGTCGCTTTCTTATTGGGAACTTGCCACCGATTTAGTTTCCTATGTTAAAGAAATGGGCTTTACTCACGTAGAGTTTATGCCTATTATGGAATATCCTTACGATCCAAGTTGGGGATATCAAATTACCGGGTATTTTGCACCAACCTCAAGATTTGGCTATCCAGATGAATTTAAATTTTTAGTAGATAAACTTCACGAAAATGACATTGGAGTGATCCTGGATTGGGTGCCTTCACATTTTCCGGAAGACAGCCACGGACTCGGTTATTTTGACGGAACGCATCTTTATGAGCACCCCGACCCGAAAAGAGGTTACCATCCCGATTGGAAAAGTTTGATCTTCAACTACAGCCGAAACGAAGTAAGAGCTTTTTTGATTAGTAATGCTTTATACTGGTTAGAACAATTTCACATCGATGGTTTACGGGTAGATGCCGTAGCTTCTATTCTTTACCTGGATTATTCACGAGAAGAAGGCGAATGGGAACCCAATGAGTATGGCGAAAATAAAAACCTGGAAGCGATCTCGTTTTTAGAAGAATTAAACAAAGAAGTTTACGCTTCTTTTCCCGATGTACAAACCATTGCCGAAGAATCTACTGCTTACAGCGGAGTTTCAAAACCGGTATTTTTAGGCGGACTTGGTTTTGGGATGAAATGGATGATGGGCTGGATGCACGATACGCTTCAGTATTTTTCTAAAGAACCCATATACCGCAAACATCACCAAAATAATATTACTTTTTCCCTCACTTATACGTTTACCGAGAATTTTATGCTGCCTTTATCCCACGATGAAGTGGTTTACGGCAAGCATTCTATTTTAGGAAGAATGCCGGGAGACGAATGGCAGCGTTTTGCCAATCTACGTCTACTTTACGGATATATGTTTACCCACCCGGGAACCAAATTATTGTTTCAGGGGTGTGAATTTGGGCAAAGTGAAGAATGGAATTTCCAGAATAGTTTAGACTGGCATTTACTGGATTATGCGCCGCATAAAGGAATTCAGGAGGTAATTAAAGCTTTAAATAAATTCTATAGAGTCTGAGCCTGCTTTATATGAAAATCAATTTGTGCCCGATGGCTTTGAATGGATCGATTACAATGATGCCGAAAATTCTGTGATTAGCTTTATCAGGAAAGGAAATGAGCCTAAAGACAATTTGATTATTGTTTGCAATCTAACCCCAATTCCGCGGGAAAATTATCGAGTAGGCTTACCTAAAAAAGGCGTGCTTAAAGAAGTTTTTAATAGCGATAAAAAGAAATTTTATGGTTCCGGCAAATACATCAATAAATCCATAAAAACTACAGAGCATAAATGGCATTCCAGGAACTATTCTACAGTAATAGATATCCCGCCTTTAGCAATGGTAGCCTTAAAATATTCTACTTAGTTAAATGAACAACAACGATATAGTTAATAAACACTCATAAGTACTTTGATAATTCTAACTTATATTTGCAAACTATTCTGTTTTTTTACCCTACAGTAATCCATTATAAAATATGATCACGAATACCGAGTTAGAACAAAAAGGAAATGCATTTCCATCTAATGTAATTTCTTTCCGCAAAGATGTCGATACGCTTTATTTTACCACAGAAAACGATGTGGCTTTGCAAATCACAATTCTTAGAGATGGCTTGCTGCGATTTAGGTATTCTACAACCGGAATGTTTGCTAATGATTTTTCTTATGCAATCACCAAATATGCGAGTATTGGCTACAACCAGCTAGATATTGAAGAAAAGGAAGATTGTTACAGCATTACCACTTCCAAAATTATATGCGAGGTTTCCAAGAAAGGTTTACTCATCAAGATCTATGATAAGGCAGACGGAAGCTTGATAAACCAGGACGAACTGGGTTTCCATTGGGAAGACAGTTATGAGTTTGGAGGCGATATTGTAAAAATGAGCAAGGTTTCTCAAGACGGAGAGAGTTATTTTGGTCTTGGTGATAAACCGGGACATTTAAATTTAAAAGGGAAACGCTTTGAAAATTGGGTAACCGATTCTTATGCCTACGGAAAAGATACCGATCCTATTTATAAAACCATTCCATTTTACACCGGGCTTCACAATAAGAAAGCCTACGGAATTTTCTTTGATAACACCTTTAGATCATATTTTGATTTTGCCCAGGAAAGAAGGTATGTAACCAGCTTTTGGGCACAGGGTGGTGAGATGAATTATTATTTTATCTACGGCCCTAAAATGACCGATGTAGTAGAATACTATACCGATCTTAACCGGAAAACCAGATCTACCGCCACTTTGGGCCTTAGGATTTCACCAGTGTAAATGGAGTTATTATCCAGAAAGCAAGGTAAAAGCAATCACTTCTAAATTCAGAGAATTACAAATTCCTTGTGATGCTATTTATTTGGATATTGATTATATGGAAGGTTTTCGCTGTTTTACCTGGAACAAAGAGTATTTCCCAGATCCAAAACGAATGGTTAAAGAACTTGAAGAAGATGGTTTTAAAACTGTAGCGATCATAGATCCGGGGATTAAAATTGATAAAAATTACTGGGTTTATAAAGAAGGTCTAGAGAACGATTATTTCTGTAAACGTGCCGATGGCCCTTATATGAAAGGGAAAGTTTGGCCGGGCGAATGTTATTTCCCAGATTTCACCAATCCTGAAGTAAGAGAATGGTGGTCTGGATTATTCAAAGAATTAATTGAAGATATTGGCGTTAAGGGTATTTGGAACGATATGAACGAGCCTGCGGTGATGGAAGTGCCAAGTAAAACATTTCCACACGATGTGAGACACGATTATGACGGCAATCCTTGCAGCCATAGAAAAGCTCATAATATTTACGGGATGCAAATGGCACGGGCAACTTACCAGGGCGTAAAGAAATTCTCGTATCCTAAACGACCGTTTGTAATTACCAGAGCGGCTTATTCGGGAACACAACGATATACCTCAACTTGGACAGGAGATAATGTCGCGAATTGGGAACATTTATGGATCGCTAATGTACAGGTGCAGCGTCTGGCTATGTCTGGTTTTTCATTTGCAGGAAGTGATATTGGCGGTTTTGCTGAACAGCCACACGGCGAACTCTATGCACGGTGGATTCAATTAGCAATTTTTCACCCATTCTTTAGAGTGCATTCTTCGGGAGATCACGGCGACCAAGAACCCTGGACTTTTGATGAAGATATCACCGATATAGTGCGAAAATTTATTGAATTGCGTTACCAATTATTGCCTTATTTATATACTGCTTTCTGGGATTATACCGAAAGAGGTGTGCCTTTAATAAAATCTTTGGTGATGTTTGACCAGGAAGACGTGAACACCCATTACCGAATAGACGAATTTATTTTTGGCGATAGTATATTGGCCTGCCCCGTGCAGGAACCTAATGCAAAAGGAAGACGCATGTATATTCCAAGAGGCGAATGGTATAACTTCTGGACCGATGAATTGGTTAAAGGCGGAAAAGAAACGTGGGTAGATGCCGATATAGACAGTATGCCTGTATTTATAAAAGAGGGTGCTATTATTCCGAAATATCCCGTGCAACAATACGTGGGTGAAAGAAAGATAGAGGAGATCACCTTAGATATTTATTACAAAAAAGGGAAGGAAGATTCTCAGTTTTTCGAAGATGCGCAAGATGGTTACGACTATACCAAAGGGCGTTTTTGCTTGAGAAGCTTTAAACTTACCGGAAGAAAAAATCAGCTAGTTATTCAGCAGCATAAAGAAGGTTCTTATGAATCTGATTGCAAAGATATTCAAATTACAGATACACGGATTGCCGTTTGAAGTGAAAAACATTCAATTGGACAATGAAACCAAATCTTTGGAACAGCTGCATAGTAATGGATGCCTTACGCTGATGATAGACGAAAACTTTTCAATATTAGATTTAAATGGAGCAAACGAGGAATAATTAAGAATTCCTCGCTTCCTTTTCCATAGGCAGTAAACACTCGTAGATCATTTTATTTACGGGTGTTGCGATGCCTAATTTTTCGGCCTTCTTTTACAATAAATCCGTTGAAGTTTTCTAATTCTGAAGGCCGTCCCGCCATAATATCTCTTTGTGTAGAAGCAGTAGTTCCCGGTGGTTGATTTTGAATAATTTCAAACGCCTTTTCCAAATGCTCCTCTGCCAACGGAATTCCCTTAGCATTGGCCACCAATTTAATTTCCTGAGCGGTTTTTAGCAAAAGATCATATAAATATTCGCTTTCCCTAATTTTATCTATAGAAACCCGTGGTTAACCCGCCAAGACCACTGATGGTGGTGATAAACAGAAACTTTTTCCAAATCTCCAACTGAATATTTTCAGGATTAAAATTAGTGATCCCGGCTTTTTCAAAAACAGATTTTAATCGCTGAATTCTTTCCGAGCTTGAATTATCAATTTCGCCAAAAGTGATTCTGGGTTCAAAAGAAACGTGTTTTATCTTTCCGGGTCTTTCTACAAAACTTACAATATGGCAAAGCCCGGCTAAAACATTTCGCTTCGGTAGAATTTCCAGCAGTTTTTCAACATTATTGGCGCCGTTTTGTAAAGGCAAAATCATTGTTTCGGCCGAAATTATTGGCTTCAACTTATTTGCTACTTCCTGGATTTGCCAGGATTTAACCCCTAAAATCACCAAATCTGGAGTAGGAACTTCAGCTAAATTATCGGTAGCGAGGTATGGTTGCACCGTAAAGTCACCATTGATACTTTCAACTTCAAGTCCGTTTTTGTTAATCGCTTCCAGGTGTTTCCCGCGGGCAATCATTGTGACATTGAAACCCGCCTGGGCAAGTTTTCCACCAAAATAACCGCCTACGCCGCCAATTCCGAAGATTAGTATTTTCATAGTATTCTGCTTTTCAACATCTAATTAGCAATATGCTTAAACTCTAAACATATTTTTCAGCATCTAAGTTAATGAACATATTAGAAGCTGAAACAAGTTCAGCTTGACGAATAATTTTTCGCAGTTACCTTATGGTAGTTTCCCATTCCTGAATAAAAAATTTAAGACTTCGCTAATTTTTTTAAACTTTAAACGTTTTAAAGATATTGCAAGCTTATCTTTTTTATTTTTACAAAAAATCTGAGATCGCCCTATGAGCACATCCTTTGAAAAATACCAGAAACGCCGCCTGGTATCTTCTTATTTTTCGGTAGTGATTAGTATTGCTTTAGTACTTTTTTTATTGGGAATGCTGGGATTGCTGGTTTTAAACACCAAAAAAGTAGCCGATCATTTTAAAGAACAAATTGCGCTTACGGTATATTTAAAAGATAACGCCAAAGAGGTTGAAATAGAACAACTAAAGAAAAGCCTGGCGATGGCAGATTATACAAAATCTACCACCTATGTTTCTAAAGAAGAAGCAGCCGAGGCGCATAGCAAGGAAATAGGCGAAGATTTTATGGAGTTTTTAGGCTATAATCCTTTACAGAATTCTATAGATGTTTATATGAATGCCGATTTTGTCTCTGGTGAACAGGTAGATGAAATTGCAGCCGATCTTACTTCTAAAAACTTTGTAGATGAGGTGGTTTACGATAAACCACTGATTGCACTTTTAAACGAAAACGTAAAGAAAATTAGTTTCTGGGTACTTATTGCCAGCGGAGTTTTCACATTTATTGCGGTATTGCTTATTAACAGCTCTATTAGACTTTCGGTTTATTCCAAACGATTTATTATAAAAACCATGCAAATGGTGGGTGCCACCAAAGGATTTATTCGCAGGCCATTTATCTGGCAAAGTGTAAAACTGGGAATAATTGGAGCCATAATAGCCCTTATTGGAATGGCCGGTGCATTGTATTACCTTAACAATAGTTTTCCTCAGCTCTCGCTAACTTCAGATGTAAAACTACTTGCAGGCCTTTTTATAGGAATTTTTCTGTTGGGCATATTAATTACCTGGCTAAGTACATTTTTCGCCACTTCCAGGTTCCTAAACCTAAAAACCGACGAGCTTTATTACTAAAAAGCGAGTTTTTATTCCCCTTTTTCTTCAGAAATAGAATTATCTCGATATAATTCCTACCCTATTTTGCTGTTTTTTCAGCAGAAATATTTTTTTTATTTTGGTATCTCGAAAACGTTTTAGCCGCTGCAAACCCCTGTAAATACTATAATCCCTTTTAGTATGGCCCAAAATAGTCTTTGTAAGAAATATTCTCAAACCTGACTCTCGTCATAAATTCTGCTGCATTTCTACCCCAACTTTGTACCAAACTTAAAAACCTAATATCATGAAAGTTTTAAAATCATACCAAGTAATACTTACAGGCGTATTTTTTATGTTGCTAACCGCGGGAAGCATGGTTGGCCAAAATTTTAGAATGGATAATTCATCAGAAATTATTGTTGAAGGAACTTCTAATATCCACGATTGGGAAATGAAGGCAAACTCTAAAAAAGGAGGCGCCACAATCACTACCGAAGATGGGAAGCTTACAGGAATTTCTAGCTTACAGGTTACCGTTCCTGCAGAAAGTTTAGATAGCGGAAAAGGTGGAATGGACAAAAATGCTTATAAAGCGCTTAACACTAGCGAATATAAAAATATAGAATTTAAACTGGACGAAGTTAAAAAGATTGAAGCTCAGGGAAGCGACTCCTACAAAGTGAACGGTCTTGCAACTTTAAAAATTTCAGGAGTTTCTAAACAAGTTCCGGTAGCATTTACAGTAAAACTTAATGGAAATAAATTACAAATTAATGGTGAACAAAAAATCAATATGACTCATTACAAAGTAGACCCTCCTACTGCTATGTTTGGAACAATTACAACAGGAGAAGACCTAACTATTAAATTCAAATCAAACTTTTCTAAATAACTATTCAATTTAAAAACTATTACAATGAAAAATTCAATCAAATATTTCGGAATTGCTTTAATGATGGCTGCAGGCTTTCAGGTACAGGCACAAGACACGGAAGTAAACGCAGAAGAATCTAAAACTATATGGGACAGAGATCTTCCTAACTTTAGAGAAAGAGACCAACGCGGTATCAATGATTTTGAACCTAAAAAAGAAACTGATACTGAGTTTGACGGAGTACAGGTAAGAGTTGGTGGTGCTTCTACCATCCAGTTCCAGTCTTTAGATCACGAAAACTGACGCAGCTGAACTCTACCAGACCTTGAAGGAAACTTCAACCTGGCTACTGCCAACCTTGATCTTGATGTTTTACTTTATGATGGTGTAAGAATGCACTTAAGAACATATCTTTCTTCTCAACACCATACTGAAGCTTATGTAAAAGGTGGTTATATCCAGATAGATAAATTAGACTTTGTAAGCGAAGGTTTTGCTCAAGGTCTTATGGATCACTTAAGAATTAAGATTGGTCACATGGAAAACAACTATGGTGATGCTCACTTTAGAAGAACAGACAACGCTCACGCACTTCACAACCCATTTGTAGGGAACTATTTAATGGACAGTTTTACTACAGAAGTAGGTGCTGAAGTATATATGTTCAACGGCCCATGGTTAGGGATGCTTGGATTTACCAACGGTAAACTAAACCAGTCTACTGCAGGTGACGGTGAGACAGATCCTTCTTTCCTTGCTAAATTAGGATATGACAATCAATTTAATGAGGACTTTAGATTTAGATTAACTGGATCTCTTTTCTATAGTGGACACAACTACGGTCGTGGTAACTACCTTTACACAGGTGACCGTGCCGGTACTCGTTACTACAACGTAATGACTGATGTTGATGGAAACGGCCCTGGATTTAGAGCTGGACGTATCAACCCATCTTTCAAAAATGAGATGACTTCTGTTATGATCAACCCATTCATTAAGTATGGCGGACTTGAATTCTTCGGAATCATTGAAACTATTAGTGGGCAGGATGCAAACGATACTGATACAAGAACTTATAACCACTATGCAGGTGAGCTTATCTACAGATTTGGTGCAGATGAAGATTTCTACCTGGGAGGGCGTTACAGCACTGTAGACGGTGAACTTGACAGCAGCACTGATATTAGCGTAAACCGTTTCCAATTAGGTGCAGGTTGGTTTATGACCAAGAACATTCTTGCTAAATTGGAATATGTTAACCAGGAGTACAATGACTATCCTACAGGAGACATATACAATGGAGGTCAATTCAACGGAATTACGCTAGAAGCAGCGATTAGTTTTTAAGTTGAATGTTGAGCCCCGGATGTTATCTCTAAGAGATTCGCCGGGGCTTTTTATTTTCTGTTTGGAGCAATTTTTGAGTAAAAATCTATTGCTTATATTTATATAAATGCCCTAATTCAATCAGTATGAAAACTTATTTTCTATTTTTCTTCACCCTACTTTTTGCTATTCCTGGGATAGCACAGACTGATTTTGAAACCAGGGAAATTACAATTCTACCCAACAGTAATCTTAGTATTTCTGGGACTACCAATATCAATGACTTTGAATGTAACTTTAATCCGCTCTACTTCAAAAACGAAAGCTTTAAGGTTCATTATATTGATAAAGCACGTAGCCTCATATTTAAAAACAGTATACTTACCCTTGAAAATCAAAATTTTGACTGCGGCCATAAAAAAATCAATAAAGATTTTCACGAGCTCCTTAAAACTGAAAAATACCCGGAGATCTTTTTAAAAATAAAGAAAATAGACCTAAACCGAGAGGAAGAGGCCACAGTAACTTTAAGTTTTACCATTGCGGGAATTGAAAACGATTACCGCTTTCCAATTGAAATAACCTGGGAGAACCAAGTTCGTTTTAAAGGAAAATTAGAATTAAACATCAAAGATTTTAATTTACAAGCGCCTACCAAAATTTTTGGCTTAATTGTAATTGATGAAGAAATTGAGATCGATTTTAATCTGAATATTCAAACTTAAAATTGTGAAAAATCCAAAGATATTATCTGCACAACAGGCCGTTGCTATCGTAAATTCTGGTAATCGTATTTTTATTCAGGGTGCAGCAATGACCCCAATTAAATTAATTGATGCCTTATGTGATCGTTATAATGAGTTAGCAGATGTAGAAATTCTTCAAATTCATACAGAAGGTAACGCAAAATATACCGAAGAACCTTATTCGAAAGCTTTTAGCATAAACAGTTGTTTTGTTGCAGGCAATGTAAGAAGCGCGGTTAACTCTAATAAAGGAGCCTATATCCCAATTTTTTTAAGTGAAATTCACAATCTTTTCCGAAGAAATCTTCTCCCCTTAGACGTTGCATTCATCCAGGTCTCACCACCAGATAAACACGGCTATTGCTCACTTGGAGTTTCTTTAGATATCACTTTACCCGCTATTCAAACAGCCAAAAAAGTAATTGCCCAAATAAACCCAAAAGTTCCAAGAACCCACGGAGACGGGATTATTCACATTAGCCAAATTGATGCAGCCATAGAAGTAGATGAACCTATTTTTGCTACCTCAATAGCCACTCCTACGCAAATTGAACAAGAAATTGGAAAACACGTAGCTAGCTTAATTGAAGACGGTGCCACCCTGCAAATGGGAATTGGAGGAATTCCCAACGTGGTTTTAAACAATTTAAAAAACCATAAAAACCTGGGAATCCATACCGAAATGTTTTCTGATGGTATTTTACCGCTTGTAAAATCTGGAGTAATAACCGGGAAAAACAAAGAGATAAAAACCGGAAAACTGGTTACCTGTTTTGCAATAGGTTCGCCAGAATTATATGATTTTATAGATGATAATCCAATAGTCCATTTTAAGGAAGCCGCTTATACAAATGATACTGCAATTATTAGGAGAAACCCTAAAGTGACCGCAATAAACTCGGCTATAGAAATAGATCTAACCGGCCAGGTTTGCGCCGATACCATTGGGAAATATCAATTCTCTGGAGTTGGCGGGCAAATGGATTTTATAAGAGGTGCAGCCCTTTCTGAAGGTGGCAAACCTATTATCGCTATGCCTTCCATTACTAAAAACGGGATTTCAAAAATAGTTCCTTTTCTAAAAGAAGGCGCCGGTGTAACCACTACCAGGGCACACGTGCATTATATAGCTACAGAATACGGCGTTGTAAATCTCTACGGAAAAAACCTTAGGCAAAGAGCAAAAGAGCTGATTTCCATAGCACATCCAGATCACAGGGAACAACTGGAAAAGGAATCATACACCCAGTTTAGATAAAGAAACTTTTTAATGATTTTAAAGCCTGAAGAAACTCAATTTTCTTCAGGCTTTTTTTTGCTCCTTATGATTTTACTCATAAGAAACCTTCTGTTGACACTTTAATTTTACCCCAGAATTAAAAATTAAGATCATGAAACTTTACAAGAATTTACTAGTCGATTTTGAAGAGATGAGTTTGGGATATTCAGCAATGGGAATTATAGCTTCCAGCTGTTTAGGATCTGTAGCGGCTATGCTAATTTTAATGAACGGACACAGCTTTTTAGATATGTTTCAACTATTTATTGTAGTGGTAGCCTGTATGGGTTTTAACACTGTAATTCTAGCTCAGTTCAAACCAAAAGTTGTTTTTAATGCATTGTTGATAAGCCTTGCTATTTCCGCTACCTTTATTCTTATAAATATTTTTTAAATCCTTTTTATGTCAGGTGATATTAAAACCCGGGAAGATGTTTTTTTACTTGTTTCCGGGTTCTATAAAAAAGTAAGGCAAAACCCTGAAATTGGTCATTTTTTTAATGAGGTTATACAGGATTGGGATGCACATCTCGAGAAGTTAACCGATTTCTGGGAAAGCAACCTCTTTTTTAAAGCACTTTACAAAGGGAACCCGCAAAAGGTTCATGTAAAGGTAGACCAGGAAAACAACCAGCAAATTTCTTCCTATCATTTTGGGATATGGCTCAACCTATGGTTTGAAACCATAGACGAATTATTTGAGGGCGAACTAGCCAACCGGGCTAAAAACAACGCTCGTAAAATGTCTTCCCATTTATATTTAAAGATCTTTCAGGCAAGAAAATAGATTATATAAGAAGGTCAATTTCGTCAAGCTGAACTGGTTTCAGCTTCTAATATCTTTCGATTCAAACGACTTAGATCCTGAAACAAGTTCAGGATGACGTTTTTTTCATTTAAACTGAACAAAAAAAGCCCTAAAAGCAGATACTTTTAGGGCTTTTGTTATGGAATAAATCTCCTTATAGAAAATCTACTTTTCCGGAATCTAAATTATAATAAGCCGGTACGATCTTCACTTTTCCGCTATCTGCTGCATCTTTAATAATCGTAGAGCGAGTTTTAAGCTCTTCAGCAGTTAATTGCGCATTCTTCTTCACTACATCATTAACTGGAGCATCTTTCCCAGAAGCAGCTATTGCAGGTGCTATGTGAGAAACAAGATGATTTAAGTTATATCCATTATCGCCACCTTTCATAGCAGCAGTAACAGCACCACAACTTTCGTGACCCATTACCACAATAATTTCGGTACCTAAATTCGCTACCGCATATTCCATACTGGCAATAGAAGAGCTATTTGCAATATTTCCGGCTACACGCACGGTAAACAATTCTCCAAGGCCGGTATCAAATGCAAGTTCTGGCACTACACGGCTATCGGCACAGCTCAAAACAATGGCGTAAGGTGATTGCCCGCCGGTTAATTCTTCTCTTCGGGATTTATCCTGTAATTTTCCTTCCTTTTTATCTTCAGTAAAACGCTGATTCCCTTCTTTTAATCTATTTAATACTTCGTCTTTAGTCATAATTTCTTCTTTAAAAATTTATTATTTTCTTATAAATAAAAAAGCTGTCTGAAAAAAAATGAAATCGTCATTCTGAATTTATTTCAGAATCTAAGTTGTTATTTTTCAAAACATGTTAGAAGCTGAAACAAGTTCAGCTTGACGGAAATAAAATCTTTCAGATATCCTCTTTAGATTGAATCCTAAACATAGGGCTTTCTGCTATATTTAGCAAAAGCACAAGCGCTTAAAGGGTAGATTTTAATAGGTTAAGAGAAACTTTAACCAAAATTTAGAAGATTATCCGTGAAGTATTAGCACAGGAAGGTTTTGCTTTCTTGTTCCTACCGTAGAAAGCCTGTTTAAAAGCTTTTCGGTAATATGAAGTTGACGGGCAAAAAATACGATTAGATTGGCTTTAGCGTTCGCTTCGGGCCAAAACTTATCCAGGAAATCTGATTCTTTTTTTAAGGTTTGGCGATGAAGCTCATAATTAACCGAATTAAAATCTTCAATTTTAGCTCCTGAATTATTTAAATCGAATTCCCACACATTTAGCGCTACATTTTCTGTTACCGGCAGCTTTTGAAGTAATTGTAAAGCCTGGGTATTTACCGGAAAACGTAAATCTAAAGGAAGGTATAACTGTTCCCACTGCTTAAAATCGCAATTTGGCACCACTAAAACCGGGCATTTCACTTTCTTTACCACATTACAAGTATTGCCTCCAAGCCCTTGAAAATTAGAAGTGTTTTTTCCTGAAGCTCCCATCACTATTAGATCAATCCGTTTTTCTATAACAGCTTTTCGGGTGGCGTTAATAAGATTATCGGAAAAAGGAAGAGCTGAAAAACAATGCTCCTTCGCCGCAGGTTGCTTCTTAAGTTTGCCTACCAATGCTGAAAGAGCCTCATCCATTTGTGCAGCTTCCCCATTAGAGGCATGGAGCACATAGAAATTGGAAGGCCCTGACGTAGAGTTTAGGGCATACCTGGCAGCATTAAAGGCCTGAGCAGAAAAGTCTGTAAGTATTAAAACATTCATGGGCTTGAAATTTCAGCGCTAATTTTGGCCAAAAGTAGTTTGAAAGATCAATCCCAAATATGATTCCCGTCAGGTCTTCGAAAAATTAACTAATTCGCTCCAGTTTTTCGGCGTCTAAGAGCTTAACATTTCGCCCTTCAATCTCTATAAGTCCTTCTTTTTTAAAATCTGAAAGGGTTCTAATTAAGGTTTCTGAGGCTATCCCTGCAACTCCCGCCAGGTCGGCCCGGGAGATCCTTATGCTGTGCAAAGGATTTTTCTTTATTTTATGAGCAAATAGCAAGATGGTGCGTGCTGTTTTTCTTCTCACCGAAGCATAGGCTATTTCCATTAATTGCTCTTTTACGCCCATTAAATGGTCACCCATTTCCTGCAGTAATTCCATGCTAATATTGCTGTTATTCTTCAGAATATCACGCAAATTATCTTTGGAAACCACGTAAAGCAAACTGTCTTCTAAAGCTGTGGCATATTCGCCATAAGCCGAATTCTTATTAAAGCTAAGGTTTCCGAAAAAGTCATCTTCTTTATATAATTCAGTGATCATCTCTTTACCTCGGCTATCAAATTTATGAGCTTTTACCACCCCGCGGCCTACCATATAAAAATGAAGCGAAGATTTACCTTCTTCATAAATATTCTCACCGGCCTTAAACTGTATTTGCTCCCGGTTCTTCATCATTTCCCTAAAAGCAGACAAATTCTGCACAGATTCTCCCTCATCTTCATTTTTCTGTGCCTGTATAATTTCCACTTTCGCCAACCTGCTTTCAATAGCACTTAAAAGATCTTCTTCTTCAAAAGGTTTGGTTAGGTAATCGTCTGCTCCAAGATCCATCCCTCTTCTTACATCTTTATGCTCGGTTTTTGCTGAAAGAAAAATAAAAGGAATTCCTTTGGTGGTAGGGTCTTCAGATAACCTACTAAGCACATCGTAGCCATCTAGCTCTGGCATCATGATATCGCAAACAATAATATCTGGAATTTCTTCTTTGGCTTTATCTACGCCTTTTTTTCCATCGGGCGCGGTTACTACTTCATAATTTGAGAGCTCCAGCAATTCAGCTGTATTCTCCCTAACGGTTACATCGTCTTCAATTAAAAGTATTTTCTTCATTTCAAACTATTTTCAATGTTCTCCAATATAAAACTGGCGACTATCTATTTTGGTTAGGTAATGTTACGGTAAATTTAGTGCCTTTATTTTCTACACTTTCAAAAAATATGGTGCCGCCCATATTTTCTACGTGCACCTTTACAATATTAAGCCCAATCCCGGTTCCCTGGTTTAGTAGGGCATTTTCAGCCCTAAAATAACGCTCAAAGATATGCTTCTGGTCTTTCTGCGGAATTCCCATTCCTTCGTCCTCTACTTCAAAAATAATCTTTTTATCCTTCGGAAATATTCTGAAAAATATCGTGGAATCTTCCGGAGAATATTTAATGGAATTCCCAATTAAATTTGAAAGAATAAGTTCCAGTATCTTTTCGTCCTGATACAGGGTAACATCTTCCATATCATTATCATACTCTATCTCCTGCCCGTATTTAAGCGTTACATTGGCATTGTAAATCACCTCGTTCACTAATTTATTAAGACTAAATGCGGTGTATTTATAATTTACATTACCAGATTCCAGGCGTTCCAGCGAAAGGAAATCGTTCAGAATATTATTGAGATAATGCACCTTGTTTTTGATAGTGGTAAGGTGCTTGGTACGTTTTTCCTGTTGTTCGGTTTGGGTATATTTTTCGGCTAAAGTGGCCGAAGTAAGTATCCCGCTTAGCGGGGTTTTAAATTCGTGTGAAACCAGGGAGAGGAATTTCGTTTTTAATTCATTGAGTTCCTTTTCCTGTTTTAAGGCCAGTTTAATTCGTTTTTCAGCCTCTTTCCTTTTTGAAATTTCCTTCTCCAGGTCATCAACCGTTTTGCTAAGTTCCCGGGTTCTTATTTTAATTTTATCCTCCAGTTCAGCATTCAATTCTCTAATTTGACGCTGATTTTCTTTTCTAATCGTAATATCTACTATTAAAGACATTACAAAGCGCTCCCCATCTACCTTAAACGGATTCAATCCTGCTTCTACAGGAAATTGTGTTCCATTTTTTTTCACTCCAAAAAGATCCCTTCCGTGACCCATCTGCCTCTTTTCGCTATGCTCCATGAACTTATCAAAATGTTCATGATGGTTGGCTTTATATTGCCTGGGAATAAGGATATTGAGGTTTGCTCCTACAAGCTCTTCTTTTTGGTACCCGAACATCTCCAGGGCAGCCTTGTTTGCGGTAACGATTATTTGCTGATCGTTTACTACCACAACACCTTCTGAAGCCGCTTCGAATAAGGTATTAAATACT
Organism: uncultured Flavobacteriaceae bacterium; assembly: GCA_963727565.1. Lineage (GTDB taxonomy): Bacteria > Bacteroidota > Bacteroidia > Flavobacteriales > Flavobacteriaceae > Salegentibacter. Next base: position 30,539 of record CAVSGU010000002.1, read on the forward strand.
TGCTCGTTTTCTTTAAAAAATTCTAAAGCCACATTTTATTGGTTAGGATTTATGGAAACTAAATTACAAAGTGTTGAACGAATTATTAAGAAAACAAGATTTTAATTATTAAGAGAAATTAACAAACAGCTATTAATTTTAAAATTCAGCTAAAATTAAAGGTTTACAAACTCATATAACTTATAGTTCTTCTTAGAGCACCAAATAAACCCAATGCTTCAAAAGTTCCTTTTTCTTTTTACTACATCCTGTCTTTTTCTAAAACAAAAAACCGAACTGTTTTCACAATTCGGTTAATTTCTGTTGGCCTACCAGGGCTTCCCGATATTCCGCGAAAAGCTCCAATCGGGATACCCAGAAATTTCGGGGCTCGCCCAATCTTTTCCAAAAACAAAAAAACCGAACTCTTTTCAGAATTCGGTTAATTTTGTTGGCCTACTAGGGCTCGAACCTAGACTCTTCTGGACCAAAACCAGACGTGTTGCCAGTTACACCATAGGCCATTGCTGTAATGCGGATGCAAATTTAAAACAAAGTTTCTATTGCGCAAACTTTTTCTTTAAAAAATGAAGAGTATTTTTTTCACGGCTAAATTTTGCCTCAAATTCTCGAAAAACAAAGTTTGTAAAACAGCTTTATTTTCAGTCTTTTCAGAAAATATTTCGTTTTAAAGTCCGTTACTAAAACATTCTTATTTTTATTATTAAATTCGCCACATAAGATTCAATTTTACTCAAAAATGACAGATTTTAGCTTCAGGAAGTGGAATAAAATATTAGGATGGCTGGTATTTTTAATTGCACTTACCACTTACACCCTCACCCTGGAACCAACAGCAAGCTTTTGGGATGCAGGAGAATATATTGCAACTTCCGCAAATCTTGAAGTAGGCCACCCTCCGGGAGCGCCTTTATACCAGATGTTGGGTGCATTCTTTTCTACTTTCGCACCAGATAACTCGCAGGTTGCGCTAATGGTAAACTTTATGTCTGGAGCCGCCAGTGCTTTTGCCGTACTTTTCATGTTCTGGTCTATAAGTTTATTGGTTTTAAAGATCGCCGGACCTGCAGAAAAACTTAAACCCGCCAATAAAATGGCTGTTCTAGGAAGCGCCCTTGTTGGATCTTTAGCGTTTACCTATACCGATAGTTTTTGGTTTAGCGCCGTAGAGGCTGAAGTTTATGCTATGGCGGCCTGCCTTATGGCCCTCCTTTTCTATTTAGGTTTGCTTTGGGAACGTGATATGTTTAAACCTCGTGGAAACAGATGGCTAATTTTAATCTCATTGGTGGTAGGTTTATCTTTTGGAGTCCACTTTTTAGGACTGCTTACTATTCCAGCTATCGGCTTTTTATACTTCTTTAAAAATTATAAAAAGGTTACGGTAAAGAATTTTATTATAGCGAATATCGTAGTAGTTGCAGTTTTGATGTTCATTTTTAAACTACTTCTGCCTTACACGCTTACTTTCTTTGCCGCTTCAGAATTGTTCTTTACTAATTCGCTTGGCCTACCGTTTAACACCGGTACCGTGATCGCGCTTTTAGTGATTGTGGCCATCTTTTACTTCGGAATTAATTATACCCGAAAGAAAAATTATTTTCAGCTAAACACCTTATTTCTCTGTATTCTATTTATCCTGATAGGATTTTCAAGTTGGGTAATGCTTCCTATAAGATCTAATGCACCTACAGTTATTAATGAAAACAGCCCCGATAATGCTCGTGAATTACTAGCCTATTACAACCGGGAACAATACGGGGAAACACATTTATTTTACGGCCCGCAGTTTTCTGAAATGTATGCAGGTTTAGATGAAGACAATCCTTACTCTGATGCCAAACCCAAATACGAAAAGGACGAAGAAGCTGGAAAATATATTATTGTAAACGATTATAAGAATGCCAGGCAAAACCTGGATGATTCCCATAAAGCATTCTTACCAAGAATGTGGAGTTCGCAACACGCGGCAAACTATATGGATTTTACCGGTCCGCTGGATTTCACCATAAAACAGGAATACCAGGGAGAAGAAAGGCTGGTTAGCGCGGTGAACGAATTCCAGAACCGTTATGCACAGGGAGAACTGGATAATAGCGATTACCATAACTTCTTGCGGCAATTTGGGGAATACCTGAACGTAGAAAAACCATCTTTTGCTTCCAATATTGGCTATTTATTAGAGTACCAGATCGGTTATATGTACTGGCGTTATTTTATGTGGAATTTTGTTGGACGCCAGGACGACAACCAGGGAAAATATACCGATATGAACGGGAATTGGATCAGTGGTATCGATTTTATAGACGAGATGCACGTTGGCCCTCAGGACAATCTTCCCAGCGATGTTAAAAATAATAAAGCAAGAAATACTTACTATTTTCTTCCTTTGATTTTAGGTTTAATAGGACTCGTTTTTCAGTTTAAACGAGATAAAAATAACTTCTGGGTATTACTCGTGTTTTTCCTCTTCACAGGAATCGCTCTAAAAATATACCTTAACGAAAGACCTTTTGAGCCACGTGAGCGTGATTATGCCCTTGTAGGTTCTTTCTACGTTTTTGCAATTTGGATTGGTTTTGGAGCCTATGCCCTCTTTGATTGGGCTAAGAAATTTCTAAAACCAAAGCTTGCGGCGCCAATTGTAATTGCTGCTTCAATACTAGCGGTACCGGTGCTTTTAGCTTCCGAAAATTGGGACGATCACGACCGTAGCGGTAGAGATACTACACTTACTATGGCTAAAATGTACCTGGATTCTATAGATGAAAACGGGATAATTTTCACCATTGGAGATAATGATACTTTCGCGCTATGGTATGTACAGCAAATTGAGCGCTACCGCACCGATGTAAGGATTGTAAATACCAGCCTTTTTGCTACAGATTGGTACATAGACCAAATGAAGCGAAAAGCATTTGAGAGTGATCCAATTCCTTCACAGTTTGAAAATGAAGATTACAACGGTGTTAACGATGCTGTGTTTGCTAAAGAGGTCACTAAGGATACCATTCCGCTTAAAACCTGGTTAAATTATATTCAGAATGATGATCCAAGAACTCAGGCCGAGTTGCAAAGCGGACAGATGATAAATACTTTCCCTACAAAAAATGTAAGTATTCCGGTAGATAAGGAAACTGTTTTGGAAAATGGAATTGTAGATGAACGTTTTGCCGATCAAATTGTAGATGAAATTGTTATTAATCTGGACTCCCAGGTTATTTACAAAAACACCTTGATGATGCTGGATATTCTTGCTAATAATAATTGGGAAAGGCCAATTTATTTCTCTGGCGGAAGCTTTAAAGACGAAGACTATCTCTGGATGAAAGAATACCTTCAGCTAGAAGGAGTTGCTTATAAATTAGTGCCGATAAAAACTCCCGTAGATCCTAGAAATCCTTACGATATGGGACGTATCAATACAGATAAAATGTATGATATAGTGATGAACTGGGATTGGGGTAATATGGGATCAGACGATATTTACCACGACCCTGAAACTCGCAGAAATTCTATTACCTACAGGAGTAACCTGGCCAGGCTGGTAGAAAACCTGCTAAACGAGCAAGATACCACAAGAGCTAAAAAAGTACTTGATCTAGCTATGGAGAATATGCCGGTAGAACATTATAATTACTACGCTTTATTAGAGCCTTATGTTACCGGTTATTATGAAGTTGGTGAACCCGAAAAAGCCCGGGAAATCTGGGAGAAAATCGCCACGCATTATAAAGAAAATTTAGAGTATTACAGCAGCTGGGATATAGATAGACAATACCGTTATTTTAACGAGATCGTATCTAATATTGAACGTTATAGAGCCCTGGTAGATTTACTTGTAGTGCATCAGGATGAAGAAATTCTGGAAGAAAAAGCCGATGAGTTTAATGAACACCTGGAAATGTTTCGCCATTTTTATGGAGAGGAAGAAGAAATAACTCCGGCAGAGCCAGAAGAAACACTCATTGAAGAAGGAATGAATTCCGAATTAAATGGAGGGAATAATTCACTTAGAATAGATTCTTCGGAATAAAAACTATTAGAATTGCAAAAACAAACCTGTAAGGCCATATCGCTTTACAGGTTTTTTTATAGTTAAAAATTGTACTTTAAACAATCGTTCTATTTACCTTTCTATATGAACCCGTTTTTCATCAAATATCCTTTTCTTCTAAAGAAACTCTACCCCAATAGAATCACCAAAATTAAAGCGGAAAAAACCATTTATCTCACTTTTGATGACGGCCCAATTCCTGAAATCACACCCTGGGTTTTGGATACTTTAAAACAGTATAATGCAAAGGCAACTTTCTTTTGTATAGGAGATAATATTAGAAAACATCCCGAAGTATTTCAGCAAATAATAAAAGAAAAACATAGGGTAGCCAACCACACATTTAATCATTTAAACGGGTGGAAAACTTCCGAAGAAAAATATATTGAAAATACGCTTTTGGCAGAAAAAGAAATTGAAAAATTTAGTCCTCAAAAAACCAAACTCTTTAGACCCCCTTTCGGAAAGATTAAAAATTCACAGGCTGCAAAACTTGTAAAGCTGAATTACACGATAGTGATGTGGGACGTAATAAGTGGAGATTTTGATTCCAGGATATCTAAAGATAAATGTTTAAGCAATGTGCTGAAAAATGCTTCAGCAGGAAGCACTATTGTTTTTCACGACAGCATTAAAGCTTCAGAAAGTTTAAAATTTACGCTACCAAAAGTATTGGATTATTACGCTAAAAAAGGCTTTGATTTTAAAGCACTTTAAACATACTCTTTAAGAATGCCTACAAGAGTTGCAGCATCCTGCTCACCGCTTTGGCGCCACTTCATCTCACCAGATTTATAGATCATAAGCGTAGGTAAAGTCTTTACCCTAAGCGCTTCTGCAAGCTGAGAATTTTTATCTACATCTATTTTTATCACCTTCACTTTGTTCCCCATTGAGGCGGCAACTTCCCGCAAAACCGGGTTCATAGTTTTCGAATCTTCGTTCCATTCGGTATAAAAATCCAACAACACCGGAATATTGAGATCTATTAGTTCACCAAATTTTGACATGTAGCTTTTTCTTTAAATTAAATTTTACCCTCAATTTCATTTTTTAAAACGAGGTTAATAATCTCTAAACTCACCTGGTTAATTTTCCGGAGAAATCACTAACTCAAATATAGTAAATTCTGCAGATTATGCAGGTTTTGGGCCTTTTTTGAGTTCAATTACACTTATTTCTGGCCAAATTCCCACTCTTCCGGGAAAAGCCAAATAACCAAAGCCGCGATTTACATTAATATAACGACCGAATTCCTCATATATTCCAGCCCAGTTTTGGTAACGGTACTGCACAGGACTCCACTTAAACCAGCCGGGAATTTCAATTCCAAACTGCATTCCGTGAGTATGCCCGCTAAGCGTTAAATGATAATTCTTTTCATCATTTTTAATCTTTTCCTGCCAGTAAGAAGGATCGTGACTCAATAATACTTTAAAATCTTTTTCGCTTAAACCTGCTCCTGCTTTATCGAGGTCTCCTTCTTTTTTAAATCCGCCGGCACCCCAGTTTTCCACTCCAACTAAAGCTATTTTCTCTCCGTTTCTCTCAATAAGTTTATGCTCATTTAGCAAAAGCTTCCAGCCCATTTTGGCATGAGTATCTTTTAGGGTGTCTAAATTTTGCTTTTTTGCTTCAGGAGAACTCCAGCTTTTATAATCTCCGTAATCGTGATTTCCAAGGATAGAATAAACGCCATCTTTAGCTTTAATTTCCCCAAACAATTCTTTCCAGGGTTCCATTTCTGAAGCTTCGTTATTCACCAAATCTCCCGTAAAAACCACCATATCGGTTTCCTGTTCATTAAGAAGATCTACCCCGTATTTTATCTTTTTTTCATTATCAAAACTTCCGCTATGAATGTCACTGATTTGCGCTAGCCGGTATCCATCAAAAGCTTCAGGCAGATCATCAAAATAAAGTGTATAATTAAGCACCCTAAAATTATACCTGCCCTGGTACATTCCATATAAAACCGAAGCTAATGGAATGGCCGCTATTCCCATAGCTAATTGACTCAAAAATTTTCTCCTGGATGGCATTGAAAAATCTCCTTTTGCTGAAAATAATTTCTCAAAGCCACCGGCTCCCAATCTAAAAATATCTTCGCCGAACATTATTAAAGTCAGGATAAGTTTAAAAAGCAGTACTGAAAGTAAAAAGCCGAAAGCATAGCCTCGTGCCCCGGTGAGCACGCTGCCTTCCACCGGTGTTAACCATTGATAAAGAAAGTTAGCAAATACCGCCAGGGTAACCACAAAATACAGGATTACCACCCAGTAATTTCGGGTTATGGTTTTTAATGCCTGGTAGGCATAAATCTCAATTAATAAGAAAAAAACTATGAAAATTATCCAACGCATGAGCAATCCTAAATTTTTGCGAAGATACTTTTAATCATCACTTTATAAATTTGGTTTAGGTTTAATTTAACGACTGTCACAAGCCTAAACACTGAAATAATCTGAGCCGAAATAGTGCCAGAAATGTTGTTTAGCTATAAAATTTGACTATACCCTCAATAAGAAGTATTTTTCAGGGCTTTTCAATTATAATCAAACTA
>CAVSGU010000003.1:0-265964 GCA_963727565.1 uncultured Flavobacteriaceae bacterium
AATTAGAAAATATATTTCCTAATAGCTCATCATTAGTGACCTGGCCTGTGATTTCGCCAAAATATTCTAAAGCTTCACGAATATCTATTGCTAAAAGATCGCCTGAAAGGTCTGTGTTCAAACCTTCTTCTACCTTGTTTATTTCTTCTAGGGCTTTTAAAAGAGCATTGTAGTGACGGCTGTTGGTCACAATTGTATTATTATTTCTAAGCGCGCCGGTATTTACAAATTCAAGTAATTTACTTTTTAGTTCCTCTACACCTTCGCCTGTTTTGGCAGAAATTAACTGCAAACTTGCGCCTTCCAGTTCGTTTAAATTTTCAAATAAATTCTCTTTCTCATTTTCCGTAAGTTGATCTACTTTATTCGCAATAACAACAAGGGGTTTTTGAGGAAATTGATTGTGGATTTTTTTAATTTCAACCTTAAACTTTGAACTTTGAGCTTTAAATTTTTCTGCATTTAGAAGATAAACAACTACCTGCGCCTGACTAATTTTTTCAAAAGTTCGCTTTATTCCGATGCTTTCCACAACATCTTCTGTTTCTCTTATTCCTGCAGTATCAATAAATCTGAAATCCAACTCCACCAATACTCATTTCGTCCTCAATAGAATCTCGAGTGGTTCCGGCGACTTCAGAAACAATAGCGCGTTCTTCATTTAAAAGTGAATTTAATAAAGTAGATTTCCCTACGTTTGGCTCACCCACAATGGCAACGGGAATTCCATTTTTAAGCACATTCCCGGTGGCAAAAGAATCTATTAAACGTTTTAATACCTGCTGAATCCTGGCTACCAATTCTTTAAATTGATCGCGATTGGCGAACTCCACATCTTCTTCAGAAAAGTCTAATTCTAATTCAATTAAAGAAGCAAAATCTAATAATTCCTGGCGTAACCTATGAATTTCATTAGAAAATCCGCCGCGCATTTGTTGCATCGCCATTTGGTGTGAAGCCTGGTTTTCAGAAGAAATTAAATCGGCTACGGCTTCTGCCTGACTAAGATCCATTTTTCCGTTTAGGAAAGCTCGCATTGTAAACTCCCCGGCTTCGGCAGAGCGACAACCTTTTCTAATCATTAACTGGATAATCTCCTGCTGAATATATGGACTCCCGTGACAGGAAATTTCTACCGTTTCTTCGCCGGTATAAGATTTAGGCGCTCTAAATATTGAAATTAAAACCTCATCTAAGGTACGATCATCGTCCATTAGATTTCCTAAATGCAAAGTATGGCTAGGCTGTTCGCTTAGCTTTTTTTTACTCTTTGCCTTAAAAAGCGGTGAAACAATATTAAATGCTTCAGGGCCGGAAACCCTAATAATGGCAATGGCACCTGCACCAGAAGGTGTGGCAAGCGCTACAATAGTGTCGTTTAATTTCATAGCGCAAAGATAAACAACCTCGAGGCAAGCCCCAAGAGGCATTATTGGAAAATATCTTGATTTCTATAAAAGCCTCAAAGCATTTAAATCTCGATTATCGAGTAAAAAATTCAGTAGCTTGTGAGAAGGTTTTAATTTTAAGAACCAAAGGAATTTGTAACATCGTGTGAAAAAGATCGTCTATTAATAAAGAAGACATCACATCAACCAAAGAAAAAATGAGAGAAGACAACCAAATGCTCGTTCTTACCCACTTAAGTCAGTTACTGGATTTAGTTACAGGAATTGGCGGCTTTATAGTTCCACTTAATCCTATGGCTTACCCAAAAAGATAAAGTTGCCGGAATGGATTTTCACGGAAAAATGATCATCAATTTCCAAATAAGTATGTTTATATACAGCTTATTATGTATTCCGCTAATCTTTTTATTCGGACTTGGTATTATCGCTCTTATTGGTATTGCTATCATTATGCTTATTCTACCAATAGTAAATGCCATTAAAGTAAGCAACGGGGAAATTCCAAATTATCCTTTAACCATAGAGATTATAAAGTAGAAATTAAATATTCAAAGTTTAACTCCAAATAATTCCAAAACCAATAAGGCAGTTAATAAGCTGCCTTTTTTATAATTTCATTTTTAAAGTTCAAAATAAAAAAACCTCACAGGTTCTGAATACCTGTGAGGTTTGAATTTTTAAAACTACTTAAGTTTTTATATTTAAATTCCCCCTTTGGGGGGCAGGGGGCTTAATTATTAAGCATCACCGGCATAACCAGCATTGTGATTTTTTCTCCCGGGTCTAAACCATCTACAGGAGTTAAAATTCCAGCTCGGTTAGGTAGACTCATTTCCAGTTGAACTTCGTCTGAAGTTAAATTATTCAACATTTCTGTAAGAAAACGAGAGTTGAAACCAATTTGCATATCGTCTCCCTGGTAAGAACAGGTTAAACGCTCTTCGGCCTTATTACTGTAATCTACGTCTTCCGCAGAAATATTTAATTCGGCACCGGCAATTTTTAATCTTACCTGGTGCGTAGTTTTATTAGAGAAAATAGAAACCCTACGAACTGAACTCAAAAACTGGTTGCGCTCTATAGTTAATTTATTCGGATTTTCCTTCGGAATTACCGCTTCGTAATTAGGATATTTCCCGTCTATTAAACGACAAACTAATTGCGTATCATCAAAAGTGAATTTCGCATTAGAATCGTTGTATTCTATAAGCACTTCACTTTCACTACCGGCCAAAATTCCTTTTAAAAGGTTTAGTGGCTTTTTCGGCATAATAAAGTCTGAAGCCTGGGAAGCAGTAACATCTTCACGCTGGTATTTTACTAATTTATGCGCATCAGTTGCTACAAAAGTCAAACCTTCAGTAGTAAATTGAAAGAAAACTCCGCTCATTACCGGACGAAGATCGTCGTTTCCTGAAGCGAAAATGGTTTTGCTAATCGCAGTAGCCAAAATATCACCTTCTAAAACGGTGCTGCTAGGATCTTCCAATTCCACAGGATTTGGAAACTCCTCACCATCAGCATAAGCAAGCGCGTATTTACCGTGATTAGAGCTTAATTCTATAGTGTTGTTATCTTCAGCAACAAAAGTTAAGGGCTGCTCCGGGAAGGTTTTTAGCGTATCTAAAAGCAATTTTGCAGGAACCGCTATTTTCCCTTCGGAATCTGATTCTACCTTAAGTTTTGCAGACATTGTAGTTTCAAGATCTGAGGCAGAAACCGTAAGCTCGTCCTGCTTAAGATCGAATAAAAAGTTGTCTAAAATTGGAAGGGTGTTGGTGTTGTTAATAACCCCACCCAATATCTGAAGCTGTTTCAGCAAATAACTGCTGGATACAATAAATTTCATCGGCTTTGTGATTAATTAGAAATCATTACAAATATATTTTAATCTGTTAAAAATAAAGCTTGTGCCGACGAGTTTTTATTAACATCAAAAACAAAAAAATATGAAGTAAATAATTATAAAACAGACACTTACAGCGAATAATCTTTTTAAGATTGTTAATATGTTGATTTTATTTCCTGAAAATTGAAGTCTAAGAAAGCTATTTCAGGTATTTCCTTTTTCTGAAATAATTAAATCCGAAAGCGAAAAGTCCCAGGATAATTAAAGGAAGAATAATATTAATCACCTGCCATTTTTCGCGTTCATCAGCAGTTTTTTGATCGTCCAGGAAAGCGATATTAATTTCTTTACTGCGAATATCTATAAGTCCGCTGTCATCCAGCATATAATTTACTGCATTCAGTAAAAATTCTTTATTTCCATAGGTATTTCCCGTGTAGCGTTCAAGCCCCAGTTCCAAAGGCTTTCCGCGCTGTACTTCATTTTTAATAACATCTCCATCTGAAATTACCAGCATTTTGGTTTCTTCACTTTGGTCTAAAGGATTTTCAATTTCAAATGGCTTGATCCTGTTCTTATAAACCGAAGTAAATTCTCCTTCCAATAAAACTGCCAGTGGTTGCTCGCCATCTTTATAGGAAGCCAAATCCGGTTCCTGGCTTACCATCTCCAGGCTAATTTCCCGGGGCGTACCTTCTACCCTGGTTTGTGGAGAACTGCTTAATAAAATTGTTTTTTCAAGCTTATTCTGAAGCGTATCAATTTGATTGGCATATTCAAATTTCACAGCTTCAATATTATTAATAATAGGGTGATCATTTGGGGAAGTGGTTAACGGACTATAAAACCAGGGATAAGGATTAAACCGGGTGTTGTTTCCCTGCCCCGACGCCAGAATAATGGGCGCCGAATAAATATCATTGATCAAAACCGGGTTGATCCTAATTCCGTAGGAAAAGAAAAAATCGCCTAAATTGAGATCACGAGGTAAAGCAAAAGCTCTGCCTGAAGGATTCAGCAAACTATCGGTTTCCATGGCAACGGCTTCGGTTAGCCAAAGTGATTTACCACCGCTCATTGTATATTGATCTAAAATATACTTTTCATTTTCGGTAAAGGCCTCGGTAGGTTTTGCCTCGATAATTAAATCGTACTCTTTTAATTGCTGAAGTGTTTTTTGAGGATTTATCGCAGCCGAATCTAAAGTAAACGGCGCCATAAAATAATATTCCTGTAGCGTCTTTATAAAACTAGCTATTTGTGCATCGGGCAATTCCCCGTTACCACGCATTACCGCGATTTTCTTTTTCCGCGGATAAACTAATTTATTCAATGCATTAGCAATAGCATATTCCAACTGCTGTACCGAGCTGGAAACCCGTTCTTCATCGGTAGCGCCCAGTTTATTTTTTAATAAGGGAATTTGAACCTTTTTGTCTCCCATAGTGGCTACGGCCCACGGAAAAACCAAAGCTTCAGAACTCTTACCGTTCTCCTGAACACTTACCCTTGCCGGTGGCATTCCCTGCTGATAAAATTCCTGGGCGGTAGCTTCAGCGTCATTACTTTCTTCTAAAGGATTGGTAAAAGTGAATTTTATATTACTGTTATACGCTGAAAACTCTTCCAGCATTTGCCTGGTTTCATTCCGAAGCCTTCTAAATTCTGAAGGGAAATTTCCTTCTAAAAAGACTTCAATAACAATGGGAGAATCAGCATCTGAAACAATTTCCATTGCGGCAGGAGACAGCGTATAACGTTGATCTCGGGTAAGGTCTATGCGCTCAAAAAAGTTTGCAGCCAGTAGGTTTATCGCTACAATTGCAACGAGCCACAGAAAAACGTTTTTATAGGTGTTTTGGTGTTTCAAAGCCTAAGAATTTTTCTGAATTGCTATTAACCTTAACTGCGTAAGTTTTAGAAAGAAAACTATAAAACTTAAAAAATAAATAATATCCCGGGTATCTATCACGCCTCTGCTTATACTTTGGTAATGAAAGCTGATCCCAAGATATTCTGCGCCATAATTAGTACTTCCAAAAAGATCTAAATCTCCCAATCCTTCAAAAGCGAAGTAACTTAGAAAACATAAAAAAACCGCTATAATAAATGCGATGATCTGATTTTGAGAAAGCGAAGAAGCAAAAATGCCAATAGCAGTATAGCAGCCTCCAAGAAAAATTAAGCCCAGGTAAGATCCAAGAGTTGCACCAAGGTCAAAATTTCCCACCGGACTTCCCAATTGATGAATAGTAATTACATATAAAATACTTGGAAAAATAGCTAAAAGCACCAGGATTAAGGCGCCAAAATATTTTCCTAAAACAAGTTGTGTAAAACCAATGGGGCGAGTTAGCAGCAATTCCATAGTACCCTGGCGTTTCTCTTCAGAAAAACTCTTCATAGTAATTGCCGGGATAAGAAAAATAAAGATCCAGGGCGCAAGATTGAAGAAGGGTTTTACATCGGCAAAACCATTATCCAGGATATTATAATCTCCTGTGAAGACAAATAAAAACAAGCCGCAAACCACCAAAAAGATTCCAATAACCAGGTAACCTATTGGTGATGAAAAAAAAGAGTTTATTTCCTTATTTAATATGGCCAGCATTAATTTCGGTTATCGGTTATCAGTTGTGAGTTATGAATAATCGTTGTTGATTTGTTTGTAGGTTTAATTACAATTTAGGGTTTGGTGTGTTGTTCTGCTGTAACTTTTTTCTAATCGAAATTCTAACAACATTTCCTTCGCTCCTCACTTTTCACCCTTCACTATTCACTATCCACTATTTTAGTACTCCAGGCTACCGGTTTAGCATTAAAAAGCACCTTTGTTTTTGCCCAAACTCCTTTAAACAGCTCAGAATTCCGGTAATTTTCTAGAGATTCGTCGTCTACCCAGTAGCTATACGTAAAAAAGATATTTGTATTGTGTTTATCTTGCAGCAATTTCAGTTTATAACAACCTGCAAAAGCTCTTATTTTACTTTTATTTTCTTCAAAATTAGAAAGGAATTCTTCTACTTTTGAAGGATCAAATTCCATTTTCACAATTCTGTGTATCATTTTTCGTCAAATTTAATAGTGATTGTATCGCGGTGTTCCAGGCCAAAAAGCGTTGAAGCGCTACCTACCGTAGATGGATTGCTTTTATAAATAGCAAGTTCGATATAACCGGCAGAGTTGAATAAGGCAAGTTTTTTACCATCTTCTTCTCCCCTTTGCTCTTTTTCAACATCAAAATTTATCCAGTCAGAATAAGCTTCGTAAATTTTTGGAAAAGTAACCATTCTTGCACTAATTATATAATTTCTTCCTTTTCCCACGCTCTCAAAAAGCTTCCGACTTATATTAGTCACCACATTTCCGTAATTGTCTACATAAATAACAAGGCCTATAATCTGGTTCTTTTCAGTATTTATTATAGGCTCAAACTGTTTAAGGTATTTAATTTCATTTATATTCTTACCTATCACTTCCAGGGTGCCGCCCCGCGCTAAATGGCAGGCTACTTTCACAAAAACATCTAAAACCGGAAAATTCGTTTCAATAGCCTCGTGAATATTGATCTCTACAATCTTCTCGGGTTTAATTTCTGAAGCCAGCAAAGATAAAATTCCATTATTGGCGCAAATAAAATAATGATCGTCCAACAAAACAGCCAAATGTTTATTCTCTGGCGTAAATTCTGAATCGATACCAATAATATGAATACTGCCTTTTGGAAAACTCTTATACGCGTTTTTAATAATGTAAGCGGCCTCGCTAATATGAAAGGGAGAAACCGAGTGCGAAATATCAACAATTCTCACATCGGGCAACTCATTATAAATAGCTCCTTTAACCGCTCCTACAAAGTAATCTTTCTCTCCAAAATCGGTAGTTAAAGTAATAATTGCCATAGGTAATTGTTGATATTTTTTTAACTTTTAAGCGCTAATTTTATGTAAGTTTGTATAGAAGGCAAAGATAATTTTATTTAAATTTTCATTTAAAAATCAATGGCAATAAACTTAAAATTAGCCAGTCAAAATTAGCATTAAAACTTAGCAGCAACAAATAAAGAACCGCTATAAATAAAAATGTTTTGAACATCTTTTTTCAACTAAAACCATAAGCTTTTGAACGAAATTGTTATTGAACTTTCAGAGATTAATCCCCGCGAATTTTTTGGGCAAGGAAATGAACATATAGAACTTTTAAAAAAATATTTTCCCAAGCTGAAGATTGTAGCTCGCGGAAATAAAATTAAAGTTTTTGGGGACGAGGAAATGCTGGAAGAGTTTGATGAACGCATTACGATGCTTATGGATCACTTCGGAAAGTATAATAAACTGGATGAGAATGTGATTGAAAGAGTGCTTACCAGCGAGAAAAGTTCAGATTATCAAACTTCAGCCGAAAGTGGTGAAGTTTTGGTTCACGGGGTTGGCGGTCGTTTGGTAAAAGCCCAAACCGCAAACCAGAGAAAACTGGTTGAGCTAATGCGTAAAAACGATATGGTTTTTGCCATTGGCCCGGCAGGAACCGGAAAAACCTATACCGGTGTTGCCCTTGCCGTTAAGGCTTTAAAAGAAAAACAGGTTCGCAGAATTATACTTACCCGCCCCGCGGTTGAGGCTGGGGAAAACCTGGGTTTTCTTCCCGGCGATCTTAAGGAAAAACTAGATCCTTATATGCAGCCGCTTTACGATGCACTTCGGGATATGATTCCGCAGGAAAGGCTGGATTCATTTATAGAAAAGGGAGTGATTCAAATTGCACCACTTGCTTTTATGCGTGGCCGAACCTTAGATAACGCCTTTGTGATTTTGGATGAAGCCCAAAATACCACCCACGCGCAAATGAAAATGTTTCTTACCCGAATGGGAAAAAGTGCCAAGTTTATGATTACCGGAGATCCCGGGCAAATAGATTTACCACGCAGGGTGATTTCAGGTTTAAAAGAAGCTTTACTCGTGCTTAAAGAAGTAAAAGGCGTAGGAATAATTTACCTTGATGATAAAGATGTAATTCGCCACAGACTCGTGAAAAAGATAATTTCAGCCTATAAAGAAATTGAACACACAGAATAGAGTGTTTTCAATTTTCAAGTAATTCAGTTTCAAAATTCAGATATAGATTTTAATGAATACCATTATAAAAACCGATTTCAATTTTCCCGGACAAACCGATGTTTACAAAGGTAAAGTGCGAGATGTTTATACTTTAAAAAATAATAAACTTGTAATTGTAGCAACAGATAGGCTTTCGGCTTTTGATGTGGTGATGCCAAAGGGCATTCCTTACAAAGGTCAGATCCTGAATCAAATTGCGACAAAAATGATGGAAGCCACACGCGATCTTGTACCCAACTGGCTGGAAGCTACTCCAGATCCTAATGTTGCGGTAGGCCAGGCCTGTGAACCTTTTAAAATTGAAATGGTAATTCGCGGTTATCTAGCGGGTCACGCTGCCCGGGAATACAAAGCCGGGAAACGTATGCTTTGTGGGGTAGAAATGCCAAACGGAATGAAGGAGAATGATAAATTCCCGGAGCCTATTATTACTCCCGCCACTAAAGCTGAACAGGGCGATCACGATGAAGATATTTCTAAAGAGGAAATTCTAAAACGTGCTATTGTTTCTAAAGAAGATTACAAAATTCTTGAAAAATATACCCGAGATCTTTTTAAACGAGGAACTGAAATTGCAGCAAAAAGAGGATTGATTTTAGTGGATACCAAATATGAATTTGGTAAAAATGCTGATGGGGAAATTGTCTTGATAGACGAAATTCATACTCCCGATTCTTCCCGATATTTTTATGCCGATGGTTACCGGGAAAGACAGGATAACGATGAACCACAAAAACAATTATCTAAAGAGTTTGTGAGACAATGGCTTATTGAAAATAATTTCCAGGGAAAAGAAGGTCAGATTTTACCCGAAATGAGCGATGAATATATCGAATCGGTTTCTGAACGGTATATTGAATTATACGAAAAGATCACCGGAGAAGCTTTTGTAAAAAGCGACATTAGCAATATTGAAACGCGTATTGAAAATAATGTCCTGGAGTATTTGAAGTAAGATTTTTTAACTTTTTACGTCACCCCGAATTTATTTCGGGGTCTAAATTGTGAAGAAATTCTCCACTCTTATATTCACATTAGATGCTGAAATAAATTCAGCATGACGTAACTCTCGTCATCCTGAACTCGTTTCAGGATCTAATTAAATGATAATCAAATCATGTTAGACCCTGAAATAAATTCAGGGTGACGAAAACAAGCGTTTTTAAAACTCTATGAAAACTGATATCCAACCAACCTGGGATCGGTTAGCGTGTCCTGGCGTTGCAGCCATTGTATGCTAATAGAAATATAATCCAGCTCATTATTTACCCTGCCGTAGCATTTATAAATTCCTTTGCTGCGCAACGGATATTTTTCTGCGGTAGCAGGAAATTGAACCGTATCAAAAACATCGCCCTCAGCATCAAAAAAAGTCCCGAAATACATATATTTCCCGTTAGAAGTTCCGGTTTTTTTGGCGGTGATCAGGGCGCCATAGATCAAAATTTCCTTTCCCACATAATGTTTTAGATCTTTTGCTCTTACTGAATTTTCGATAGGATTTTTAAGCAATTTAAAATGAGAACAAAGCGGAAATCCCAGTAATTCCATTTGATCAAAAGCTTCTATTAATGCTGAATATTGAAACTGCGGAAGTTCAAAATCCCGGTGAGCGGTATTAAATAACTTTTCCTGTGTAGCTACCGGTTTGGAGGCATTCAGTTTAAAATGAGCTTTCCACAGTAAATGATGTTTATCTGTTTGTGTGAATCTAAAAGCATCAATTTTTAGCAAAATACTTAGTTGTTCTATAGAAATAGAAACCCGATCTATAAAATCATCAAACGACTTAAAAGCTCCAAAAAACTGCCGGTTTTCCAGGATTTGCTGCACGGTTTTAGTTTCCAATTCTTTGATATATCCTAATCCCAGGTAAATATCTTTTCCAAAAATACTATTGGGGTGATCGCTTTTATTGATACAGGGCGGATGCACTCTTCCACCGCATTTTCTAATTTCCTGGATATAAGTTTCTACATCATAAAATCCGCCGCCATTATTAAGCGCCGCCACCATAAATTCCAGCGGAAAATATTTCTTTAAATATAAACTTTGGTAGCTTTCTACCGCATAAGAAGCCGAATGCCCCTTTGGAAATGCATACCCGGCAAAAGAGGAAATTTGCTCCCAAACCTCATCAATGATCTTTTCATTATAGCCTTTTTGTCTGCAATTTTCCCTGAATTTAGCTTCAATTCTCTCCATCTGGCCTTTAGAGGTTTTCTTACCACTCATTCCCCGCCGTAACACATCAGCATCTTCAAAACTAAGTCCGGCGAACTTATGGGCCACTTTCATCACATCTTCCTGGTAGACCATAATTCCGTATGTATCATCCATAATTTCGAGCATTACTGGATGGCCCTGATTTCTTCTTGCGGGGTCACGATGGCGCTTTATATATTCTTCTTTCATCCCGCCACTAGAAATCCCGGGCCTAATTATAGAACTCGCAGCCACTAAATTCAAATAATTATCGGTTTGTAGTTTGGTAAGCAGTCCGCGCATTGCAGGAGATTCTACATAAAAAACTCCCATACAATCGCCGGTTTTTAGCAGGTTATTGATTTCCGGATCTTTTTTAAAAAGTTCAATATTTTCAATATCCTCAATTTCAGCATTTGGCTGATTTTCCTTTATAATTTCAATAGCATCGGTAATTTTGGAGAGTCCGCGTTGGGCAAGAATATCGAATTTATGAATCCCAACTTCTTCCGCGATATTCATATCTATCTGGATCGTTTCAAAACCTTTCGGTGGTAAAAAAGTAGCGGCATAATTATATACACTATCATTCAGAATTAAAATTCCGCCGGAATGCACGCTCAAATAATTAGGAAAACCTTCAATTAAAGCACTGTAACGTAACACCAATTTCTCCAATTGATCCAGCTCATTTACACTAAAAAATCCTGCCGAAAGTTTATCGATGTTTTCTTTAGGTAAGCCAAACACCTTTCCCAGTTCCCTGGCTACCGCGCGACGTTTAAAGGTTACATAAGTTCCCATTAGCGCGGTAAATTCATATGTTTCAAAGATAAACCGGGTTACTTCGTTACGGTCTTTCCAGGAGAAATCGATATCAAAATCGGGTGGTGAACTTCGACTTTCATTAATAAAGCGTTCAAAATATAGATCCAGCTCAATGGGATCTACATTGGTAATTCCAATAATGTAGGCAATAATAGAATTGGCGCCACTCCCCCGCCCTATAAAAGGAAAATTCTGAGACCGGGCATAACTCACAATATCATAATTGATCAAAAAGTAAGAGACAAAACCAAGCTTAATAATGGCGTTCAGTTCTTTTTCTACCCGTTTCCAAACTTTTTCATTTGCCTCGGGATAACGTTTTGGTAAGTTTTCATCACATAATTTCTTAAACCGTTCCACATCAGCTTCAGGGCTTTTTCCTGATACCAATAAATTTCGATTTTGGGTTTTTCCGAATTTGAAATCTACCCGGCAGGCTTTTACCAATTCCCGTGTGTTCTCTAAAATATGCGGAAAATCTTCAAATTCCGAAGCAATAATTTCTGAAGATATCATTTGATGAGAAAAAGAACCCTGCTCGCTTTCAGGAAGCTGGCTAAGTAAAACATTATTATCTATGGCCCGCAACAACCGGTGCGCGTTATAATCGCGTTTATTCCTAAAACTCACGCTTTGCTGCAATACCAGCTTATCTTTAAATTCCAGGTATTTAGAAAATTTGAGTTTCCGCAGACTTTCTACAGAAATTCCAATGAATTCATTGTTTCTGAAATTCGTCTTTTTGTTCGCTATTACTTTTTCGAAAGGATAGATAATAAAACAATCAGGTAAATTCGGCGCTTCAGGTTTAAAATCTTTTTTTGAATGAAGTTGCTGCGACAAATGTTCGTTCAACTGCTTGAAACCTTCATTATTTTTCGCAAGTCCCACATATTGCTGTTCGGCTCCATTTCTAAAATCTATTCCTACTATTGGTTTTACATCATATTCCGAAGCTATTTTTATAAAATTTAAACAAGCCGAAGTATTATTAATATCGGTAAGCGCTAAAGATTCAACTTTAAATTCCCGGGCGAGCTCACAGAGTTTTTCTACCGAAAAAGTTCCGTAGCGCAGCGAATACCAGGTATGGCAGTTTAAATAGATCATTATTGTTTTCTGTGTGCCAACACAATTGGCGGTTCGCCGTTAAACGGATTTCCCATTCGGCCAATGGTTTTTGTGCCCATGGTGACCGCACGCATCACACTATGTTCTCCAAAACGTTCCTTAATTTTATCTATGGAATTATATAAATTCAGCATTTCTTCAGAATCATCAAACAGGTTAATCTGGTAATTTCCACCTACAAGTCCGCTGAATTTCACCCCGATTAACCGAATCAACAACCGGCGGGAATAGAGTTGCTTAAAGAGCATTTCGACTTTAGGAATTAGAATATGATCGGCGCTGGTATATGAGATTTTCACCTGTTTGGAATGCGTTTGATAATCGGAATACCTGATCTTTACACTTACCACGCTGGTTAATTTATTGCCACGCCGCAACTGATAAGCCAGGCTTTCGGCCATCGCCACCAAAGTGGCGTGTAGGCGTACCATATCTATAGTATCACGGCCAAAAGTGCGCTCGGTAGAGATAGATTTTCTTTCGTGATAAGGAATAATTGGTGTATCGTCCAGGCCGTTAGCACGTTTCCAAATAGTTCGCCCGGCTTTTCCTAAAACGCTTTCCAACATTTCCACCGGCATTTCCTGTATGGTTTTTATTTCCCTAACACCTAAATTCAGTAGTTTTTGAAAGGTTTTATTTCCCACCATCGGGATTTTATTCACGCTTAATGGTGCAAGAAAGATTTTCTCATTTCCATGCGGAATTACAATTTCTGCATTAGGTTTGGCTTCTCCCGTAGCGATCTTGGAAACCACCTTATTTTGTGAAAGTCCGAAAGAAATTGGCAAGCCGCTTTCTTTTATAATTGTTTGCCTTAGCTCACTGGCAAATTGATTGATTCCAAAAAATTTATCCATCCCACTTAAATCGGCATAAAACTCATCTACACTGGCTTTCTCAAAACTGGGCACCTGGCTTTTAATGATTTCTGTAACTTCTTTCGAATGTTTGGTGTAAGTACTGGCATTCCCTTTAATTACCGTAGCCTGTGGACATAGCTGTCGAGCTACTTTCATTGCCATCCCGGAGTGGACTCCAAATTTTCTCGTTTCATAACTACAGGCCGCCACTACCCCACGATCGCCCATTCCACCTACGATAAGCGGTTTACCATTCAATTCAGAATTTTGTTTACGTTCTACCGAAACAAAAAATGCATCGAGATCCAGATGTAAAATAGACTTATTCTTCATTATTTGGATTATTTCCTTTTTATAGGATATTTTCCAAAATTATAAAATATTTGAACTCAAAATTATTCTGCTTCGTTAAATTTTGAAAAGAATTTTTCAGCTTGATTATTCTGAAAAAGTCAAAATAAAAACCCTTTTATTATTAAAATCTAACAGCCTAAACTTTATAGTTTTAGTAGTTTTGCCGACTTAAAAAAGTACCAAGCCTGAAGTATGACGAAAATATTCAGAAGATTATCTTTCTTTATTCTAATCCTGGTGCAGTTTGCATTTTTGTTCGCTATATTTTTTGATAAGATGAATGCTCCCCTCGTACTTTTATTTTTGGGGATAATTTCGGTATTAATAAGTCTTGCTTATTTCAAAGCGCCACGGCAAGAAGAAAGGTATTTTATAAAAGATCTTTATCTTATTCTTTTTGCGGTAACCGGTGCCCTAAGCACATTTTTTATAAATATTGAACTTAAATTTGGCCCGGTGCTTGCCGCAGGATTTATAGGAACCCTGGCTTCTTTTGTGCCTTCAATAAATAGAAAATCAAATCTTTTAAAAGAAGCGCCACCCGCCATTTACTGTGGTGCTTTTGTGGGAATGACTTCTGCCAGTGTAGCGCCCAATTTAAAATTTATTCTACTGGCCGGTATTATCGCGGGCAGCATTCTTATTCTTTCTAAAAACATTTTTAACGGCTTTGGCGGCAAACTGGGAACCATCGCTTTTGGTAGTATTGCCATCACTTCAGCCATTTTATATACCCTGTTTTAATGGAAATAAGCATTCTTTTTCTCACCGGAATTATTTCTGCCATCCTAACTTATGTAGTTAACAACAAGTACAGGCAGGGTGCTGTTCGTGCTTCAGCAGGCCTCTCCCTTTTGGTAGGCCTATTTTTCTATTTCTTTCCTGAACTTTTTAGCCCCTATTTAACTAAAAACATCCCGATAGTTTTTATTGGCGCGACTTTTATAGGAATGGTTTCTTCAAAAATACTTCCCAGCTATTTATTGGTAGGTTTTTCAGGATTTATTTTTTCTATTATCTACCTAAATGCGAGTCCGTTTTTTAAAGGTTACGGTGGCGCTTTGGGTACTACGGCAGCGATTTCTGTATTGGTTTCTTTAAGTCTTGCTGTAGTTTCTAAGAGTGAAAAAATAAAAAAGATTAAAAAATACAGGCCTTCCCGAAAAAACAAATAAGTTTTTACAACTTAGGTTCCAGCCATAAACCACCCATTCCAATTAGAAATATTCCAAAAAACCACAACGGATTAATGGCAATTGGCATTTTTACAGATTCTTCTTCCAGAATTTCCTGCTGAAAAAATCTATTATTTTGCTGTGAGGTTCGATAAGATTGTAAAGCCTGCCAGTCCCAGCTTTATGCACAAAATAATTAAAAACCGAAGTAGAATCCTGTTCCATTTTTAATTCCTGCCAGCCGGTTTTCTGCGGATAAGTTTTCCCCGCCCATAATTCTGAATTATTTAAATCCTGTTTTAGCGGAATTAAATAATCATTCTCATCCCGAACTCTTGGGTTTTCTACTGAAGTCCGAAGTTGAAACTCAAAAGCCTGATCTTTAAATGCAAAATCGGTTTTCGCTTCCCAGGATGCCGTGACTGAAGTTCTCTTGCTTATTTGCTCCACCAGCTGAGACCAAACCTGTTGATAAGCTTCCTGCCTACCTTCCAGTTGTAACTGCCAGGTGTTTTCTAAAAGCGTTGTACCAATCCTGCCCTGCCCCATTCGTTTATAGCCACTCAAAATCCCTGAATTCGAATTATGAATCTCCTCCAAACCAACTGCTTCTTTTAACTGAAAAGGCTGTTTGGCAATAGAAATTTCAGGAAGATTATCTACTTCAGTTTCTGTACCTGAAACTCGTTGTAATTCAAAAATCGAAAAATCCCCTACAGAATTTAGCGTATTAGCTTCTCCCAACATAAAAAGTCCCAACCCGGTCTCCCGAATTGAATTTTGCAGCGTATTGATTTCTGCGGAAGAAAGATTGCGAATAGCTCCTGTATCTGAAATAAGCAGATCAAAATCTTCTAAAGCTTCTTCATTTAAACTTCCTAGACTCGTGTTTTCGGTATTGAAAAATTCGAATTTAAATCGCCCAGCGGTAATTCGGTTTTTTACCACCAGTTCGTGGCCAGATTCGGCTAAAAAGTTTTTAAGGTATTTGATCTCAAAAGTAGGATAAGAATTTAAAATTAAAATTCGTAAAGCTTCTTCTTTAGCGACTTTTACCGGTAAAGCATTTCTGCTTAAAACTTCCCCAAGGGAATCTTTTTCTGTAATATTAAAAACATAATTCCCGGAAACTTTTAATTCGGTTTCCAGGTTAAAATTCTTATTTTTTTCCGAAGTAAAAACAATCGAATCCATTGCAGTTCCACCGGCATCTTCTAAAACCAACCGGTTACCGAATTTTGGTTTTAAAAACCTTCCCTGCACTAGCAAATTATTACCTACACGACTTTGGTGATTATAATTGAGCTTTACAATTCCTGCAAGAGTATCTCCCGGCAAATAAGTCACCGGTAAATCGTCAAATTGGTATAAATCAAAATCACTAATTCCACGACCTAGCTACAAAGATTTGTTTTGAAGTTTTCAATTCAGGCAAAATCGCATCCTTTCGATAATCAACAATCTTTATTTTTCGATATGCCTTCTTCAAACTATCTAACTGATTTTGCTTAAAATCTTCAGTAAGAATTAAAACATTTCCTTCCCGAACCTCCTTATAAATTGCAGGTTTTAAAGCGATAAATGCCAAAGAAGAAATCGCTAAAATTATCAGGAAAATTTTCAAAACAAAGCGCTTTTTTCCAGCTTGTGACCATTCTTTCCAAACAAAGACCAAGAGTAAAAAAAACCAGCATATAAGTACCGGCCAAAACCACGAAGCATTTAAAAAAGTTAGGTTACTACTCATTCAATTCCAGTTCTTTCAATAATAACTCGTTAATTTTCCCACTAAAACCGGTTCTTTTTTGCGGTTCAGCATTAGCTTCCGGAAGTGCCTGCAACAAGCCTTTTTGTGTTTCAATTATAATTTCTTTTGCGATTTGCTGCTCTTCAGAAAGTCGTTTTAAGTCTTGTAAAACCTTCAGATACCTACCCGGTTCAGCTATTGCTTTTTCGGCAAGTTCATTTCCGGCTTTTTCAAATAGCTCGCGGTCGGTTTCTGTAATTTTTGAATTTGATTCTTTTAATTCTTCTAATCTTAAGACACTTTTCCGCATAAAAAGAAAATCATCATTTTCTTCAAATTCTTCATTTTTCCGAAAATTTCCAACCTCGTCAAGCTCTCCCGTAAGCCGTTTGTCTTCCTTAATTGGCGGTGGATCAAACCCAATACGATGCACATAAATTCTTGCGCTGTTCTTGATTTCCTGGATAAGCTCTAAAGCTTCATATTGAAATGGCAGCGATTTTTCGGGCTCGTAAAGCCGTAAATGCAACTCGGCATCCCACATAATATTTAAGGCCTGCCGTAACTTCGCCTTTAAATTATCGGTAAATAAAGTTGAAGATTCAGGGTCGCTGTGATTGTGCAAATAATCAGCTAAAGGATCTTCTCCTTCTTCACTTTCTTCACCGTGGTCGTGACCATCATCTTCTTCTACCAAATTATGCTCATTGTCGCCATCGTGATCGTGGGTATAATCGGCTAAAGGATCTTCGTCGTGATCGTGATCTTCTCCCGAAGTTTCACCGCCGGTTTCCATTCCGCCTTCAGCTTCATCACCCATAAACTGACCATATTTTAACCGAAGTGCTTTTTGATCAAAACCAAGATCATTGCTGGTTTTATTAAATTCTTCTTTGGAAAGTTTTCCGCGCTCACTAATCAGTTTTTCGGTATCAATAATTAATTGCCGCTGACTCCTGAAATAATCGGGCATCAGGTCTACCCCGAGCCCGCCCTCTACGCCGGGACCATAATCTACCGTGTCTTTTATCACCGCAAAATACGTTTCACTACGGGCAATATTGGCTTGAGGTTGTTTTAGATCGCTGGCCTCCACATAGAAATATAGCTCATCGCCGGGCTCCATTTCCATTTTATCTAAATCTATATTTTTGATCAAATTCAGGCTTTTATTTCCACTTTCTACGGTATTATCAAAACTCAATTGTTCTTCCCTAAATTTCACCGATTCCCCGGTTCCCCTACTTACCGTAGCAATAATATGAGCATTTGCAAGTCCAAAATCGTCGGTTATGGAAGCACTAAAATTGATGCGTTTTTCATCATCATAATTAAAAGAATTGAATTGCTTTAAACCCTCCAAAATAATCACCGGCGCTTTGTCTTTAGTGACTTCAATCGCATAAAGATCTGAAACATAACTGGCGCCGGCCGTATCGGTAAACCTAAAATTATAGAAACCTGAATTCTCTAAAACCGAAGTCCCGGTGTATGATCCATCATTTTCTTTCATCGGTCTGCGCCTACCCATACTTTCAATACTTACGCTATCTACTGCACCTTCAAAACCGAGCTTCCAGGTTACGCGAGAACCTTCTACGGCTTTGATATCCATTTTGGATGAAGTGGAATTTGCCAAACCGGTATACCCCGGATAATTGATTGTTAATTGCTTGCTCTTCTAAAACCGGCGCTTTAGATTTAAGTGAAGAAGAATCTGTAGGCCGAAAAACTATAATTTCTTCCTCTGGGAATCGTGTTTTCTCTTGAAAAATAATTTTCAGTTAATCCGAAATAAAACGCGAAAAAACCGATAGCAATCATTACTACAGAAGTAATCGCCGCGGTTCCCAGTTTATGTTCTGGCTGAATTTGTTTGCTTTCGGCTTCAACTTCTTTTGCAACCTTTTGCTGCTGAAGTTTTGCTAGTCCTGAAAGCTCTTCGGTGGGTTTTAGTAATAATCCGCTGCTGTATTCCAGTTTAGTGGATTTGCGATCAATAAAACTACTGACTTCCTGCAAATCGATTTCCCAGGGCCTTTTGAGAAAAGCAGCCACAATAAAAACAATTCCGAAACTAAAAATACTGATGAGTAAATTGAAAGAAAAGAACCAGGTAAAAACTGCAGCACCAATAGCATAGAGAAACACCTCCAGCCAAAGCAATAATTGCCAGCGCTTTTGAAACCTGATTAATATGTCTTTTCCGGTTTTGCTCATTGTTTTCTAACTCGTGCCAGGGCTCTTTCTGATAGGATTAGAATGATTAATAATATCCATAAATATTTAGAAATATCCCTCCCATCCCGATTTTTGGGTAATTCTGAAGCTTCTCCAAAATTTGGTTTTAAAAGCGCTAAATCCATCATTCGAAAATCATACTTTTCAGCTTCTATATTAATTTCGGGATAAAGATTCAGTATTTCCAGAAGCTGTTCGGCGAAATATTCTTCTACAATGTTTTCTGAATTTAGTCGCCGGTTAAATGATATTCATTTTCGAAGTTTCCAGGCTCAATAAGTGAATTTGCTAAAGAGTCCCTTCGGAATTTCACTACTTTTCCTTCAATTTTAGGAGCGGGTTTTTCACTTAACCAGATCAATATTTCCTCTGGAATTTGAATTGAAATTTTCTTCCTCAAAATTTATAATTTCAATAGGCTGTTCCAGGTATTTCCCCAAAGCCAAGAAAGAAGCTTTGATATACTTTTTTTCCGCCTGGAATTCTTGTTCGGCATATATTTGCACCTGCAAAGTATCCAATTCCACCACCGGGATATTTCCGAATTCAGTTTCTATTTCTGAAGTGCTTAAATTTTGCTTTTCTTTCTGAAATTTAAATTCTTCAGCATCGCTAATCACTGAAATCCTTTCAATTTCGTCACCTCTTTTAACAGCCCCAACCAGATTGGTTTTTGCGGTTCCGGGATTCAGGTTAATCCAATGAATATTTTTACTGATTTCAGGGCGTTTTCCTTTAATTCCGCTAACAAAAGCATTGGTAAAAACCACGATACTGTCGGTTTTCAAAGTTCCCATTTGCCTGGCGAGTTGCCAGTAATTCGGAGTTTCAGAAAAAGTATCCTTTACAATTTCAGGCTTGATATTCCGGAAAATCAGTTTCTAAAAACCGAACCTCAGCGGTATTATTTAAACTATCTGTTAGGTTTTTTACTTCCGAAGAAGAAAGCAAAGATTTTTCAACCAAATAGGTGATTGGTGAATTTTCGGTTTTATAATGTAAACGTGGTTCGGCCAGGATAAAGACCAAAATCGTGATGAGCAACATTCTTAGTAATAACAACCAGAATTCGTTCAATTTAATGCTACTGCTTTTTCGGGAATCAGATTCCTGGAGGAATTTTATACTCCCAACTTTAATGGTTTTTCCTTCTTTTTTGCTCCATAAATGAATCGCTACCGGAACGGCGAGTCCCAGTAAAGCCCATAAAAATGAAGGATTGAGAAAAAACATATTACATTAAATTATTACGTTTTTTCAGTAGCAATTGAAGCGCCTCTCCAATTGGTTCGTCAAGCCGCAAAAGTTGATAGGTAATTGCATTGGCCAGCATAATTTCTTTAGTTGTTTTTATGGATTTCTCCAGGGAATCCAGGTATTGTTTCCGGGCTTCTTTGGCATCTATCTTCATTCGCGCACCGGTTTCAAGGTCTTCAAAAGTAAGCGACCCCTTGTGATTAAATTCCAATTCATTTTTACCCAAAAGATGCAAAACCACGACTTCATTTCGCGGAGTTTTCAATTTGGTGATCACATTGGTTAATTCTGATGTTTCTTCGTGTAAATCTGAAATAAAGAATATAAGTTCTTTGTGTCTTCTATCGTGAAGTTTTTCAGAAGCTTTCGGATTTTTAGGCCATTTCCCTTCAGGTTTAATATTGATCAATTCCAGCAATAACCTATTAAAATGCTTTTTTTGAACTTGCGGATAAAGCGCGTGTAAATCGTGATCGTTCAATGCAAAGAGCCCAATGGCATCTCCCTGGCCCTGTGCGAGCCAGGCCAAAGAAGCAACCAAAACCCGAACATAGTCCATTTTAGTGATTCCATCTTCCTCGTGTTGCATAGACTTACTGGAATCAAGAATAAATTTTACCGAAACATTGGTTTCTACCTCCGATTGTTTGATGTAATATCTTCCAGATCGGGCCAGCATTTTCCAATCCAGCAGGCGCATATCATCGCCCGGCTCGTAACCGCGATACTGACTAAATTCCATTCCGGGCCCCAGCCTTCGGCTGTGGTTTAGGCCAGAAAGATAGCCGTCTACCGTCACCCTGGCGATAAGTGCCAAACCACTCACGCTGTTGATGATCTCGGGTTTTAATAACTGACGATAATCCTGCTTCACTCGATAATCGAGATTTATCCCGATTACTATCGGGAGCTCCGAGGCTTGCCTCGAAAATTAAACAATTCTTCACTATTAATGCCTCTTGAGCTTGCTGGGAGGCAGTTTACTCGATAATCGAGATTTAAATGCTCCATCCCGAAGTATCGGGATGCCTCGAATAAAAGAATAATTTTCCGACTCATACCTCGTGGGCTTGCCCCGAGGTTCTTGATTTTATTTTCTTGCTTTTTCTGCCGGTATTATTGATTTTAGCAATTCGCGGGTTACTTCATCTGAAGTTATTCCTTCGGCTTCCGCTTTAAAATTTACGATTACTCTATGGCGCAAAACCGGGTAAGCACAATGCTCCAAATCTTCAGGAGTTACAGCCAGCCTGCCTTGTTGTAATGCCCTTGCTTTGGCGGTGAGGATCATTGCCTGCCCTGCTCTTGGTCCTGCTCCCCAGTTCACCCATTCTTTTACAAATTCGTTATTGCTGGTTTCAGGGCGAGTGGCTCTTATGAGTTTATTTACATAGGAAATCAAATCATCACTTATGGGAACTTCCCGCACCAATTGCTGAAGTCTCAAAATTTCAGCGCCACTAAGAATTGGGTTAATCGTAGTCTTCTTAGATCCCGTGGTATGCTTTAAAATTTGATTTTCTTCTATTTCTGTAGGATAGCCGATCTTAATATAAAAAAGGAACCTGTCCTGCTGGGCTTCCGGTAAAGGAAAGGTCCCCGATTGTTCTATCGGGTTTTGCGTTGCCAAAATAAAAAACGGACGTTCCAGTTTATAGGTTTTCCCGGAATAAGTCACCTCAAACTCCTGCATCGCTTCTAAAAGCGCCGCCTGGGTTTTTGGCGGGGTTCGGTTAATTTCATCAGCGAGAATAATATTTGCGAAAATTGGTCCTTTGTTAAATTCAAAGAATTTCTTTCCCGTGGTATGGTCTTCCTCGAGAATTTCAGTCCCAATAATATCGGAAGGCATCAAATCGGGAGTAAACTGAATTCTTTTGAATTTTAAATCTATCGCCTGGGAAAGCGTTCTTATCATCAAGGTTTTCGCCAAACCGGGTACGCCTTCTAAAAGCGCATGCCCTCCTGCCAAAAATGTAATAAGCAACTGGTCTACGGTTTCCTCCTGCCCAATAATTACTTTAGCGATCTCGGTTTTTAAGTCTTTAAGTTTCCCGGTAAGCGTTTTTACTTCCTGGTCTAAATCGGCTAATTGCTGATCCATATTTTCATCTTATTATAAATTCTTTCTTTTTATAGAAATTCAATGCTGGTTAAGATGTAAGTGCATACATCACGATATTTACCCCAAAACGGGTATTATCTATTTTATAAAATCGTTTATTTCTAAAATCATAATCCCACTCGCAACCATAATCTTTGTTGCTATAAAGCACGCCAATTCTTCCGTTTATTACAATTGCCTTTAAATATTCGTGTACCAAATCATCTCCCCAACCATTAAGTTCCTGCGAAGTAGTTGGCGGACCATCTTCAAACTCAAAAAATACATTATAAATTTCGTGATCGTTAGGGATTTTTGTCAATTCTCCCGGTCCAAAGATCTCTTCCATTTGCCGCTCAAAAGATTTAGCGAAAAGTCCGTCGATATCGTGATTGCAGTCATCGGCAAAAACGAAACCTCCATTTTTCACATATTTCTCAAAATTCTCTTTTTCCTTAGCCGTAAACTGAACCAATTTATGTCCAGAAATATAACAAAAGGGACATTTAAAAATCTCATCACTGCTTAGCGGAACAATATTCTCTCGGGTATCAACTTCCAGCGTGGTATACTCCACCAGGGAATTCAGCAAATTGGAGGGCATTCTTTGATCCACATCCCAATCTCCCGATTCATATTGAAGCCTGGTAAAGAAAAAGCTATTCATTTTTTAATGTATAATGTAGATTGTATAGTGTATAATTTTTTGTTGCCACGAATTCACGAATCTTGATTTACAAATATATGCTATTGTGCCAGTAATGGAGATCGTCACTTCGAGTGTCCCGATCTTTATCGGGATATATCGAGAAGTGTTTTATAGGTCTCAAGTGTTCTCGATATGATTTTTTTGCTTTCGCTTAAAAAACCTACTCGAACTGACGGATACATAAAAAACTAACACTAGAAATTCTTTTTCTGTAACTCAATATTTAGACTCTTCAATTTTTAAAAAGTAAAAAATAAACTTCGATTTTATTTGAATTTCTATTTAGAAAACTTATCCTTTTAATCTCCTACAAAGTTTATAATAACTTGTAATATTCCATTATCTGTCTTAAAAATAAAACTGGTTGTAATGAAAATTCCACTACAACCAGTTTTTAAAGATCTATAGGTTTTAAACTGCGTCTGAAAGGCTGGTAAAAGTAAAGTCCCTTACTTTCATATACGGAATTAAATTTCCATTAATTCTCACCTGTTCTCCAAGGGTTTCCAGGTTATTCAGCATAATAATCGGACTTTCGTTAAACCTGAAGTTCTTAACAGGATATCTTATTTCCCCATTTTCTATATAAAAAGTACCGTCGCGGGTAAGTCCGGTATACAGTAAAGTTTGCGGGTCTACACTTCTAATATACCATAACCTGGTTACCAGGATTCCTCTTTTAGTGCTTTTTATAAGTTCTTCTCGAGAAGCATCTCCACCTTCCATAATGAAATTAGATGGGTAAGGTACAGGGTCTACGCCCTTTTGGCCTGCCCAATATCTACTATAAGCCAGGTTTTTAACCACGCCATTTTCTATCCATTTCATTTTTTTAAGCGGCATTCCTTCTCCATTCCAGGTAGAAGTTGGTACATCGGGATGTAGAGGGTCGCTCCAAATATTTACGCGCTCATCTACGATCTTTTCGCCCATTTTGGTACCATCGTCTTTAGACATAAAGCTTCGGCCTTCATCGGCAGTACGGGCATTAAATGCTCCAGACATATTACGAAGTAAATCTACAGAAGCTGCAGGTTCTAAAATAACGGTGTATTTTCCCGGTTCTATAGCCCTGGCTTCACGAGACATCACTGCTTTATCTATAGCGACTTTTGCAGCTTCTTCGGGATTAAATTTTTTGACATCGTTATAATCACGGGTAACCCAGCCTGAACCTGTACCGTCATTAGTTCTCATAGTTACCGTAAAATCTACATCGGTAGATTTGTTGTAAGCGAAAAGTCCGCTAGAATTCATCATCGCGCTAAATCCGGCAGAATCGTTAAGAAAACCGGCAGCGGTTACGTCTTTTTCAGAAGCTGGATTTATACTTTTTGCGGCAACCTCAGCACGATATTCCGGTGTGATATTGGCCGTAGACTCCACAAAACTTACCGATTCATCGTAAGTTTGTGGGCCAAGTGGCGCCATAAACTCCGGGTTTTCGGGGGCAAGTTTTGCCAATTCTTCAGCTCTTTTCACCACACTTTCCAATGATTCATCATCAAATTCATCTACAGTAGCCGTTCCGGATTTTTTTCCGAAGCTAGCTTCAACTGCAAGTGTTTGATTAGAGCGGTGTCCTGAAGTGGAAACCGTATTACGAGCATAACGAATGTTTCCACTTTCGCTACCTCCCATATTTATTACACAGGCATCTGCAGTAGAAAAGCTCAATGCTTTTTCCATAATTTGCCTGGCTTCTTCTTTTGTATATATTGCCATTTCTATATTTCTTTTTTAGTAAACCAGTAGTATTAAACACTTCTACCGGTATTGATCACATTTACGCCATCAAACCTGGAGGTAGAACTCCCGTGGGAAACAGCACTTACCTGCGAAGGCTGACCTTTTCCATCAAAGAAGGATCCGAACATACGATAATCGCTTTCGTCACAAATTTTAGAGCAGGAATTCCAGAATTCCTGGGTGTTAGACTGGTAGGCTACATCGTCTAACATTCCCACAATCTCTCCATCCTTAATTTCGAAAAATACGGTACCGCCAAACTGGAAGTTATAACGTTGCTGATCTATGGAATAAGAACCGCGCCCTGCGATATAAATACCTTTTTCCACATTTTTGATCATATCGTTTATAGAATATTTCTCTTTTCCCGGCTCTAATGAAACGTTAGGCATACGTTGAAACTGAACATCATTCCAGCTTTGCGCATAGCAACAACCGTGGGATTCATTCTGGTCTATCATATGTACCTGATCGCGAATAGCCTGGTAGTTGGTTAAAACACCATTTCTTACAAGATCCCATTTCTTAGTTTTCACCCCTTCATCATCATAACCTACGGCGCCAAGAGAACCCGGTTGAGTTTTATCGGCTACAAGGTTTACAATATCACTACCGTATTGGAAATCTCCAGATTTCCATTTATCTAAAGTAGCAAAACTGGTTCCCGCATAATTGGCTTCATAGCCAAGTACACGGTCTAATTCTAATGGGTGACCTACAGATTCGTGAATGGTTAATCCTAAATGATTTGGTTCAAGAACTAGATCATATTTACCTGGTTCTACAGATTTAGCTGAAAGCATTTCCTTAGCCTGTTTTGCGGCTAAAGTGGCATCTTCTACCATATCATAACTATTACGATACAATCTTAATCCGCCGGGACCTTCCAGTTTTTCAGATTCCAGCCCATCCATATATTCATAACCCATTCCCATTGGGGCGCTCATTGCGTTACGAGATTTAAATTTCCCCGCCTCACGATCTATAGCAGTAACCCCAAAGGTTGGCCAGATTCTGTGAATGTCCTGGTCTATATAAGAATCTTCGGTAGAGGCAAAATATTTTTGCTCATTCACCATAAAAAGTGCCGAATTCACAAAGTTGGCTCCATTATCCATAGCAGCAGCATTCGCGCTAAGCAATAAGTCTACTTTTTCTGAAACAGGAACTTCTTTAAAGTCTTTTTTAATTGGAGTTTTCCAGGAAACTTCCCCGTGAGATTCTACTGGAGCAAGTTTCACCGGTTCTTTCTGAATTTTAGAATTTGCCTTTGCGATAGCAACGGCTTGCTGTGTGGCTTTCATTATTCCATCTTCGGTAACGCTATTGGTAGAGGCAAAACCCCAGGTACCATTAGCTATTACTCGAATTCCTATTCCAAAAGACTCAGTATTTACCACGTTTTGAACTTTATCTTCACGCGTAAAAACGTATTGATTTAGGTAGCGGCCTATTCTGGCATCTGCATAGGTAGACCCCAGAGATTTAGCTGTGTTTAGCGCTACATCGGCGAGTTTTCTTTTGGTAAGAATATCCATACCGGGATGCAAAAGTGCTTCGGCAGAAACGTTACTTCCCATTAAATAGGAAGGAAGCATCAAAGCCCCTGTACCCATACCGGCTAATTGAACGAACTTTCTTCTTTTCATAAAAAATCTTCTGTTTTTAGATTGAATGAATCACTTTGAAATATTAAGAAAAGAAGCACTAAATATTTAGAATTTGATTAGATCTTAAATTATTTGAAAATGAAGTAAGATTGATTTTTAGAGCAAATATTCTTAATAAAAGCCTAAAATAGCATTTTTTCTAAATACTTTCTAATGAAATTATAAGAAGAGTTGAATTATTGGTAAGAATAAATCGTGGTTAGTAGAAATCCTTTTTGGCTCCCTTCCTTTGAAAGGAGGGGAATGAATTCGGCTTAGCTGAAGAAAGGGGTGGTTGAGGACCAACATCTTACAAAAGAACCCCTCCGACCTACGGCCACCTCCCCTTGAAAATAAGGGGAGGAGCTTGATGGTATTTTCAACAGACATTTCCTTTAAAATAACGGGAGTAGTTTAAAATGTTTATCTGAAATTATTTATAAGAAATTATAATACTACTCCTTCTCTACCACATCTTCCAAAACACTCCACACATTGTCGGTTACAATTTTGTAACCTTCGGCAGTTGGATGAATACCGTCTTGCTGATTTAATTCAGGATCTCCCGCTACGCCTTCAAGAAGAAAAGGAATGAGTTCTACATTATTTTCTTCGGCAAGTTCAGGGAAAATATTTCTGAATTCGGTGGTATATTCTTCTCCCATATTTGGTGGAATCTGCATTCCGGCCAAAACTATTTTAGTATCGGGATTTTTCTCCTTTACGGTGTTAATGATATCCTGAAGATTCTTCCTGGTTTCCTCTAAAGGAATTCCGCGTAAACCATCATTGGCTCCAAGTTCTAAAACAAAAATATCTACATCCTGATTTAAAACCCAGTTGATCCTGTTTTTCCCGCTGGCGGTGGTTTCCCCGCTTAATCCAGCATTTATCACCTCATAATCATACTCAAGGGAATCTAACCTATTTTGAATAAGAGCCGGAAAAGCTTCAGAAGGTTCTAAACCCATTCCTGCTGTAAGGCTATTTCCGAAGAAAAGAATCACGTCTTTTTCACTCTCCTGAGTTTCGGTTTCAGTTTGAGCTTCTTCAGTGCTATTTTTCTCTGATTTCTTTTCGGCATTTTCTCCGCAGGAAAACATCAGGAACATTAACAAAATCGAGGAATAACGTATCAAGTTTCTCATAGCAACAGGGTTTATAATCAAATGAATTGCTTATTTTGCCTTAATTCAAAAAAGACAATAAGCAAGTTATAAGATGGCAAAGATATTAAACGTTCGTAACCTGGAGAAAAGCTATTCCAGCGGATCCAAAAAACTAAAAGTATTACAGGATATCAACTTTGAAGTTGAGGAACAAAAAACCTTTGCTATTGTGGGACCTTCGGGAAGTGGAAAAACAACCCTTCTTGGTCTTTGTGCCGGTTTAGACAGGCCCGATTCCGGTTCTATTAATTTATGCGGAAGCGAACTGAGCACGCTGGGAGAAGACAAAAGAGCCCTTCTTCGTAATAAACATATTGGATTTGTATTCCAGGATTTTCAATTACTACCTACGCTTACGGCTTTAGAAAATGTGGCCGTGCCATTAGAACTGCAAGGCAATAAAGATGCTTCTAAAATCGGAAAAGAATTATTGACAAAAGTAGGATTGGGAGATCGTATTCATCATTATCCTTCCCAACTTTCTGGCGGAGAACAGCAACGCGTGGCTTTAGCCAGAGCGTTTTCCACGAGACCTTCGGTTTTATTTGCAGATGAACCTACCGGAAACCTCGATACCGAAACCGGCGAAAAAGTAGAACAATTACTTTTTGACTTAAATAAAGAAGCAGGAACTACGCTAATTATCGTTACCCACGATCTTGAACTAGCCGAAAAAACTCAGCATATTCTTAGACTTAAAGGCGGAAGAATTGTTGAAAACCAGGAAAAGCACGTATAATGAGCAACAACAAAACTTTTAAACCGGGCTTCTCCTGGCTCTTTAAAATGGCGTGGCGTGATGGAAAAGCCAGTGGTAAGAAGTTGATGCTTTTTATGGCTTCTATCGTGCTGGGAATCGCCGCGGTAGTTTCTATACAATCTTTTGGAGAAAATTTAAAAGACAATATCTCGCTGCAGTCTAAAGCTTTAATGGGCGCCGATTATAAGATAGACAGTGATAAACTACCCAATGAGCGGGTAATGCAAATTATGGATTCGCTGGGCGGCGCTGAAGCTCGGGAAATCAAATTTGCTTCTATGGCTGCTTTTCCTCAAAGCGAAGCCACAAAATTAATGCAGGTAAGAGGAATTGAAGGCGGGTTTCCTTTTTACGGGGAATTAGAAACTCAGCCTAAAAATGCTTCAAATAGGTATCAGGAAGAAGGAGCTGCTTTGGTTGATGCAACCGTAATGCTTCAGTTAGGAATAAAACCGGGAGATAGCATCAAGATCGGGAAAGTCACTTTACCTATTGCCGGTGCACTTAATAAAGTACCCGGTAGCACCGCTATATTTAGTTCCGTAGCACCACCGGTACTTATTCCATATAGATTTATTGAAGAATCTGGTCTTGTACAAACCGGAAGCCGCATAGATTATGAATTCTATTTTACAGCGCCTCCTAATACAGATATGGAAAAACTGGATGAAACTCTGGATCCCATTCTTGATACTGAAGACGCCGATTTAGATACACATACCTCTACCAGCGACAGGCTGGGAAGACGATACGAAAATTTCGGTAAATTTCTTAACCTGGTTGCCTTTATTGCTTTGCTATTGGGTTGCGTAGGTATTGCAAGTGCCATTCATATTTATATTAAAGAGAAATTACGTGCCGTAGCAGTTTTAAAATGTTTGGGCGCCAGTAAAAAACAAACTTTTCTAATCTACCTTATCCAGGTAGCATTTATGGGCTTAATTGGAGGCATTATAGGTACCGCTCTCGGGTTAGTTCTTCAGCAATTATTCCCCTGGCTTTTGGAAGGCTTGCTCCCGGTAGATGTACAGATCAATTTTTCCTTACCGGTAATTTTTATGGGAATTTTACTGGGTATTTTGATGTCGGTTTTATTTGCTCTTTATCCTTTGATTGGGACGCTTTATATCTCTCCTTTACAAGCATTACGAGTAATAAAAGAAGAAACTAAAAAATCGCGAAAGGCAATTATCCTCGTTTCTTTAGGCATCTTTCTATTCATCTTTTTGTTTTCGCTTTGGTTATTAGAAGACTGGAGATATTCTTTGGCTTTTGTAGGTGGAATTATAGTCACTTTCTCTATCCTGGCGGGAGTAGCTTACTTGTTTATGCAAGCGCTACGAAAATACTTCCCGCATAATTGGGGATTTGTTGCCAGGCAAAGTTTGCTAAATCTCTTTAGGCCGCAAAATCAAACGCTAACCCTTGTGCTGGCTATTGGAGTGGGTACTTTTTTAATAAGTACCTTATATTTTAGTAAAGATCTTTTACTGGCCCAGGCTTCTATAGAATCCCAGGCTAATAGCCCTAATATGATTCTTTTAGACGTGCAAAGTGACCAACAGGAAGCTGTCGCCAAAACTATAAGAACTAACGATTTACCGGTTCTGGACAATATTCCTATTGTGACCATGCGGGTACAAAACATAGCAGGGAAACCGGTTAATGAAATAAGAAAAGACACCACTTCCCAAATTAACGGATGGATTTTAAATCACGAATTCCGCGTTACTTACCGTGATTCTTTAATTGCTTCTGAAAGTATTGAAAGTGGAGAATGGACGGCTGAAGCGGGTGATATTAATCCCGTACCGATTTCTATAAGTAATAATTTTGCGGAAGATGCTAAAGTTGGCGTTGGAGATGAGTTGATCTTCAATGTGCAGGGTGTTTTGCTAAATACGGTTGTAGGCAGTGTTAGAACGGTTGATTGGTCACGAATGCAATTGAATTTCTCCCTGGTATTCCCAAAAGGTGTATTAGAGGATGCTCCACAATTTCACGTATTAACAACCAAAGTTCCGGGAGAAGAAAAGTCGGCTCAATTACAGCAGGAACTGGTTAAAGAATTCCCCAATGTTTCCATCATAGATCTTCGGCAGGTGCTAAGTGTTATAGAAGATATTCTAGGTAGAATTTCCTGGATAATTAATTTCATGGCATTTTTTAGCATTCTCACAGGAATTATTGTGCTTTTAGGAGCCATAAGAACAAGTAAATACCAGCGAATTAGGGAAAGCGTTCTGCTGCGCACACTGGGTGCAAAAGGCAAACAAATATTGAATATTAATGCTTTAGAATACATTTATTTAGGAGTGCTTGGAGGTCTTTCCGGCGTTTTATTATCATTAATCAGCAGCCAGTTACTCGCCTGGTTGGTTTTTGAATCGCCGTTTACTCCATCCCTAATTCCATTTTTAGTTTTATTCCCGGGAATTGTGCTGTTAGTGCTAATTATTGGACTAAGCAATAGTTTAAGTGTAATAAGAAAACCACCATTAGAAGTTCTAAGAAAAGAAGTGACATAAAATAAGTAACTTTATCTAAAAGGATTACGAATTAAAATCAATTTAAAATGAAAAATGCAATTTATAGCTTAATGATTCTGGCTTTTAGTTTTAGCGGAATAGCACAGGAAGAATTTATTTCTGAAGAAACTCAGATAAAAATGGCAAGCATGGCTGCGCCCGAAGAAGATAGAGATGCCGTTACAGTTTACGGTTATGACAAAGATGGAAAGGTAGTTCTACTAAAAGAAGGTACCAATAACCTGGTTTGCATTGCTGACGATCCTAGCATGAATGGTATTTCGGTAAGTTGTTATAACAAAAAACTTGATCCTTTTATGTCTCGCGGCCGTGAATTGAAAGCTGAAGGTAAAGATATGATGGAACGCCGGGCAGTTCGCCAACAAGAAGTTGAGAGCGGAAAACTAAAAATGCCCGATGCACCCAGTATGACCTATATTCTTTCTGGAAAAGAAGAAAACTTAAATCGTGAAACGGGAGAGCTTAAAGATGCAAAATTGCGATATGTAATTTATATGCCTTATGCTACCACTGAGGAAACAGGACTTCCCGACAAGCCACATACTCCTGGAATGCCATGGCTTATGGACCCAGGCACACACCGTGCTCATATTATGATTACTCCGGCTGATAAGAATTAAACATTTTTAGTGAAAAAGTTATTCCTGAATATTCTCTTTTTTCTGTTTAAAGAAAAGCTGGGAAATAGGGATTAGCATTAATGCTGAAGTAAAAAAGAGGATAAAAGATATTTTTAAATTAAAAATATGGGCTAGGTATCCAACAAGTGGCGGCCCTAAAAGCATTCCTACAATAGCGTAGGTAGTAATTATAGAAATGGCCATTCCCGGGGAATATTTTGTTGAAGAGCCCGCGAGAAGAAAGGTCATTGGAATTACAGCCGCCACTCCAATGCCTACTAAACAAAACCCGATTATTGCCGGCCAGAAATAAGGAAACACAATCATAAGTAAAACCCCTAAACATACCAGGGAAGCACTTATAATGTAATTCCTTTCCATTCCTATTCTTTCCACAATTCTATCTGAAAAGAAACGGGAAAGGGCCATAAAAACCATAAAGATCAAGTACCCCAGCGTAAAAACATCTTCATTTACCACTTCTTTAAAATAGACACCACTCCAATCAAACATTCCGCCTTCGGTAATTGCGGCAAGAAAAACTATAAAACCAAGATACATAGTAGGTTTATCTGGTTTTCCTAAGCCGAAGTTTATTTCCCTGGGTAGAACGATCTTTTTTCAGTAAAAATGAAAAAGCGGCAAAGGCTAGAATAAGCGTGAAAATAGCTACCGCCGGCAGATGCTGGTAAATAGGAATATTTAATTTTACGAGTAAGGTAGAAAGTGCCACACCCAGAAGGCCGCCGGTACTCCAAAGACCGTGAAAAGAACCAATAATCTTTCTTTCAAAAGCTTTTTGTAATGTTATGGATTGGGTATTCATCGCGATATTGAAAATTCGCATAGAAAAAGCGAAAGAAAAGATCCCTACTATAAGCAATATAAGATTATCGGCTATTCCAATAAGACTTAAGCGAAGCAGCTAAAAGTATAAAGGAGACAATTAGAGGATGTCTACTTTCAAAACGAGAAACCAACCACCCTGAAACCGGAAGTCCTATAAGAGAACTTATAGGCATCACCATTAGCAAGTTTCCCAGCTCTGCTTCGTTGAGATCAAAAGCCATTTTGATGTTGGGAATTCGCGAAGCCCAGGTAGAAAAGCAAAACCCCGATAAGAAAAAGTAGGTGCTTAAAGCAATTCGTTGTTGCGTTTCAGTCTTCATTTTTCAAAACTTTCAGATCAATAAAATTGCGAATTATTAATTCAGTAATAAGATAAATCATTATTAAAGTTGACGATGGCGATAACGAATAGTTCTTAGCTTCCAATAACCCATTTTATAATATGCAAAAGCTACAATTGCAGCAATAAGATTAGAAATAGGAAAAGCCCACCAGATACCTTCAAAAGAAAGATCGGTATTATTAGATAAAACAAAGGCGGTGGGAAAACGAATAATCCAAAGAGCAAAAACTGAAATTAGCAAAGAAGCCTTTGTAAATCCGGCGCCATTAAAAACTCCATTTAAAACCTGCTGCACTCCAAGTACGCCAAAACTGGGTGCCATAATTTTAATAAATAAAGATCCGTCTCTAATCACGCTGGGATCGTTGGGAACAAAAAAGGCTGTAATAGGTTCGGCGAAAGCAAATAACAGTAGCCCTACCGCGGTTAATCCAAAGAAAGCGATCTTAGTACTTAAGTTTCCAATTCTTTCGGCACGTTTTATTTTGCCCGCACCAATATTCTGCCCCACCAAGGTGGTGGTAGCCATTGCAAAACCAAGAGCTGGAACTACTATTAGGCTTAAAATTCTACTTCCAATTCCGTAGGCCGCCACAACTTCACTTCCAAAACTGGTTACCAGCATCACCATAACCGTC
Organism: uncultured Flavobacteriaceae bacterium; assembly: GCA_963727565.1. Taxonomy (GTDB): domain Bacteria; phylum Bacteroidota; class Bacteroidia; order Flavobacteriales; family Flavobacteriaceae; genus Salegentibacter. The sequence goes on from CAVSGU010000003.1 coordinate 33,316, forward strand.
ATTCCCGCTGCCCTGGTAGACATCTCCATACTGGAAGGAATGCCAATCTTGAACATTTTTCTTGTCCAGGGGAAATCGAATTTCATCCTGCTGAAATTTATTTTAATCCCTTTATTTCCTCTAAAAAGAATAACTAAGCCTGTTAGAGCAGATAATCCCTGGGTAATTACACTGGCAACCGCAGCTCCCGCAACTCCAAATCCCGGGATAGGTCCAAGACCAAAAATAAATAGCGGATCTAATATCAAATTCAAAAGAACGGTCACCAAAACTATATACATTGGTAGCAAAACATTTCCAATACCTCGCATTAAAGACTGAAATACATAAAACATAAACAGGAAAATGAAGCCGAATGAGGAAACCTGAAAATAGCTTACCGAATCACTCAAAATTTCAGGACCCGCTCCAATAAGTTTCATTAAAGGTGTGGAAGAAAAGTAGCCCACAATAGCCAGCAAAACCGAGATAAAAAAGATAACGAAAACAGTTTGTGAAGAGCTATAATTTACCTGATCCTGGTTTTCTGCTCCTTTATATTGTGAAACTATCACAGTTCCTGCAAGCGTTAACCCGGCACCAAGCGAAAGAATTAGAAAAAGAATAGGAAAACTTATACTTACAGCCGCAACAGCATTCGCCCCTAACCTACCCAACCAAAAAGTATCTATTAACTGGTAGGCAGTTTGTAAAATATTAGCCAGAATAATTGGCCAGGCCAAATTAGCCAGAGAGCTAAAGATCTTCCCTTCGGTATATTTTATGGGTTGTTTTTTCTTTCGCAATTTCTTCAAAATTTAAGCTTTGCAAGTAAAGAAAAATATATCCTAACTTCGTGTACCAGCTTACTTTTAACCATTCCTTAAAAGTATTTCATAAAAGTAACAAACACCTGCTATTTTCTATCCGAAATATGTGGTAAACTGATCTTCCTCATAAATATTCTGAAGCTTTACTGTTAATTTTACAGCAATACAGAATCATAGAGAATTAAAAATCGAAGAATTATGAAAGCTACTATCTCATTAGAAGAACTTAATTGTGGAAATTGTATAGCATACATTACCCAGAAACTCTCTAAAATTAAGGATATCTATGAAATTTCGGCTGACGAACAAGCGTCTAGGATCTCGTTTATTTATAAATCTGAAGTTGCTGCCCTGGAAGCGGTGGGAATTCTAACTTCATTTCGTAAATTGGGAAAAGAAGAAGACCTTAAGATTGCCTAATTTCAAAAACAAAAGAATATGAATTTACTGGGAATGATTGGAGGCACCTCCTGGCACTCCACTATAGAATATTACCGACTTTTAAATGAGCTGGTAGGTGACAAAATTGGAACGCAACAAAATCCGCCTTTACTTTTGTACAGCCTAAACGTGAAGTTAATGCGTGAAAACGATTCTGAAAAGATTAAAAATTCATATTTAGAGATTTCCAAAAAACTGGAAAGTGCCGGCGCCAAAGCAATAATAATTTGTGCCAACACACCACATATGGTATATGATTTTGTGCAACCAAAAATTAATGTTCCTATACTTCATATCGCCGATGCAGTCGCCAGGGAAGCAAAACAAAAATCCTATAAAAAATTAGGTCTTTTAGGAACAAGGCCAACAATGCAGGGAGATTTCCTCCAGGGAAGATTACGGGACAAACACCAAATAGAGACCTTGATACCGGCTGATAATTTTATTGATGAAACCCACCGGTTTATTTCAGAAGAACTTACCCAGGGAAAATTTACCGATGCAGCAAAAAAATTCTATCTGGAACAAATGCAATTACTGAAGGAGCGTGGAGCTGAAGCTATTATTTTAGGATGCACCGAACTCCCTATGCTTATTAAAGAAAAAGATACCGAAATCCCGCTTCTAGATACTACAAAACTGCACGCGGAAATGGCTACTGAATTTATCCTAAAAGATTGAGAAAACCCTCTAAAATTCAACTTTCAGCAAAGCTTTTTAGACTTCATATCTATAAAATAAAAAAGGCCACAACCTGGTTTACCCCTACCTAAACCAGGCCATAGCCTTTTTACCCCAAACGAAATATTTAACCAAATATATTTATAAGCCAAACTAATCACAATACCTAAATAAGGGTATATTTCATTTTTTTCACTGAAAATCTTCTTATTTTAGTTCTTAAAAATTGAGTTATGAAGAAATCTATCGCAATAGATATGGACGGTGTTCTGGCCGATGTAGAAGCACATTTTATTACCTGGTATGAAAAAGAATACGGGGAAAGATTCAGCAAAAAAGACCTGAAAGGAAAAACCGAAGAAAATGCATTTCCTAAAAAAGGGAATGGTAAAAAAGTTTGCTTCAACAAAAAATTTCTTTAGCACGGCTCCTGTTATGGATGGCGCGGTAGAAGCAGTAAAAGAACTTCAGAAGAATTACGAGATCTATATTGTTTCAGCGGCAATGGAATTTCCGCAGAGTTTAGTCGAAAAACGAACTTGGTTAAGTGAACATTTCCCTTTTATTCACTGGAAGAATATTATCTTTTGTGGTGATAAAAGTGTGATTGGTACCGATATCATGATAGATGATCACCTTAAAAACCTCGATTATTTTAAAGGAGAAACGATTATGTTTAGCGCCTTTCATAATATAGATTTTGACAGTCATACCCGAGCTAACAACTGGCCGGAAGTTTTAGAAATTTTAAAATCTTCAGAGAAGTTTTGACTATTAAATCTTGAAATAAAAAACCCGGGAATTATTTCAAGTAATAGTTCCCGGGATAAATTTTAGAAATAAGGTTCCTAGTATAAAACTCTAAAACGAATAGTTCCTTTTAGTCCTTTTAAATCTTTTATAACGGCTTTATCGTAGCGTTTATCAATATCTGTAATTACATATCCAATGGTCTCATTGGTTTTTAAATACTGCCCTTCAATATTAATATCGTGTTCGGCAAGAATCCTGTTGATTTCTGCCAAAATCCCCGGCCTGTTTTCGTGAATATGAATAAGCCTGTGGGCCTTATTTAGTACCGGTAACTGCAAATTAGGGAAGTTCACCGAGTTGGTAGTACTTCCCGTATTGATGTATTCAATAATTTTCCCCGGAACAAAGTTCCCTATGTTTTCCTGGGCTTCCAGCGTACTCCCACCAATATGTGGCGTTAAAATTACGTTAGGTAAATTCCGTAATTCTGAAACAAATTCTTCGTTATTGGTTTTAGGCTCCTGCGGATAAACATCTATTCCCGCACCCATAATTTTGCCAGATTCTATATTCTTTTTAAGCGCTTTAATATCTACCACGTGGCCCCTGCTTAAATTCAGGAAGATCACGTTATCCTTCATATAACCAAACTCCTTTTCCCCAATAATATCTTTGTTTTCCTTTCTTCCGTCTACGTGAAGGGTAACAATATCTACGGTTTCTAAAAGCTCTTTAAGGGAATTGCATTTGGTGACATTTCCCATTGGCAATTTTTCTTCAACATCATAATAATAAACATCAAAACCAACAGATTCTGCCATTACAGAAAGTTGCGCTCCAATATTCCCATAGCCAATAATTCCCAGTTTCTTCCCACGGGTTTCAAAACTGTTATTAGCCGATTTCTCCCATTTTCCCTCATGCATTAAACGCATTTTGTCAGGAAGATTACGCATCAGTAAAATTATCTCTCCAATGGCAAGTTCTACAACCGATCTGGTATTGCTATATGGTGCATTAAAAACCGCAACGCCTTTCTTTAAACAGGCCTGCAGATCTATTTGGTTAGTACCAATACAAAATGCTCCCACCGCAATTAAGCGATTTGCGTTTTCAAGCACTTTTTCGGTTAAATGGGTTTTAGATCTAATTCCTATTACCGAAACATCTTTAATTTTTTCGCAAAGTTCGTCTTCATCCATTGCGCCGGGATGTACGCTTACATTATATCCTTCTTTCTTCATAATGTCTACCGCGTCCTGGTGAACATTTTCTAGAAGAAGAACATTAATTCGGTTTTTGGGATAAGAGATCGCTTTGTTCATATTGTGTACAAATAAAAATTCGTCTAAACTTGGTGTGATATGGTCTGCCTTTTCAAGAATATTTGCTCTTTCTACATTTTCAGTAAAGGCATAAAACTTATTGGCTAGTCCGGCGGCTTTAATTTCATAATCGGTATAACCATCGCCAATTACGTAAACATCGCCTTTTAGGTTTAATTTCTTTAACTGCTCTACTTTACCGTTGTTGGAGGATAATACATTATCGTGATCAAAACTTACAATATTTCCTTCCTCATCATACTCAAAAGTATTGGCAAAGACATTCTTGGGCTTAACTCCGTATGGTTCTACAATAGGCACTATAAATTCCTTAAAACCATTGGATACAATATAGATATTTTCGTGATTATCGTTGAAGAATTCCCGGTTTCTAACAAAAGAGGAAGATACCCTTTCGCTTAAATTCTCTACCAGGGCTGGCAAATCATTTTTATTAGCTTTTAAAAGTCTTAGGCGTTCTACCAGGGATTCTCTGAAAGAGATTTCTCCTTTCATCCCCTTATCGGTTAAGGCTTCTACCTCAGCAAGGTTCTTTTTTTTATCGGGATCGTTTGCCAGGGAAATCTCGCCCAAAACATCAAGGGCTTCAACCTGGGTAAACGTACTATCAAAATCTATTACAAAGTGCTTGTTTTCACTCATAGTTAAGGTACTCTAAAATGAGCCCTAAAACTACTATTTTTAGGAATCTTAAGGCACTTATTTCAATAAAAATACAGGCAGGAAAATCTTGCTCCTTATAGATTTTTAATATTTGATAAAATGAAGTAGCATAAAATAAAAAGCTGATAAAATCCCCTGAAATTTATGTTCTAAAAATGAAGTTTTCTCGGTTTTTAAAATAAAAAAGTCTTTTCAACGCAAAACTGGAGTATTCAGAATCCCACAATATCCGCGCATAAAAAATGCCTTTACCAAACGGGTTCTCCGCAGTAAAGGCATTTTAAAAATAATATTATAAAAGCTCTATTCTTCTACAATAAACTTTCCGTTCATTACAGAATAGTGACCAGGGAAACTACAAATAAAATCGTATTCACCGGCTGCAGGAGCTTCAAATTCAATAGTTACTTCTTCTCCACCACCAATCATTTTGGTATGAGTGATCACGGCATCAGTTCCTTCAGGAATATAATCGTTATCCTTAGCCTGAACTGCCTTTTGACCAAATTCGTTAATCACGGTTCCTTGTTTTAATAAAACCCAGTTGTGACCCATTACGCTTTTTTCCATCTCCCCAACGTGTTTTAAAGTAAGACGCACGGTTTGCCCGGCTTTTACTTTAATTTCGTCTTTGTTAAAACGCATTTGGTCGTTTCCTTCAATGCTCACTTCCACTACATCCTCATCTGCAGAATCACTGCTTGCAGAAGATTTTTCAGTAGTAGTTTCAGTTTGTGGGCTGTTACCGTCTCCAATTGTTATTTTATCCTCTTTTTCTTCTTTCTTATCTCCGCAGGCAATCATCGCCACGGCTCCTAAAATTAAAACAGATTTACTTAAAAATTTCATTCTTAATTATTTAATGTTTGTATTTAATTTTTATACTCTCTCAAAGATAAATTAATTTTAATTGCTAAAAGATTTCCGTAAAGCTTTTTTTGCGGAATCAATTAGATATACAAGCTCTGCGAGGTGCTTATTTTGCCAAAATCCCTTATCTTCATAGATTGAAAATAAAACCACAATCAATGAAAAAAGGAATTATAAAAAGCCTGGGGATTTTTGCGCTGGTCGCAGGATTTCAAGCCAATTCTCAGGAACAAAAAGAAGAGACGAAAACTATGGATAATATTTTACTTGCCGAGTGGAGCGGACCGTACGCAGGAGTTCCCGCTTTTGACGAAATGAAAGTAGAGCTCGTAAAACCGGCAATGCTTAAAGCGATGGATGCGCATCTTGCTGAGATCGATAAAATTACCGAGAATCCAGAACCGGCAACTTTTGAGAATACTATTGTGCCATTCGAAGATTCTGGCGATCTTTTAAACCGTGTGTTTACCTACTACGGAATTTTTAGCAGTAATATTTCCAGCCCAGAATTTAGAGAAGTACAGCGAGAACTTTCTCCGGAAATTTCTGAATACAGCTCAAAGATTTCTCAAAACACAGCATTATTCGAAAGGATTAAAACTGTATATGAGAATTCTCAGGAAAATCCGCTACCGGCTCCGGAGCAACGAGTAATCGATCTTATTTACGAGGAATTTGCAATGGAAGGTGCCAATTTAAATAAAGAAGACAAAGAGCGCTATGCTGAGATAAACAAAGAGTTGTCTGAACTTTATACCAAATTCTCTAATAATGTGCTCGCAGAAGAAGAAAACTACATTGTTTATTTAACCGAAGATCAACTTAGCGGCCTTCCGGAATCTTATGTGAAAGCTGCAGCCAGCACTGCTGAAGCCAATGGTGAAAGCGGAAAATATGCCGTAACCAACACGCGTTCTTCTATGGATCCTTTTTTAACTTATTCAGATGAAAGAGAATTACGTGAAAAAGTATGGCGAAATTATTATTCCCGTGGTGATAATGATGATGAGTTTGATAATAATGAAGTGATTAAAAAAATCCTGAAACTTCGGGACGAACGTGTAGAATTGCTAGGCTACGATAATTTTGCCCAATGGCGTTTACAAAACCGAATGGCCAAAAATCCGGAAAACGCCATGGAACTTATGAAAGCTGTTTGGCCGGCTGCACTTGCCCGCGTTGAAGAAGAGGTTGAAGATATGCAGGCCGTTGCAGATCGTGAAGGTGCAGATATCACTATTGAGCCCTGGGATTATCGTTATTATGCTGAAAAAGTGAGAAAAGAAAAATATGATCTTGATAGTGAAGAAGTAAAACAATACCTGGAATTAGGTAATCTTACCCAGGCTTTATTCTTTACCGCAGGTGAACTTTTTAATTTCGACTTTAAACCGGTAGAAGAAGGTAGCGTTCCTGTTTTCCATGAAGATGTAAACGTATGGGAAGTAAGCGATAAAGATTCAGGTGAACTTATTGGGCTTTGGTATTTAGATCCTTTTGCGCGCCAGGGAAAACGTTCAGGTGCCTGGGCAACTACCTATAGAAGTTATTCTGAATTAGAAGGTGCAAAACCCGTTTTAGCTTCCAATAATTCTAACTTTATAAAACCGGCTCCCGGAGAACCCGTTTTAGTTTCCTGGGATGATGCCGAAACTTTTTTCCACGAATTTGGCCACGCGCTACACTTTTTAGCGGCAGATATTAAATATCCAACCCTAAACAGCGGTGTTCGTGATTATACCGAATTCCAATCGCAGTTATTAGAGCGTTGGTTATCTACAGATAAAGTGATAAATCGTTATTTAAAACATCACGAAACAGGAGAAGTAATTCCTGATGAACTGGTAGCTAAAATCAAAAAAGCAGCCACCTTTAACCAGGGATTTGCAACTACCGAATTTTTAGCTTCGGCTTTGATGGATATGAAATACCATACCACAGATCCTGATAAAATTGAACCGAGAAAGTTTGAAAAAGAAACACTGGACGAATTAGGGATGCCAGATGAAATTGTGATGCGTCACCGTTCTCCACATTTTGGTCACGTATTTTCCGGAGAAGGTTATGCTACCGGATATTACGGCTATTTATGGGCAGATGTGTTAACTTCTGATGCTTCTGAAGCTTTTGCAGAAGCTCCCGGAGGATTTTATGATGCAAACCTTGCCGAAAAGTTGGTAAAATATCTTTTTGCGCCAAGAAATGCTATGGATCCTGCTGAAGCTTACCGAAAGTTTAGAGGTAGGGATGCTAAGATTGACGCACTAATGCGTGATCGTGGTTTCCCTGTTCCTGAAGATGCAGAAGAATAGAATCTTTTATATTAATAATTAAACAGAAACTGTCTGAGAAGTCAACTTTTCAGACAGTTTTTTTATGGCTCAAATTTAAATTACTCCATTGCCGAAGCAACCAATTTATTGGGACCAGCCATAAAACCATATAAATGCATTTTTTCCTGAGTGATTTTTTCAATAGGTACAGCAGTAATTGGATTACCGTGGCGATGAATTACCAAAAAGAAGGTGTCATCAACTTTCTTCAAGTAAGACTCCATTATTTTTCCATCAGCGTGATCCTGAAAGTCGATGATAAAGTTTTTCCCTCCTCGAACTAAATCATATTTTATTTTTCTAATTTCCTCAGGGCTCAGGTTGGTTTCGGTAGGAACCAAACGTATATAATCTACTGGCTTCTCTAATCTCGGGGAAGCAATACTTAGCCTGTTGGGATTTTTAAAGCTGAATTCAGCAAAGGCAAGCGTATCAATTTTCAACTTGTTATCTTCAGTTTCATAGGAAGTTTTAGTCACAAATTGATCAAAATTATAATGGGATAAGGAGTCTTCACTTACTTCCATTAAATGTATTCCGGGAAAACCACCAAAACTTTTATTTCCTGAAATAACCCATTTTCCTTCTAATTCCTGCGCGGTAATTGAAGTGCTTAATAACAAAATAAAAAAGACAAAATAGCTATCAATAAATTTCATAATTCTACTTTTTAGGTTGAACAATAATTTAAAAAATAGCCGGCTAAAAACCTTATTTATTCGATAGCGTTCTTATTATTTAGATGAAAAACGGAATTATAAGTGTTTGTAGGGCAATATATTATACAAAACCCTATTGTTATAAAACAAAAAAGCCATCAGCGAATAACTGATGGCTTTTTATATTACTTAAAAAGTTCTGCTTAGAACATCTCTCTACCTGAAAAATGGAAAGCAGCTTCAATCTGTGCGTTTTCGTCGCTATCACTTCCGTGTACAGCATTTTCACCTACAGACTTCGCGTATTTTTTTCTTATAGTTCCTTCAGCAGCATCTTCTGGATTTGTTGCTCCAATTAAAGCTCTAAAATCTTCTACGGCATTTTCTTTTTCTAACACAGCCGATACGATTGGCCCACGAGTCATAAACTCTACCAACTCCCCAAAGAAAGGACGTTCGTTGTGTACTGCATAAAATTCTTCAGCATCAGCAGTAGTCATTTGAGTCATTTTCAAAGCTACAATTCTAAATCCTGAAGTAGTAATTTGTTCTAATATCGCACCTACATTCCCGGCTTCAACTGCATCGGGCTTTATCATGGTGAATGTTCTTTTTCCTGCCATTGTATGGTTTTTAAAATTTTGGCAAAAATAATTAAATAAGCTGCATTTACAAGTTCCTTTTGGTTTTATATGAATTTAGCTTTCAGGCAGCTGCATTATTAAAGCTCTTAATCCTTATACTTTACCAGGTATTCCTGTTGAAGTTTATTTCCAACACCGCGCATTTGCATCTTTACTTCACCTGAATTGAAATCGAATTTCAACAACCCATAACTTAAATCGCTCACCACCTCGCCTACTCTATATTGATTGGGTTCACCGCTAAAATCTGAATAGGAATGTGTCATTCCGCTGGAAGTAAAATCTACAAGCGGATAATCCAGTTCCTCTAAATTCTTTTCTGAAAATTCCGAAATATGCCGGTCGCCACTAAGAAGAATTACATTTTTTGCTTTAGAAGTTTCTAAAAGCTTTTCCAGTTTCTCCACTTCTGATGGAAAATTACCCCAGGTTTCAAAGCCGTGTTCTGCAGATAGTATTTGAATTGAACTTAAGATCACATTATAATCGGCAGTGCTATTCTTCAATTCGTTTTCCAACCATTCCCATTGTTTTGTTCCCAGGATAGTGCCGTTATAATCTGGCTCATAGCGCTTTCCTTTTTCTTTGCTTTTTTGCAATTCAGACCTAAAATACCTCGTATCTAAAACTATTACCTTTATGGTCTTTCCGTCCTCCTGGAAATTTTTAGCGTGGTAAACGCCTTCTCTTTCCCGGCGAGGGTCGTTTTCAGCAACATTAAAAAAATCGAGAAACAACTGCTGACTTTCCTCTTTATATTCCCAGTTTCTCCCGGCATCGTTTTTACCGTAATCGTGATCGTCCCAGGTACCTAAAATTGGCGTGGTTTCCATTAATTTTTGATAATCGGGATGGTTTTTCTGCGTTTGGTAATCGGCTTCCAGTTCATCCATATCATCGGTATCGGCATAAATATTATCACCACCCCAAAGAAATAGATCTGGTTTTTCCTTCAAAATCGCATTCCATAATGGCTGGGCTTCATCCTGCCGGTTACAACTTCCAAAAGCAATTACATAATCGTAATTTTCAGCGGATGTTTCAATTTCATTTTTGGTAGTTTCTGCATTGCTTCCGCAGGAAATAAAAAGAAAAAAGCTTATTAAGAGCGATAAAATTACCTTCATTTTTCGTTGATTTGTTGAATACAAAAATACAGATTGGTTTTTTAAGCCAATATTAATAAATTGTATCTTTACTCGCTTCCCGCTAAATGGGAATTAAAATAGTCTATGCATTGTTTACAAATGTTATGACTATTTAAAAAAATCTTAGGCTTAACCTAAGTAAATGAGATTGGAAATGTTCAGCATTAAGGTAGAATATTTCTATTTTTTCAACATAATACCTTGTAGGATTGCTTCAGGGTATTTTATTTTACACTATGATAGAACAAGCAATTTTAGAGATTACCGCCGAACTTTCAGAGGCCAGAAATATAGTAATAGTACCTCACAAAGGCCCCGATGGTGATGCTATAGGTTCATCTTTGGGTCTTATGCATTTTTTAAAGAACAAGGGGCATGATGTAGATGTGATTGCACCAAATGATTACCCGAAATTTTTAAAATGGCTTCCCGGTAACGAAGAAGTCATGATCTACGAAAAAGATAAATCTAATGCCGATCAACTTATTGAAAATGCAGATATAGTTTTTGCCTTAGATTTTAATCATTTAAATCGTTCAGGCGATATGCAGGAAATATTAACTGCGTCCCAGGCTGTTTTTATTATGATAGATCATCACCGTGAACCCTCTGACTTTGCTAATTATACTTATAGCGATGCTGAAATGAGTTCTACCTGTGAGATGGTTTATCACTTTATAGATAAACTGCGCGCTGTAGAAAAAATCACACCAGAGATCGCGACCTGTCTTTATTCAGGAATTATGACCGATACCGGTTCGTTTAGGTTTAGCGCTACCAGCGCCGAAACACACCGGGTTATTGCACAACTAATAGATAAAGGTGCCGTTAACCACGAAATACATAACAATATTTTTGATACGTTTAATGAAAACCGGTTACAGCTTTTAGGAACAGCTTTACAGAATCTTCGCGTATTACCTGAATATAAAACCGCTTACATTACTTTATCACAGGAAGAACTGGATAAACATAATTTCCAAAAAGGAGATACAGAAGGTTTTGTGAATTATGGACTTGCTATAGAAGATGTTATTTTCGCCCTGATTTTTATTGAAAACAAACAGGAAGGAATCATTAAAATCTCTTTTAGATCTAAGGGTGATTTTAATGTGAATGAATTTGCAAGGGCACATTTTGAAGGTGGCGGGCATAATAATGCCGCAGGTGGAAAAAGTGAACTTTCTATGGAAGACACCGTTGCTAAATTAAACAGCATTCTTCCCGATTATAAACAATTAAAAGGATGAAAAAAGCTTTAATCCTTATAGCCATATTAGCATTAGCAGCCTGTAAATCTCCGGAGGCCAGGTATCCTGTTACACAAAAATCGGGCTCGCATATTAGTGAATCTATAGTTAAAAACCAGGAACTCCTGGAAAAGGAAATAGCACAAATTGAAGCCGTAATCGCCAAAGATTCTACAAGCGAATACCAATCTTCGCAAGACGGTTTCTGGTATACTTACAACCAAAAAAGTAAAGATACTGCTAACGTGGTTAAACCTGAATTTGGGGATGTTGTGGAGTTCGATTATAGTATAAAAACTTTAGATGGACAGGTAATTTATGCCGAAGGCGAAAAAGCAACCAGAACCTATGCAATAGACCAGGAGAAGTTATTTAGCGGTTTAAGACAGGGACTTAAACTTATGAGAGAAGGAGAAACGGTCACTTTTTTATTTCCGTCTTATAAAGCTTATGGTTATTATGGCGATAAAAATAAAATAGGCACTAACTGGCCTTTAAAAACAAAAGTTACCTTAAATAAGATCATAGAAAAGGAAGAAATTCAAAATCAACAATAAGTTAAACCCAGGGCCATAAAGGGCCTTTTAATTTTTATACTAAATGAGAACCAGTAAATTTTTATTACTTTTTGCCGTGGTATTTACCATGTTTGCGTGTAACGACGAATATCCAGATCTAGAAGATGGGATGTACGCCGAATTTAAAACCAATTACGGAACTTTTGTAGCCGAACTCTATTATGAGGCTACGCCAATTACCGTATCCAGCTTTGTTTCCCTTGCAGAAGGCACAAACAAAATGGTTGACAGTACACACAAAGGAAAAAATTATTACGACGGACTTACTTTTCACAGAATTATAGATGGATTTGTAATTCAGGGTGGTGATCCTACCGGAACAGGTAGCGGTGGCCCGGGTTACAAGTTTCCAGACGAAATTGTAGACAGTTTAAGTCACGATTCTAAAGGTATTCTTTCTATGGCCAATGCCGGTCCCGGAACAAACGGAAGCCAGTTTTTCGTAACCCTTGGCCCAACCCAAAATCTTGATGGCAGACATACCGTTTTTGGTAAAGTTATTAAAGGCCAGGATGTTGTGGATGCTATTGGGAAAGTGGAAACCGCAGAGCGTGATAAGCCTGTAAAAACGGTTACTATGGAAGAAGTAAACATCGTTAGAAAGGGTAAATCGGCTAAGAATTTTGATGCTCCTAAGGTTTTTGAAGAAGAACTGCAGGCTATAAAGGAGAAGGAAGAAGCCGAAGCTAAAAAACGCCAGGAAGCAAAAAATGAAAACGCTGAATATTTTAGCAGTAAAAAAGAAGAAGCTGAAACTTTAGATAGCGGCCTAAAAATCTACTTTGAAGAAAAAGGAGATGGTGAAACACCAAAAACCGGACAAATGGTAGAAGTTTGGTACGAAGGCTATTTTGAAGATGGTGATATTTTTGACACCAATAAAAAAGAGCTAGCAGATGAAATGGGACTTTTTAATCCAACTCGCGAAGCCCAGGGTGGTTATGCAAATCCAATGGTAGTGCCTTACGGTCCTGATGCTCCAATGATCCCAGGTTTTAAAGAAGGTATTCAACAAATGAGTGTTGGAGATACCGCTTTACTTTATATCCCAAGTCATTTAGGATATGGTGAGCGTGGTGCCGGTGGCGGTGTGATTCCACCAAATACAGACCTTGTATTTAGGGTTGAATTAGCAGGGATCAAGAAGTAATTTCCCTGAATAAAATAAGAAAGGCTGTTTGATTATTAATCTTTCGTCATCCTGAACTGGTTTCAGGATCTAGTTTCAATTAAACTTAGAAGCTGAAATAATCCCGAAGTTCGGGACAGCTTGACGATAAGATAATATTCAAACAGCCTTTTTACTTTTCAATATTTCCGAATTATTTCTTCGGAATATTCTTTAAAACTTCTAATAAGAATTTCCAGTATTTCTGAGCTGAAGAAATTCCGGCTCTTTCATCTGGGGAATGCGCTCCTCTAATTGTTGGACCAAAAGAGATCATATCCATTTCAGGATAATGATTACCAATTATTCCACATTCCAATCCTGCGTGGCAGGCTGCAACATCAGCTTTCTCATTATGCAAGTTTTGATACAATCCATCTACAACTTTTAAGATAGCTGAATTAGGGTTTGGCGCCCATCCTGGATATTCTCCGGAAAGTTTCACTTTAAACTTCGCCAACTCGAAAGTAGCTTCCAGACTATTAGCCAGATCGTCTTTAGAAGATTCTACCGATGATCTCGTTAGGCAATTAATCTTAACCTTCCCGTCTCCTACTTTTACGCTGGCGATATTGTTAGAAGCTTCCACTAAACCATCAATATCAGGGCTCATTCTATAAACTCCGTTATGCGCTGCAGAAATTGCTTTAACCACTTCCTGCTGGTCTTCAACCTTCATTACACTATTAGGAACTTCGGTTTCAGAAATTTCAATATCCATATTAGGTTCCAGCGAAGCAAATTCAGTTTTTATCTCACGAACCTGCTGAATAATTTCAGTTAAAAAAGTTTCGGTATTCGATTTATCTACCACTACAATAGCTTCACTTTCACGAGGAATGGCATTTCTTAATCCGCCACCATTAATGCTGGAAACACGCAAGCCAAAATCGCGATTGGCATCAAAAAGTACACGGGCCATTATTTTATTAGCATTGGCCAGGCCTTTTATAATATCCATCCCGGAATGACCACCTTGTAATCCTTTAACTTTAATTAGGTATCCTACCGAATTATCTGGAGTATGCTCTTCTTCATAATCTCTTACCGCGGTAATATCAACCCCACCGGCACAACCAATACCTATTTCATCATCTTCTTCGGTATCCAGGTTTAAAAGAATATCACCCTGAAGTAAACTAGGATCTAAACCTTTGGCACCTGTCATTCCCGTTTCTTCGTCTATAGTAAACAAAGCTTCAAGGGCAGGATGCTCAATCTCTTTACTTTCTAAAATTGCCATCATACTGGCAACACCCAAACCGTTATCGGCTCCAAGTGTTGTTCCTTTAGCTTTCACCCAATCTCCATCTACATACATATTGATCCCGCTGGTTTCAAAATCAAAGTCGGTATCATTATTTTTTTGATGCACCATATCTAAATGCGCCTGCAGTACGATTGGTTTTCTATCTTCCATCCCCGCAGTGGCTGGTTTTCTAATCACCACATTTCCGGTTTCATCAACCAGGGTTTCCAGGTTAAGATTATTACCAAATTTTTTCATAAACTCAATTACCCGTTCTTCTTTTTTTGAAGGTCGTGGCACTTCGTTTAGATCGGCAAATTTATTCCATAAGATTTTCGGCTCTAATTCCCTTATTTCTTCGTTCATTGTTTTATATTTTGGTCTTTCACAAAGGTATTGGTAATTAGCAAAGAAGGAAAATTTACAGGCTTTTTAAAACTAATTTAACCAATACAGGATGAGCTGATTAAGATTTTAAGCAGTGTTTTGCTAATAATTGTATTTTTAGATCGTGAAGAAAAAAGGACTTTATATTCTAGCTTTTCTGCTGCCGGTGCAGATTATCTTTATCATTTTCCTGGCCGGTTATCCCGAATTGGTGGAAAACTGGTACAGCCGACTTTTATATCCGGAAATCTCAAAGTTAATGCGTTACGGGCACGGTTTTTTACCATTTTCACTCGGGGATCTTTTATATACCTTCTTCGGAATTTTAATCGTGCTTTGGATAATAAGACGTTTTAAACAGAAGTTTAGAAATCCAAGGTTCTGGATAATAGACACCATGGCAACCTTATCTATAGTGTATGCCTGTTTTCATATTTTCTGGGGATTTAATTATTACCGCTTACCCCTTCATAAAGCTTTGGAAATTGAAAAAGATTATACTACCGAAGAACTTTATTCTCTTTCTGAAATTTTAATTACCGAATCTAATAAGCTCCATAATCTAGCTTACCGAAAATGATTCGGTTAGCGTGGTGATTCCCTATTCTAAAGATGAAATCTTTGAAAAGACTATCGCCGGGTACGCTAATATTAGCAAAGATTATCCTGAATTAACTTATAAAGGAGAATCGCTAAAACGTTCATTATACAGCATTCCGCTTTCTTATATGGGTTTTAACGGATACCTGAATCCGCTTACCGGCGAGGCGCAGGTAAATACGCAAATTGTTTCTTATAAAATACCCACCACTGCCAGTCACGAAATTGGGCATCAATTAGGATTTGCTAAAGAAAACGAAGCAAATTTTATTGCCTGCCTAAGCACGATGAACCATCCCGATGCTTATTTTAGATACTCGGGCTACACCTTTGCCTTGCGTTACTGCCTAAGTGAATTATACCGAAGAGATCCAGAAAAATTTGAAACTTTAAAAGCTAAGATCAACCCGGGAATATTAGAAAACTACCGCGAAGTAGAAGACTTTTGGCTGGCTCATCAAAATCCATTTGAACCGCTTTTTCAGGCTTTTTACAACCGTTTTCTAATAGTGAACAATCAGGCCGACGGAATGAAAAGCTACAGTTACGTGGTGCACTATTGGTTAATTACTTTTCAGAAGAAAAGAACAGACTTTAACCTAATAATTATTTAGGATTGAGAAAATAAATTAAATATCCGCAAACAGTCATACTTAAAAATTTGAACGTCACCCTGTCCCGACGCTTCGGGATGTTTCAGAGCCTGCTCCGATTTCTATCGGAGGTCTAAGTTGAATGTATAGACTGTTCGTGTTAGATGCTGAAACAAGTTCAGCATGACGATTTATTCATAATTTTGATTTAATGAGTAAAAACAGACTTTAAATAAAATCTCACATAGTTTTAAAACCAATTTCAGCTTTGTTATAATTTTCTTAATTTACGGCACTTTAAGTGCTAAACCACATTTAATCCAACTAAAATTTATGAAATTAAGACTTTTGCTATGTCTGGTATTTCTGGTCAATCTACAAAGTAAGGCGCAGGAATACTTCCCCAAAAATGATGGGGTAAAAAATCCCCAAACCAACCACACGGTATTTAAAAACGCAAAAATTCACGTAAGTCCGCAGGAAATTATTGAAAACGGAAGTTTCGTGGTAAAAGACGGTAAAATTACCGCCATCGGCAAATCGGTTAACGAACCTGCTAATAGTATAGTGATAGATCTGCAAGGAAAAGAAGTATATCCTTCTTTTATTGATCTTTACAGCAGCTTCGGGATAAAAGAACCTAAAGAGGTTGAAGGAGGTAATGGCCAGCCGCAATATGAGGCTAGCCGGGAAGGCTATTACTGGAACGACCATATTAGGCCTGAAACTGAAGCGGTAGCAGCTTTTAATTACGATGAGAAAGCCGCATCTTCCCTGCATAAAGCAGGATTTAGCGTGGTAAACACCCACGTACCCGATGGTATTATTCGCGGTACCGGAATACTTGTAGCTTTAAATCCCGACGGCACCGAGGGAGATCGTATTCTTAAAGATCGTTCGGCACAATACCTTTCTTTAGACAAAAGCAAACTTTCGAGGCAATCTTATCCTACCTCAACAATGGGTGCAATGGCTTTAATTCGCCAGGCTTATTTAGATGCAGAATGGTATGGAAAAGGAAAGTCTGAAAACAAAGATTTAGCGCTGGAAGCACTAAACCGAAATAAAAATCTAACTCAAATATTTGCTACCGATAATCTTCTGGATGCTTTAAGAGCTGGGAAAATAGGCAACGAATTCAACGTGGATTATGTGATCTTAGGTGACGGAAAAGAATATCAACGTCTTCAGGAAATTAAAGAAACCGGTAGCACGTTTATTGTTCCGCTTAATTTCCCTGATGCTTACGATGTGGAAGATCCTTTTATGGCCGAACACGTGACTTTAGAAGAAATGAAAACCTGGAACCAGGCACCTGCAAACCTTAAAATGCTTGCAGAAAATAACATTCCGTTTACCATAACTACACACGATCTGGATGTTGAAAAAGATTTTAGAAACAACTTATTAAAAGCGGTTAAATACGGTTTAAGCAAAGAAGATGCACTTGCCGCTTTAACCACCACTCCGGCAAAAATTTTAGGTGAGGAAAATCGTTTGGGAACTTTAAAGGAAGGCGCCTGGGCGAATTTCATAATTACATCAGGAGATTATTTTGATAAAGAAACCAGTGTTTATGAAAACTGGATCCAGGGAAAAAAGGCGGTGATCAATGAAATGCAAGACTACCGATATTACCGGAACTTACACTCTTAAAGTAGATGGAAAAGATTACGAGCTAAAAATAACCGGGAAACCGGAAGCGCCAAAAGCAAGCGTAAAATCTGGCGATACAAAATTGGGCGCCAAGCTTAGTTTTTCTAATAACTGGATGAA
This sequence comes from uncultured Flavobacteriaceae bacterium, assembly GCA_963727565.1. Taxonomy (GTDB): domain Bacteria; phylum Bacteroidota; class Bacteroidia; order Flavobacteriales; family Flavobacteriaceae; genus Salegentibacter. The sequence continues at coordinate 51,264 of CAVSGU010000003.1, forward strand.
TTTATTACTTTCTTCGGCAGATACTACAAAAACTGGTTTCACTCGTTTAGTCGCTAAAACCGATGAAAATATTGAGGAAATTTCAGGAACAGCTTATTTAAGTGATGGTTCAGAAACATCTTTTAGCGCGGTTAAAAAATCTTCCACAGAAATTACCGAAACCACTGAAGAGGAAGAAGAAAACGGTGAGAAAGATGATGATAAAGATGAGGAAATACGAGAAATTATGCCGGTAAGTTTTCCGAATAAAGCTTACGGATTTTCAGAAATGCCTAAAGAAGAAACCATTCTTTTTAAAAATGCCACGGTGTGGACCAATGAAGAGGAAGGAATTATAGAAAATACCGATGTTTTAGTAAAAGATGGCAAAATTTCCAGGATTGGAGAAAACCTTAAGGCCGGAAATGCGCGGGTAATTGACGCTACAGGAAAACACCTTACTTCTGGTATTATAGACGAGCATTCCCATATTGCAGCATCTGCCATTAACGAGGCCGGCCACAATTCTACCGCCGAAGTAAGTATGGAAGATGTGGTAGATCCTACCGATATGAATATTTACCGAAACCTTGCCGGTGGAGTAACTACCGTTCAGCTATTACACGGTTCGGCGAATCCGATCGGAGGTCGTTCTGCGATTTTGAGGTTAAAATGGGGGGAAAATGCTGAAGACTTAATTTTTGAAAATTCCCCTAAATTTATAAAATTCGCATTAGGGGAAAATGTAAAGCAATCTAACTGGGGAAGCCGCTCTAGATTTCCTCAAACCCGTATGGGTGTAGAGCAGGTTTTTACCGATTATTTCACCAGGGCAAGAGAATATGAAGAGGCCAGAAAAAACGATAAGGATTTTAGAAAAGACCTTGAAATGGAAACGCTCGTTGAAATTCTTAACAGCGAACGTTTTGTTTCAGCACACTCTTATATTCAGAGCGAGATTAATATGTTGATGAAAGTTGCTGAAAATTTTGATTTCAGAATTAATACTTTCACGCATATTTTAGAAGGTTATAAAGTAGCCGATAAAATGAAAGAACACGGTGCCGGCGGTTCTACTTTTTCTGACTGGTGGGCTTATAAATACGAGGTAAATGATGCCATTCCATTTAACGCGCCAATTATGCATAGCCAGGGAATTGTAACTGCTATTAATAGTGATGATGCAGAAATGAGCAGAAGATTAAACCAGGAAGCAGCAAAATCTGTAAAATACGGAGGAGTTTCTGAAGAAGATGCCTGGAAATTTGTAACATTGAACCCGGCAAAATTATTGCATATAGATGATAGAGTTGGAAGCATAAAAACAGGAAAAGACGCCGATCTTGTGCTATGGTCAGATAATCCGTTATCTATTTACGCCAAAGCAGAAAAAACGCTGATTCAGGGAAAAGTTTTCTTTGATATTGAAAAAGACAAAAAACTACGAGAAGAGATTCAGCAACAAAGAAGTACACTTATCACTCAAATGCTGCAAGCAAAAAACAAAGGTTTAAAAACGCAGCCGGTGACAAAGAAAGAAGAACAACATATCCATTGTAACCTATTGGAGGAAATACATTAAAAGACAAATGAAGATGAAATATTTAGTAATACTTGCGCTATTTACCTGCATAGGAAATTCTTTTGCCCAGCAAACCCCGGCTTCAAAACAAACTGAAGCTGTGACTATTGTTGGCGCTACCGCTCACCTGGGGAACGGAGAAGTTATTGAGAATAGTTTAGTAATTTTTGAAGACGGCAAGATCACCCAGGTGATGGATGCTACCGCTACAAAAATGCAATACCGCGGCCGAATTATTGAAGCCGAAGGGAAACATGTATACCCGGGTTTTATTGCGCCAAACGCTACTTTAGGTTTAGTAGAGATCGATGCGGTTCGTGCTACAGATGATGAAGATGAAATAGGTTCTATGCTTCCGCACATTAGAAGTTTAATTGCCTACAATGCCGAAAGTAAGATCGTTGAAAGTATGCGCCCAAACGGAGTGCTCATGGGACAAATTGTTCCTCGTGGCGGCAGGATTTCAGGAACTTCTTCTATTGTGCAGTTTGATGCCTGGAATTGGGAAGACGCAGTAATTAAAGAAGACGATGGTTTACACATTAACTGGCCAAGTAGTTTTACAAGAGGACGCTGGTGGGCCGGTGAAGATCCCGGAATAAAAGTGAGTGACGACTACCAGGATGAAATTTTAAAGTTGGAAGAATTTTTTGCTTCAGCTAGAGCTTATTTAAAAGGCAGCAAAGAGAAAACCAACCTGGCTTATGATGCGATGCAAAACGTTTTCACAGGAGACAAAAGGGTTTATGTTCACGTTGATGGAAAAAAGGAGATCCTGGACGTTATTGAATTTAAAAAAGACCAGAAACTGGAACATTTAGTTATTGTTGGCGGCTACGAGGCACATAAAACAATTCAGGATTTAAAGGAAAATAATATTCCGGTTTTGGTGCAACGCCCTCATGACACGCCAAACAGCGAAGATCACGATTATGATTTTCCATATAAATTAGCCGGAATTTTACATAACCAGGGGGTTTTGGTTGCCCTGGAAAGCAGCGGTAGTATGGAAAGAATGAACACCAGGAATCTTCCTTTTTATGCTGGGACAGCAGGTGCTTATGGTTTAGGAAAAGAAGAAGCTCTTAAATTGATCACCTCGAATACGGCGAAAATACTTGGGATAGATAATATGCTTGGAACCCTGGAAAAAGGAAAAACCGCTACCTTATTTATAAGCGAAGGAGACGCATTAGATATGAGGGGAAATATTCTAACCCACGCTTTTATACAAGGCCGACAGGTAAGTTTAGATACTCACCAGACAGAACTTTACGAACGTTATATGAAGAAATACGATAGCGCGAGTAAGTAGCCGTATTTCTCTAACTTTTATCTAGAGGTTAACAATTTTACCAGCACAGGTATTTTGTTGACCTCTTTTCTTTGCAATAGGTTTAAACTCTCTATTTTTACACTCATGGTTAAGCAAATTAGCAGCACACAGAACAAAGAAATAAAACACCTGCTCCAACTGCAGGAAAAATCCCGGCTACGCCGAAAAGAAGGTGTTTTCCTGGTAGAAGGTCAACGGGAAATTCAATTGGCTTTAAAGGGAGGGTTTGAACTGCAATCAATATATTTTTGTGGAGATTTAATCGATTTTCAAGAAATTGAAGAACTTATTTCAAACCAAGTTTTAATCACTGAAATCTCTGCGGAAGTTTATGAAAAAATAGCCTACCGAGGCAGTACCGAAGGTGTTTTAGCAATTTTTAAAGCAAAAGAAAACAATCTTGCAAAGCATTAAATTTGAAACGGAAAATCCTTTAATTCTTATTGCTGAAGCTCCTGAAAAACCGGGAAATATAGGTGCGATCTTAAGAACTGCCGATGCCGCAAAAGTAGATGCTGTTTTTATCGCAAATCCAAAAACCGATCTTTATAATCCCAATATTATCCGCTCCAGCGTTGGTTGCGTATTCACCAATCAAATCGCCACGGGAAGCACTTCAGAAATCATTGATTTTCTAAAGAAAAATAATATTTCAATTTACGCTGCGGCATTGCAAGCTTCAAAACCTTATCACCAAATAGATTTCACCCAATCGGCAGCCATTGTGGTGGGAACTGAAGCCACCGGATTAAGCCAAGAATGGCGTGAAAATTCAACACAAAATATTATTATTCCAATGAGCGGTGAAATTGATTCTATGAATGTTTCTGTTGCGGCAGGAATACTTATTTTTGAAGCCAAAAGACAACGTGGTTTTTAAAGAAAAAGCACCGACATTCTTAAGTATAATTCAGCATTAAAAATAAAAGCCTTTGAATCCCCAAACCCTATTTTATATCATCATAGCCATTATTATTATCGACTTTATTATCGATAAAATTTTGGATACTTTAAACGCGAAACATTTTGATGATCCTGTTCCGCAGGAACTCAATGATGTTTACGATAAGGAAGAATACGAGAAGTCACAACGCTATAAGAAAGAGCGTTATCGCTTTGGAATCCTTACTTCCACTTTTTCCGTCTTACTCACTTTAGGGTTTATTATTTTTGACGGATTCGCCTGGGTAGATGATATTGCCAGAAATTTTACCGACAACGCAATCCTGGTAGCGCTAATTTTCTTCGGAATAATTATGATTGGTAGCGATATCCTTACCACACCATTTTCCTGGTATAGCACTTTTGTGATCGAAGAAAAATATGGTTTTAATAAAACCACCAAAAAAACATTCTTTCTGGATAAAATAAAAGGCTGGTTAATGATGGCTGTTCTTGGCGGTGGAATACTGGCACTTATAGTTTGGTTTTATCAGTTTGCCGGCAACGATTTCTGGTGGTATGCCTGGATCCTGGTAGCTGTTTTCTCTGTATTTCTTAATATGTTTTACGCCAAACTCATTGTGCCGTTATTCAATAAACAAAGCCCACTGGAAGAAGGTTCCCTGCGCACTAAAATTGAAACTTATGCCGAAAGTGTAGGTTTTACGCTGGATAATATTTTTATTATAGACGGTTCTAAAAGAAGTACCAAAGCCAATGCTTATTTTTCAGGATTTGGAAAAGAAAAGCGTATCACACTTTTTGATACTTTGGTAAAAGACCTGGAAGAAGAGGAAATTGTGGCGGTACTGGCGCACGAAGTTGGCCATTATAAAAAGAATCATATCATCGTGAATTTGGCCGCTTCCATTTTAACCACAGGTTTCACCTTGTGGCTTCTTTCGTTATTTGTAGGCAGCCCTGCCCTATCGCAAGCCCTGGGAGTAGAAGAACCCAGTTTTCATATTGGTTTAATTGCTTTCGGGATACTTTATAGTCCTATTTCAGAAATTACAGGATTATTAATGAACTATTTATCTCGAAAATTTGAATACCAGGCAGATAACTATGCGAAGAAAACTTATGGTGCAGCCCCTTTAATTTCAAGTTTAAAGAAACTTACCAAAAACAGCTTAAGCAATCTTACGCCGCATAAAGCTTATGTTTTTATGCATTTTTCTCATCCCACGCTTCTGCAAAGATTCAGGAACTTAAAGCGCAGTTAGTAGTTGTTTCTTTATAATCTTAATTGTACTTTTAATTTATGACAGACGCTGCTATAGAGAAAGAAAATAAGCAAATTGCAAGGCAGTATAAGGAACTGCTGCGCATAAGTTACCGAAGCTTAAGTGACGAAGATAAAAAGCAAATTAGAAAGGCTTTTGATACTGCTGTAGAGGCACATAAAGACCAGCGCAGAAAATCTGGTGAAGCCTATATTTTTCACCCAATTGCGGTGGCAAAAATTGTGGCTTCAGAAATTGGTTTGGATGCCACTTCTATTGTTGCAGCGCTCTTGCACGACGTGGTTGAAGATACGATCTATACGCTTGAGGATATCGAAAAGATGTTCGGAAAAACCGTGGCGACCATCGTTGACGGACTTACAAAAATCTCCAGCTTAAAGAAAGATAAGGATGTTTCGCTGCAAGCCGAGAACTTCCGAAAAATGCTGCTTACTTTAAACGATGATATTCGGGTAATTATCATCAAAATTGCCGATAGGTTGCACAATATGCAAACTATGGATGCGATGCGCCGTGATAAGCAGGAAAAGATCGCTTCAGAAACACTTTATATTTATGCTCCGCTAGCCCACAGGATCGGGCTTTATAATATTAAGACCGAACTTGAGGACCTTGGTCTAAAATATACCGAACCCGATATATTTAATGAAATTCACACCAAAATAAAAGAAAGCAAGGAAGAGCAGGATGCTTATATTAAGGAATTCTCCCGAATAATTGAAGACTCTCTAAACCAGGAAGATCTCAAATATGATATAAAGGGAAGGCCAAAATCTATCTATTCCATAAATCGTAAGATGAAAGCTCAAAATGTGAGTTTTGATGAGGTTTACGATAAATTTGCTATTCGAATTATTTATAAAAGTGACCAGGCTAACGAGAAATTCCTCGCCTGGAAAATATATTCCATAGTTACCGACCATTTTAGGCCCAATCCTACCCGACTTCGGGACTGGATCTCTTCGCCTAAATCTACAGGATATGAAGCCTTGCATATTACCGTAATGGGGCCAAAAGGCCGTTGGGTAGAAGTACAGATTAGAAGTCAGCGAATGAATGAAATCGCTGAAAAAGGTTATGCAGCACACTATAAATATAAACAAGGCGATGCCCAGGAAGAACGCGGCATTGAAGAATGGTTGAACAGGCTTCAGGAAGCTTTGGAAAACCCCGATGTAAACGCAGTAGATTTCGTAGAGCAGTTCAAGCTCAACCTCTATTCAAAAGAGATCTTTATTTTTACACCGCAGGGTGACCTAAAATCTTTACCAAAAGGCTCTACACCTTTAGATTTTGCTTTTAGTATCCATACCGAAATTGGTTTAAAAACCCGTGGTGCCCGCGTAAACAATAAATTGGTGCCCTTAAGTCACGAATTAAAAAGCGGAGACCAGGTTGAAATAATAACTTCTGAAAATGCACAGCCAAATGTAAACTGGCTTGATTATGCAACCACTGCAAGGGCTCGCGCCAAAATAAAATCTTCTTTAAAAGACGAAAAACGCGAAATAGCAGAAGAAGGAAAAGCAATTCTTACCAGGAAATTGCGTGCTCAGAAAATACCTTTTAATGAAAAGGTAATTAATGAGTTGGTGGTTCACTTTAATCTTAAAACCAGCCTGGATCTATTTTACCGCGTTGGAATTGGTAAAATCGACAACCAGAAACTCAAAGAATTTGCTTCTTCCAGGAGTAATGCGCTGGTAAGTTACATTAAGCGAAAGATCACCAAGCCTGTTATTGCTGAAGATCTTAATAAAGATGAAATTACTTCTAAATACGATCAGCTTGTTTTTGGAAGAGATGAAGATGAAACCTTAGAATATAAACTGGCCAATTGTTGTAATCCTATTCCGGGTGACAATGTTTTTGGTTTTGTAACGGTAAATGATGGGATTAAAGTTCATAAGAAAAACTGCCCAAATGCGCTTCAGCTTCAAAGCAATTATGCGTATAGAATTATTCCGGCTAAATGGATAGATTCTTCCCAACAAGACTTTAAAGCAGTAGTAAAACTAACCGGAATTGATAATTTAGGACTTGTGAGCGAGGTTACTAAAGAAATCTCCAGCAACCTGAACGTGAACATGCAAAAGGTGAGTTTTGAAAGTGTAGACGGGGTTTTTAGCGGGCAAATAACGCTTAAGGTAAAGAACAATGCCATACTCTCAAAAATCATTAATCGCCTCAAAAAAATTAACGGCATCGATAAGGTTAGCCGTGAATAATCCTATACCTTTGTAAGCTACAAAGAACTATGAGCAAAAAAGTTGTAAATAAGAACGATCAGGCAGTAGTTAAGAACGTTTTCACCAAGTATTTGGAAGAAAAAGGGCATAGAAAAACCCCCGAACGTTTTGCGATACTTCAGGAAATCTATAATAACGACGATCATTTTGATATTGAATCACTTTATATCAAAATGAAAAACAAAAAATACCGGGTAAGTCGTGCAACCCTCTATAATACCATAGAATTATTACTGGAATGCGGACTTGTAAGAAAGCACCAGTTTGGGCAAAACCAGGCACAATATGAGAAATCATATTTTGACCGGCAGCACGATCACGTTATTTTAACTGATACCGGCGAGGTTATAGAATTCTGTGATCCACGTATTCAGTCTATTAAAAAAACAATCGAAGAAGTGTTTGACATAGAAATTACCAAACATTCTTTATATTTTTACGGTAATAAAAAAACAACCAATTAACTTAAGATTTCAATGGCGGTAGATTTACTACTCGGTCTCCAATGGGGTGACGAAGGCAAAGGAAAAATTGTTGATGTACTCACCTCTAAATACGATATTATTGCTAGATTTCAGGGAGGACCAAACGCAGGACACACCCTCGAATTCGACGGGCAAAAACACGTACTCCACACTATTCCTTCCGGAATTTTTCACGATGAAACCATAAACCTTGTAGGTAATGGCGTGGTGATAGATCCCGTGATCTTTAAAAAGGAACTGGACAACCTTAGCAAGAACAATGTAGATTATAAATCTAAATTGCTTATTTCACGAAAAGCTCATTTAATCCTGCCAACACACAGGTTATTAGATGCGGCTTCTGAAGCTTCAAAAGGGAAAGCCAAAATTGGTTCTACCCTTAAAGGTATTGGCCCTACTTATATGGACAAAACCGGGAGAAACGGAATTCGTGTAGGTGACCTAGAATTGGAAAACTGGAAAGAGAAATACAGAACCCTTGCCGATAAGCACGAGAAAATGATCAAATTCTACGATGTAGATGTACAATATGATCTCGCTGAATTGGAAAAGGAATTCTTTAATGCGGTAAAAACACTTAAATCACTAACTTTTATAGATAGTGAAGCTTATTTGCACGAAGCGCAAAAAGAAGGAAAAACCATTCTAGCTGAAGGTGCCCAGGGCTCTTTACTAGATATAGATTTTGGAACTTACCCTTTTGTAACTTCCTCTACCACTACAGCTGCCGGAGCCTGCACAGGTCTTGGCGTTGCACCAAACAAAATTGGTGAAGCTTATGGGATTTTTAAAGCTTACACTACTAGAGTTGGAAGCGGTCCCTTCCCTACCGAACTTTTTGATGAAGACGGAGAGACTATGGGCCGTGTTGGTAATGAATTTGGCGCTACTACCGGACGTGCACGTAGATGTGGCTGGTTAGATTTAGTAGCCTTAAAATATGCTGTACAGGTAAACGGAATTACCCAGTTAATTATGATGAAAGGTGACGTACTTAGCGGATTTAAAACGCTTAAAGTATGTACCGCCTATAATTATAAGGGAAAGGAAATTCAGCATTTACCTTATAATATCGAAGCAGAAAATGTAACACCCGTTTATACCGAAATTAAAGGTTGGGCAGCCGATCTTACCGGAATGACGAAAGTAGATGAACTTCCTAAAGAGTTTAATGACTATGTAGAGTTTTTGGAGAAAGAACTGGAAATCCCAATTAAAGTGGTTTCAGTAGGTCCAGATAGAACCCAAACAATACAGCGTTAAGAAGTTTCAATCTTTATAAAATCAAAAAGCCGTTTCAAATTGAAACGGCTTTTTTTATAACAAAATTCTTTATAACAAAAACTTAGAATTGAGTTACCTATCCATCGTTAGAAGCGATGAATAATCCCGCAATTTGCTGAGCTACTTCTCCACTTATAGGTTCATCGTAAGACTGCGAAACTGCTTCTGCGCTAAATCCGGTAGCATCTACAAGGTTTACTCCACCTTGCACCACATTTTCTTCACCATCATATACTGCTTGAGTAGCTTCTGGCATTCCCGGTCCGCGATTATTTAAGGTAATCCAACCTAATGCATTTTCATTAGAACTTTCGTTTATAACATCAGCTCTTAATCTTCTAATTTCGGATGCGTGTCTCGCCTCTACAGAGTGTATCTGCAATGCAGGAGTAAGGAATTGAGTTCCCATTAGGTTTCCTGCCTGGCCTTTATAAGCTCTCACACCGGTATCTTCAAATGCTTGCGCTAATGCCAATAATTGAGCATAGGCCATATCATTATTTGGGTTAAAAGGATCAAAAGCTCCTCCCGCAGTAAAGTCGAATTCTGGCGAGTCTATAGAGTTATCTCCCAAACCGGTTTGCAAAAATGTAACGTGAGCAGATTCGTGTTTAGAAATCTGGTTATAAACCGCTTCGGCTCTACCACCGCTAGGTAATACACCAGAATCTAAAGCTTTGATATAAAATTCGGCTTCAAGATATTCCAGGGTAAGGGCAAGTTGTAGTGCAGAAGTGGCATCGTTACCACTGCTCTGGGCAAATGCTTTACCAGAGGTAGAAGCTAGTCCAAAAGGAACAGCTACCATAGCCGCCTTCTTACCTAAATTCCCTAAGCTACCAAGCATTTCCCGCCTGGAAGAAGCTTTTCTGGTAAGGCTTTCCGAAGTAAATTCATCTAAAAATTTTATAATATCCATAATATTGTTTTTAAGTTGATTTAGTTAATTATTGAGGCAAGTTATTGGCCGTAAATTCTGTCACTACAAAGCCGGTATTTCCAACTTCGCTAAGAATTGTTTGCGGATCTTTAGCAAGATCAAGACCGTTGCTATCAATAATATCATCTCCTGCAAAAGCAGTATCACTTTCTAAGTAAATGGAACGAATAGCTGCTGCGTGTCTTGCTTCTACTGAAACAATTTTCCCGGCTAGCACCAGAAAATCTGGAGTTTGCAATAAGCTACCTGCACCGTTATAAGCGGCTACACCGGTATCTTCCAGCACTCTGGCTGTTGCTAATACAGAATCTCTATCAGCAAAATTCACACTGCTAAAGTCAAATTCTAGTTCTGGCAATACCTGGCTGGCTTCAGCGTTTGCACCAATTGCCGCCTTAAAAAATTCACGGTGAATTACCTCGTGATCATATAGATCTTCTAAGATTCTTTTTTCTTCAGCATTAGCTCCGGCCCAGTAAGAACCATCTAATACATTGGTATAAAAAGCAGCTTCAAGCTGTTCTAATGCGTATGCATAATTTAAAATTCCAACATCACCGCTTCCAAGATCAAACACTTCCCCTGGAGGCATAGGATCGGGGTTCATATCATCATCGTCGCTACATCCATAAAGTAACAATCCCGAGCCTGCCATGGCAAGTCCTCCCATTTTAAGAAATTTTCTTCGGGAATTACTGTTTTTCGAAGGCTTTGCAGTAACTGCATCTACCTTAATACGTGGTTTTTCCATAATTTGAGTTTTAGTTATTTAGTAAACTTACGGGGCAAGGTCCAGCGCGGTTTTATAATTAGCGTTAAAGTTTTCCAAAGAAAATTTTTCAAACCTTAAATTCTATTAATATTAACAATATTTTGAACCTTTTTGGGAATTATATATTTATTTCGCAACATTATTAAGCTAAAACAAAAGTTTATTCAATAAATAAGCTATTGCATTTAAAATCCCATTCCCCTAAATTTTATTTACTTTTGAAAAAATTTTCGGCTTGAAAAAAATCATCCTTTTCTTAGTATTCGCAGTTTTGTCTTTTCCCTCTTTAATTCAGGCTCAGGAAGCTAAAGAGATTGACTATAGTGCTGATAGAAATATCCAGGATCAAAAATACCCGGGAGCCTTTGTATTGAGCAAAGTAGAAAACCAGGTTTATTTTAAACACGAAGGGATAGAGGTTTGGTGTGATCTCGCCATTCATTATAAAGAAGAAAATTTCTTTAGAGCCTTTGGAAATGTAAGAATGCAACAGGGCGATACCGTAAAGCTTAATAGTAATTATGCCGAATATAACGGAAACTCCCAGTTTGCCTTTGCCAGTGGCGATGTAGTGATGAAACGGCCACAAACCACTTTAGAGTCAGACAGCCTATTCTTTGATCGCTTAAAACAACAGGCCTATTATAGAAGTGGCGGGAAAGTGATAGATACCGGCGGAGTTATTACCAGCAATATTGGAAGATATTATATGGAACAGGATAAATATTCCTTTGTTTCAGATGTGGTGCTTACCAATCCTGAGTACATAATTAATTCTGAACAACTAGATTTTTACGGCGAAACCGGCCACGCTTATCTTTATGGGCCTTCTACCATAGAAAGTGAGACCAGCACCGTTTATTGTGAACGCGGGTTCTATGATACGCGTGGAGATACAGGCTATTTTGTGAAAAATTCGCGGATAGATTATGATAATAGAACAGTGAAAGGCGACAGTCTATATTTTAACCGGAATACCAATTTCGCTTCCGCCACGAATAATATTAGGGTTATCGATACTATTAATAAGAGTGTAGTCACCGGGCATTATGCCGAAGTCTTCCGCGATAAGGATTCGGTTTTTATCACTAAAAGAGCGGTTGCAGCCAGCGTTCAGGATAAGGATTCGCTTTTTATTCACGGCGATACTATAATGATTACCGGGAAACCAGATAAACGTATAATTCGTGGATTTTACGATGTTCGGCTTTTTAAAAGCGATATGAGCGGAAAAAGTGATTCGGTTCATATTAACCAGGAAACCGGCTTGACTAAAATGATCAACCTAACCAGCGGACCTGTTTCTTCTGTAGACAAAAAACGAAGCCCCGTACTATGGAGCGGACTTAGCCAAATGACCGGTGATACCATTCATCTGCAAAGCAATACCAAAACAGAGCAACTGGATTCTATGCGGGTTTTTAATAATGCGTTTTTAATTCAGAAAGATACCATAGAAGGTTATAACCAGGTAAAAGGAATGGATCTGGTGGGCTTGTTTGAAGATAATGATTTATACCAGGTAGATATTAATAAGAATACGGAGACACTTTATTACAGCCGAAATAGCGAGCAGGAACTTATAGGAATAAATAAAACCCTGTCCAGTTCTATAAAAATCTTATTTGAAGAACAGCAAATTCAGGATATCTATTACTATCAAAATGTAGACGGAAATTTAACTCCGGAAGAAGATTTCCCTGTGAATGTTCGAAAATTAATAGGTTTTAACTGGCGTGGGGACGAAAGATTACTCACCAAAGAAGATCTTTTTAAAGGGAAACCTGAACCCGATCTGGTAAAAATTGAAGGAATATCTTTACCCGAGGAATCAGAAGAATTTTTTGATGAACGCGAAGAAGGTGATGACCTGCTCTTAAATGATAAGTCCAGGCTAAAACCTGAAGATTTGCAAAACAGGGCAAAAGACAGCATCCCGCAATTAAACGAACCACAAACTTTACTGGATGCTGTAGATGACGATACTAAAACTGAAGCTGAAAATCTACAGGAAAGAGTAAAAGATTCTATTCCTCAATTAAAGAAACCACAGTCGCTTATTAAAGCTAAAGAGCAAAAAGAGAATGGGGCCGAGCCTGAAACCAAAGAGAATCAGGATGAATAAAGATTTCCTTACCTACCAGGCACAAACCACTCCGCATCCTTTAGGCCTGGAAGTAGCCTCAGCCAAAGGTTCTTATATTTTCACTACCGACGGAAAAAAGCACCTGGATTTTGTAGCGGGTGTTTCGGCCTGCAGTTTGGGTCATTGCCATCCTAAGGTTGTAAACGCAATTAAAGAACAAGCGGAAAAGTACCTGCACGTAATGGTTTATGGAGAATACGCCCAGCAACCGGCGGTTGAGTTAACCAAGTTACTGGCAGAACATTTTCCAAAACCCCTGGAAAAAACTTACCTCACCAATTCTGGTACAGAGGCCATAGAAGGCGCTTTAAAACTTGCCCGTCGCTATACCGGAAGAGCTGAAATTATAGCGGCTCACCAGGCTTACCACGGCAATACCATGGGTTCACTGAGTTTAATGGATTATGAAGAACGTCAAAAACCTTTTAGACCTCTTTTAGGCGGCATTTCTTTTATTCAGTTTAACGAAGAGAAAGATCTAGAAAAGATTACTGAAAAAACCGCAGCCGTAATCCTGGAAAGTATCCAGGGAGGTGCAGGATTTATTATTCCGAAGAATAATTATTTAAAAAAGGTCAAACAACGCTGTGAGGAAGTGGGCGCATTATTAATTTTAGATGAAATTCAGCCCGGCTTCGGGAGAACAGGAAAACTCTTTGGATTTGAGAATTTTGACATGGTTCCAGATATCGTTGCTCTAGGAAAAGGAATGGGCGGCGGAATGCCTATTGGTGCTTTTTCAGCGTCAGCTAAAATGATGGATAGCCTTTCAGATAACCCAAAAATGGGACATATTACTACTTTTGGGGGAAATCCTGTAATTGCTGCTTCAGCTTTAGCTACATTGAAGGAAATTACCGGTTCAGACTTAATGACAGAAAGTCTTGAGAAAGAAAAATTATTCAGAAAATTGCTGGTGCATCCGCTAATTTCAGAAGTTAGAGGAATGGGCTTAATGCTTGCTATTATTACCACTTCCGAAGAAATAGCGAATCAGTTAGTCTTAAAATGCAAAGAAGAAAATCTCATTCTTTTTTGGCTATTATTCGAGAAAAAAGCAGTGCGAATTACTCCTCCCCTCACCATTTCAGAAGAAGAAATAAAAGAAGGCTGTGGCATCATTATTGCCGTATTGGATGAAATAATGACGCAGCCTGAAACTGTTAATTAGTTTGTTAACAACAATCTTGATTTTTGAGCTTTTAAAGCAGATTCATTTTTAATTTTAAGAAATGCCTTGAGGCCTGGCCGCAAGACAGAAAGTTCAAAAGATCAAGCAATTTCAATTTAAACGTTGAAATATTTTAAATCTCACTTAGTGAGTAGTAGAAATCCCGTAATTACCTACGTATGCAATTAAGCCATAACGACGAAAACAATTTCTCACTTTCCCGATTTGAATCTATGCTTAAAACAAATGATGTTTTATTCTTTGATTCAGCGGAATTTGAGGACATTATTAACTATTATTTAGAGAACGGGAAATTTGCACTGGCTAAAAAGGCCGTTAAATTAGGCCTGGCACAACATCCAACTTCTACAAACCTAAAGCTCTTTAAAATTGAGATTTTAGTTTTTGAAGATAAGCTGGATGTAGCCGAATCAATGCTTACCGAATTACAACAATTAGAATCTTCTAACGAAGAAGTATATATACAAAAAGCACAAATTCTTTCTAAAAGAGATCGTCACGCTAAGGCCATAGAGGTTTTGGAGATGGCGCTTGATATTACCCTGGACCCTGCCGAAATTTATTCGCTAATTGGGATGGAGCACCTGTTTCTTGAAGATTTTGAGAATGCGAAGTTCAGCTTTATGAAGTGTTTGGAGGCCGATGAAGAAGATTATTCGGCGCTTTACAATATTATGTATTGTTTTGATTTTCTGGATCAAAAAACCGAAGCCATCGAATACCTGAATATGTATTTGGATAAAAATCCTTACTGCGAGGTAGCCTGGCACCAGGTAGGAAAACAATATTTTGATCTGAAAGATTATGATAAGGCTTTATCGGCTTTCGATTTTGCAATAATCAGTGACGATTATTTTATTGGTGCTTATCTTGAAAAAGGAAAAGTACTGGAGAAATTAGGCCGTTACCACGAAGCCATAGAAAATTACCGTTTAACTTTAGAGTTAGACGATCCAACTTCTTTCGCTTATTTACGAATCGGAAAATGTTTCGAAAAACTTGGTTTAAACGAGCTTGCGCTTAAACATTATAAAGATTGCGTTCACGAAGACCCACTTTTGGATAAAGGCTGGATAGCGATCACCGATTTCTATATCAAAAAGAAAAACTACCAGAAAGCGCTTTACTATATCAACAAAGCGATAAATATAGACGAAGAAAACGTGCTTTACTGGAAGCGCTACGCTAAAATAAATAACCGCTTAAAGTTTTACGAAGAAGCAGAGCGTGGTTATAAAAAAAGTCTGGATCTTGGAAACTACGAATTAGAAACCTGGATTAGACGTTGCGATATCTTAATAGACCTTGGAGAATTTGATACCGCTATTCAGAATTTGAATCAGGCGCTGGAGTTTTATCCGGATACCGCCGAGATTGAATTCCGTTTGGCCGGACTTTATTTTAGTCATAATGAAGGAGAAAAAGCTTACTTTCACCTGAATAAAGGATTAAAGTTAGATGCCGAGTATTATATAGTTATCGAAGAATTATTCCCTCAAATCTTTAACCGAAAAAGCGTAAAGCAAATTATAAATTCCTTTATAAATCTCTCTTAGTTATTTTACTAACTTTGACCCGGAATTTTAATTTGTTCACATGCAGAAAAGCTTTAAAGACCATCTTTCAGTAACCTTAAAAGGTATGGCGATGGGCGCGGCAGATGTTGTTCCTGGAGTTTCAGGAGGCACTATCGCTTTTATTTCAGGAATTTACGAAGAACTGATCTCTACCATTAGCGGGGTTAATTTTTCACTGATCACTACCTGGAAAGAGCAAGGTTTTAAAGCCATGTGGCAACAGCTAAACGGGCCGTTTATATTAGCGCTTTTCACCGGTATCCTCATCAGTGTTTTCTCGCTGATGCGAATCGCAAATTATTTATTGGAAAATCATCCAATTTTAATCTGGTCCTTTTTCTTTGGCCTTGTGCTTGCCAGCATTTGGTTTGTAGGAAAACAAATTCCCAGGTGGAATGTAAAGATCTTTCTCGCCCTTTTAATAGGAGCAGCTGTAGCTTTCTACATCGTTTCCCTGCCTCCTATGGCAGCCAAATGACAGCTATTTATACATCTTCTTCTCCGGAGCTATTGCTATTTGTGCTATGATATTACCCGGAATTTCGGGTGCCTTTATCTTAGTACTGCTTAGGAGCTTATAAAAGGATTACCGAAGCCGCTCACGATTTCGACTTTCAAACATTGGGAGTATTTGGCATGTGGAGCCATAATTGGCTTACTTAGCTTTTCTAAAATATTAAAATGGCTGTTTGTACATTACAGCAGTCTAACCCTGGCCGTATTAACCGGTTTTATAGCGGGATCGCTGAATAAGATCTGGCCCTGGAAACACGTATTGCAAACAGAAATGTACGGCGATAAGGAAGTAGTGCTACAAGAAGCCTCGGTTTTACCCTGGAATTTTAATGGGGAACCACAAACGCTATATGCTATCATTTTAATGCTGGCAGGATTTTTCTTAATCCTAGGCCTGGAAATTTTCGCCTCAAAAAGCTCAGAAAACGCCAATGCAACAAACTAGAACCTTTACAGACAAAGTGCTTTTAGTACTTAAAGGTTTAGCTATGGGAGCAGCTAATAAAGTTCCCGGTGTGTCTGGTGGTGTTGTAGCGTTCGTTGCCGGTTTTTATGAAGAATTCATCTACTCTCTCCAAAAAATAAATTACAAGGCTTTTATATTGCTCATAAATGGGCGGTTTAGAAGTCTGTTTCATTATACCAACGGGAAGTTCCTGAGTTTGCTTATCCTGGGGATGCTTAATTAGCTATTTTAGTGTTTCCAAGTTACTCGATTATTTGATACTCCATTACGAACTCTATGTCTGGGCTTCGTTCTTCGGGATGATTATAGGTTCTATATATTATATCAGTAAAGATTTTGACGAATGGAGTAAACGCTCCCTGGTTTTTGTTTTCCTCGGAATAATTGCCGGGGTGGCCATTAGCTTCCTGGAGCCGGCAAAAGAAAATGACAATCTTTGGTTCGTATTTTTTTGCGGAATGGTAGGCGTATCTGGAATGACATTACCCGGACTCTCAGGCTCCTTTATACTTATCTTATTTGGAAATTATGTATTGCTACTCGTAGACTCAGTAAATGCACTTTACGATACGCTGGCAGATTTAGTAGTGCTGGATTTTAGTTTTATAAATGATCCAGATAGAATTAGATTATTAGAGGTCATACTGGTGTTTGGCGCAGGTTCCCTGGCGGGTTTAGTTACGCTTTCCCATTTTCTGGGCTATGTTTTAAAACATTATAAAAAAGATACTTTTGCCGCGATTATTGGTTTTATTACCGGCTCGCTAGGTGTGGTATGGCCCTGGAAAGAAAAGATCTTTAAATTAAACCAGAGCGGAGAAATAATTCTGGATAGCCAGGGCAATGGTGTAATAGATTATTACGACCGTTATTTCCCAACTTTTTCTTCTGCTGAAACCTGGCTTGCAATTTTCTTTATCTTTGTAGGTATACTCATTGTATTAGGACTCGCCTGGTACGAAAAGAAAAACCAAAAACCCGCAACGCGATGAAAACTTTTGGCTTAATTGGAAAAAACATCAGCTACTCATTTTCCCAAACTTATTTTACCGAAAAATTTAAGAAAGAAAATATTGACGCTAAATATTATAATTTCGACCTGGAAGAAATTAATCAATTTCGGGATGTAATTAAAGAAATGCCAGACCTTGGTGGCCTTAACGTCACCATTCCTTACAAGCAGGAGATCATTACATTTTTAGACGATTTAGCTCCTGAAGCTAAAGAAATTGGCGCGGTAAATACCATTAAGGTAAATGGCAACCGGCTTATTGGTTACAATACCGACTATATTGGTTTTTCAGAATCCATAAAACCCCTGCTTAAATCTCACCATAATAAAGCCCTTATTTTGGGAACGGGTGGAGCTTCAAAAGCTATAGCCTACGCCTTGAAAAAGCTGGATATTGAGTATAAGTTTGTCTCAAGATTTTCAGGAAAGGGGAAATTGGGATATGATGATCTTTCAGAACAAATTATAAAAGATCACAACATTATTATCAACACTACACCGGTAGGCACCTTCCCAGACGTGAATGAATACCCGAAATTCCCTGTAGAATATCTAACCAAAAATCACCTGGTTTACGACCTTATTTACAACCCGGAAGTCACCCAATTATTAGCATTGGCAAAAAAACAGGGTGCCACGATTAAAAACGGTTTAAAAATGCTGGAATTACAGGCAGAAAGCGCCTGGAACATTTGGAATAAATAGCGCTAATTTTTCTTTTTAAATTCTACAAAAAAAGGGAATTGTTTGCCCAATTTTAGTGGAGTTACTATCTTTCAGGCTAATTAAGAACCTTAACATTGAAAGATATGTCTCAGCAAGAAAATGATAAAAGCAAAGAAGAGTTTTCTAACGAAGCAACTAATAATTCTGAAAAAGCTAAGAATGAAAAGAAGCTTACCGAAGAAAACCAGGATGAAAATGTAGAAGAAAAATCATTTTCTGAAAAGTCTGAAACCGAAGAAACCTCAACAGAGAAAGAAACGGTTATAGAACCTGCCGAAACTGCTTCTGAAATTAAAGCCGAAGATGATAAGCTGGAAGATGCTATGATCGCTGAAGCCGGTGATAAGAAGAACACTTCAGAAGAAAATAAAGCAAGCAGCGAGGAAGACGACGAGAACGATGCTATTCTTGAAGAAAGCAGAAAGAAAACCCGTCCGGAAGAAGAAAAGGTTCAGGCAGAAACAGGAGCTAAAGCTGAAGATACATCTGATGAAGATGATGAGGATGAGGATGAAACTTCTGAAGAAGAAGGACGCACCTCAAAACATCACCAGGAGCATATAGACGATTCAGTTGCTGAAGACAGTGAAGATGAGACTAAAGCTGAGCGCCACGATATTCCGAAGAAAGATTATCACGCGATGAGCAAAGAGCAGCTCGTAGATGAGTTTGAAGCTTTGCTTAAAAAGGAAAAAGTACAGGCTATTAAAGAGCACGTGATTGAAATTCGTGCTGAATTCAATGCTAAATTCAATGAAGAGGAAGAGGAGAAAAAAGAGGAATTCCTTGCCGATGGCGGGAATATTATAGACTTCCACTACTCTACTCCGCTTAAAAAACGTTTTAACTCCCTTTATTTCGATTATCGGGAAAAACGCAATAATTACTACAAGCAACTTAAACAAGACCTTAATAAAAACCTGGACAAGCGCCTGGAAATAATTGAAGAATTAAAAGGTCTTATTGATGTTGAAGAGAATATAAACACCACTTACAAGCATTTTAAGGAACTTCAGGATCGCTGGCGCGTTGCGGGACCAATTCCGCGAGAAAAATATAACGACGTTTGGAACACCTATCACCATCACGTAGAGAATTTCTATGATTTTCTACATTTAAATCGTGAATTCCGGGATCTGGATTTTAAACATAATCTTGATCAAAAATTAAAAGTGATTGATCGTGCTGAAGAATTAGCCCAGGAAACCGATGTAAACCGTGCGTTCAGGGAGTTACAAATGCTTCACAAAATGTGGAAAGAAGAGCTTGGGCCGGTTGCCAAAGAGTTTCGTGAAGATATATGGGATCGCTTTAGCAGCGCCACCAAACAAATTCACGATAAACGCCAGGAGTATTTCAATACGCTAGATGAACGTTATGAAGAGAACTGGAAAGCCAAGCAGGTTATTATTGAGAAGATAAGAGTAATTGCAGACGAAGATTATAAAAGCCACAACAAATGGCAGCAGAAGATTAAAGAAATTGAAGCGCTTCGGGAAGCATTCTTTAACGCCGGGAAAGTTCCGCGTAGTAAAAACGAAGAAACCTGGACAGATTTCAAACAAACCGTTCGCCGATTTAACCGGAATAAAAACGCCTTCTATAAGAATCTAAAAAAGCAACAATACGATAACCTCGAAAAGAAAAAAGAGCTTATCAAAATTGCCGATGACAATAAGGATAGCGACGACTTTAAAACGGTAACGCCTTTAATGAAGAAGATCCAGGCAGACTGGAAGAAAGTTGGCCACGTACCAAGAAAAGATAGTGACAAGGTCTGGAAGCAATTTAAAGCCGCCTGTAATCATTATTTTGAACGTCTACACGAAACACGTAAAGACGAGAACAAAGAAGAGTTCGAAGCTTTTGACAAGAAGAAAGAGTTACTGGAACAGGTGAAGGCCGTTGAGCTTAGTGGCGATAAAAAAGAAGATCTACCTAAAATAAAACAGTTTATTGAAGACTGGAAGAATTTAGGCCGTGTACCTTATAATAAGCGTTTTATTGAAGGGAAATTCAACAAAGCCTTAGATCAGCTTTTTAATAAGCTGGATGTAGATCACACCAAAGCTGAAATGCTTAAATACGAGAACAAAGTCCAGGCTTTAAATGATGCTGACGACGATAAAAAACTTCGCAACGAACATTATTTCTTAACTAAGAAAATAGAAGAAACTAGAGCTGAAATTAGGCAGTTAGAAAATAACCTGCAATTCTTCTCTAATGTAGATGAAGATAATCCTTTGGTACAGGACGTACACAAAAATATAGCTGACCACAAAGAGCAGCTTGAAGTCTGGAAAGAAAAATTGCGTAAAATCAAGTCGCTTTACTAAAGAAGGCGGCCATGCAATGTATCCTTTGCGAAGGCACTACTAAAAAATTTTGGAAGAGTAAAAACAGGGAATTTGTTGAATGCACCAATTGCGGAGGCATTCAACTTTTACCCCAGTTTTATATTTCAGAAAAAGCAGAGGAGGCACGTTATCTTACCCATAATAACGATGTAGACGATCCAAGATACCAGGATTTCGTAAAGCCAATAACTTCACGAATCTTAAAAGATTTTTCTCCTGCACAAAGCGGTTTGGATTATGGTTGTGGTAATGGTCCCGTAATAACTACACAATTAGAAAAAAAAGGATATACTATCTCGCTGTATGACCTTTACTTTTATCCCAATAAAGAAGTATTAAACACTAAATACGATTTTATAATTTGCTGCGAAGTAATGGAACATTTCTCTGCTCCAAAAAAGGAATTTAGTGAATTAGCTTCTCTTTTAAAACCTGGCGGAAAGCTCTACTGCAAAACCTCCCTCTATTCAGAAAAAATTGATTTTGACAACTGGTACTATAAAAATGATGTCACCCACATCTTTTTTTACACAGCGAAAAGCCTGCAATGGATAAAAGACAATCTGGATTTTACAGCTTTGGAAATTCATCCAAACGCGATTATTTTTAGCAAGTAATTCTACAACAACTTAGCTTCATTCCAAAAGACATCCATTTCAGCCAAAGTCATATCTTTTAAAGCTTTATTTTTCTCAGCTGCTTTAGCTTCTAGATACTGAAAACGAGTTATAAATTTCTTGTTGGTGCGCTCTAAAGCATTCTCAGGGTTTATACCCAGGAAACGAGCATAATTGATCATAGAGAACATCACATCGCCAAATTCGGCTTCCATTTTATTCTTTATTCTCTGTCTCTATTTCGTGCTGCAATTCCCCCAATTCTTCCTGAAGTTTCTCAAAAACCTGTTCCGGTTTTTCCCAGTCAAAACCAACACCCGCTACTTTCTCCTGAATTCTACTTGCCTTCACAACAGCCGGCAGAGAACGTGGCACACCTTCTAATACGCTTTTCTTGCCCTCTTTTAATTTTAGATTTTCCCAATTTCTTTTTACTTCTTCTTCATCGGCAACCTCAACATCTCCGTAAATATGAGGATGGCGATCTATTAATTTATCGCAAATTCCATTGGCAACATCAGCAATATCAAAATCATTGGTTTCACTACCTATTTTAGCATAAAAAACCAGGTGAAGCAAAAGGTCTCCTAACTCTTTTCTCACTTCCTCCAGATCCTTGTCTAAAATTGCATCTCCAAGCTCGTAAGTTTCTTCAATGGTAAGATGCCGCAACGATTCCATCGTTTGCTTTCTATCCCAGGGACATTGCTCTCTAAGCTCATCCATAATAGTTAATAAACGATCAAATGCTTTTAGCTGCGCTTCTCTGGAGTTCATTCGTAGAAATTTTTGATTTTGGTAAAAATAAGGATTGCTTTTAGGATTTTAGAAACTTAGGCAGGAAAATAAATATCTGGAAACATCATTCTGAATTCATTTCAGAATCTAAGATTATTGCATTCAAAACTTATTAGATGCTGAAACAATCCCGAAGCTTCGGGACAGCATTACGTGGATTCTTTAATCATTTACCTCAGACAGAGGCGTACTAATAAAATTATCCCATAAAAAAAGCCTTCAGAAAACTGAAGGCTTGAATAAAGGGTTCGATATTTCGTCTGTAAGACTCCAATCGGGACAGGCTTCTCAACCGTATTAGATATCATTGAATTTAGGGAATAAAAAAGCCCCTCGTTTCCGAAGGGCTGAATAAAGGGTGGAAGACCGGTTTCGAACCGGCGACCTCCGGAACCACAATCCGGCGCTCTAACCAGCTGAGCTACAACCACCATTTTAATTGCGGTTGCAAATGTAGTTTATTTTAGCAATTTCCCAAAGAAAAAATTTCAATATTAAATTGAAATTTAACGCTATTTCAAGTCTATGCGGCTAAAAAGCTTCAAATTAAATAATTAGCAAATGCTAAAAATCAACCTAAATTAAATCAAAGATCGAATCTACTGCGGGATAACGCTCTACCGTATAGCCTTCGGCGTGCTCGGTATTGATTAATCTTCCCAGGTCTCGCGCTCTATAGGTGATACTTTCCAGGAAGTTACTGCTTGAAATTGGGGTTTGCGGCTCTTTACTGCTTTCATCAAAAAACTGACTTTTATAAGCTTTTACCGACTCCATTTTTTTATCGATATATCCCGAAATATCTACCACTACATCGGGTTTCAAGTTTTTCCACTGAATATAATGATAAACGTGCTTTGGGCGCCAGGCTTGCTGGCTCTCTCCTTCGTAAATAGTTTCAATCTTCCGAAGTCCGCTTAAAAAGCAAGCGTCACTCGTGAGTTTTGCTCCTTTTCCGTGGTCTATATGTCTATCGTCTACTGCGTTGCACAAGACAATTTCAGGGCGATATTTTCGTAATATCTTTATAATTTCCAGTTGATGCGCGGTGTTATTTATAAAAAAAGCATCACTAAATTCCAGGTTTTCCCTTACAGAAACCCCTAAAATCTCAGCTGCGTTTTTCGCCTCTTTATCCCTGGTTTCTGCCGTGCCACGGGTTCCTAATTCTCCCCGTGTAAGATCTAAAATCCCAACTTTTTTACCTCTGTCTACTTCTTTTGCTATAGTGCCCGAGCAACTTAGTTCCACATCATCAGGATGCGAGCCTATAGCCAATATATCTAGTTTCATAATATTTACTTTGTCATTTCCGTCCCGATAAAAAATCGGGATAAACTGCGGCGGAAATCTAATTTTAAGTTAGTCCTTCAAACTTCACACCTCGTTTTTCCTAACCTCTAATTTCTTTTAATGCCTGTTCCAGGTCTTCCATTAAATCTTCCTTCTCCTCTATTCCTACAGAGAATCGCATTAAACCGTC
The DNA here is from genome assembly GCA_963727565.1 of uncultured Flavobacteriaceae bacterium. Lineage (GTDB taxonomy): Bacteria > Bacteroidota > Bacteroidia > Flavobacteriales > Flavobacteriaceae > Salegentibacter. Next base: position 74,970 of record CAVSGU010000003.1, read on the forward strand.
TTTAATTCCCTGTGCTTCCCTTTCTTCAGGAGAAAGCAAACCGTGGGAGGTTTTTGAGGGAGAAAGAATAGTTGATTCTACACCTGCCAGGCTCATAGAAGATTTTATCAGCTTTAGTTTTTTCTGAAAAAGGTCAAAATCTAGTCCTTCACGCAGTTCAAAAGACATCATGCCTCCAAAACCTTTCATTTGAGATTTGGCCAATTCGTGATCTGGGTGAGACTCAAGTCCGGGATAAAAAACCCTCGAAATATCTTCATGTTTTTCCAGAAAACGAGCTAATTCCAATGCATTTTCATTCTGAGCTTTTACCCTTAAGCCCATGGTTTTTAAGCTGCGTTCCAGCATCCAAACCGTAAAATCACTTAAGTTACCGCCAAAATTCTTAGCCAGCTGAAAGATCTTATCTATATGCTCTTCAGAAGCTATAGCGGTTCCCGCAAGAATATCGCTATGCCCACCCATATATTTTGTTGCTGAATGCAAGCACCACATCAATTCCAAAATCTATAGGGTTCTGGTTCACCGGGGAAGCAAACGTATTATCTATCATACTTACCAGGTTATGCTTTTTAGCAATTTCAGCAATCGCTTTAATATCGGTTACGGTAAGCAGTGGGTTTGAAGGTGTTTCTATATAGATCACCTTTGTATTTTCTTTGATTTCAGCTTCAAAAGATTCAGGTTTCGAATCTTTAGTAAATGAATATTCCAGTCCGAATTTCTCAAATTCCTCGGTGATCAAATTACTGGTTCCGCCGTAAAGGGTATTTTGAAAAACCACGTGGTCTCCTTTTTGGGCAAAAGCCATAAGCGAAGTACTTACCGCTGCCATTCCACTGCCAAAGATCAAAGCAGCTTCCCCGTGTTCCAGAGCTGCCATTTTTTGCGCTAAAGCGACCTGATTTGGAGTGTTGAAATAACGTGGATAACGCTTTACCTCAACATCTTCAAAAGCATAAGAAGTAGCCATATACAATGGCGAAACCGCGCCTTTAAATTGTTTGTCTTCCAGTTCTCCGCTATGGGTGCAAATGGTATTTATTCCGGGATGTTTTTTTGTCATTTCTAGTGCTTTCAAAATTCGCCCTAATGTAAAAAGAAATATTCTAAATGTCCTGCGTTTTCAGGCTGTTTCCTATATGCCAGGAAATTATTTTTTGAAACAATAGTTAAATAAAGTTAAAGCAATATTTGTATTAAAAATTGCTCTCCTAATTCTTTACCTTTAAGAAAAACAAATTGATATGAGTAAAGTAAAAGCATATGGTGCGCAAGCCAGCGACGCCAATTTAGAAGCCTTAAATATTGAACGCAGAGAAATTACCGCAGACGATGTAAAGATAGAAATAGATTACTGTGGTGTTTGCCACAGCGATATTCACCAGGTTAGAAACGACTGGAAAAATTCTAAATATCCTGTTGTACCAGGTCACGAAATTATAGGCCGTGTAACCCAGGTTGGGAAAAATGTGAGCAACTTCAAAGAAGGTGATCTTGTAGGAGTGGGCTGTATGGTAGATTCCTGCCAGGAGTGTGATTCCTGTAAGGAAGACCTGGAGCAATTTTGCGAAAATGGTGCTACGCTAACTTACAACAGTAAAGATGAGCATTTAGGCGGCCATACTTTTGGAGGTTACGCTGAACAAATTGTGGTAGATAAAGAATTTGTACTTAAAGTTCCAGAAAATATCGATGCTAAAGCAGCTGCACCATTACTTTGTGCCGGGATTACTACCTATTCTCCACTACGCCACTGGAATGTGAAAAAAGGAGATAAAGTTGGTGTAATTGGTCTTGGCGGACTTGGCCATATGGGAGTTAAATTTGCGCACGCTATAGGAGCGCACGTGGTAATGATCACTACTTCTCCCTCAAAATCTGAAGACGCGAAAAAACTTGGCGCCGATGAAGTGTTGATCTCGAAAAATGAAGAGGATATGAAAAAGCAAGCCGGCTCTTTCGATTTTCTTCTGAATACAGTTCCGGTTGGTCACGATATGAATCCTTATATAGCTTTACTAAAAAGAGATGCCACTATGGTTCTTGTTGGTGCAATTGAACCTCTTGATCCTGTTCACGGTGGCGGATTGATTGGCGGCCGTAAACGTATTGCCGGTTCGGTGATTGGTGGTATTAAAGAAACCCAGGAAATGCTGGATTTTTGCGGTGAACATAATATTGTTTCAGATATTGAAATGATCGATATGCAAAATATCAACGAAGCTTTTGATCGGGTGGTAAAATCTGATGTAAAATATCGTTTCGTGATCGATATGAAATCGCTGAAGAATTAGAATTCATAAAAAGCTGACTGAAAAACATTGGTATCGTCAAGCTGAACTGGTTTCAGCTTCTAATATGATATCAATTCTAATTAAGTTAGATCCCCGATAGAAATCGGGGCAGGCTATGAAACATCCCGAAGCGTCGGGACAGGATGACTTGTGAATCAAGCATTAATTTCTTTTTATAAATCGTCAGCCTGAATTTATTTTAGGGTGACGATTTTTTTTGATGCCATATACTAAAGGTTAAGGTAGAAAGAATGCGTCATTGCGAGTAGGCGTTAGCCAACGTGGCAATCTGTTGTTAATTGAGTCTAATTCCTTAAAAAGAATTACTTCTCACAAAAGATCGCCACGCTTCGTTGTACTCCGCTCGCGATGACGTTTATAATTTCTTTTCAGTACAACTAGTACAAGCTTTTTTTGTTTCTACTGAAAAAGCAGGTTTTCACGGCTTAGTTTTTATCTTTGTTTAACTGGAGTTTTCAACAGAAAACAAATACCAAAAACTAACCGAAATGAAACAATTATTCACTAACATAAAAGAACTTCTTCAGGTAAGGGAAAACACGGTAGATAAACTATCTGGAGCTGAGATGAAGGAGTTACCAACTATAAAAAACGCCTGGTTACTCATTGAAGACGATAAGATTGCCGATTATGGCGAAATGAATTCAATGCCTGAAATCGATGCCGATAAAACTATTGATGCTGAAGGGAAAATAATCCTGCCCAGCTGGTGCGATTCTCATACGCATATTGTTTATGCCGGGAACAGGGAATTGGAATTTGCCGACCGCATTAACGGACTTTCCTATGAAGAAATAGCCAATCGCGGTGGTGGAATTTTAAACTCTGCTAAAACCCTGCAGGAAACTCCGGAAGAAGAAGTTTATAAGCAATCGGCTAAAAGGCTGGAAGAAGTAATGAAACTCGGTACCGGTGCGGTAGAAATCAAATCGGGTTACGGTTTAACCGAAGAAGGCGAGTTAAAAATGCTTCGGGTTATAAAGAAACTTCAGCAAAATTATAATATTCCCATTAAAGCTACTTTTTTAGGAGCGCACGCTATTCCGAAGGAATACAAAGAAAAACCAGATGCTTATATGGATTTGGTAATTGAAAAAATCTTACCAAAAGTAGCCGAGGAAAACCTGGCAGAATACATTGATATTTTTTGTGAAAAAGGATATTTCAGCGTGGCGGATACTCATAAACTGCTTTCCGCAGCGAAAAAATTCGGTTTAAAACCTAAAATACACGTCAATCAATTTAATGCTATTGGCGGCATTCAGGCGGGAATAGAACACGAAGCTTTAAGCGTAGACCACTTGGAAGTGATGCGCCCGGAAGATATTGAAAGTTTAAAAGGAACAACCACAATGCCGGTTGCGCTTCCCTCCTGCTCCCTATTTTTAAGTATTCCTTACACTCCGGCGCGGGAAATACTGGAAGCCGGATTACCATTGGCCTTGGCTACAGATTTTAATCCGGGAAGTACACCCAGCGGAAATATGAATTTGGTAGTTTCCCTGGCTTGTATAAAAATGAAAATGACTCCGGAAGAAGCCATAAACGCTGCCACGATAAATGGTGCTTATGCCATGGAATTAAGCGAAACCCACGGTAGTATTACCAAGGGAAAACAAGCTAATTTTATACTGACAAAAGAAATTCCTTCTTACACCTTTTTGCCTTATGCCTTCGGAACAAATTCTATTGAGTCGGTTTTTATAAACGGAAAAGCGGTATAACAATGGACGGTTTAAAATTATACAACTATAAAACCATAGAAAAACTGGTTTCGAAAAGAGAAGGTGAAACGCGCCTGGGAGAAAAGATCAGTTTTATTGAAAACCTGGAAGAAATAGCAAAAAGCAAAGCCAAGTTTGTGCTTTTTGGGATTCCGGAAGATATTGGGATTAGAGCTAACCACGGGAAACCTGGTGCTTCAAAAGCCTGGGAAGCCTGTTTGAATTCCTTTTTGAATATTCAGGAAAATGAATTTACCAATGCTGAAAATATTATTCTGCTCGGTGAAATTGACTGCAAAACCGAAATGCAAAAAGCAGCCAATATAGATGATAAGGATCCTAATTATTATGCAAAACTTGGTGACCTGGTAGAAAAGATCGATGAGAAAGTAAGCTTCCTGGTGGAGAAAATAGTTTCCGCAGGAAAAACTCCAATTATAATTGGCGGGGGTCACAACAATGCTTTTGGTAATATAAAAGGCACTTCTAAAGCGATAAAAAAGCCACTGAATATTTTAAATATAGATGCGCACACCGATCTTAGGAAGTTAGAACACCGGCACAGTGGCAATGGTTTCAGCTTTGCCCAGCGTGACGGATTCCTGGGGAAATATGCAATTTTCGGTTTGCATAAGAATTATACCCCGCAATATATTTTTGATGAAATAAAGTCGGTCTCCAACATTAAATTTCATCTTTTTGAAGACCTTATTTTACAAACTCACCAGGGCAAAATGGCCGCTTTTAATTCCCAGCTGGAATTTATAAATAAACAGGCCTTTGGTTTGGAACTGGATTGTGATGCCATCATAAATTTCCCCAGCAGTGCACAATCCCCTTCGGGATTTGCCTTAAATATGGTTCGCAACTTTCTCCAGCTTACTTCTGAAGAAAAAAATTGTAAATATTTACATATTTGCGAAGCTGCCCCAAGCTCTACAAGTCCGGTGCAGGTTGGTAAAGCATTATCGTTTTTTATAACAGATTTCATCAAAGAACCTTATAAATAATAAAGTTCAAAAACTTAATAAAATACTGCCTATAGTTACAGAAACTATAAGCTACAGTTCATCAGATCGAATAAGAAAGAAAATTCAAAAGTTTCTTTCTTATTCTTCTTTTGACAGTTTTTGATAAACTCCATTAGTCCAGCCAAAACCATCCTGGGTAGGATATTCTCCGCCTCCACTTTCTTTACTCAAGTCTTCCACATTATATTTTTCTAGCAACTTATAAGTATTTTCATATACGTTTTGGTTAAGATCTAACCATCGCTGCTTGATCTCTGAAGCGAGCTGGTCTTTATCATAATTACGAAGCCCTTCAATACTCATATATTGCAACGGCGCCCAGCCATTAGGCGCATCCCATTGTTGCCCGGTATTGTGCGGAGTGCTTACCAGGCCACCAGGCCTAAGGAAAACCCGTTCCAGGGAAGCGGCAACTTTATCTGCCTGCTCTTGTTCTGCAATTTCAAGAAAAAGCGGATAAACTCCGGCCAGGGAATAGATTCCTGTAGTATTTTCCTTTTTAAAATTATAGTCGAAATAAAAGCCCGTTTCTTCTTCCCAAAGATATTTCTGAATAGCAGCCTTTCTATTTTCTGCCTTTCTTCGGAAGGTTTCGGCCTTTTCTTCAGCTTCTTCTAATTTATAGGCACGGGCAAGTGTTTGCTCCAGGTTATAAAGCAAACTGTTAAGATCTACCGGAATTATTTGGGTAGTATGAATGCTGTAAAGATTAAAGTCCCCATTGCCATTAATACTTAGCCACCTGCTTGAAAAATCCCAGCCAGATTCGGCCGCGGCTCTTAAGTCTCGATATACTTCTTCCCTGGTTCGGTCTGGATTTTTAGTTACCGCTTTTTCAGCAGTTTCCACATCCTCGCGATAGCTCTCGGGTCTTGGAGTATTTTTATCATCCCAATAGCGATTAAGGATTTCGCCACCCGGAAGTTTCACCACTCTTTTGTAAGCTTCTAATTCTTTATTTTCGCTGCCTTTCATCCAGAAATCATATTCTTTTTGCAAAGCCGGGAGATATTCTGAATAAACTTGTTCTCCCTCAATTTCGGCCAGTAGTTCTACCATTTTTGCGAAAAATGGCGGCTGAGAACGACTTAAATAATAAGTACGATTTCCGTTAGGAATAAAACCATAGGTTTCAATGAGCCAGGCAAAATTATCTACCATATTTCTAATAGTTTCAATTTCTCCATCTTCCTCAAGCCCCAGCATAGTAAAATAACTATCCCAATAATAGATCTCACGGAACCTCCCGCCGGGAACGATATATGGATTTGGTAAAGGGATCAAGGTACCCGAAACCTGTTCATCGGCAGGGCGTTTAAGCACATCCCATAACTTTTTTATATGCAGGTTAATCGAAGAAGAATCGGTTTTATAAGTGCTGGCTTCTTCCGGAATTCTAAAATTCTCGTTTATAAAATCTTTTAATTCAGCATTAGTTTCCGGTTGTTGCTCCGCATATTTATTTCTGATCTCTTTGGGAGTGTTACGTGGCACCGCATCTACAAAAGTCTTACTATCGGCAAACAAATTTTCATTTTCCTGCACTTCATAGAACAAGTCGCCATAAAGTTCTTCAGGAGGAAGAATACTAACCGATTGTTCTTCGGTCTTTACTGCTGAAGAGCAGGCATTCAATAATATAAAGGAACATAGAAACAGGAAATTCACCGAAAGCTTTTTCATAAGTTTAATTTTGATTAATCAGCCAACCGTGAAAGTAAAAAATAATTTGCAATTCGCTGTTTACTCGATAATCGAGATTTAATGCTCCGTCCCGAGGAGTCGGGATGCTTCGAAATCAAATTATATTTTCAATAATAATGCTTCGTGAGCTTGCTCCGAAGTAGTTTACTTTAAGGCAATCTACAGAAAAAGCTTTATTTATTATTTTAGCCAGAAATTTCAGTAAAAAAATGGAAATAATCTCTTACCAACCACAATACGCCGAAGATTTTAAGAACCTTAACCTGGCCTGGTTAGAAAAGTATTTTTGGGTAGAACCCCACGATGAAGAAGTACTCGGGAAACCTAAAAAATATATTATTGAAACCGGCGGGAATATTTTTTTCGTAAAAGATGAGGAAAAGATCATTGGGTGTGTAGCCCTAATGAAAATGGAAGAAGGTGTTTTTGAACTTACCAAAATGGCGGTTAGCCCAGAATACCAGGGAAAGAAAATAGGCCAGAAATTAATGGAACACACCCTAGATTTCGCTAAAAAACAAGGCTGGGACCATCTTATTATTTTTTCTAACCGAAAGCTTGAAAATGCGATCTATATCTATAAAAAATATGGGTTCAGGGAAATTCCTATTGGAGAAAATAATCCTTACTCGCGAGGTGATATCAAAATGCGATTGAATCTTTCTTAAAATTTTACAAATCCTAAGTTAGTTTATCTATGGTTCCGTATTTTTAATACAAAACAACCAAATATGAAATATTTATTGACTTTACTCGCAGCGGGAATTCTATTTACTGGCTGTAAAAATGAAAGCAAAGAAAACGAAAATACAGAAGCAAAAACAGAGAACACTTCTGAAGTAGCACAAAACGAAACAGCGGCTGACACCGCCTCTATAGACATTCAACCTATTTCTCACGCTACCGCAGTAATAAATTGGGGAGAGGCAACTTTTTACCTGGATCCCGTTGGAGGTGCTGAAGCATTTGAAGGAATGGAAAAACCAGATTTCATTCTTATTACCGATATTCACGGAGACCATATGAGTGCTGAGACTTTACAAGCTATGGATCTTGAAGGCGTGCATGTAATTGTACCGCAGGCCGTAAAAGATCAATTGCCTGAAGAATTAAATAGCGTTCTTAGAACTTTAGACAACGGCGCGACCACGAAAGTAATGGACTTTTATATTGAAGCCATTCCTATGTATAACCTGCCGGAAGATCCTGATGCTTTTCATACTAAAGGTCGTGGTAATGGCTATGTAGTTGAGAGAAACGGGCAAAGACTTTATATTGCAGGCGATACCGAAGATATTCCTGAAATGCGAAACATGGAAGACATAGATATTGCTTTGGTGCCTATGAATTTACCTTATACGATGACCGTAGAAGATGCAGCTGACGGAGTTTTAGCTTTTGCACCTAAAAAGGTAATTCCTTTCCATTTTAGAGGTAAAGATGGTTTTGCCGATGTGGAAAAATTCAAGACTTTGGTGAACGAAGGAAACCAGGATATTGAAGTGGAAATGCTGGAATGGTATCCCGATAGAGCAGAATAAGCTTTGATTTTTTATAAAAGTAAAACCCGGTGATGAGCCGGGTTTTTTATTTTTTTCATTTTTTGATTGAAGTAAGGATTACGGCTTTAATATTATTGGCAGTTTATAGGTCTTAATTGAAGGATTCAAAACAGTTTTAATCTCTTTATTGTTTAAACACTTTTTAATCTTTCTTCCGGCTTCCACATTTTTTGATCCTACGTGAAGTACTTCCATTTCGTTCTTACAATTAAACCTAACTATTAAGTAGGCAACTACATCTTTTTCAACCTTAATCTCAGCATTCTTCAATAATTGTTGAATTTCCTTATTAAAAGCAACTTCTAAGGTTTCGGGCGAATCTTTTGGTGCTGCGTGGAGTAAACTTCCGGCGCTAATAGCTAATGCAAATAATACTAATTTTAAAGTTTTCATAATATAAAGTTTTAAAGGTTATACATTATAAAGACCGGGTTAAAACTCTAAATGTTACAGGTTTACATTATTTTAACAAAAATTAACAGCTTAAAATTAGCGCATAAAAAAACTGTCTAAAGTTTGGTATGTTATAACTATCCGGAAAGTCCTTCTTGCGTCAAGCTGTCCCGAAGCTTCGGGATTGTTTCAGCTTCTAAAATTCTTATCAACTTAGATTCTGAAATAAATTCAGAATGACGAATTGTAAAACTTTCCCGACAGTCTAATTCAAACTTTAGACAGTCTTAAATTCAAAAGGAAATAAATTCCTGTCCCGAAGCTTCGGGATTATTTAAGTACTTCCTGTACTTTATCTGCAGCTTCCTGGAATTGAACAGCAGAGTGGATCTTAAATCCGCTATCGTCAATTAATTTCTTGGCGATATCTGCGTTAGTTCCCTGTAAACGTACAATAATTGGCACATTAACAGCATCACCCATATTCTTATAGGCATCTACAATTCCCTGTGCCACACGGTCACAACGAACAATACCTCCAAAGATATTTACCAGGATGGCTTCTACTTTATCATCTTTTAAGATCAAACGGAAAGCTTCTTCCACTCGCTTGGCATCAGCTGTACCACCAACGTCAAGGAAGTTTGCAGGTTCTCCACCAGCTTGCTTAATAAGGTCCATTGTTGCCATTGCAAGTCCGGCACCATTTACCATACAACCAACGTTTCCGTCAAGGTCTACATAGTTAAGTCCAACTTCTTTAGCTTCAACTTCAGTTTGATTTTCTTCACGAACATCACGCATTTCAGCATAATCTTTATGACGGAAAAGCGCATTATCATCAAGTGTTACTTTGGCATCTACTGCAAGAATTTTATCATCACTTGTTTTTAAAACCGGGTTGATCTCAAAAAGAGAAGAATCAGATTTATCAAAAGCTGTGTAAAGTGACATTACAAACTTGGTCATCTCTTTAAAAGCAGTACCGCTAAGCTTAAGGTTAAAAGCTATTCTTCTAGCCTGGAACGGCATAAGTCCTGTTGCAGGATCTATTTCTTCGGTGAAAATTAAATGCGGAGTTTCCTCGGCAACAGTTTCAATATCTACACCACCTTCAGTAGAATACATAATCATATTACGGCCGGTTGCACGGTTAAGCAATACAGACATATAGTATTCTTCTGGCTCGTTATCTCCAGGATAATAAACATCCTCGGCAACTAACACCTGGTGTACTTTTTTACCTTCAGCAGAAGTTTGTGGCGTTACCAGGTCCATTCCAATAATGTTTCCTGCAACTTCTTCTACCTCTTTTAAGTTCTTGGCAAGTTTTACACCACCACCTTTTCCACGGCCACCCGCGTGTACCTGGGCCTTTATAACGTGCCATCCGGTACCGGTTTGTTCTGTTAGTTCTTTAGCGGCATCTACGGCCTCTTTTGCATTATGTGCAACTAAACCACGCTGAATGCGTACGCCAAAACTGCTTAAAATTTCTTTTCCTTGATATTCGTGTATGTTCATAATCAGCTATTTCTTCAGTATTAATTACGGTTAGCAAAAGTAACAAATGTATAGCTATTGTACCAATCTTTTTTAGGATATCCCCAGCCCTGCTATAATCTATTTCCGCAGAAAAATTTAGCTTTTCCTTAAGGATTGCCAATTTTCAAAATGTGCGCCATTACTGCGATTTCGCAACTATAAGCTTATCGTAGATTTTTAGCCATTTTATATTTTATTAGCATTATCCCTTTTAATTTTAGCCTTTGCTAAAAACTGAACCTAAAAAATGAATAAAGCACTTATCGCCCTTGCTATTGGAGGCTTTGGAATTGGAATGACCGAATTTGTAATTATGGGAATTCTGCCAGATGTAGCTTCGGCTTTAGACATCAGTATTCCGCAGGCCGGGCATTTTATTTCTGCCTATGCTTTAGGCGTGGTGATTGGCGCTCCAATATTAACTGCTTTTGGCGGGAAGTGGCCGGCGCATAAAACCCTGCTCCTGCTTATGGTTTGGTTTACGGTATTTAATTCGCTTTCGGCTTTTGCTAATTCTTATGAACTTTTATTGGTTTCCCGTTTCTTATCTGGTTTACCGCACGGAGCTTTCTTCGGAATTGGTGCCGTGGTGGCCGGGCAACTCGCAAAACCCGGAAAATCTGCCCAGGCTATTGCCACCATGTTCACCGGATTAACTTTAGCAAATGTAATAGGAGTACCGCTGGGTACTTATTTAGGACAAAACTTTAGCTGGAATGTTTCCTTTATGTTAGTGGGCGTGGTAGGTTTAATGGCCATTGCCAGTGTAAAATTCTGGATGCCAGAATTGCCAAAATCTTCTTCTGAAGGAATTAGAAAAGATTTAAATGTACTGAAACGTGGAGAACTTTGGATGGTGATCTTACTTACTACCATTGGTACCGGAGGCTTTTTTGCCTGGTATAGTTATATCGCTCCCTTAATTACCAAAGTAGCCGGCCATCCTGAAGGGATTGTAAGCTACGTGATGATCTTAGCGGGACTGGGAATGGTTATAGGAAACCTGATCGGCGCGAAACTGGCCGAGAAATTTTCACCGATTTATGCTGTGATTATGAGTATGATTTTAATGGTTATCGCTCTTATCACCAATGCCTATGTTGCCGAAAATCAAATCGCAATTTTGGTAATGACTTTCCTAATTGCCACGATCGCTTTTTGTCTTTCCACTCCAATTCAAATGGTAATGATCAACTCTGCTAAAGGCTCAGAAAGTTTAGGATCTTCTATGAACCAAAGCGCTTTTAATATGGGGAACGCCTCCGGTGCTTATTTTGCCGGCCTACCTATTGCCTTTGGGTATAGTTTTACTTCGGCCTCCCTTGTAGGAGCAATTATGGCCGGGCTTGGTGTTTTTATCGCCACGGCAATTATTCTTTTAAGAAAAAGAAGAGAAAGCACCATAGCCACCGCAAGCTAAGACCTGGAAAAAGATGTTTTTCTTTAATCTTAACAATTTAAGGGAATTCGTTATTTTTGGAACTTGCGTTTGTAGGAGTTGAAATTTCTCCTCTTTTTTGCCAACTAATTTTTTAGCTGTTATGACCAATCAAGATCTACTTGCTGTTGCCCAGGAATTCGGAAGCCCGGTATATGTATACGATGCCGAAAAAATTGCTTTCCAGTACAATCGTTTAAAAAATGCTTTTTCAGGAATTAAAGATTTGCGTATTCACTACGCGGTAAAAGCACTTTCTAATATTTCTATTCTAAAATTTTTAAACTCCCTTGGCAGCGGGATGGATACCGTTTCTATCCAGGAAGTAAGACTTGCACTGGAAGCCGGTGTTGCTCCAAAAGATATTATTTACACCCCAAACGGAGTTTCTTTAGAAGAAATTGAAAAGGTGGTACGATTGGGCGTTCAAATAAATATAGACAACCTTTCTATTTTGGAGCAGTTTGGAGCCAAGCATCCAGAGGTGCCGGTTTGTATTCGTATAAATCCGCATATTTTAGCCGGTGGAAATTCTAAAATTTCGGTGGGTCACGTAGATTCAAAATTTGGGATTTCTATTCATCAAATGCCACTTTTGCTGCGTATTGTTGAAAATACCGGAATGACGATAAACGGGATCCACATGCACACCGGAAGCGATATCCTTGATATTGAAGTTTTTCTTCGCGCTTCTGAAATTCTTTTTGATTCGGCTAAAAATTTTAAAAACCTTGAATTCCTTGACTTCGGGAGCGGCTTTAAAGTGCCTTACCGGGAAAATGATATTGAAACCGATATAGAGGAATTAGGAGAAAAGCTAACCGAGCGTTTTGAAAATTTCTGTGAAGAATACGGCCGTGAACTTACCCTGGTTTTTGAACCGGGAAAATTTTTGGTGAGCGAAGCCGGTAAATTCCTTGCTAAAGTAAACGTGATAAAACAAACAACTTCCACGGTTTTTGCCGGGGTAGATTCAGGTTTTAATCATTTAATTAGGCCTATGTTTTACGGGTCACACCACGATATTAAAAACGTTTCCAATCCCGAAGGGAAATTCAGATTTTACTCGGTGGTAGGTTATATTTGCGAAACCGATACTTTTGCCAACAACCGTAGAATAGCCGAAATTACCGAAGGGGACATCCTCGCTTTTAGCAATGCCGGCGCCTATTCTTTCTCTATGGCCAGCAATTTTAATTCTCGCTACCGCCCCGCCGAAGTTTTATGGTATAACGGCAAAGCGCATTTAATTAGGGAACGCGAAACTTTTGAAGATTTGCTGAGACATCAAAAAATTGTAGATTTAGAAGCACCAGCCAAAAAAGCTACAAAATAAGTCCTTATGGAAACGGTTTTTAAAAACAAGTGGTTTTACCGACTGCTTATTGCTTATATTTTTCTTTTACTAATCTGGAACACCTATATGGTGGTTACCGGCAACCTCCTGGGATTAATTGCAGTAGTTATAGAATTAGCGCTGTTATATTTACTATTTAATAAACACAGACTGGCAAAAACGGCTATCCACTTTTGGGCGATTATCATGATGATTGGCCCCGGACTTTCCATACTTGGAAAACTCATAAAAGTGGCAACGGGAGACGATTTAAATTTTATGGTAGACAGCCTGGTACAAAATTTACTGTTATTCACCTTTGGTTTGATCATCTACTATTTTAATAAGAAAACCGTTTTTATTGCTGAAAGAAGTCAGTTTTAAATTCCTGGTAGTTTTTGCAGGTAATTAAAAGCGTTTTTCAGAAGTCTTGTAAAATTTTCTTCGGAAATTAAAGCAGTGTCAATTCAAATTTCAACTGAAATGCCATTATATTTTCTCGCAATAATTCCTCCGGAAGAAATAAGTAAGCGAATAAAATCGCTGAAGCTGGAGATCGCCGAAAAATACGAGGCAAAACACGCGTTGAAACTGCCGGCGCATATTACGCTGCAAATTCCATTTAAAATTCCGGAAACCGAAGAAGGAAAACTAATTGATAGTTTAAAAAGCTTTGCTGAAAATCAAAAAAGCTTCCCGCTTAATCTAAAAGATTTTGGAAGATTCGGTCAAAAAGTGATCTTTATAAATATTGAAGATCACAAAGAAATAATTAACCTGCACGCCGATTTACAGGAAATTCTTCATAAAAATTTCAGCTTAAAAAAGCACGAGACTTTTTCTAAGATCCATCCGCATATCACCCTCGCATCTCGAGATCTTCATCATAAACAATTCCCCAAAGCCTGGGCAGATTTTAAAACGCGCGAATTCACTGATTCCTTTTCGGTTAAAAACTTTAGCCTTTTAAAGCACGATGGGAAAATTTGGCATGCTTACCGGGATTTTCATTTTAATCAATAAAAACAATTTTTCTCTGTAGTTTTTTGTAACATTTTAATATTTTTATCCACTTATCACGAAAATTAGATATGGAAAAACAAAAAACTCAGAAATTCTCTAAAACCAGTATTTTTTTAATAGGTGTAGCGCTTATCGTTGTTTATTTAATACTTTCAGATTGGGAGCATTTTAAACAAGGACTTTTAGGAATTTAATACATCTATGAAACGCAACTATACTTTCCTGGAAATTATAGGGATCATCGCTTTAATAATTATGGCAGTTTACCTACTCGATTTCACTATAGAAGCCGCGTTAGACGGTTGGAATAACCCTATATAATAATGCACTGTAAAAGCATCCTAAACCGTGATTATCTATTACCAAAAGAAAAAGCTTAATTATCAACTTTATTCCGGGATAGGATTTTTAATTTTTGGCATTGCAATAGTGCTCCTAAATAACTTCTCGCTTATTTATTATACCTGGGTTTTACTTGGGCTACTGCAGTTGGGCACCTGGTATTTTAAAAAGAAACATCAATACTTATATATTACGGATGACACCCTAACCAAAAATTCTCTTTTCCCTAAAAGCATAAAACTTAATGAACTTACCGCTATTTGGAAGTTTAAAAGCAGTTTTACACTTGAAACCAGGCAAGCCAAAATTAAGATAGACAAGGATCAAATGGAAGATGAGTCTTTGTACAAACTCACCGATTTCTTAAACCAAATTGAACTGAAACCCCAACAAGCATAAGCATTCCCGAATATTAAAAATGGAAAGAGACGATAAAAAAATGGGTTGGATAAGAGTATTACTTCTTATTTTCCCTTATGTTATTATTGTAGGTATATTTCAAATAATAGGATATATAATAGCAGGTATATCTTTTGAGGACGAATTACAACCAACCACCACCCAGTCATTTATTCTAACCATAGCTACTTTACTGGCAACACTTATAGTTCTCTATCTCTTTATGAGATTTGTTGAAAAAAGAAAATTTAAAGAGCTGGGCTTAAAGATTAAAGATCGCGGGTTCGATTTTCTTGCAGGAATTATAATAGGACTTATAGTAATGGCCACAGGCTTCTTTCTACTCATAGTCTTAGATGAAATTAATGTTCAAAATTTCAACCTCGATCTACAGGAAATGCTATTATCTATTGGAGTTTTTATGGCTGTAAGTATTAGCGAAGAACTATTGTGTAGAGGCTATATTCAAAGGAATTTAATGTATAGTTTTAATAATTATATCGCTTTAATTGTTTCTTCTTTATTATTCGCACTGGCTCATAGTTTTAATCCTAACCTCAGCTGGATAGCGCTTGCAGGGCTATTTGGCGCCGGGATATTATTGGGCCTTTCCTATATTTACACCAAAAACCTATGGTTTCCTATTTCCCTGCACTTTAGCTGGAATTTATTTCAAGCTTATTTTGGTTTTAATGTAAGTGGCCAGGAATTCTATTCTATCGTTGAATTTAATATTGCTGAAGAAAATATTTTAAACGGTGGAAAGTTCGGGTTTGAAGCTTCTATTTTTTCTCTTATCCTACAAATAGCCTTGATCCTGCTTATTTTTAAATACTATCAGAAAAGAAAACATTTAGCCGAAAATAGCTAGCTTCTCTACCGAAAAAAGAATTTTAAAAAACTTGTAATTTTTTAACCAAAACACGTATAAAAAGCCCGTATTTAAGATTAAATTTGGATAAAACATATAAAATTCCTTATATTTACCGTTAGTTTTGTTAAAATTCGTTATTAAAAACTGAATTTCTCAGGGATTAATGTTTCCAAAATCAAACTGATTTTCACTACGAAACATTTCTCAAAATCTTTGTGTAACTAAAAATTTAAATATGAAAGATCGCATCAATACTTTAAAATTAGTAGGAATTATTTTCACCGCACTTATGCTGGTTATTTTCTTAGACTTTGCTTTAAAAGCTATCGTAGCAGGTTAATCCACCCTATATTTTTTAACTGTGAATAAAGCAAGAATATTTGGCCTTTTTCTTATTACCGCCGGACTCATCTGGAGCTATAATTTTGAAGCTCTTAATTTAAATTTCTTTGCGGGGATGTTAGTCGGAGCAGGAGTTCCTTTTCTGCTTCACTGGAAAATTTCGCTTTTGGAAGTGGAAATTTCCGGAGGCCAAACAATAATTCATTCAGTTTAATCTTAGCAGTTCAATCCTGTTTTAAAATATGAATAAGACTGCAAAAGCTGGCATTTTAGTTCTATTGATCGGGATATTAATTTATCTAATTATTAGTGATGGGATGACCGGTATTACCCGCGCTCTTAGCATTGGGTTTATAATCGGGATTGGTTTTGTCTTAGGTGGTCAATTCGGAAAAAACACCTGAAGTAAACTACTTCGGAGCAAGCTCACGACACATTATTATTGAAAATATAATTTGATTTCGAGGCATCCCGACTCTTCGGGACCGAGCATTCAATCTCGATTATCGAGTAAACACTAAGAATTCTAGATAATACCCTTTCCCACCAGGCCTTCTTACATCCAATCTAGATTTAATCCTTATCTTCAACGCATTGACATCTAAATTCGTTGATCTATGCGATTAATTTTAATCATTTTCAGTTTTCTATTTACTCTCACCCCGCTTCAGGCGCAAGAATCTACCTTTTCCCTAACAGGGAACAACAAGTGATATTAAAGATGGCAGCTGGTTGTATTTTAGGGACATGGTTAACGGCGGAACCTTAGATTCCGCAGAAGTGCAAAACAACAGCTTTAAATTTGACACCAAACTCCCCGAGCCCAGAATGTGGGTGATGCTTCACACTAAAGATCGTTCTAAATTCAAAGAATTATGGCTGCAGGATAAACCTATGCGTTTTGATGCCAGCAATGTAGATTTCCAGGATGCAGAAGTTACCGGCTCTGTTTCGCAGCAATTAGTTGAGGAAGAAAAAGCTATTTACAAGGATTTTGATAAAATTAGTGATGCTGAACTTAGACAACGCCAGGAAACTTTTATTGAAAACAATCCTAACGCCTTAATAAGCCTTCGTATGCTTTATGAAGTTTCCGGAAAATGGGGACAGGAAACTACAGGTAAATATTTCGAAATGTTCCCAGAGGAAATCAAGCAGAGTTCTTTTGGAAAGCGAATACTTTCTTATTTGAATAACGATAATATCCCGCAACTTGGAGAAAAGTACGCCGATTTTGAATTACCCACACCCGATGGTGAAACAAGAAAATTTTCTGAATTAACCGGGAAAGTAACGCTTTTACAATTTTGGGCATCTACCTGTAATCCCAGCAAAATGCAAAACCAGGAACTAAAAAAGCTATACCGAAAATATAAATCTGAGGGTCTTGAAATAATAGCTGTTTCCCGTGATACAGAGAAACAGGAATGGATTAAGGCTATTGAAAATGATAATTTAAAGTGGCCACAACTTAGCAGTCTTCAGGGCTGGGAAGGTCCGGTTTTCACCAATTACGGGATTAGAAAAACTCCTTCTAATTATCTTATAAATTCTGAAGGCAAAGTGGTGGCACGTAATCTTAGCGGAGATGAATTGGAGGAAAAAATTCAGGAATTACTATAGCAATAAGGTTTTTATTTATTTTAGATTAAAATTTTAAGCGTGATCATTTACTTCAAAAAGAAACGACTAAATTTCCGACTATTTAATGGTATAGCTTCTTTAGTAATGGGCCTTATATCATTATTATCCGATTTTCAATTTTTCTTTGTGTATGCCTGGCTTATTCTTGGGCTTCTGGAAATTGGCACCTGGTATTATCAAAATAAATTTCAGTATTTACAAATAGAAAATAACGTTCTTACTAAAAATTCGCTTTTTCCAAAAAGTATTGAGCTATCCGAAATTACAGCGATACGAAAATACAGGAACAGCTTTCTTATAGAATCTAAAGAGCAAAACATTAAAATTTACAAAGACGTCATCTCTACCGATTCCCTTTATCAGCTCACCGATCTTCTTAACGAAATTCAAATAAACAACTCCGGAGCAAGCTCATGAATCATTATTATTGGAAAATATAATTTGATTTTAAGGCAAGCCCCGGATCATATAATCTCGATTATAGAGTAAAACCTCAACAGGTATAATCCTTTTTTTCATCAGAATAATTCATAAATCTGTATTTTTAAACCTATCTAAAATCACAGAAAATGAAAAAACTGCTTTGGTTAGTTTTTATACTCCTTATCGGTTTTATAGGACTGGTATATTTTTCAGTTTCCAGCACAGATAAGGAATTTGAGACGGTCATTATTCAGGAATTTGATGATCTGGAAAGCATAGATTTCCGAAGACATGATTCGGTAGAGGTAGCCGCCAGTAGCTTGTACGAAGCGAATGAACTTAAGGATATAATGCAGGGTGAGAATTACCGACGGGAAGCCTGGACTAGACCCGTTAGAAGTTCCGGTGCTTTGGTTTCTGATAGTGTATTGTGGATTGTGGTTTAGAATGAAGGTGGCGCCTCAAACCCACTCGCTTCGCTTAAAAATAAGAATTTTTATACTCTTCGCTTCTCACACAAAAGATTCCCCCTCTCAGTTCCCGAATTTGCTCGCAGCCTGAGGTCTTGAAACGTAATCAGACGCCATTCCGGCGTCGCAATCCCTTATGGTGCAATTCTAGCAGCTTCTCTTTCTGAAAAAGCAGGGGTTTTGCGTCACATCAAGTGGCGGTATTTAGTGAACCGAAAACAGGCGTATCGAGAAAGCAATTAAATGAAAAATTGGAAAGCTTATTTCTCGATAGAAACCGATGGCGAAGAGCAACTCGAAGTAACAAAGTGTATTCACTATTGCCTATAAACTTTTCACTTTTAACACAAAAAATTCCGCACATTTCATCGCTCGCAATGACGAAAAGCAGCAACGTCATTGCGAGGAGGCAAGTGCCGACGTGGCAATCTGTTCTTGAACAGTTAAGCTGTCAGTTCGAGTGGCGATATTTGAGTGGAAACGAAAATAGTGGCGTATCGAGAACCGATTGAAGGTGGAACTCAAAAGCACTTCTCGATACATCCCGACTCTCGTCAGGACACTCGAAGTGACGAGCGTATTCACTTTTCACTTTTCACTTTTCCCACAAAAGATTGCCGCACTCATTTCATTCGCTCGCAATGACGAAAAGCAGCAACGTCATTGCGAGGAGGCGAGTGCCGACGTGGCAATCTGTTCTTTATTCTAGTTTGCTAATGTGTCAGTTCGAGTGGCGGTATTTGAGTGGAAACGAAAATAGCGCCGTATCGAGAACCTTTGGAAGTTGGAACTTAAAAGCACTTCTCGATACATCCCGACTCTCGTCGGGCCACTCGAAGTGACGGAGCGTATTCACTATTCACTCACTTTCACTTTTCACTCTTCACTTTTCACTCTTCACTTTTCACCACAAAAGATTGCCGCGCTCATTTCATTCGCTCGCAATGACGGTAATGCCGAACCTCTATTATCAAATCTCACTTAGTGAGTTAATTAATAATAATATTGGTTTTATCTACGCCGGTGTTGCCGGTCACGGGATCAAAAGCATATACTGGTGATGGTGTAGTAACCTTTATCTAAGTTCGCTTCTGCCTCAAAAGTACTGGCCTTTTCTGTTGGCTTAAGCGCTATTTCCCTGCTTTCTTTTCCTTCGGCACTCTAGAATTGCTTTCACCTCATATTGATTGGCATCCCAGGTACCGCCTTCGGTTACGGGACAGCCGCACATCATCACAATATTGGCTTTTAGACTTACTACTTCTGATGCTTTTATACGCTCGTGGGTTTGTGGAGAAAGAATATCTACCACGAAACCGGGAACTTCCAGCACTACCCCATCGCCGGTGATATTCTTCCCGGGAATCACCCAAAGCTGTGTACTGGACACCACCCTGGCTTGCTTTTTATTAAAAGGCGCGTGGGCTTCTACTTCTACAAACGTAGGTTCTTTAATGTCTAATTCCGCTTTGAAACCTGCTGTTTCTTCATCGGTTAGACTATCATAACGTTCTTGCGGAGTTTTGAGAATTAGTTTGGTATCTCCTGTACTTCCGGAAGTAAAACCCTGATCCAGGATCTCTCCCGTTTCAGCATTTCTAACAATAATTTTTGCCCCGCCAATAGAGCTTCCTATAAATTTTGCATCTTTTGCCAGTGCTCTTACCATCACTGTGGTTTCCTGTGCTGCAAGGCTTCCGAAGCAAAATAAAAGAACACTCAATAAACTGAAAACACGAAATCTGAATCTCATAAATCTAATTTCTTACTAAAATACAAAATGCCTTATTAAATCAAGAATCTCAGGGCAAGCCAACGAGGCAATGAATGGGAAAAAACCTTTTGAAATTTCGAGACAAGCCTCGGGGAATTAAACCCTCTGGAGGGATTAAAGCACAATTTCGTTTTCACTTAGATCTTCGAATTTAAAATTTAAAGGATCGTTTTTATATCGCTGAGCATACACCTTAATCGTGTCCATTTCTTCAGGATTTAGCTCATTGAACTTATTGTCTTCGGCAAGTTTAAGCCAGGGTTGTAGTTCCTTAAAATCATATTCGCCAATCACCATAAACGGAGTTCCATTTTGTACGATCACATCGTTTTCCAATTCCCACATACTGGCCCACTCGTAGATGAATTTAGCATCTTCCTGAAACATCCTTACACAACCGTGGCTGGCAGGATAACCCGGCAAGGTATATTCGTGGGTACCAATTCCTTCAAAATTCATAAAATTGAAATAGTAAGGCATAATCCACGATTTATCTATCGTGCTTATCTTACGTTTCGCTTTATAATTTCCGTAGTAAAGACCAGCATGGTGTGCCCGTACTTTGTTTCCCGGTGCTCACGGGGCCCCATTGCAATAAATTCCCATTTTCGTAAAGCGCGAATGCCTGGATACGCTGCGAAATAACCACGGTTTTGTCTATAGAATCCAATGGATCTAAACTCTTTGGAAATGGGGAATATAAATTAAGATCGCTTACCAGGGAATCGGGGATTATAAGTTTGGTTCCGGGTTTAATTCGGTGTGCATCAATTCTATTTAGCGCATAAACCAGTTTGCGTTCCTCTTCAGAAAAGCTGCTTTGAAGACTGTCCAGGTGCTCTCTGCTGGAAATAGAATCCAGCCTGTAGGTAGTTTTAAAAACCGGTGGTTCCATTGCAATGGTATCCAGTTGCGTAGGTGGAATTTCTTTTATGTTCTCCTGTGCGTTATTATTATTACAAGCAGAAAAAATTATGATAAAAAGCCCCACAAATAGCAGGTTTAGTTTCGTGTATTTTTGTTTCAAGGTATGTAGGTTTAGGTTGCGTTCCCGGGAAAGTCAACTTCCCGGTATACCCAACGAAATTAGGCAGTAAGCTTAGTTTTTGCTGCCAAAGAAGCGTTAATAATTTGTTGGAGATTTGGTAAAAAAGTTTTCGGTTGTCGGTTGTGAGTTCTCGGTTCTCAGTTGTGGGGTGTCGGTTGTGAGTTTTTGGTTTTGGGTCAGTTTGTGGTTTGTGGTTTGTAGAATTAAATCCTACTCTCCTGTCTCTCGTCTTTTTTACTTTTCACTCTTCACTTTTCACTTTTCACTTTTCACTTTTCACTCTTCACTTTTCACTTTTCACTTTTCACTTTTCACTTTGTCCAACAAAAGATTGCCGCGCTCATTTCATTCGCTCGCAATGACGGAAAACAGCAACGTCATTGCGAGGAGGCGAAATGCCGACGTGGCAATCTGTTCTTGAATAGTTAAGCCGTCAGTTCGAGTGGCGATATTTGAGTGGAAACGAAAATAGCGGCGTATCGAGAACCGATCGAAGGTGGAACTTCAAAAGCACTTCTCGATACATCCCGACTTTCGTCGGGACACTCGAAGTGACGGAGCGTTATTCACTTCATTCACTTTTCACTCTTTCACTTTGTCCAACAAAAGATTGCCGCGCTCATTTCATTCGCTCGCAATGACGGAAAGCAGCAACGTCATTGCGAGGAGGCGAATGCCGACGTGGCAATCTGTTCTTGAATAGTTAAGCCGTCAGTTCGAGTGGCGATATTTGAGTGGAAACGAAAATAGCGGCGTATCGAGAACCAATTGAAGCGGGAACTTCAAAGCACTTCTCGATACATCCCGACTCTCGTCGGGACACTCGAAGTGACAGGTAACGTTTCACTCTTCACTTTTCACTCTTCACTCTTCACTTTTCAACAAAGATTGCCGCGCTCATTTCATTCGCTCGCAATGACGGAAAGAAGTCAACGTCCCGATCGTTCATTCGCTCGCAATGACGAAAAGCAGCAACGTCATTGCGAGGAGGCGAATGCCGACGTGGCAATCTGTTCTTGAATAGTTAAGCCGTCAGTTCGAGTGGCGATATTTGAGTGGAAACGAAAATAGCGGCGTATCGAGAACCAATCGAAGGTGGAACTTCAAAGCACTTCTCGATACATCCCGACTCTCGTCGGGACACTCGAAGTGACGGAGTGCTTGCAACAAAAGATTGCCGCGCTCGTTCCTCGCTCGCAATGACGGAAAGAAGTCAACGCCCCTATCGTTCTTCGCTCGCAATGACGGAAATACTGCTAACTGCCACTGCCAACTGTTTACTGGGCCCTACCGACTAATAATCACCCGCTTTACGACCACACCCTCACTGGTGAAGATCTGCAGGGTGTAGACCGATGCTGCTACGCCTTCGATAGTCATTCTATAGAAACGGGCGATGTCTTTATACTCTTTCTGCAGAATAAAGCGTCCCCTGGAATCGAAAACACGCACCTGCTCTACCAGCATTCCTTCCGGGGTGGCGATGGTGAAAATTCCGTTATTGGGATTAGGATAAATAAATAGAAATTCCAGGTCTTCGTTATCGGGAATTTCGCAAGCTTCCCCGTTGATCCTTACCTCAATATTTTTTTCGGCTATATTCCCATTTGCGTCTTCTACCTCAACGTTTACCGTATTTGAACCTACATCTTCACAGTTAAAAACCGACTTACTAAAACGGTAAATTAATTGCTGACCGCAATTATTTTCAGCTAAAACATCACTTTCTTCCAGGTAAGCAAAACCCTGATCATCTAAAGTGAGCTCTACTATATCTGTATTGATCACCGGGGGAATTTCATCCCGAACTTCCACATTAATCGTACAGCTGCCGGTTTGTGCGCCGGAATAATCCAGTTGAATTTGCACCACACCAAGATCGCTGCAACTAAAGTTTAACCGACTTGCCTCCAGGGTTAGTCCGCTGGCGTTACCGGTGTAAAGATCCTGCAAACTTAGCACGGCTTCGCCATTTTCATTAAGGTTAACCACCACATTTTCCCGACACTCAAATTCGCCCGAAGCTTCATCTACCACTTCTACCGTGGTCTCGCAGGTGTCCATATTTCCGGCATCGTCACGAACCGTGAGAGTTATGGGTACTTCTCCAATATCGGCGCGGGTAAATTCGGTTTGACTTAAAGCCATTGATACAATTCCGCAGTTATCGGTAGAATTATTATCCAGCACTTCGGGAGCAAGAGTAGCATTGCCGCTTTCATCTAAATTCACTACATAACCCGATACGCAATTAGCTACCGGGTCTTCATTGTCTACGAGATTTACCATAAAAAAGCACTCGTCGGTTTCGCCGATTAAGGGTAGCAGTAAGCTTTACCTGGGTATTTTCGTTTATAAGCGTGCCTTCTGGAGGGCTTTGGGTAACTGTTGGCTCCAGGAAGACTTACCTCGGCAGTATCGGTATAATCGAGTAAGGTAAAACTACAATCTTCATCTGGACTTACATTTTGATCTATCTGGCAGAAAATATTAAGCACATTGGCTTCGGTAAGCTGCAATTCAAAACTACAGGCTTGCCAACCATGCTCATTAGCAACTGCGGCAAAAAGCTGTACCGTCGTATCTTCAAAGATAATTTCCCCGGCTTCGGGTTCCTGCCGGAAACTTACTTCCCCACAATTATCAGAAAAACTGGCCATATTTTCATAATCGGGAACTTCAAAACCTTTTTCGGGGTCAAAGTTTTCTATTTGATCTCCCGGACAGGAAATTTTTGGCGGCATAAGATCTATAATATTAGCAGAAAAAGAACATTCTCCTACCAGTTCTCCATTTGCCTCGTTTCTTATCTCGATAGTAAAATATAAAGTATTCTCGGTAAGCTGCTCGTAGGTTTGAGTAAACTCAGGGGTAAAATTTTCGGTTTCAATAAGCCTGATCTGGCTCTCATTCACAATTTCATCCAGCCGAATATCGGGAATATCTTCTTCCTCGATACAGCGGTATTCGGGTTCAGCGGGTGTTCCTTCCCGTTCTACCCGGACATTAAAACTACAGGAAACTGAATTTTCTGCCTCATCGGTGGCAGTAAAAGTTACGGTAGTAGTACCCTCAGTGAAAAATTCCCCTGAAGCTGGTCCATTTGTTTGTTCTAAACTAATATCTCCACAACCGCCGCTAACCTCAGGATCGGTAAATTCAAAGATTGTGGAATCCTCAGAAGCCGGAATTTCTATCACATGTGTGCCTTCGTAAGGACAACTAATGCTAAGATCTTCGGCAGAGTTTGTTACTTCCATTTGAAAATCACAGGAACTACTTTCCCCATTTAGCGTAGCGGTAAGTTCAATTCTTTGGTTTTGACTAACCAGAGTTCCAGGTTCTGGAATTTGAGTTATTACGGCACCATCCGGATTATCTGCCAATTCGCTATAATTTGGAAGTGCTATTTCACAGTTTCCTTCAAGATTTAAGGTTTGAGTTTGTGGACATGTGATTTCGGGTCAGCGGGTTCTTCATCTTCTCTTTCCACCAGCACCTCAAAACTGCAGGTAATTTCATTATCATTTTCATCAAATGCGGTATAGGTTACCACAGTTCTGCCCACAGGAAAATCCTCACCTGATGCCGGCCCAGTACGCTGGATATCTACAATTCCACATTATCGGTAAATTCTGGATATTGAATAAGTTACAGGAATAGCATTCTCGTCCCGAAGCAATTTCTACTTCAATATTTTCTGGACATAAAACTATTTCAGGCAAATTTTCATCAATAATTTCTACCACAAAACTACAGGTAATAGTTTCCCCATTTTCTCCCGTAGCTTCGTAAGTCACCGTGGTAGTTCCCACCGGGAATAAATCTCCAGAACCTAATTCTGAAACTAAATTCACCGTTAATTCTCCGCTATCATCTGAAGCTGTGGGTTCATCAAACATTACCAGTGCCTCGACATTCAACTGTATTGATATTTCTTTGAATTAAAGTAGGGCAATCTTCAAATTGTGGTGCGGCTGGATCATTTTCCTCTAGAATTATAGTAATCTCACAGGGTTCCACATTGTCATAAGTATCGGTAGCGGTTAAATTTATGGTATATGTTCCAGGAGAATCTAATATAGTTCCCGCCTCTACGTCCTGTACCAATTCTAATTCTTCTAAACTATTACAATTATCAGAAACCCTATTTTCAAAGAAGTCTTCAACTCTATAACCTTCTTCGGGAAGATTTATCCTTATCGGTTCTGCCGGACAAATAATTAAAGGCGCACCTACATCTACAACAGTAACTTCTACTTCACAAGAATATTATTCACCGGTTTATTATTTGTAGCTCTAATAGTTAACGGATTTGTCCCAATATCATTACAAGTGAATTGTTGATTGGTAAGTTCAAAATCTAGATTTGAAGTATCGCTGGTTATAAATTCTGAAGTTGGGATTTCGGTTACTCCTGAATTTTGAGCATCTTCTCCCAAATTTACCGTTAGTTCTCCAATACATTCAAAACTGTAAGGTGCAGGTTCTTCTTGAGTTACAGTAATGGTAACTGTTACTTCGTTTGAGAAATTTTCACCATCAAAAGCTACGTAAGTGAATTATCTTCTCCCACAAAACCAGGATCTGGTGCGTAGGTAAATGATCCATTGGAAGCAAAGCTAAAATCTCCATCTGCAACAGTTAGTCTTAAATCTGCGGTAAGATTATCACCCTCAGGATCATTATCATTGCCTAGAACACCCGGTGCGGTATAATTAGTATTTCACCTTGATTTACTTTATAATTATCACCTACGGCAGAAGGAGCATTATTTGCAGAAATTTCTTGAATTCTAACTGTAAAAATACATTTCGATTCATTACCTGCTTCGTCGGTAACGGTTAGTGTAACTTCCCGATCTTCATCAATTGGAGTTCCAGGAGCAGGTTCTTGAACTGGCTCTAAACTCGTTTCGCAATTATCTTCTACAGTAACCTGATCTTTATAATCTGGTAATGGATAAGTTTCTCCTTCCGGATCGTAAATTCAATATTTTCGGGTGGACAATCTGAAATAACCGGGTTTTCATCATCAACTACCTGAATTTGAAAAGTACAAGTTATCGGGGCATTTGCACCATCATCGGCCTGAAAAGTAATTGTAGTTGTACCAACTGGAAACTGATCTCCTGAATTCAACCCGGTTGAATCAGTTCGCACCACTTCAACATTTCCATTTTCATCTGTTGCAGTCGGAATTTGAAAAGCAGCTATTGCTCCACACTCTCCGGGTTCATTTTCTGTAGTAATATCTGCAGGGCAATTATCAAAAACGGGAGGTGTATCTTCCTCTTCGTCAGCAGGACTAACTGTAATTTTCAAAATACCAGGTTGCTATATTACCAGAATCATCGGTAGCTGTAAATTCAATTTCGTAATTACCTACCGGAAACTGACTTCCCGAATCCATTCCTGCTGTTTTTTCTATATCGACGTCATTATCGCAATTATCTATTGCAGTTGCATCTTCATATTCCACCACCGCAAAATTATCACCTGTTTCTGCAGTTACTGTTATATCTGCTGGACATTCAATTTCCGGGTTTTCCTGATCATAGGAAGGTGTTCTTTGATAGATTTCAAGTTTAGACGCCAAGGTTGCAAAACCTTCAATTTCAGCATCATTTAAAAACAATTTTCCGCAGGTCTCATCCAAAGTTACATCCAAAGGAAACTGAATATGATCTTCATTGCCATTATCAGGAAAATCACTTATTGTAGAACTGTAACTAAATCCGAATTATAAACTTGAATTTTAAAATCCCCAGAATCTATTCCAGCATTAACCTGACCGATTAGAGCAAATGCCGCAAAGGGATTATTACCATTTAATAAATTAAATATATCATTGAAGTTTACCCTACTTGCATAATCTACAGCATATATAAATCCCGATTTATCTACAAACAAACTACCAGGTGAACCTAATTATTACCCTAAGGTCGTATTGTAGGTCAAATCTTTATTAAAGACTAAAACCTCACCATTATTTTCGGCATTGCTTATTAGAATATAATCATCTGTAGCGGCGACGCGATAAGGATTATTTAGTGGATGAGCATTTGTTCCTGTAAAACTTTTAAAATCACCGTTAGCATAATAAATTTTAAGGAAAGACCTTTTCGGTATGTCAATAGTCCCTCTATAGGAATCAACAATATATAAGTTGTTTTCGCTGTCAAACTCTAGTCCTGTAGGTTCGAAGAATTCATCTTCAGCTGTCCAGGAGAACCTCCTATCTCCTCTAATTCTTCACCGTCTGTTTTAAATCGCTTAATAGATTTAGAGCCACTATTTGCAATATGTATTATATCATTATTATCGATAGCCAGATCTAAAGGGTTGTTTAGATCATCACTTTCACCATAGATATCTGGTATTACTACCTCATATTCTTCGGTATAAGGATCATACTTATATACTCCACTTCCATAAGTTAAGACATAAACGTTTCCTTCTGAATCCGTATCAACTGAAATTACGATCCCTCCTTCATTTCCGAGACCACCAGATCCCAAGGAATAGTCATCAAGCCAATTAAAAGATGGCTCTGTCTGCCCAAACCCAAGAGTAAAATTCAGTAAAAAAATAAGGAGAAAAAGGCTGGTGTTCCGGTTTAAGGGTAGTGACCGAAAAGTAAAAGTGAAGTTTGTAGGGTAAAGTTGCTTCATAACCGGAAATTAGCGCCTCCGGCAGTAAAGATAAAACTTGTGGTGGGAAAGCTTTAAAAATTACGTTAATTCTACGGTTTCCCGTAATTTAAAAGCAGCATAAAAATACCAGGCCAGGTAGTGGCCGGGAAGGTTTTGTAAAGAATTCCGGGTAGGAAAACAATGAGAGTAGCCTTTTTGCTAAAGCCTCTTTTCCACGTCAGGCATTCGTCTAAGTATCGTCATGCTGAATTTATTTCAGCATCTAACTTGCTTAACAACCTAAGATCCTGAAACAAGTTCAGGATGACGTTAGGATGCGTCCTCTGAAACAAGTTCAGCATGACGAGCCTTTGAAACAACCCCGAAACTTCGGGGCAGCATGACGGTAAATGGACTAAATATACATTTAAGCCACTCTCATTATTCCCGGAAACTGAAAATCACCTCGCTTTATGCTTCGGCGTTTTCCTGGTTTTTAACCACCAATCTAAATCCTTCGCCGTGAATGTTTAGAATCTCTACATTCTCGTCTTTCTTAAGGTATTTACGCAGTTTGGCGATATATACATCCATACTTCTGGAAGTAAAATAGTTGTCGTCTCTCCAAATTTTGGTGAGCGCCAGTTCCCTTGGCATCAAATCGTTTTCATGCAGGGCAAGCAAACGCAACAATTCGTTCTCTTTTGGAGATAGTTTTTGTGCTTCTTCATCCTTAAAAGTTAAGAATCTCAACTTAGAGTTTAAGTGAAAAGCCCCGATCTCGAATTCAAATTGCTTAGAATCTGCCACGCTATCTGTAGCTTTACGCTGCATAATAGCTTTAATCTTCATAAGCAATACTTCGCTATCAAAAGGTTTGTTCAGGTAATCGTCTGCCCCAACTTTGTAACCTTTAAGCACGTCTTCTTTCATCGCTTTTGCGGTAAGGAAGATAATTGGAATTTCTTCGTTCTTTTCTCTTATCTCCTTAGCCAGCGTAAAGCCGTCTTTGTAAGGCATCATAACATCCAGGATACAAAGATCGAAATCGTCTTTTTTAAACTTTTCAAATCCTTCCATTCCATTTTTGGCGTGCGTTACTTCGTAATCGTTCATCGCCAAATAATCTTTTAAGACAGTTCCAAAGTTTGGATCGTCTTCTACTAACAAAATTTTCTTGTCTTCAGTTTCCATATATTAAGATATTAGAGGTAATTTAATTATAAATGTGCTTCCTTTTCCTTTTTCGCTTTCTACCGAAACCTGCCCGTGGTGGTCTTCTATAATTCGCTTGGCATAGGCCAAACCTAAACCGTGACCTTTCACGTTATGGATATCGCCGGTATGTTCGCGATAAAACTTTTCAAATATTTTCTTTTGAACCAGTTTACTCATTCCTGTTCCCTGGTCGCGGATCTTAAGAATGATGTAGTTCTTTACATTTTCTGTATAAACATCAATTTTAGGCTCGTCTTCAGAGTATTTTACGGCGTTATCCAGCATGTTCACGATCACATTGGTAAAATGGTCCTGGTTGGCTAAAATTGAAGAGCGCAGGGCTCCAAAATGGGTTTGTACATACCCGCCACGATCTTCTACAATAAGTTCTATGTGGGTAATAGCGTCTTCTACAATTTCGTGTAGTTGAACTCTTTCTTTTTTAAGATCCAGCTCGTTCTTTTCCAGCTTAGAAATACGCAATACATTTTCTACCTGGGCGTGCATTCTTTTATTTTCGTCCCTAATCATTTTAAGGTAGCGCTTTTTCTTTTCTTCGTCGCTACTAATCTTAGGATTTTTAATCGCGTCTAAAGCCAGGTTGATCGTGGCGATAGGCGTTTTAAACTCGTGCGTCATATTATTGATAAAATCGGTCTTTATCTGCGAGATCTGCCGTTGTTTTATCAATTGTGATAATGCGCTGGAATAGGCGATCACAATAATTAGCGTAAATATTATAGAGAGTGCTGCCATTAAAGTTACAGATGAAAGCACTACTTTTTTCTTTTCGGTAAAATTAACCAGTAACTGGTAATTGCTATTCCCCAGGTCGTCTGCAAAAAGCGGTACGCCATAGGTAGCAGGATGGCTTAGTGAAAAATCATCACTGTGCAAATTCGTTGAAATACTATTGCTATACACGCCATACTCAAATTCTGAAGCGATCTCCCGGTTGCTTAATTCTTTTGTTAACAGCGTTTTTATAGTTTCCTCGCTCACTCTTTGGTGCAGCGGCAACCTGCTGGTATGATCGGCAATATATTCTTTCAGCAAATTCTTCTCATATTCGTCCATACGAATAATTCGCTCTATTTGCTGTTGTGAACTAAGGCTGCTGCCATCTAAATTATTGCGACTATTCACAATACTAGTCACCTTTTTATTGATAAGCTTGGTAAAGGGAATACTATCTCTTGCCGATTCTATAAAACCCGAAGAAACCTTATAATCTTCTTCCAGGATCGCATCAGAATGAAACAGGGTTTGATTCCTTAATTTATTTTGATTTACGTAAGAATATTCGGTAATGGTAGAAGATTCTAATCGGCTATTAGTGCTATCGGCATCCTTAAATTTCATCCAGTAATCTTCAATTTCCTGGTTTTGAATTTGGGAAGCTACGCGTAAAAGCACTTGTTTAACATCGTAGGTAAACTGCTCTTCTTTATCATCTACAGTACTCTTAATCCAGTATCCCTGCACGAAAATAATGCCGATAAGGGAGAGGCTCATTAAGATTACAAGAAGTAAGAAAAGCTTTTTATTCATGTGGCCAAAAGTAATATTTTAACATTTAGGGCTTCAAGCGTTTAACCAAATGTTAACAAAACTTCTGCTAATTTTTACCTCGTTTTAAGATAATCTCGTGTAATTCGTCAACCCGAGTTCTGGTAAGGGCTAAATCGTGGTTTTCTATTTCAAAATCGGCCAGTTTCTTCTTGCGTTCGTCACTCCATTGTTTGGCCATTCGGGCTTCAATTTCTTCCAGCGTGCTTTGGTCACGTTGCTGTAATCTTTTAAGCTTTTCTTCTTTGCTCGCGGTAACCAGGATATTTAAATCGCATTTCTTATAACCGCCGGCTTCAAAGAGAATGGCGGCTTCATAAAGCACGTAAGGGGAGTTTTGCTTGCTTTGCCAGTTTTCAAAATCTTTGGCTACCGCAGGATGAATTATCTTATTTAAAGCATCCAGTTTTTCTGATTCTTTAAATACTACGGAAGCGATGTGTTTGCGGTTGGGCGATTTCCCGGTATAGGCTTCTTCGCCAATTAAGTCTATTACTTTTTCCCTTATTTCTGCTGAAGTTTCCAGGAGGCGTTTCCCGGCATCGTCTGCAATATAAACCGGCACGCCTTTTTCTTTAAAAAAGCCTGCCACGGTGGTTTTCCCGCTGCCAATTCCGCCTGTAAGACCTACCACCATCATCGTTTTATTACAAATTGAATTTTACGCTCATTAAGCCGAAGGTTTCTTACAAAAGAGGGAGATTTCACGATGCTGGCAATTATAAAATCATCGCCTTCATCTATATCATTAAAATCACAAACCACTCTAAAATTTTCGGCTTCCACCATTTCATACTGCCTTAAATTCACCTGGAAATAGACTAAAACTTGCTTTCGGAAATATAGAAATATTAGTATTCTCGGGAAGGTTCTTAATTTCTACCGGTACTTCAACACTACCCTCGGTAAATTTCTCTACTTCCTGGCTGTAAGTAACCTCTGTGGTATAAAAGCTCAGCATTCCCAGGTTAGAGGTATCTACTTTAACGGTACCGGAAACATTAGATTTTATGTTATTGATCTTTAGATAAACGGTATTTAGATTTTGTAAAGTATCTATAATCCCCTCCGGCCCGCTTACCTTTATGGAATCTGGGCTTAATTTCACCCCTTTGTTAGCAGAATAGCCTACCGCATAACTCAAATTGATACGAGGATTGAGCTTCACCTTTTTTTCTTTTTTAGGCTGAAATTGAATAAAAAGATTGTCTTTAATAAACCTGGCTCTTTCAAAATCGATATTCACCTGGTCTTCCAGGCTCTCACGGTTAGCTTCAAAATTATAAACAAGGGCGCCGTTTTGTGTAGAAGCTTTTCCAAGATCCAGTTCTACCTCGGGTCTAAAGATCTGGTAATACCAGATAGCAAAGCCTTTATCCTGGATCCTTAATTTTAAATTCTCGGGCCTTTCTTTAGAGATACTTTTATCTAAGGGGATATTCACGTAAGAAACGGGAATATCTATTATTTGGGTATATTCTTTAGCAAACTGTACAGAGATCCAGATAAAGGAAGAAAACAGTAAAAAGAACCCAAAGGTCTTTAGACTGGATCTTTTAATAGATATGCGTTTAAATTTTATGTTTTCAAACATTTTTAAAGAATAAATTCGGGAATTTGAGTTCCGGATCTTGTTTTAAAATTTGAATATACCAAACCGACTTTATAAAACCGTAACCATAGCCAAAAAATTGTACCAGGGCGGCATAAACTGCCAGTAAACCAATTCCTAAACTTTTGTTTTTAATTGATGCATGAGTGGCAATGAGCATAAAATATAAGACATATAATAGAAATAGCCACCAAAATCCCAGTTTTAAAAGCAGAACGGCAAATAAAAGTCCAAAAGTAAAAACCGCCGGAAACCAATAAGTGATCTTAGCCGAACCCGGATGCCACTTATTGAGAATAGGCCGCACGAGTCCAAATTTTTTCACTTGTGTATAGAATTTAGACCAGTCTATTCGGCGTTTATGAAAAACCACGGCATTTGGAATTAAACACAATTTAAAACCCAGTTTTTTAAGCCTGAGGGAAAGATCTGGATCTTCGCCGGGATGAATCTGGCCAAAACCGCCTGATGCTTCAAAAGCTTTTTGAGAAATCCCCATATTAAAACTCCTGGGCTGAAAATCGTTAACCGAAGACTTCTTCCCACGAATTCCACCGGTAGTAAAAAACGAGGTCATGGTATAATCTATGGCTTTTTGCGTGTTGCTAAAGGAAGGATGCGAAGCATCTGGCCCACCAAAACAATCACAGTAATTTTCCTGAAGGAATTTATCTACTTCCTGCAGGTAATTTTGAGGGAGTAAAACATCTGAATCCAGAATAAGGCAGTAATTGCCTTTTGCTTTTTTCATCCCAAAATTTCGGGAATCTCCGGGCCCAGAATTTGGTTTAAAATAATAGCTGATATTGAGTTTCTCCTGAAATTCTTCTACGATCTCCTGTGAAGTAATACTGGAGCCGTCTTCTACAATTACGATCTCAAAATCTCGGGAAAATTGAAGCTGAAGCATACTTTCCAATAATTCCCTTACCTCATCTGGGCGGTTGTACACGGGAATTACAAAGGAATATTCCAGGGCCATGCTTTAATTAGAATTTGAAGATTTTTAATTAAATATTTCTTCTTAACGTCACCCTGAACTTGTTTCAGGGTATAAGTTGTGAGAACTTTTATTCATACTAGACGCTGAAATAAATTCAGCGTGACGTTAATTGTGAACTCTTTATTCAAAATCAATATCACGCTGAAACTACTTTTCTACTTAGCCTGAACTGGTTTCAGTGCTTGCTCCGATTTCATCGGAGGTCTAAGTTGAGGAAAACTTTATATCATGTTAGATGCTGAAATACTCCGAATTTCGGAGGCAGCATGACGCTGAAAAAAACGTCACCCTGAACTTGTTTCAGGGTATATGAGGTCTAGTTAAAATCACTCATTTAATGAAACAAGTCCAGATGATTGAAGTAATAATTTTTTACTTCTCTTCCTGCCCTTTTACAAAAGACTCCATCACTTCCTGGCTTACTCCCATATTGGCGAAACCACCATCGTGGAAAAGGTTTTGAAGGGTTACTTTTTTAGTAAGATCAGAGAACAAGCTTACGGTATAATCGGCGCACTCTAATGCAGTCGCATTACCAAGCGGCGACATTTTATCGGCATAAGCGATAAATCCGTCAAATCCTTTTACACCCTGTCCCGCAGTAGTTGGGGTTGGCGATTGTGAAATGGTATTCACTCTTACTTTGTGATCTTTTCCGAAGAAATAACCAAAACTACGTGCAATAGATTCTAAAAAGGCTTTGTTATCGGCCATATCATTATAATCAGGGAATACACGTTGTGCGGCCATATAACTAAGCGCTACAATACTTCCCCACTCGTTCATCGCTTCTTTTTTGTAAAGCACCTGCATGGTTTTATGAAAAGAAACCGCAGAAATATCCCAGCCTTTTTGAGTGAAATCGTAATTCTGCTCTGTATAATGATTTCCTTTTCTCACGTTTACCGACATCCCGATAGCGTGAAGCACGAAATCTATTTTTCCGCCAAGAATTTCCATAGATTTTTCAACCAGGTTTTCCAGGTCTTCAATTTTAGTGGCATCAGCAGGAATAACTTCAGAACCGGTCTTTTCAGCCAATTCTTTAATAGTTCCCATTCTTAAAGCGATAGGAGCATTGGTTAAAACAAATTCCCCGCCTTCTTCTTTAATACGTTCAGCGGTTTTCCAGGCGATAGAATTCTCATCTAAAGCGCCAAAAATAATTCCTTTTTTTCCTTTTAACAGGTTATATGACATAGTGATATATTTTTCTTGGTTGTTAGCCCATAAATTAGCTCTGCTCTTGATAATTTAATGGGAAAATTATTTAAAAACTCTATTATCGGGTAAATATAATAAAATTAGTTTCGGAACATTGTCTTAATCTAAAAGTGCACGTGCGTGAGCCCGCGCCGATTCTCCTATATTTTTTCCACCCAGCATCATCGCCAGCTCCTCTACCCGCTCGCCATCTTTTAATTCCTCGATCTTTGTGGTAGTAGCATTAGCTGAATCTTCCTTAAATATTTTAAAATGACTGTTTCCTTTCCCGGCAATTTGCGGCAGGTGGGTAATAGCAATTACCTGCATAGAATTCCCCATGCGCTGTAAGATCCCCGCCATTTTTTGGGCAATATCTCCGGAAACCCCCGTATCTATTTCATCAAAAATTATTGTAGGCAGTTTACTTTGCGCTGCCAGGATACTTTTTACGGCCAGCATAATCCTTGAAAGCTCCCCGCCGGAAGCCGCTTTTTTAATTTCTTTAAAGTCTCCACCTTTATTCGCCGCCAGGTACCAGAATAATTCATCCTGCCCGTTAGCAAGAAAGTTTCCTGATTTTTTCAGCTCTATTTTTAATCGGGCGTTTGGCATTCCAAGGTCGTCCAATAAAATCTCGGCTTCCTTAATAAAAGTCGGGATAATTGCTTTTCGTTTTTCGTGAAGTTTTGCAGCAACAGTTCCCAATTTGGTTTCCTGTTTTACAATGGCATTCTCTAATTCTGAAAGTGCATTTTCGGCATTTTCACTTACCGAAACTTTTTCCTGCAACTCTTCTTTTATTTGTAGTAATTCAGCAATATTTTCTGCGGAATGCTTTTTCTGTAAATTATAGATCAACTGAAGCTTTTGATTGGTAGCTTCCAATTCTTCAGGATTCGCTTCTACCCTATCTAAGCGCATCAGTTACTTCCGTAGAAAGATCGTCCAGCTCAATAATTACACTTTCAATGCGCTGGTGTAAATTTTCATAATTTGAAGAAAGGTTTGCGATTCTAGCCAAAGAGGAACGAGCCTGTTTTAAGCTATCTAAACTGCCTATTTCTTCCTGCTCCAGTAAATTTAAAGCTGAACTCAGGTTTTCGGTTAGTTCTTCAACATTACTCAGTTCTTCGTAACGAGTTTCCAGTTCTTCCTGCATCCCGTTTTCCAAACGAGCTTCTTCAAGTTCATTCAGTAAAAAGAGGTTGTAATCGTATTCTTTGGTAGCCTGTGCCTGTTGTTCTTTTAATTCAACAAGTTGTTTTTGTAACTTTTTATAAGCTTTAAGTTCGGTTTTATATTCCAGGAGTAAAGCATCGCTATTAGCAATAGTATCGATCACCTGGAATTGGTAATCGTTATTTCCCAAACTCAAAGTCTCGTGCTGACTATGGATATCTATTAAATACTCTCCCAGTTTATTAAGCGAAGTTAATTTTACCGGTGTATCATTAACAAAAGCCCGGGATTTCCCTGAAGCCAGAATTTCACGCCTAATAATGGTGTTTTCTTCATAATCCAGATCTTCGGTTAAAAAGAAATCTTTTAGCCTGTAATTGGAAATATTAAAGGAACCTTCTATCACGCATTTCTTATCGGCATCGCGAATACTTCCGTAGTCGGCACGGTTACCTAGAAGGAGACCAAGTGCGCCCAGCATAATAGACTTACCGGCACCGGTTTCTCCCGTGATAATGGTAAAACCCTCTTGAAGTTTAATATTGATATCTTCAATTAAGGCGTAATTTTTTATGGATAGAGCTGTGAGCAAAGTGAACTAAATTTGGGCTAAATATACGGGAGAAATTATTCCTAATCAACAATAAACTTTGGGTAAACCCGGAAGTTATATCAAAAGGAAAAAATTCGATTATACAGACGTTTGCTAAAGAAATAATACTTTTCAAATGTATATCCGGTTTCCCTCATAAAAGTGAATTTATGAAAAAATCGTCATGCTGAACTTGTTTCAGCATCTAACACGAATAGTACCTACCCAACTTAGACCTCCGATAGAAATCGGAGCAGGCTCTGAAACCAGTTCAGGGTGACGTCTAAATTTTAAAGTATGACTGTTTACGGATATTCAACTTTTAAACCGCGATTATCGAGTGAAAATCTTTTATTGAATATTTCTCCAGTTTCGGGCATATCGTGGTGCCAGGCCACTTAAAGTCTCGCTAAAACGAGGGCGATTAATATCTGGCCCTCCGCTAAAGATCTGGGTTACTTCATCGGCTTTAGCGTCAAAGAAAGTTCTAAGCAGCAAAGAATTTGCCCGCCTGGAATTCATAGTAGTTAAACCTTCTATTGCATCAGCAATAGCTATTTTCCCGGCTTCAGGATCTTTATGCATCACATCTAATCCCTGGCGGTGATAGTTGATACAAAGCGCTACGATATTCAGTGAACATATTAGAAAGCAGATCAGAATTCAAACGAAAACGTGAGCTTTGTCCATCGGCGCCACTCCAACCGGTTCTACCGCTTTGTTGCGCGAGATTTACAATTCGATTGGCTTCCTGGTAATAATCGGTGCCGCCTTCGGGTGCAAAGGAATCGGCGTCCATTCCTAAAATGGTATATACATAGAAAGAAACTACAGAAACCAGGTTATTGGAAAATGAGTTCTGACTATAATTTAAAGGTTGATATTCCCGGTAATTAAAACTGAATTGATTATCGTTAAAATTAAAAATAGGACTCACCATATTAGAACCGTAAACAGGTCTTGACGACTGCACCTGGATAGTCCCGCTGAATGATTCACCTTCAAAATCATTGATGGTGATAAACATACTGCAGTTGATACGTTCTCCCGGTTGAAATTCCTTATCGGTCCAGGAAGTTTGGTTTACAAATTCCCTAAGCGAACTTTCTAAAGTTCTAAAAACAGAAAGATTGCTTTGCCCCGTTTGCTCGGTATTGATCACTATTTCACAGTTGAGTTCCTGGGCGGCAGCAAAAGGCATCCCGGCCACTAAAAGAATAAGAAATAGCAATTTACGCATCTAACAAATGTACAATTTCGTTTAAAATATCGGTTGCAACCTCGGCCTTGGATTTTAGATCAAAAGCTTTTTCTGAATCTTTATACACCAAAGTGATCTTATTGGTATCTTTTTTAAATCCGGCACCGGCATCGTTCATAGAATTGAGCACGATAAAATCCAGGTTTTTCTTTAACAGCTTTCCTCGGGCGTGTTCCAATTCGTTATTGGTTTCCAGGGCAAAACCAATTAGTTTTTGATGGGTTTTCTTTTTCCCCATCGATAAGAGAATATCCTGGGTTTTGGTTAGTTCCAGGCTTAGGTTTTCTTCGGCCTTTTTAATTTTTTGTGCCGCTACTATCTTTCGGTTTATAATCTGAAACCGCGGCAGCAGCAATAGCTACATCTACACTTTCAAAATGATCATGTACGGCGGTGTACATTTCTCTTGTACTAACTACTCTAATTAAGTTGATCTTTGGATCATCGATTTCCAAATGTGTAGGACCGGAAATAAGGATCACCTCAGCTCCAAGTTCAGCGGCTTTTTTAGCAAGTTCAAAGCCCATTTTTCCGCTGGAATGGTTTCCAATAAAACGAACCGGATCTATAGCCTCGTAAGTTGGGCCGGCGGTAATTAAAATTTTCTTTCCCTGCAGAGGTAAGTTTTCAGAAAAATATGTTTCCAAAAATTCGATAATCTCTTCCGGTTCTGCCATTCTTCCCTCGCCTTTTAAACCACTGGCAAG
Organism: uncultured Flavobacteriaceae bacterium; assembly: GCA_963727565.1. Taxonomy (GTDB): domain Bacteria; phylum Bacteroidota; class Bacteroidia; order Flavobacteriales; family Flavobacteriaceae; genus Salegentibacter. The sequence goes on from CAVSGU010000003.1 coordinate 113,341, forward strand.
TTCGCCGGTTCCTGCGGGAATCATAATATTTCCGTAGGATTTAAGGCTCTCAAAACTATTTTTTGTGGAAGGATGCTTAAACATATCCAAATCCATTGCAGGTGCAAAGAAAACCGGACATTTAGCGGATAGATAGGTTGCGAGCAAAAAGTTGTCGCTATTCCCCGAAGCCATTTTAGATAAGGTATTGGCTGTGGCAGGGGCCAAAACCATAAAATCGGCCCAAAGGCCGAGTTCTACATGGTTGTTCCATTGCTCATCTTCATCATCTTCTGTAAAAGAAGAAAACACCTCGTTCTTAGACAAGGTAGAAAGCGTAAGCGGAGTAACAAATTCTTTGGCAGCCGGCGTCATCACAACTTTTACCTGTGCACCGGCTTTAATAAACAAGCGTACTAAAAATGCAGATTTATAGGCAGCAATACCGCCACTTATGCCCAAAAGCACTTTTTTGCCTTTTAGTACAGACATCTTAATTAAGCTTCTGCTTCAGAATCTTTGGTGTTTCGGTAATAGATCTTACCGTCTAACCATTCCTGCATAGCAAGTGCGTGTGGTTTTGGAAGTTTTTCATAAAACTTAGAAACCTCAATTTGCTCTTTGTTCTCAAAGATCTCGTCAAGACTGTCGTTATAAGTAGCAAATTCGTCAAGCTTCTCCAATAATTCCTTTTTGATCTCAGAATTGATTTGGTTTGCTCTTTTTGCAACCACAGAAATAGCCTCGTATATATTATTAGTTGGCTCGTCTACCTTGTTCTTATCGAAGGTAATTGTGTTAATTGGTGCGTCTGTCTTTTTAATATCCATCTTTCTTCTACTATTAAAAATTTTGTAAGCGTGATTTTATATCTTCTGCTGAAGCTTCCATAGGCTCAATATATTCGCCTTCCGGATAATACTTTTTGTAAGTCTGGTAATATTCAAGCGCTTCTCTAAGGCGCTCTTCCATTAAATCCCTAAAACTATTTACAGCCAATTGGTAAGCCGAATCGAACCTGTAATAATGGGCGCCTTCTCGAAACGGAGACCCGGGATTATTAGCTAAAAAGTTTGTAAACGAGGTGATAGCAGCCTGGTAATTTCCGGCTCTTGCTTCTCCTGTTAAATGATATTGCTTGGCAATTTCGTATTCCTTTTTTTCCAGTTTTATACGTAACTCAGCCGCCATATCGTTAGCTTCTTCTACATGTTCGCCTTCCGGATATGTATTTAAATAAGCCTGAAGCTCTGCAACTGCCTTATCGGTATCGGTTTGATCCAGAGCATAATTTGGTGAAAGTTCGTAAAAACTTCTTGCCTTTTTAAAAGCTGCCTCTTCTACTTTCTCACTATTAGGATAAGATTGCTGAAAACGCTCAAACTCGTATGAAGAAAGGTAATAATCGCCTAATTCATAATAAGTGTTTGCAAACAAAAAGCTAAGCTTTTCTCCCTGGGGTTTCCCGCGATATACCGGAACAATTTGTTCAAACAACCTTAAGGCTTTGCGATATTTACGTTTATCGTCTTCTTCCTGGGCTTCGTTGTACAACTGCTCGGCATAGCTATATTTCTTTCCGCTATCATCACTTTTAAGTAATTCCTGATATTCCCCACAGGACACCGTTAGCATTAAAACTGCCGCTAATAAAATTGCTTTCTTCATCATTTGTAAAAACATCTGGCAAAAGTACATTTTTCTTCAGTATAAAAAAAACTTTGTGTTACCACCTTAGACAACCTTTTAACTCCCTTTTTATTATACTGAAAGAAAGATAATCTAAGGCTTTTACAAAAAAATAAAAGGTCTAAGAAATTCTTCTATCGTCAAGCTGAACTGGTTTCAGCTTCTAACATGAATCGATTCAAACTTATTAGATCCTGAAATAAATTCAGGATGACGACATTTAAAACTTTTTAGACCTTATAATAAGTATCTAATAACTTTATTTAAAATTTTTCAGGAAATCTTCAATTTGCTGCTGAAGCCCTAATGTTGCTTTTACCAAAGGTAATCTCAGGTGGTTTTTAATGCTTCCTTTTTGAGCGAGCAAAGCTTTAATTCCGGCAGGATTTCCTTCCGCAAAAATTAGATCTATAGAGCGCTGCATTTTATAATGAAGCTCATAGGCCTCAGCCGGTTTACCTTCCAGCCCAAGAGAAACCATTTTAGAGAATTCTGCAGGTAATCCCTGCGCGATTACCGAAATCACTCCTTTTCCTCCGGCTAAGATCATAGGCAAAGTAAGCATATCGTCTCCCGAAATTACAAGGAAATCTTTTGGTACCAGGCTTATTAATTTCATAGCCTGCACCATATCCCCGGCGGCTTCTTTCACGCCAATAATATTATCAAAATCTCTGGCGATACGGTTTATCGTTTCCGGAAGCATATTAGAAGCTGTTCTACCCGGTACATTATAAAGAATTAACGGCAGCGGGGAAGCGGCAGCCACAGCTTTAAAATGCTGGTAGATGCCTTCCTGGGTTGGTTTGTTATAAAAAGGTGAAACCGAAAGTATAGCTTCAAATCCCGAGAAATCCCCAGACTCCAACTCATCACAAACCACACGCGTGTTATTTCCGCCAAGACCTAAAACCAAAGGCAGGCGTTTATTATTCTGTTTAACTACGGTATCTATTACAAGTTGTTTTTCTTCTTTATCAAGACTGGCACTCTCGGCGGTTGTACCTAAAACCACCAGGTAATCTACTCCATTTGCGATCTGGTTTTCTACCAGGTTTTCCAGTGCTTGCACATCTACAGATAAATCTTCCTTAAAAGGAGTTATCAAAGCTACACCGGTACCAATAAATGACTTCATTCTATTTTTTGTTTTGATGATAATCGAAAATATTTGCCCTATTTCCTCAAAAGAGTGAAAAATGCAAAATTTTCGGGCAGCAAATGTATTGATTTTGTCAATTTCAGAAAGTAAAATTCACTTCTGGTTTTCAAATGAAGCACATATTTAACAGCTTTGATTTTTCTGTTAAAAAATAAACAGGACTAAACAAGCTTTCGGTAAATCACACAAGGTTCATCAGGCGAAGTTTACGCTCTGGAGTGAGGAAAAAGAACAGGCAGAATATTAGGCCGGTAAACCAAAGAAAATTACCTGTTATTAAAATGGCAGAATCTTTCAAATAGAAATGGGCGGCATCTCTAAAGACATCAGCAAATATAAAAGCCAGCACCAGGGTAATAAAATAAACCGATTTTTTTGAATAGGAATTCAAATAATAAATAAGCGCTACAATACCCAGAATTAGTAAATTAAGGTAATAAAATATATAAATTGCAAATTCCAGATCACTACTCATATAACTTTTCAGCTCAATTACATGCGTCAGTAATAAATAGGTATTTACCGCAATTAGTAAGATAAAATATAAAAGTATGGTTTTACGTGGCGGTTTGCCGTTGTGTATGTTGAAAAGCTTCCCTGCTTAAGCCAAAATAGGCACCAATATAACATAGCAATAAAAGAAGTTCTAAGTTAACGGTAGTAAAAATTAAACCGATTATTTGGGCTAACAAGAAAAAGCTGAAAAATATAATTGCATTATAGGCGGGCTTTTTATTCCGTTTTAAATAAATAGTAAAAACTCCTAGAATAAATATAAGCTGAGTGGCCCGCATTAACCAATCCATGTCTCCTATGGTGGCATATAAATTCACCCCCAACAGCGGAAATAGAAGTAACAATAAATACTGAAAAAGACTCATTTTCATTTAATTGCGAGCCGAAAATATAAAAATATTGTGGGTATATTTATCTTTTTCACTCCCGCATTGCCATTTTCTAGATTAAATACTATTTTTTCGATAATATGTTCGGTTTTATCGCTGAATTACTGCTGAATTTTGAAAAGCAAAACTTTAGCCCAGCCGGATAATCTATTTATCTTTGCTTTTTTAATAAAATTTAAATGAAAACATTCACCTCTGGTATTTATCTGCTACTAGCCATAATCGTTTTAGGCTGCAAAGGGAATTCGATTGAAACTGCCGAAATTAAAGGCCAACGCATCGCTGTAGACGAAAAGATTGAAGCAAATGCTGAAATAGAAGAATTTATACAGCCCTTTAAAGAGCATTTAAACAAAACTTTAGACAGCACCCTGGCTTACAATCCTCGCGCTATGGTAAAAAGTGACGGCGATCTAAATACTGCGATAGGGAATTTAATGGCCGATGTGGTTATGGAACAGGCCGGTCCTGTTTTTAAAAGCAGAACAGGAAACGAGATAGATATGGTTTTGCTAAATCACGGCGGAATTAGATCTAGCCTAAACAAAGGAAATATTTCTACCCGAAGTGCCTACGCCCTCATGCCTTTTGAAAATGAAATTGTGATAGCTGAACTTTCCGGAGAAAAAATTAACGAAATGCTTACTTACCTGGAACAGAGCAAAAACCGCTCATCCTGTTAGCGGAATCCAGATTGAAATGGATCAGGATTATAAAGTAACCAGCGCAAAAATAAACGGTGAAGAGATTGATGAAGATAAAACCTATTTTGTAGCTACTTCAGATTATTTGCAGCAAGGCGGTGATAATATGAGCTTTTTTAAAGATCCAATAACGAATTAGCAAAGTAGACTATAAACTGCGCAATGCCATTATAGATTATTTTGAAAAGGTAGATACTTTAAAAGTTGATAAAGACAATAGGTTTATTAGAAAGTAAACAACTTCGGAGCAAGCTCACGACGCATTATTATTGGAAAATATAATTTGATTTCGAGGCAAGCCTCGGAGTATTTAATCTCGATTATCGAGTAAAATGATGAAAAGAAGAAATTTTATACAACAAACCTCAGCAGCAACTGCTTTTATAGGAATTGGTGGCTTAAGCTCACTTTCATTTAAACCTAGCTATAAAAAGCATATTACCATTTTGCACACCAACGATGTGCATAGCCATATAGAACCTTTTGGACCCGACGATTCCAGGAATCCTAATATGGGCGGGGTGGCCAGGCGAGCGACTTTAATTCAGCAGATTAAAAATGAAAACCCGAATACTTTATTATTAGATGCCGGGGATATTTTCCAGGGGACGCCTTACTTTAATTTCTATGGAGGCGAACTGGAATTTAAGCTGATGAGCAAGATGAAATACGACGCAGCTACCATAGGAAACCACGATTTTGATAACGGGATAGATGGATTATATGCGCAACTTCCACACGCCGAATTCGATTTTATTTCTTCCAATTATGATTTCAGTAATACGGTGATGGATGGGCATACCCACGATCATAAAATTTTCACTAAAGATGGAGTAAAAATTGGCATTTTTGGTTTGGGAATTGAATTACAGGGCCTGGTGAACGACAGTCTTTATAAGGAAACAAAATACCTGGATCCTATAGAAATTGCGCAGGATCAAAGCCGAATTCTAAAAGAAGAAAAAAATTGCGACCTGGTAATTTGCCTTTCGCATTTAGGCTACAAATACAGCAGCGATAAGATTTCTGATATTAAACTAGCGAAAGCTACAGAAAATATAGATCTCATTATTGGCGGCCACACCCATACTTTTTTGGATAAACCAACTGTTGAAACCAATAAAGCCGGTAAAAAAGTTTTAGTGAACCAGGTGGGTTGTTACGGACTTTACCTGGGAAGAATTGATTTTTATTTAGACGATAAAAATAATATTGAAACAAACGGAGTCAAGATTGAGGTTTAAATTTTAAAAGCTTAAACCTCGATAAATAAAGTTATTCTGATAATTTTATAAAACCTCAACCTTATAATTATTATTCCTAGTGTTCATTTTTTCCATTGATGAAAAAACGATCCAAAAAAATCTAGACTTACGAAACTTTATCTAAATTTTCGCTCGACACCTAAATTTTAGGAACTCGCCTGAATAAATTAGTTAGAAAGAAATAACCATAGAGCTCAAACAGTCTAAAATTTTACGGTGTATTCGCTTTAAATTTGACGATAAATTTTCGGTAGGCCATCAAACTATAGGTTGTTAATGAAGTAAAGTAATAGAGATTTAATAAAACATTTTAAAAACTCGTCTTCGCTTACAATTTTAGTTCCCAGTTTTTCGGCCTTTGCTAATTTACTTGGGCCCATATTTTCGCCTGCAACCAGATAATCGGTTTTTCCTGAAATTGAACCGGAAACTTTTCCGCCGTTATCTTCAATCATTTTCTTGAGTTCATTCCTGGAAACTTTTTCAAAAACCCCGGAAATCACAAAAGTATTGCCCTCAAGTAAATCGCTCTGGTTTTCCAGTTCTTCGGCAGCAATTTCCAATTGGAGTCCGTAGTCTTTTAAACGCTGAACGATCTCCCTGTTTTCTTCGGAAGCAAAGAAATCGGTTACACTTTCGGCGATGCGTTCTCCAATTTCATCAACCGCTGTAAGATCTTCGGTTGAAGCCGAAGCCAGGGCATCTATATTTTTATAATGTTTTGCGAGTTTTTTAGCTACGGTTTCGCCCACATATCTTATCCCAAGCGCAAATAAAACCCGTTCAAAAGGAATTTCTTTAGATTTTTCAATTCCACTTATCAGGTTTTCCGCCGATTTTTCTGCCATTCGTTCCAACGGAAGAACATCTTCTTTTTTCAGTGTATAGAGATCGGCATAATTGGTAATCAGATTAGCATTAACCAACAAAGCAACGGTTTCGCCTCCCAGACCTTCAATATCCATCGCTTTTCGAGAAATGAAATGCTGAATTCTACCGATAATTTGTGGCGGACATCCATTATAATTAGGGCAGTAATGCTGCGCTTCACCTTCTTTTCTAATTAATTCGCTATCGCATACAGGGCAGGTTTCGGCATATTTGGTTTCGGGAGTTTCCGGATCTCTTTGAGTGAAATCTACCCCCACAATCTTCGGAATAATTTCGCCGCCTTTTTCTACAAAAACAATATCTCCCTCGCGAACATCAAGTTTCTCAATCTGGTCGGCATTATGCAAAGACGCACGCTTCACCGTGGTTCCGGCTAATTGTACCGGTTCAAGATTAGCCACAGGAGTAATTGCTCCGGTTCTCCCAACCTGGTAAGTGATCTTATTTAGCTTGGTGCTTTCCTGTTCGGCTTTAAATTTATAAGCCATTGCCCAGCGTGGAGATTTGGCGGTATAGCCTAATTCATCCTGCTGATCAAAACTATTTACTTTCACCACTACCCCATCGGTTTCATAAGGTAAATCGTGGCGGTGCTGGTCCCAATAGTTCACATAATCCAGAACTTCAGCAATACTATCTTTCAACTCAGCCTCAGGCGGAACTTTAAAGCCCCAATCTCTGGCTTTTTCAAGGCCTTCAAATTGTGATTTTACCGGTAAACTATCGGCCACCAAACTATACAGCAGGCAATCTAGAGGTCTTTTGGCAACCTCAGCACTATCCTGGAGTTTTAAACTTCCGGAAGCTGTATTTCTTGGATTAGCATAAGGTTCCTCCCCGGCTTCTACCCTTTCGGCATTCATTTTTGCAAAACCTTCGTAAGGCAAAACAATTTCACCCCGAATATCAAATTTCTGCGGAAATTCACCCTTCAATTTTAAAGGTACAGATCTTATGGTTTTTATATTATTGGTCACATCATCGCCCTGAAAACCATCCCCACGGGTAACCGCACGTTTTAATTTACCATCTTCATAAGTCAGGCTAATAGAAGCGCCATCGTATTTTAATTCGCAAACATACTGTACTTTACCACCAATAGATTTTTCGATTCGCTTTTCCCAGTCTTCCAGCTCTTCTTTAGAGTACGAATTGGAAAGCGAATACATTCTATAATCGTGAACTACAGTTTTAAAATTTTTGGTTACCGCACCACCAACGCGACGTGAGGGAGAATTAGGATCATCAAATTCAGGATTTTTTTCTTCCAGCTCCTGCAATTCTTTCAGCTTCATATCAAAATCATAATCGCTGATCTCGGGCTTATCCTCTATATAATATAAATAATTATGGCGGTGTAATTCTTCGCGTAACTGCTTGATCTTTTCTTCGGTACTCATAAAAGGCTGGTAAGTTATTGCTGGGCTTTTAGTTTATCGTTTTCAAAAACAAGGGAATGCTTTTTTCCCTGGTGCGTAAATTCCATTTTAAATTCAGATTTATAGGCTTTATCATCTGTAGGAAACCAATCTTTAAGTTTTTGGTTTATGGTGATGAGCAAACCTTCGTCATCGCCAATCGCACAGAAATGCTCAAAATCGCCATCATATTTATCTAATTCAAAGTTGGCATTTAGAAAGTTGAATTTCTCCTTAATATTTTCAGTCACCAGGCCAACTTCACTAATTCCTAAAATACTTTTTTCTGAAAATAATGCCGACTCCGGTTTACTGAAACTTTCCCGGGAAATGAATTCAATTATATTTTTGTCTTTATCATAGAAATACAAGGATTTCGCACTCCAGGCCATAAAATCTACAATTTCCTGTCCGTTTCCTCTTAAAACCGGAACCCGTTCTTTCACCCATTCCAGGGCTTCCTTATGTTGATTATCGGGGATATGAAATGCGATATGATATGGTGTAGCGTTTTCTTTCTGCTGAAATCTTAAAGTGGTATATCCGGTTTCAACTTCAAAATAATCATCGCTATTATCGGTGATCTTGAGATTCAATGTATCCCGATAAAAACGCAGTTGCTCCTTTAAATTATCGCTATATATTTGAAGTTTATGGATTTTCATAATGTCTTAATTTAGGTCTGATCTTTATTCATCCATTTGGGAACCGGCATAGGTTTAAAATTATGCATTTTTTCCAGGAGTTCTTCTATATTTTCAGCAATAAGCAAAAGATCAAAATTCTCTTTTCTAAGCAAACCTTTTCTCACCATGGTTTTAAGCATCGCGATAAGATCGTCGTAGAATCCGTTAATATTTAATAATCCTATAGGATTTTGATGCAGCCCTAATTGCCCCCAGGTTACAATTTCAAAAAGCTCTTCGAAAGTTCCAAAACCGCCTGGAAGTGCTATAAAACCATCACTCAATTCGTGCATTTTAAGCTTCCGCTCGTGCATATCTTTGGTAGTGATCAATTCGGTTAAACCGGTATGGACCACTTCTTTGGTTTTTAAAAAATCTGGAATCACCCCAATAACTTCACCTCCATTTTGCAGTGCTCCGGCAGCAACCTGTCCCATTAAGCCGAGTTTACTTCCACCGAAAATGAGTTGAATATTTTTTTGTGCTAAAACTTTACCTAAGCGATAAGATTCGGTGTATATTTTTTCGTCATTACCTTCGCTGCTTGCACAAAAAACGGCAATTCTTTGAAGTTGATTTTTATTATTCTTTTCCAAATCGTTTCTTTTTTTTGAAATCAATTATCTATTCTAAATTGAATTTTCCGAAAACCTCTTGAATTCAAATTTCTATTTAAATAAAAACTTAAACCATTGTCCAAAATTTTTACTGAATATAAAGGGCTTTGAAGGTCTTAATTTTCGATAATTAAGATTTTCAGAAATTGCGGGGATTGTTTTTCCCTCTACATAATTTAATTTTTTCCATTTTTCAGGTTCGAGATAAAAAAAGTCTTCAAATTCCTTATAATTTGACTTATCAACTTTTCGCCATTTTTCTAAAAAGCTATTAGTATTTACCTGATGTGAATGCCCCCAGTTATTAAACTTAGTGCGAATTTCTTCTTCACTACGTGATAAACATTCGTGTAAAACTATACTGGGCACATAAATTACTCGCTTCTTCGTATTTCTACCAGTTTTATAAGCTGGATAATTAGTGGCAAATTTCTGATTTCTTGGTTTAGACACATACAAAACACCCGCATCTGTGTATTTATAGAGGTTTATATAATATCCGGCAATTTGAATCTGATTCTTTTCAGGATCATTCAAATATTTATTTCTGACTTTAAGTTCTTCTGTAAATTTTTTAAAGTTTACAAAATATTCATCGCTATCTAATTGAATTAACCAATTTCCAATCCCCATTTTAGCTGCCAGCATTTTTCTTTCCAGCACCTCGTTTTCCATTGCATTAAAATTGGGATTGTAAAAATTATCTCTAAAAATACTAATCTTATTATCCTTATCGAAAGATTCTAACCATAGAAAAAACTCTGGGTTAACTTCAAACTTACTCCCAGACCACGTGTTTAAATTTTCGTCTAATGCGATAGTGATATGGTCAGCCTCTTCATACACTAAAGGAATTGATATTTTTAGCAATTCATAGTCATAAGACATTAAAAAACCAACCTGAATTTCCTTCATTAATATTTTCTACTTTTTTTGATCACGGCGTAACGCGATGTGTCAATACAGCAAAGTCTTTTTATTTAATAATAATGCTCTGTACTGAAGTATACTGTATCCGCTTCAATCTCAAAGATTATTTTATGACTCATCCCGGTCCCATTAGAAAAATATTCATTCATAAATTTTTCAATTTCTTCATTTTCTCTTTTAAATTCCAGGATATAACTTCCATCGCTTTTATCAGTATCCATTTTCAGAAATCCGGAAACTGATTTTCCTGATTCTACTTTGTTAAAAATTGAAGTTTTAGAACCATCTGTTGTTTTAATCTGCACCTTATTTAAAGTCCTACCTGTATTATTTTGAATTTCAAAATCAACTCCGGTTCCTTCAAATAAGCTACACGAAGTGATGACCAGACCACAGATTATTAGAATTATAAAGTTTCTCATATTTAAATTTTATGCGCGATTCCTTTTAGCATCCTGTAATTTCCGAAGATATCTTTTCGTTTCTCGGTAACTAAACCCCTGCTCTTGCATCATCTTTTCAGTTTCATCTGCGAGGTATTGATTGATCTCAAAATAAAGCTTTCCACCAGGATTGAGAGCTTTCTTCAGCCAATCTCGTGATTTTATTATAAAAAAGTAAAGGATCTTCATCTTTAACATACAAAGCAGTTTCGGGCTCATACTCCAAAACATTGCGTTGCATTTCTTTTTTTTCCAGCTCCCGAACGTAGGGCGGGTTAGATACTATAATATCCCAGCTTCCTGTGAAAGCATCGGTTTTTAAAATATCCTCCTGAATAAAATTAATTTCAGCATTGTTAATTTCAGCATTGGTTTTCGCCATTTGCAAGGCTTTTTCAGAAATATCTATTGCTGAAATCTGAGCTTTTGGAAGATTTTTCGCCAGACTTATCGCAATGCAGCCGCTGCCGGTTCCTATATCCAGGATCTTCAATGCTTTTTTCTCTGAAGCGAAATCATCTAAAATCCATTGCACCAATTCTTCGGTTTCCGGTCTTGGTACCAGCACATTTTTATCGACCTTAAAAGTAAGTCCAAAAAATTCTGTTTCTCCAATAATATGCTGAATGGGTTCATGGTTTTTTAAACGAGCTAAGGCAGCATCTATTTTTTTAACCTGATTTTCATCAATTTCAAGCTCAGGATTTAAAGCCAGGTCTAAACGTTTTATCCCAAAAAATGCTTCGGTTAATAAAAAGAAAAAAGAAAACACTTCTTCCGCCGGATACTCGTTTTCCAGCGTTTTAAAGAAAGTTTCTTTTTGTGCTTTTAGTTTCATCTTTCCAGTTGTGGGTTGTCAGTTCTCAGTTGTTGGTTATGGGTTTTGTGGTTTGTGGTTTGTGGTTTGTGGTTTGTGGTTTGCAAAATAATAAACTTAACCCCGAACTTAGACCTTTAAATAATTCACTCTTCACTTTTCACTCTTCACTCTTCACTCTTCACTTACTCTAAATATCCTTAATCATCCACATCGTACAATTGTAGTGACCGGTATCTCCAAGGGGTTTTTCTAAAGATTTGAATCCACTGCGAGCATAGAGTTTTCTCGCACTTTCCATATAGGGCAAGGTTTCAATATAGCATTGTTCAAAATTCTGGGCTTTCCCGAATTTCAAGCAAGTATCCATCATCTGCGCCCCCAAACCTTTACCTCGAGCTTCAGGGAGAAAATACATTTTTTGCAGTTCGCATATTTTTTCTTCCAGTCCAATTAACGGGGCAATACCGGCTCCACCAATTATCTTTCCTTCCTCTTCTACCACAAAATAATTCATTCGCGGGTGTTGGTAAGTAGCAAACATATCGTCCAGGGCTTCGTCCTCATAGGCGGTGCCAACTTTAGGAACGCCCATTTCTACTAAAACCGTTCTTACTACTTCGGCAACTTGTTGATTGTCTTCGGGTTGAATTTCCCGTATTTTTAGCGTGCTCATTCTTGGTAAATAATCCTATTTTAGTGGCGTGAATATACACGAAAAATATATAAAACGCTGTATTGAACTGGCCAAAAACGGACTGGGAGCAACCTATCCTAATCCGCTGGTAGGCAGCGTAATTGTTCATAAAGATAGAATTATTGGCGAAGGCTGGCACCAAAAAGCAGGAGCTCCACACGCCGAGGTAAACGCGGTAAATTCGGTTAAGGACGAATCGCTTTTAAAAAAATCTACCATCTATGTGAGCCTTGAGCCTTGCAGCCATTTTGGTAAAACACCACCTTGTAGCGATCTAATAATCGCTAAAGGCATTAAAAAAGTGGTGATTGGCTACTGTAGATCCTTTTGCTGAAGTTGCCGGGCGTGGTATCAAGAAATTGATGGAAGCCGGTTGTGAAGTGCAGGTTGGAGTTTTGGAAAAAGAATGCCAGGATCTCAACAAACGCTTTTTTACTTTTCATCAAAAGCAGCGACCTTATATTATTTTGAAATGGGCGCAAACCGCCGATGGTTTTATCGCACCTACAATTCAAGAAAAACGCGAACCGGTTTGGATCACGAATCAATATTCAAAACAACTGGTGCATAAATGGCGAAGTGAAGAACAGGCTATTTTAGTGGGCACCAACACCGCAATTGCCGATAATCCGAAATTAAACACCAGGCTTTGGAAGGGCGAAAATCCGGTTCGGGTGGTGATAGACAAAGAATTAAAAATTCCGCAGGAATCTGCATTGTTTGATGGCAGCATAAAAACCATTGTTTTAACCGAAAATGTAAAAAAGTCAGACAATAATAATTTAATCTTTGAAAAGCTAGATTTCCAAAAGGACCTACCGCAACAAATTTGTGAGGTGCTTTACCGGCATAATTTACAATCGGTTATTATTGAAGGTGGTGCAAAAACGCTTCAGACTTTTATTGATGCAGATCTTTGGGATGAAGCGAGAGTTTTTACCGGAATTTCTGAATTTCATAAAGGCATAAAGGCACCGGAGTTTTCAGGAAAAATGTTTTCAGAAACCACTCTGGAGCGGGATACTTTAAAAATTTACAAGAATGATTAAAACGATAATATTCGATTTTGGAGACGTATTCATCAACCTGGACAAGCCAGCTACGATGCGCGAAATGAATAAATATGAAATCGAAGAACTTTCAGAAAGTTTGCTGGATATTAATCAGCAATATGAAAAAGGGCTAATTTCTTCTGAAGAATTTATAAAATCTTATCAAACTGAACATTCCCAGCTTCAGGAAAATCAGTTTAAAAATTCCTGGAACGCGATTCTAATAGATTTCCCGGAATATCGTTACCAGTTTTTAAAAAAGCTTGCCGCAGAAAAAAACTACCAGTTAATTCTTTTGAGCAACACCAACGAAATTCATATTGATTGGGTTAAAGAAAATGTACCGTTTTTTGAAGATTTTAAAGCTTGTTTTGATGCTTTTTATCTTTCACACGAGATCAATTTTAGAAAACCCGATGCTGAAATTTACGAGTATGTGCTGGAGCAACACGATTTAAAACCGCAAGAATGTCTTTTTATAGATGACACAAGGGAAAATACAGAGGCTGCTAAAAATTTAGGAATTCATACGTGGAATATTGAACCTACCCGCGAAGATGTGATCGATTTATTTACTGCTAAAAAAGAGTTATTTTGATCTATCTACTGCTTAGTATACTTTCTTCCACGGTTATTTTTGTGGTTTTCAGGTTGTATAAAAAATATGGAGTAAACACACTCCAGGCCATCATTGTCAATTATTTTATCGCCTGTATCGTAGGCTTTTTCGGCTATATTGAAAGTATTGACGATCTGGTAAGAATCCCTTCAGAATCCTGGTTTCTGGGAACAGTATTTCTAGGCGCTATGTTTATAACGGTTTTTAATCTCGCGGCAATTACCACTCAGCGTAGTGGCCTTTCGGTCGTTTCGGTAGCTACCAAAATGTCGGTTGCGATTCCCGTTTTCTTCGGAATCTTTATTTATAATGAAAGTCTTGGTTTTTTAAAAGTCACCGGAATTATTCTCGCCCTCGCGGCGGTTTATTTGAGTTCTATTAAAACGAAAAAAGGAATTAGCATAAAGAAAGAAAACCTCATATTTCCTTTGCTGGTTTTCGTGGGCAGTGGGATTATTGACACCACGATAAACTACCTTGAAAATTTCTATGTTTCTGAAACCGATGTCGGGCTTTTCTCTTCCAGTATATTTGGAGTCGCCGGTATTATTGGAACCACGATCTTAATTGGACAGGCAGTTTTAGGAAAACTAAAAATTACCTGGAAAAATATAGCCGGAGGAATTGCGCTGGGAATTCCCAATTATTTTTCGATCTATTTTTTAGTAATGGCACTGCGATCGCCGGGATTTGAAAATTCGGTGATCTTCACCTTGAACCACGTGGGAATTGTTTTAGCTTCAACCATACTGGGAATTGTACTTTTTAAAGAAGTTCTCTTAAAGAAAAACTGGATTGGAATTGCACTAGCCGTGATAAGTATTATTTTGGTGGCGAGTAGTCAGTAAACAACTTCGGAGCAAGCTCACGAAGCCTTATTATTGGAAAATTTAATTTGATTTCGAGGCAAGCCTTGGAACATTTAATCTCGATTATCGAGTAAAAGATTATTCCATTGGTCATTGCGCCGCAATTTTTTGTGGCTGAAGCAATATCAAACCTAATGCCTAACCAATTACAGATTACTTCTCCCGATAAAAATCGGGATCGTAATGACGTCGGATTTAAAATTCAGCAATAATGAAAGACACCTATAAAACCATAACCAAAGCTTCTCCAGAAGTCCTATTTAAAGATCGGAATTCAAAATTCTTTGGCTACGCATTTCCGGTTAAGACAGAAGAAGAAGCAAATATTCATTTAGAAGAATTAAAGGCTAAACATCATAAAGCAAGGCATTGGTGTTATGCCTGGCAATTTGGAAAAGCTGAAGCCGATTTTCAATATCGCGCCAACGACGATGGTGAACCATCCAACTCTGCCGGAATGCCAATCTATGGGCAAATTCAATCTTTTGAAGTCACCAATATTCTAATTGTGGTAGTGAGATATTTTGGCGGTGTAAAACTTGGCGTGGGCGGACTTATAAATGCCTACAAGACCGCAGCACAAATGGCCCTGGAAGAAGCAAATATCGTTAAGAGAACCATAGACGAGCTTTTCGAGATCAGTTTCGATTATCCTGAAATGAATATCGTGATGCGATTAATAAAAGAAAATAACCTTAATATTATTGAACAAAAACTGGAGTTAGATTGTAAGATCTATATTTCTGTCAGGAAAAAAGATGCAGATGCTATTTTTGAAAAATTTGATTCTACTTATAAAGTAGGGATTAAGAAATTGGAGGATTGAATTTTCTATGTCATTGTGACTCGCAATGATAATTGAGAGAAGCAATCTGTAAGAATTCCGATAAACATTTAGAGATTACTTCGCTCCGCTCGTAATGACGATTCTTTTGAAAGCGAAAGTTTCAATAATTATCTGGACTGCATTATTAAAATTTATTTCAACTTATCTAAGATATATTGTGGGCAGCGAATTGGTTTTTTGGTTTTGGAATCCATAAAAACAAGAGTAGTAAATGCTTTAGTGAGCAACTCTTTATTTTGATTATAAATTAAATACTCAAAAGTAATTTTTACCGATGGAAGTTCTTTCAGTTTCACTTCAATTTCAAGCTCGTCTTCAAAAACTGCAGGCTTTAAAAACTTTGTATTGAGTTCGTAAACCGGTAACATTACTCCGTTTTCTTCCATAGTCTTATAGGAAATCCCTAATGCCGAAAGCCAATCAAGGCGGGCTATTTCAAAGTATTGGGCGTAATTCCCGTGGTGCACCACTCCCATTTGATCGGTTTCCGCATAGCGGACTTTAACATAAGATACGTGACTTTTCATATTGAATTTAACAGGTAAAGTGAATGAGGTTTTGTACTTTCATAAGCGGATTTAAGTATGCATAAATTTTTCTTAAAATTCAACCCTAAACAGGTTTTTTTATTAGATAATTTGTTCACATATTTGCTCTACTCAAGTTGAAAGACCCCTATATCTTTTAACTGCTTATAAACCACTACTAATCTAAAATAATACAACACTAAGCATGTCAAAAACTGCGCAATCAGTTTGGAATAGCTGTCTGGCTTTTATCAAAGATAACATCACACCACAAGCATACAAAACGTGGTTTGAACCTATACAAGCAGTAAAGCTTACGGATTGTGCACTTAGCATACAGGTTCCGTCTAAGTTTTTTTACGAATGGTTAGAAGAACATTACGTTAAGCTTTTAAAAGTTTCGCTTACTAAAGAGTTAGGGGAAAAAGCTAAATTGGTCTACGTGATCAAAATGGAAAATACCTACGGAAATAAAATGCCGTTTACCGAGAAAATTCCAAGTACCCAGCGTAGCAACATGGCTTCCCAGGAAGTAGATGTTCCTATAAAGAATAAAAATCCCGAATTAAAAAATCCTTTTATAATTCCGGGAATTAGAAATGTAAAAATCGAATCACAGCTTAACCCGAGTTACAATTTTGAGAATTTCCTGGAAGGAGATTCCAACCGATTGGCAAGATCGGCAGGATTAGCTGTGGCCAATAAACCGGGTGGAACTTCTTTTAATCCGCTACTTATTTTTGGTGGTGTTGGATTGGGAAAAACTCATTTAGCTCACGCGATTGGAGTTGAAATTAAAGATAAATACCCTGAAAAAACCGTTTTATATATTTCTGCAGAAAAATTTACACAACAGTATATAGAATCTGTAAAGAAAAATAACAGAAACGATTTTATTCATTTTTACCAGATCATTGATGTTTTAATTGTGGATGATATCCAATTGCTTTCAGGAAAAGCAGGAACCCAGGATGTATTTTTCCATATTTTTAATCATTTACACCAAAACGGAAAACAGGTAATTCTAACCAGTGATAAAGCACCGGTAGATATGCAGGATATTGAACAACGCCTGCTTTCAAGATTTAAATGGGGGCTTTCGGCAGAATTGCAACATCCAGATTTTGAAACCAGGATCTCTATTATTAAAAACAAACTTTATCGCGACGGCGTAGAAATGCCGGAAGAGATCGTTGAGTTTTTAGCTAATAATATTAAAACGAATATCCGCGAACTGGAAGGCGCTATTATTTCGCTTATCGCCCACTCTTCTTTCAACAAAAAAGATATCACTTTAGAACTTGCTAAAAAGATCGTAGACAACTACGTGAAAAATACCAAGCGCGAAGTTTCTATAGATTATATTCAGAAAGTGGTGAGTGATTATTTCCAGATGGATGTACAAACTTTGCAATCTAAAACCCGCAAAAGACATATTGTACAGGCAAGACAACTGGCTATGTTCTTTGCTAAAAAGTTTACAAAAGCTTCTTTGGCAAGCATTGGTTCACAAATTGGAAAACGCGATCATGCCACCGTTTTACACGCCTGCAAAACGGTAGATAACTTATCTACTACAGATAAACAATTCAAGAAATTTGTTGAAGACCTCAACAAGAAACTTACTATATAAACGTATTTTTTATGAAGACTAAGGTATTGATGGTGTGCCTCGGCAACATATGCAGATCACCGCTTGCCGAGGGAATTTTAAAATCTAAAGTAGACCAATCTCAGGTTTTTGTAGATTCGGCCGGAACGGGAGATTATCATATAGACGACTCTCCAGACCCACGATCTATTGCGATAGCAAAAAAGAACAACCTGGATATCACTTATCAGCGCGGAAGACAATTCCAGGCTGAAGATTTTGATAAATTCGATCGCATTTATGTGATGGACAATCAGAATTTTAAAGATGTGATCTCTCTTGCCAGAAATGACGACGATCGCGCTAAAGTACAATTGATTCTCGATGAAATTTTCCCTGCGGAAAATGTAGATGTTCCAGATCCATATTTTGGCGGCGAGCACGGGTTTGAAAATGTGTACCAAATGCTTGATGAGGCTTGCGAAAAAATAGCAGACCAGCTGAAGGAAGAAAACAAAGCATAATGGCAGACTTTAGATATTCAGGAAAACTTTACCTGATTCCCACTACTATGGGAGCGGCAAATCCACTGCAGGTTTTACCTATTCAGGTTAAAGAAATCATGGAAGACCTGGATATTTATATTGCTGAAAATGAAAAAACAGCCCGCCGACATATAAAACAACTACTTCCGGAGAAACAGCAATCTATTTTAAAGTTTTTCAGCTTAAATAAATTTACCGAAGCTACTGAAATTCCTTCCTTTCTAAATGATTGTAAAGAAGGAAAAGATGTGGGTCTACTTAGCGAAGCCGGTTGTCCCGGCGTTGCAGATCCAGGTGCTGAAATTGTAAAAATCGCCCATAATGAAGGTATTCAGGTAATTCCATTAGTAGGGCCTTCTTCAATTCTACTGGCAATGATGGGCAGCGGAATGAATGGCCAGCGTTTTACCTTTAACGGCTATTTACCTATAGATAAAAAAGAAAGAAAAAAGGAAATTAAAGATTTAGAGCGACTTTCTTCAGAAAAACAGGAAGCTCAAATTTTTATTGAAACTCCTTACCGAAATAATAAGTTACTGGAAGATTTTTTACAACTTTTACATCCAACTACCAGGCTTTGCGTAGCTTGTGACCTTACTCTACCTACTGAATACATCGTAACCAAACCGGTTTCAGAATGGAGTAAAACAAAAACAGACCTCCATAAGAGGCCTGCTATATTTATATTTCAGAAAGAAATCTAAGCTCTATAAGCTTTCATATTCACCCTGGGATTTTTCTCCGGCTGAACAAAAGAGGTATCGTAACCTCCAAATTTCTTCATATAATTTCTTATTGAAGTTCCAAAGGCATCACTAAAAGACTGCGCGCCCCAACTTCTCAAGTATTTTTTCACACTTCCGGGACCTGCAAGGTGGGCAGCGGCAAGAATACCAGATTCGGTTACTTTCACTCCATTGATCACTTTGCCTTCAAAACGAGCAATATCTCGAATTAAGATCCATTTGTTTCTGGAAGCGTTCGTGTAGAATGCTGCTTCCTGCAGTTCTGGTGAGCCCAGAAATTCTGCTCCATTGTAAATGCCGAGTAACTCCAGGGTACCAATACCAAACTGGTATTTTCCCATATAGCCAAACTCGTTGATGGTTTGATAATTTCCGCGGGATTCTTTAAAACCCAGTGCTTCTTTAAAACCATCATAGGACTTGCCTAATTTAGGCAAAGGCCTTTTAAGGCTTAGATCTTTCGCTAATTCGCTTTCCTCTACTAGGGCCACGGTATAGTTTAGATCAAGATTGGAAGTTGAATATCCTTCAATTTCCAGATTTGCTGCTTCTCTAGTTGAAAAACTGAAAAACATGCAGCCTGCAAAAACAGGCAAGATTGAAAATTTTGCAATTTTCCTTCTCATTACATTTTGTTTCTGAAAGGTTAACGGTTTCAGTTAAATAATTAAACTTACGCCCCTTTCAATTTCGCCGTGCAAATGTACAACAAATTTTAAAAATCTGAAGAACAAGGTGTTAAGCAAATTATAAAGTTTCATTTTGGCTTAACATGGCTATAAGAAAGCGCCAGTCAAGCCGTTAGAGCTTTCTTAAGAAGAAGGAAGGAAAATCTTTTTTATCTTTTTACTCCTTGTTTATTAATCCAACGCACATATTCCTGCTTATTCCGGTTATGTTGCGCTAAATTCTTGGCAAATTTATGGTAGCCAAAATTCTCTACATCGGCTACAAAATAGAAGTAATCGTGGTCTTCATAATTAAGCACTGCATTTATTGCAGAAATATCTGCCATAAAAATAGGACCTGGCGGTAATTCTTTATACATATAAGTATTGTAAGGTGAATCCAGCTCCAGATCTTTATAAAGCACCCTTTTTATAATGGTATCCCATTTTTGGGTCTTGTTTTTAAGCGCATAGATCACGGTTGGGTCGGCATCTAATTTCCACCCGTTTTTATATCGGTTCATATAAACTCCCGCAACTTTAGGGCGTTCGTCTACTTTGGCTGTTTCTTTATGTACTACAGAAGCTAAAGTGGAAACCTCTTTAGGATTCAATCCAATTTCTTCAGCTTTCTTCCTTTTTTCTTCAGTCCAGAAACGTTCGTATTCACGTTTCATCCTGCTTCTAAATTCTTCAGCTGAAGTATTCCAGTATAATTCATATTGGTTGGGAATATACATTGCTAAAGCTTCCGCTTGCGTAAAATCGTTTTCGGCTAAAAAGTCTTCATCTTTAAAAGCTTTAATCAAAGCAGTACTATCGGCTTCAATTTGCTCGGCGATTCTTCCGGCAAGATCCTCCAGGCGCTCCTGGTTATTAAAGGTAAGTTTAACGGGAACATTCCCGCGGCGCAAGGCATTTACCAATTCATTATTATTCATACCAGATTTTATATCATATCTACCCGGTTTAATATTGGAAGCATAACCTTTTTTCCTGGCCACCAGATCAAAAGATTCCATATCTTTAATATAAGGCTGAAGGCTGTCTATCACGGTTTGATAATCTGCCCCGGTGGGCACATAAACCATCTTTTCTTCTTCTGAAAAACTGGTATTTGCCGAAAATATACTGGTATAAATATAATAGCTAAAAACAGAAAGGCCTATAAGTCCAAGAATGGCAATGGCCAGGAGAATTTTTTTAATGTACATTATTTATTGATCAATTGATATAGAATTTCATCTTTAAACCGGCCTTCAAAATAAGTCCAATCTTTTTTTACGCCTACTTTTTCAAAACCCAAATTTTCAAAAAGTTTCACACTGGTTTCGTTCCCACCGGTAATATTCGCATAAACCTGGTGCATTGCAAGATGCTTAAAACAATAATTACAGATAAGCTCAAGAGCTTCTGCCCCATAACCTTTTCCGCGTTCTGAAGCATCGGCTATTAGAATACCAAGGGCAGCCCTTCTATCTTTAGGTTCAAAATCAAAGATATCTATAAGTCCTACTTCTTTATCCTTTAGATCACATATTACCAGGCGAAGTTGTTTTACATCATAAATATCGCGGTGTGCATTTTCCAGGTATTGCTTAATCATAAAACGGGAGTAAGGAGTTTGAGTAGCGCTTACTTCCCAAAACTCTTCGTTATTCTCCACAGCGTGAACAAAATCGAGATCTTCGGGCTCAAGGGCTCTTAGATAAACCTTATCTCCTTTTAAACTTAGCATACTATTTCACCTTTAAAAACCTGCTCTGCCGGGCCGGTTAACCAAACATCGGTATATATTTCATTTTCCTTTTTAAAAGAAACCGACAATTCCCCTCCGGGAACAATTAATTTTATGGTATTCCCATTCGCTTTCCCCGAGGCGTGCGCGGCCAGTGCTACTGCCGTAACGCCGGTACCACAAGAAAGTGTTTCGTCTTCCACTCCCCTTTCGTAAGTTCTAACCAGGAAGGTATTCTCTTCCTGCATATCTACAAAATTCACATTGGTCCCGCCCGTACTTATATATTCATTAGAATACCTAATCACAGCGCCTTCTTTTTTCACATCAAGATCAGTGACATTTTTTGTAAAAACCACGTGATGTGGAGAGCCGGTATCCAGAAAAGCACTGTTGCCCAATTGCTTTATTTCTGAAAGATTTTGCATTTGCAGGCTTACCTCGTGATCACTAATAGTCGCTTTATGCGGCCCATCTATTGCGGTAAATGTTGCTTCGTTTTCTATGATTCCCAAAAACTTAGCAAAAGCTACCAAACACCGTCCGCCATTACCACACATAGTACTTTCGTTCCCATCGGCATTAAAATAGACCATTTTAAAATCATCTCCATCTACCTCAGGATTTTCTAAAAGGATTAATCCGTCTCCACCGATACCAAATTTACGGTCGCAAAGCTTCTTAATTAATTTGGTATTGTTTTTGGATATTAATTGTTGACGGTTATCAATCATTACGAAATCGTTTCCCGTCCCTTGATATTTATAAAATGGAATTTTCATTACTTAAATTTTAAGGGCTACAAAGATACTATAAAATACACGATTTTTTGGGGTGTTAAATGGCCGTTAAAGTTAAAAACACCAAATACTAATATTATAATTTTAAAGTTGAATTATTTAAAAATACATTTTACAAAATGAAAAATTTATCAAAATTACTTCTCGTTTCCATCCTTGGAGGCGCCTTGACCCTAGGGAGTTATAAAATATTTTTCGAGGAAGAAATTCCGGCAGGCTTACCACCGGTTTCTAATACTGCCGCTGAAGCAATCCCGGCAAATTATTCGGGAAATATTTACGGTACTAATGCCGATTTTACTGAAGCTGCAGAAAACACCGTTAATGGCGTGGTTCACGTTAAAAATGTGGCGGTTTTTAAAGGTCCCCGTACAATGAGAGACCTTATTTATGGAAACAATAGTGGCGGAAAAGCACTTCAGGGTGCAGGTTCCGGAGTTATTATTTCTCCCGATGGTTATATTGTTACCAACAACCACGTGATTAGAGAGGCAAACGAGGTTGAAGTCACCTTGAACAATAATAAAACTTACCAGGCTGAAATTATTGGTACCGATGAAACTTCAGATATCGCTTTATTAAAAATTGATGCTGAAGGATTGGATTATATTCCTTTTGGAGATTCCGACAATGTGAAGCTGGGCGAATGGGTTTTGGCGGTTGGAAATCCGTTTAACTTAAAATCTACTGTTACTGCAGGAATTATAAGTGCAACAGCGAGAGATTTAAATACTTACGATGCCACTCCTCAGTCTTTTATTCAAACTGATGCTGCGATAAACCCGGGAAATAGCGGTGGCGCATTGGTGAATATCAATGGCGAATTAGTAGGAATTAATACCGCCATCACTTCTCAAACCGGTAGTTATGTAGGTTATGCTTTCGCAGTGCCCTCCAACAACACCAGGAAAATAGTAGAAGATATTATGGAATATGGTGATGTTCAGAAAGGAATTCTGGGAATTCGAGGTGGAAGTGTTGACCAACGCGCTATTGAAGAATTAGATCTAAAGACTTCCCAGGGAGTTTTGGTAGCCGAAGTTACTAGCGGAAGCGGAGCTGAAAAAGCAGGATTAAAAGAGGGTGATATTATCAAAAAAATAGATGATATAAACATCAATAAATTCTCAGATCTTACCGGCTACATCTATACCAAACGACCAGAGGACGAAGTTCTGGTAACTTTTCTAAGAGAAGGTAATGAAAGACAAGCCAGGGTAAAACTTAGCAAATTTGAAACTTATGTTATTTCCCAAATTAAAATTGAAGTTGCTAATGCTACAGATGAAGATCTGAAAGCTTTAAATGTTGAAAATGGCGTAAAGATCCATCGAACTTTATCACCGAAGTTACCGGCTGAAGAACTAGTGGGAACTATTATTACCGCAATAGATAATAAACGAGTTTCTAATGTAGGCGATGTGGAAAGAATTTTTAGAAATAAAAACCCTAAAGAAGACATAGTTATTACCATTGTGGATAGAAATGGCCAAAAACAGCGTATGGTTTGGCGATAAAAATCAAGCAATAAAACCAATAAAAACTCCCTTTTTAGATAGGGAGTTTTTTTATGCAGAATTTTCTTTACGAAAACGTTTGAAATATATACTTTTGCGCCATTATTAAAACAACACAAACCACACATGAGCTTTAATAAAGTTTACGAGAAAGAACTTTCTTTTCAGGCAAACCGGCGCAAAGCGACCGTAGAATTCATTAACATAATTAGCGATCTTTGGTACGATAAGTCAATAGAACTTGTGCTTTTCAGAAATCAATTGCTTAATAGAAATGTGAGCGATATTCTTAACCTACACGAATACGCGGGAGAATTTGTAGAAAAACCCATTTCAATTTTCGATTCGGTAGAAATCGCAAAAGCAATCCAGGATATGGATCTGCCACCGGCAAAACTGGATATTGGGAAATTAACTTACGAATTTCATCTGGAAGACCAGGGACATCTAAATGCCATGGCTTTTGTTTCTGATAAATTAAAAGATGCAAAAAAATATGATAAAGTTGTTCCTAAAGACGTTGTGCTTTATGGTTTTGGGCGTATTGGTCGTTTGGTAGCCAGGGAACTTATGGCCAGAACCGGTAAGGGCAGTCAGTTAAGGTTGCGAGCTATCGTTACTCGTGGCGCGATAGATAGAACGGTATTGGAAAAACGTGCTTCTTTATTAAAAAATGATTCAGTTCACGGAGATTTTTCAGGAACTGTTAGTATTGACGAAGCGAATAGCGCACTTATTATAAACGGCACTACTGTAAAAATAATTTCCGCAGATAAACCTGAGGATATCGATTATACGAAATTCGGAATAAATAAAGCTTTAATTATAGATAACACCGGTGCCTTTAGAGACAAAGAAGCACTAAGCAGACACCTAAAAGCAAAAGGAGCGGCAAAGGTTTTACTTTCTGCTCCTGGGAAAGGCATTCCCAATATCGTTCACGGGGTAAATCATAAAGAACATAATCCTGATAAAATTTCGATATTTTCTGCAGCATCATGTACTACAAATGCAATCACCCCTGTTTTAAAAGCCGTTCAGGATACTTTGGGTGTGGTTCACGGGCATTTAGAAACTATTCACGCCTACACCAATGACCAGAACCTGGTAGATAATATGCACAGCAAATACCGCCGGGGTCGTGCGGCTGCGCTTAATATGGTGATTACCGAAACCGGCGCCGGAAAAGCCGTAGCCAAAGCTTTACCTGTCTTTGAAGGTAAATTGACCTCTAACGCAATTAGAGTTCCTGTTCCCAATGGTTCTTTAGCTATTTTAAATCTTGAAATTGAAGGTCAAACCACTGTTGAAGGCATAAATAATATTTTAAAGAAATATGCACTGGAAGGTGAACTGGTAGAACAAATTAAATACTCGTTAGATAATGAGCTGGTTTCATCAGATATTGTTGGATCTAACGCTCCGGCCATTTATGATAGTAAGGCGACCATAGTTTCTGAAGATGGCAAGAATGTTATTCTGTATATCTGGTATGATAACGAATACGGCTATAGTCACCAATTAATAAGGTTGGCAAAGTATATCGCGAAAGTAAGAAGGTTCACTTATTATTAGAACATGAAAACTTTACTGAAAAACCCACCAAATTATGGTGGGTTTTTTATTTGAAATACTTTACATTTGCGCGCTCAAATTATTAATTTAAAGGAATTTAGCAAATTAATTTTAAAATAGTGAAGGCCATTACAATAAGTAGAAAAAGCAGGCGTTCAAGCATATAAATTCTCAACCAGAAAAACCCCAAATGATGCGTACCATTATTTTTTCAAGTTTACTTTTAATATTTTCAGTTAATGCTTTAACCGCTCAAGACTCATTAGCTACTTCTAATTTTATTGAAGATGAATTTGACAACCTTATCGAATCTTCAAATAACTACCAGGGCTACAAAGTAGTAGATTATGATGCTTTAATTGAATTACGGGATAATACCAAACGCCACGTACAGGATCTAAAGAACGAGCTTCAGGAAGAACAAAGCACTATTGCCAGCCAGAACGAGGAAATAGAAAACCTTGAAAATCAATTAGCGGAAACCCAGGAAGATCTTCAACGAGTAAACGAAGAAAAAGATGCCATAAAGTTCCTTGGAATGCCTTTTAGCAAAGGAAGTTACATGGCAATGATGTGGGGAATAGTTGGTGTTTTAATCCTGGCGCTTCTTTTCTTTATTTATAAGTTTAAAAACTCTAATGCCACTACTAAAGAAGCAAGGCACAGATTAAACGAAACCGAAAAAGAGTTTGACGCATATCGCGCGAAAGCCCTGGAAAAGGAACAACGTTTAGGCCGTATGCTTCAGGATGAGAAGAACAAAGCCAAAGAATAATTCTTCTTCAGCTTAAATTTTAATTAGCATCTTTGCATTTTATAAGAAAATATGCGCATAGATATAATTACCGTAGTTCCAGATTTACTTAAAAGCCCTTTTGATGCTTCTATTCTAAAAAGGGCCATAGAAAACGGCCACGTAGAAATTCACCTACATAATTTAAGAGATTATGTAACCGATAATTACAAACAAATTGATGATTATCAATTTGGCGGAGGCGCCGGGATGGTGATGATGGTAGAACCTATAGATAAGTGTATCTCAGATCTTAAAAGTCAGCGGGATTATGACGAAGTAATCTATATGAGCCCCGATGGCGATCGTTTTAACCAAAAAACGGCGAATGCACTTTCCCTTAAGGAAAATATCATTATTCTCTGCGGACATTATAAAGGTGTAGATCAAAGAGTACGCGACCATTTTATCACTAAGGAAATTTCTATTGGTGATTATGTTCTTTCTGGCGGAGAACTGGGTGCTGCCGTGGTTTGTGATGCTATCATCAGGTTAATTCCCGGTGTTTTAGGCAATGAGACTTCAGCATTAACCGATTCTTTTCAGGATAACCTGCTCGCTCCCCCGGTTTATACAAGACCTGCGGAATATAAAGGATGGAAAGTTCCGGAGATATTAACCTCGGGTAATTTTCCGAAGATAGAAGCCTGGCGAGAAGAAAAAGCCTGGGAAAGAACCAAACGCTTAAGGCCTGATCTTTTGGATGAAACAGAAAAATAATTGCAATTTCTCAATTGCATTATAAATTAAAATTAATACTTTTGCACTCGTTCTAAAATAACCTCTGGCGAGGTCCGTGTATGTTGTTTTGGATTTTACATTAAATAAGCAATTATGGAATCGTTAATTAAGTACGTACAAGACGAATTCGTTGAAAGAAAAGATTTACCTCAATTTTCTGCAGGTGATACTATTACTGTGTATTACGAAATTAAAGAGGGTCAAAAAACCCGTACCCAGTTTTTTAAAGGGGTAGTAATTCAGAAAAGAGGAAGCGGTGCTTCACAAACATTTACCATTAGAAAAATGAGTGGTACTGTAGGTGTAGAAAGAATTTTTCCTTTAAACCTTCCTGCAATTCAAAAAATTGAATTGAACAAACGAGGAAAAGTAAGAAGAGCTCGTATTTATTACTTTAGAGAACTTACCGGGAAAAAAGCCCGTATTAAGGAAGCTAAAAGATAAATTACATCTTATTAAAGTTATAGAAAGCCCCGAAAATTCGGGGCTTTTTTTATGCCCAAATCACAAGGAAATAAAGCTATAAATCCCTGCCTAACAAAACGTTAAATTTCTTGCAAAAACTTATTTTTGGTTGTATATTTAATATAGGAATTAGTTGAATAAAGAATGACAAAAGGATTTCTTAAGCAGCAAATTCTTAGTAGAGCTTAAAACCCTTTACATACGGTTTTTATCTTCTATATAACGCTCATTTTTGCCAGGTCAAAAGAAGTTTGAAGGATAAAAGCCTTTAGATTCAAAAATCTAACTTTACTAAGTTTTTATTTTTGAATCATTGAAATAATACACACCGGGATTTTTCCCTTAAAGAATTTCGAAAATTCAGTGAGCACGTATTATTTCAGTTGAAGCCATTTCATTTTAGCTAATAAGATGAAGTGGCTTTTTTTTATGCCTTTTAAATAATAATTAACAGGCTTTCATGCTGCTTCAGCTATGATAAAAGCTTGAAAAATATTATATTGCGCAGAGCTCGAACGCCCAATAGGAATTGGGCGTTCATTGAGTTTAGACTATTCATAATTAATCAGCTATAAAAATTACAAAATGACACAGATTGGAAAGATCATTTATACAAAAACAGATGAAGCCCCGGCTTTAGCTACTTATTCTTTTTACCCTATTGTTGAGTCTTATACAAAAGCGGCAAATGTAGCGATGGAAACCCGAGACATTTCCCTTGCAGGAAGAATTTTATCTCAGTTTCCACAATACCTTTCAGAAGATCAAAAAGTAAGCGATGATTTAGCTGAACTTGGGGAATTAGCCAAGAAGCCTGAAGCTAACATCATTAAGCTACCAAATATTAGTGCCTCTATTCCGCAGCTAAAAGCGGCCATTAAAGAACTTCAGGAAAAAGGTTATAAACTACCTAATTATCCAGATGAACCTTCCAATGACGAGGAAAAGAAAATCCAGGCTACTTACGATAAAGTAAAAGGTAGTGCTGTAAACCCTGTACTTAGAGAAGGAAATTCAGACAGAAGAGCACCAAAAGCAGTAAAGAATTTCGCTAAAAAACATCCACATTCTATGGGTAAATGGAGCTCAGACTCCAAATCTCACGTAGCGACTATGGACGGTGGAGATTTTAAAGCCAATGAAAAATCCCTTACGCTTAACGAAGAAACCGATGTGAAAATTGAATTCACCTCCAAAAGCGGTGATAAAAAAGTGCTTAAAGATAACCTGCACCTACTTAAAGGGGAAGTTATTGATGCCAGCCTAATGAGCAAAAGCGCACTTTTAAAGTTTCTTAGAGAACAGGTAAAAGATGCAAAAGCAAAAGGTGTGCTGTTTTCACTGCATATGAAAGCTACAATGATGAAGGTTTCTGACCCCATTATTTTTGGCCACGCCGTGAAAGTATTTTTTGAAGACGTTTTCAATGAATACGGAGAAGAAATTAAAAATGCCGGTGGAGATCCAAACAGCGGACTGGGAGATATCTTAAATGCTATTGAAAAACTTCCTGCCGATAAAAAAGCAGAAATAGAATCTAAAATTAAAGCTGATCTTGAGCAGGGACCAGATATAGCAATGGTAAATTCTGATAAAGGAATTACCAACCTTCACGTACCAAGTGATGTAATTATTGATGCTTCTATGCCGGCAATGATTAGAACTTCCGGACAAATGTGGAATAAGAATAACGAAACTCAGGATACCAAAGCGGTAATTCCAGATAGTAGTTATGCGCCACTTTACCAGGAAACTATTGAGTTCTGCCAGGAACACGGTGCTTTTGATCCTACTACTATGGGAACTGTTCCAAACGTAGGCCTAATGGCTCAAAAAGCTGAAGAATATGGTTCTCACGATAAAACTTTTGAAATTCCTGCTGCCGGAACTGTTCGTGTAATTGATAAAAGTGGAAAAACTTTGACTGAACACGAAGTTGAAGAAGGTGATATCTGGAGAATGTGCCAGGTTAAGGATGCTCCGGTACAGGACTGGATCAAATTAGCGGTTAACAGAGCAAAAGCAACAGGATGGCCAGCTATTTTCTGGTTAGACAAAGAACCGTGCTCACGATGCTGAGCTTATTAAGAAAGTGAATCAATATCTTCCGGATTACGATACCGAAGGTGTAGATATCAAAATAATGTCGGTTGCTGAAGCTACTAAATACACTTTAGAACGAGTAAAAGCCGGAAAAGACACGATCTCTGTTACAGGAAATGTGTTAAGAGATTATTTAACCGATCTTTTCCCAATTTTAGAAGTGGGAACAAGTGCAAAAATGCTTTCTATTGTTCCTCTTATGAACGGTGGTGGTTTATTTGAAACCGGTGCTGGAGGTTCTGCTCCTAAACACGTACAACAATTCCTTAAAGAAGGTCACTTGCGTTGGGATTCTCTGGGAGAATTTCTTGCACTCGCGGCTTCCCTGGAACATCTAGGTGAAAAATATGAAAATAAGAAAGCCCTTGTACTTTCTGAAGCTTTAGATGACGCCACCAATAAATTTTTGGAGAATAGTAAATCCCCATCCAGAAAAGTGAACGAACTGGATAACCGTGGTAGTCATTTTTATCTCGCTTTATATTGGGCACAAGCTTTAGCAGCCCAGGATAAAGACGCTGATTTAAAAGAGCATTTTAAAAATGTTGCTTCTAAATTAGAAGAAAATGAAGAGCAAATTAATAAAGAGCTAATAGATGCTCAGGGATCTTCAGTAAATATTGGAGGTTATTATAAACCTGAAGAAGATCTTACTTCTAAGGCTATGAGACCTAGCAAACTTTTGAATGATATTTTAGGATAATTAAGTTCTAAATAAATTATATTTAAAGCCGGAAAATATTTTCCGGCTTTATTTTTTTGAATTAAATCTTACTTCAACAATTCTTAATAATTGTATTAAGTTTTTAAATAATAAGCTTCTACACTATATTTACTTAAAAAATTGAAATTCTCCCTTCCTTCCTTCCTTATATTAGTTTTCCTGTTTATCAGTTTGGGTTTAAATGCACAAGAAACTTACTCTTTAAAAGGAACTATTACCAATGCCTCCAGTAATGAAACCCTAATAGGGGTGAATATTATTATCCCTGAAGAAAATAAAGGCGTGGTGACCAACGAATATGGTTTCTATTCCATAAAATTACCTGAAGGTACATATATTGTGGAAATCTCATACCTGGGTTTTCAAAGCCTTAGGGAAACAATTACCATAAATGGAGATACCACCTTTAATACTGCACTTACTGAAGGTTCAGAGAGTTTAGATGAAGTAGTTATACAATCTAATAACGAAGGATTCAATATTAAGAGTCCGGAAATGAGCGTCAATAAACTTTCTATAAACACCATTCAAAAACTGCCGGTTGTGTTTGGAGAAGTAGATATTATAAAGTCACTCTTATTATTGCCCGGTGTTTCTAATGCCGGGGAAGGCGCTTCAGGATTTAATGTTCGTGGTGGAGCGGTAGATCAAAATCTTATTTTACTTGATGAAGCTACTATTTTTAATTCCTCTCACCTCTTTGGTTTCTTTTCGGTTTTTAACCCTGATGCGATTAAGGATCTTAAATTATATAAAGGAGGAATTCCGGCTAAATATGGTGGCAGGGTTTCGTCCGTTTTAGATATTTATCAGCGTGACGGAAATAGTAAAGAATTTGAAGCCCAGGGCGGAATTGGCGTTATTTCAAGCCGATTACTTGCCGAAGGCCCTATTGTAAAAGATAAAGGTTCTTTTCTTGTAGGAGGTCGAAGTTCTTATGCCCATTTATTTCTAAAACTGTCCGATAACCCAAATTCAGCTTACTTCTACGATCTAAATACAAAACTAACTTATTCCCTAAATGATGAGAATAAACTGTTGTTTTCAGGATATTTTGGCCGTGATGTTTTTGATATTAATCAGAATTTTATAAATACCTACGGCAATTCGGTTTTTAACCTTAGATGGAATCACTTAATTTCAGATGATATTTTCACCAATCTATCACTTATTTATAGTGATTATTATTACGGACTTACCCTTGATTTTGTAGGATTCAACTGGGATAGCGGTATTAAGAACCTGAATATTAAATATGATTTCAACCATTATTTAAATAATACTTTCCAACTGGAATACGGGATTCATAATACTTACTATGAATTTAACCCGGGAGAGATTGAACCAATAGATGAAAATTCTGGTATTAATTATTTTAAGCTTACCAATAAATACGCTTTTGAAAATGCAACTTACTTCTCTGTGGAACATACGATATCTAATCGTTTTTCCGCAGAATATGGGATAAGATTCAGCAATTTCTTTAGACTGGGGCAAGATAGCTTCAATGTATACGAAAATGATAATCCTATAATTTACAATTCCAGTCTTGATATTTATGAGGAAGCAGAACCTATAGGTCAAGAATCATATTCAAGGTCTGAAGTAATTAAAACCTATTCTAACCTGGAACCAAGACTTGCTTTAGCTTATAGTTTTAACGATAATCAATCGATAAAAGCCAGTTATAATAGAATGGCTCAATATCTTCATTTAATATCTAATACCAGTTCCCCTACTCCACTTGATGTTTGGGCACCAAGCGGCCCGTTTATTAAGCCACAAATTCTGGATCAATATGCTTTGGGATATTTTCGTAAATTTCAGGAAGGTAGATATACTTTGGAATCCGAAGTGTTTTATAAAGATATTCAGAATCGAATAGACTATGTGGACGGCGCTAACCTTATTGCGAACAACAATATTGAAACTATTATCTTAAACGGCAGATCAAAGGCTTATGGTTTGGAAATTTTAGCTAAAAAGAATGAAGGTCGTTTAACCGGATGGTTGGCGTATACTTTATCTAAATCTGAACAACAAACTCCGGGCAGAACACCCATTGAAAGTGGTATAAATAATGGGAAATGGTACGCTACTAATTATGATAAAACGCACGATATAAGTTTTACAACCACTTATGATTATAATAAAAAATGGGATTTTAGTGCAAATTTCGCTTTTCAAACTGGTTTACCGGTCACTTATCCTACCGGCCAATATAATTTTAATGGAATAAACGTCCCGGTTTATGGCGATAGAAACAGCAATAGATTACCGGCCTATCATAGATTAGACCTTTCAGCAACCTACATTCCAAAACCAAATAAACAAGATGGGTTGCAGTCATCCTGGAATTTTGGTATTTATAATGTATATAATAGAAAAAACGCAAATTCAATAAGCTTTAGGGAGAATGACGACACCGGTCTCAATGAGGCTGCAAAATTAAGCCTATTCGGAATAATACCATCTGTGACCTATAATTTTAAATTTTAAGATGAAAAAATCAACTTATATATTCATATTCTTTCTTGGCTATAAGCCTAATTTCTTGCGAGGAAGTCATTGAGCTGGATCTGGAAGAAAGCGAGCCCCGGCTTGTTATAGATGCTTCTATAATTTGGTATTTGAATACTGAAGGTAACGAACAGAGAATTACCTTATCTAAAACTACAGGTTTCTATGAGGAGGAAATTGAACCTGTAATTGATGCACAAGTTAGCATTGAAGCAGATAATGGAGAAGAGTTTATTTTCGAACACCAGGACCAGGGAATTTATACCAATAATAATTTCAACCCAAGCTTCGGGGAAAATTATAGCTTAGAAATAAACTACCAGGAAGAAATCTATACTGCAAGCTCGAGTTTTGTTCCTGTTCCCGGCATAGATTTTATTGAACAGAATGATGAAGGTGGTTTTACAGGAGAAGATCTGGAGATCGAACCTTTTTTCACTGATCCAGAAGGAGAAGAAAATTTCTATCTTTTTACTTTTCGGGACTTTTCTATCTCAAAACTTTCTTTGGAGATTTACGAAGATGAATTTACCGATGGTAACCAGGTTTCAGCTACTTATTCTGACGAGGACTTAGTTGCCGGTGATGAAGTATTTGTAACTATGGAAGGAATTTCAGAAGCTTTCTACAATTATTTATTTATACTTCGGTCTCAAGGTGGAGACAACGGCGGCGGACCATTCCAGTCTCAACCTGCTACGGTAAAAGGAAATATTATCAATGAAACCAATCCGGAAAACTATCCTTTTGGTTATTTTAGACTTTCAGAAGCAGATTCAACTACCTATATTGTACAGTAATGAAACATACCAATAAAGAAATATTAGGAAAAGGAATTAAATACCTGGCTTTTGCCCTTCCATTAATATTAATAGGACCTTCCGTACTCTTTACGGCTTTTAATAATCAAGACCATCCTTATTATATTCCCGTTTTAATTGTGGGAATTATAGCTTTAATTGCGGCTATATTATTGTTATTTAAAGGAATTATGACAGTAGTAAAGGCTGTATTCGATTAAATCCTATTTCCTTCTTCTATTACATCTTTTCTGAGAGTAGAATAAAAGTCCATATTCTTACTGAAAAAATATTGCACTCCCGAATAGTCTGATAATTTAATTAGACGCAGAAAAATTTACAATCTACATTGACAAAGTCTTTGATTATTATTTAAAGAATATTTCAGATAATGATTTAGAAGAATTATCTGAATTAGATTTTTGAAAGGCAAAAGTAGGCCTTATAAACTCTTGATTGTTTTAATAATTGAGTCCATCTACTATGAGAGCTTCTCTGAAGTATAGCATAGAGAATCCTTGATTTTCGGGTATAAAAAAACCCTTCACCAAATGAATGATGAAGGGTTTCAAAGAAAGGCGGTGACATATTAAATGACCACCTTTGAATACAAGTGCTTGCACGCAGTATGAAAAGCTGTGGGAATTAATCCCGCTACGCAGCGGGACCTCACAAGATTATGCAAAAAAAAAGACCCTTACAACTTAATGCAAGGGTCTTAAAAGAAAGGCGGTGACATACTCTCCCACAAATAGCAGTACCATCTGCGCTAACGGGCTTAACTTCTCTGTTCGGAATGGGAAGAGGTGAGCCCCGTTGCCATAACCACCTTAAGTCTTTGAGTTTGGCATAAAACGTCTTTAAACGTCCTATCCAACTCCTAATAAGTTGACATATTTAAGAAACAAAGAATAAAGAAGAACTCAAGATAAAGCATTCAAGTCCCCACACCTTTGCAGGCGTGGGAATCGCATCAAGCTTTACGGATTATTAGTACCACTCGGCTATGACATTGCTGCCTTTACACCTGTGGCCTATCAACGTGGTCGTCTCCCACGGTCCTTTAAAGAAATCTCATCTTGTGGTGGGTTTCGCGCTTATATGCTTTCAGCGCTTATCCCTTCCCAACGTAGCTACCCAGCAATGCTCCTGGCGGAACAACTGGTGCACCAGAGGTTGGTCCAATCCGGTCCTCTCGTACTAGGATCAGGTCCACTCAAATTTCTAACGCCCACTACAGATAGAGACCGAACTGTCTCACGACGTTCTGAACCCAGCTCGCGTGCCACTTTAATGGGCGAACAGCCCAACCCTTGGGACCTTCTCCAGCCCCAGGATGTGACGAGCCGACATCGAGGTGCCAAACCCCCCCGTCGATGTGAGCTCTTGGGGGAGATCAGCCTGTTATCCCCGGCGTACCTTTTATCCTTTGAGCGATGACCCTTCCATGCGGTGTCACCGGATCACTATGCTCTACTTTCGTACCTGATCGACCTGTATGTCTCTCAGTCAAGCTCCCTTTTGCCATTGCACTCTACGCACGGTTACCAAGCGTGCTGAGGGAACCTTTAGAAGCCTCCGTTACTCTTTTGGAGGCGACCACCCCAGTCAAACTACCCACCAAGCACTGTCCCTCATCAAATGAGGTTAGGCTCCGAACAAGTAAAGGGTGGTATTTCAACAATGACTCCACACCGCCTGGCGACGGCGCTTCAAAGTCTCCCACCTATCCTACACATCACTTGTCCAAAGTCAATACTAAGCTATAGTAAAGGTGCACGGGGTCTTTTCGTCCCGTAGCGGGTAATCGGCATCTTCACCGATACTACAATTTCACCGAGCTCATGGCTGAGACAGTGTCCAGATCGTTGCACCATTCGTGCAGGTCGGAACTTACCCGACAAGGAATTTCGCTACCTTAGGACCGTTATAGTTACGGCCGCCGTTTACTGGGGCTTCAATTCAATGCTTCGCCGAAGCTAACATCTCCTCTTAACCTTCCAGCACCGGGCAGGTGTCAGGCCCTATACATCATCTTTCGATTTAGCAGAGCCCTGTGTTTTTGATAAACAGTCGCCTGGACCTCTTCACTGCGGCCCCGCCGAAGCGGGGCGACCCTTCTCCCGAAGTTACGGGCCCATTTTGCCTAGTTCCTTAGCCATGAATCTCTCGAGCACCTTAGAATTCTCATCCCAACTACCTGTGTCGGTTTATGGTACGGGTTGCCTCCACTCGCTTTTCTTGGAAGTCGATCCGCTGGATTATCACGCCGGCCGAAGCTTTTGTGTACTATCGGGGTGTTACCACTCCCTTCAACGTGCTATTCCGTCAGCACGCACCAACTTTTCGCCTCCGTCCGCTTTAACGTGGGGCAAGTACAGAAATATTAATCTGTTGTCCATCGACTACCCCTTTCGGGTTCGCCTTAGGTCCCGACTAACCCCCAGCTGATTAGCATAGCTGGGGAAACCTTAGTCTTTCGGTGTGCAGGTTTCTCGCCTGCATTATCGTTACTTATGCCTACATTTTCTTTTGTAACCAATCCAGCATACCTCGCAGTACACCTTCATCTCTGTTACAATGCTCCCCTACCACTCCATATCTAAATATGAAATCCATAGCTTCGGTAATATGTTTATGCCCGATTATTATCCATGCCGGACCGCTCGACTAGTGAGCTGTTACGCACTCTTTAAATGAATGGCTGCTTCCAAGCCAACATCCTAGCTGTCTGGGCAGTCCAACCGCGTTTCTTCAACTTAACATATATTTTGGGACCTTAGCTGATGGTCTGGGTTCTTTCCCTCTCGGACACGGACCTTAGCACCCATGCCCTCACTGATATAAAACATTTTATAGCATTCGGAGTTTGTCAGGAATTGGTAGGCGGTGAAGCCCCCGCATCCAATCAGTAGCTCTACCTCTATAAAACTATTATACCGCTGCACCTAAATGCATTTCGGGGAGTACGAGCTATTTCCGAGTTTGATTGGCCTTTCACCCCTACCCTCAGGTCATCCCAAGACTTTTCAACGTCAACGGGTTCGGTCCTCCACTATGTGTTACCACAGCTTCAACCTGCCCAAGGGTAGATCACACGGTTTCGCGTCTACCATTACCAACTTAAACCGCCCTATTAAGACTCGCTTTCGCTACGGCTCCACAGCTGAACTGCTTAACCTTGCTGGCAACGGTAACTCGTAGGCTCATTATGCAAAAGGCACGCCGTCACCCCAAAGGGCTCCGACCGCTTGTAAGCGTATGGTTTCAGGATCTATTTCACTCCCTTGTTCAGGGTTCTTTTCACCTTTCCCTCACGGTACTGGTTCACTATCGGTCTCTCAGGAGTATTTAGCCTTGGCGGATGGTCCCGCCGGATTCATACAGGGTTTCTCGTGCCCCGCACTACTCAGGATACCACTATCGTTACATTCTTTACCTATACCGGGCTGTCACCGTCTATGGCCAGGCTTTCCAACCTGTTCTAATTCTGTTTGCAACAAATGTTGTGGTCCTACAACCCCATAAGGTCCGTAAACCTTATGGTTTGGGCTAATGCGCGTTCGCTCGCCGCTACTAGCGCAATCACTATTGTTTTCTCTTCCTCCGGGTACTTAGATGTTTCAGTTCTCCGGGTTTGCCTCCTTGCGGATACTATACCTTCAGTATAGTGGGTTGCCCCATTCGGATATCTGCGGATCAACTTGTATGTGCCAATCCCCGCAGCTTTTCGCAGCTTATCACGTCCTTCTTCGCCTCTGAGAGCCTAGGCATTCCCCATACGCCCTTATCTAGCTTGTATGCTTCTTGCTTATGCTCGAATTTCTCGTGACCTTAATCACAATGTATTCTATTAATTTAATTTACCTCGTTATAAAATTTAACTTCTATAACTGTAGTTTTCTCGTATTCTTTGTTTCTCAATATGTCAATGAACTTTTTTCCTCTCTAGCAATCTAAGCTCGATGGTAACCAAACGAATATGCTAAACGCATTTCCTGATTGTTTAAATTACCTATCTCCCTTAGATCTTAAGGAATCGTGGAGAATATCGGAGTCGAACCGATGACCTCCTGCGTGCAAGGCAGGCGCTCTAGCCAGCTGAGCTAATCCCCCATTTGTTAGTCGGCAGTCTCAGTATTCAGTATGGCAGTCTTTATTACTGCTAACTGCTCCTGCTTACTGCAAACTGGGTTACCCAACTTCTAAAATTTCCTTTCAATTTGTAATGAACGTCGTTGTCTCAAATTCAAATTACTTTGAACTATTAACCTTTAACTTTGAACTGCGCTTTAGCGCGTCGTAGTCTCAGGCAGACTCGAACTGCCGACCTCTACATTATCAGTGTAGCGCTCTAACCAGCTGAGCTATGAGACTGTCCTTATTCTTTAAATATTAAATCGACAGCTATAGAATCAAGACCAAAAAAGATCTTTAAGAACTTCCCTTTTGATTATTGCGCATTGCCTTAAAAGGCGTTGCTCTAGAAAGGAGGTGTTCCAGCCGCACCTTCCGGTACGGCTACCTTGTTACGACTTAGCCCCAGTTACCAGTTTTACCCTAGGCGGCTCCTTGCGGTGACCGACTTCAGGTACCCCCGGCTTCCATGGCTTGACGGGCGGTGTGTACAAGGCCCGGGAACGTATTCACCGCATCATGGCTGATATGCGATTACTAGCGATTCCAGCTTCACGCAGTCGAGTTGCAGACTGCGATCCGAACTGTGATAGGGTTTGTAGATTCGCTCCTTCTCGCGAAGTGGCTGCTCTCTGTCCCTACCATTGTAGCACGTGTGTGGCCCAGGACGTAAGGGCCGTGATGATTTGACGTCATCCCCACCTTCCTCGCGGTTTGCACCGGCAGTCTGGCTAGAGTTCCCGACATTACTCGCTGGCAACTAACCACAGGGGTTGCGCTCGTTATAGGACTTAACCTGACACCTCACGGCACGAGCTGACGACAACCATGCAGCACCTTGTAATCTGTCCGAAGAAAAGGGTGTTTCCACCCCTGTCAGACTACATTTAAGCCCTGGTAAGGTTCCTCGCGTATCATCGAATTAAACCACATGCTCCACCGCTTGTGCGGGCCCCCGTCAATTCCTTTGAGTTTCATTCTTGCGAACGTACTCCCCAGGTGGGTTACTTATCACTTTCGCTTAACCACTCAGCCCTCAATTGGGCCGAACAGCTAGTAACCATCGTTTACGGCGTAGACTACCAGGGTATCTAATCCTGTTCGCTACCTACGCTTTCGTCCATCAGCGTCAGTATATTATTAGTGATCTGCCTTCGCAATCGGTATTCTGAGTAATATCTATGCATTTCACCGCTACACTACTCATTCTAACCACTTCATAATAACTCAAGACAATCAGTATCAATGGCAGTTCTCCCGTTGAGCGGAAGACTTTCACCACTGACTTAACTGCCCGCCTACGGACCCTTTAAACCCAATGATTCCGGATAACGCTTGGATCCTCCGTATTACCGCGGCTGCTGGCACGGAGTTAGCCGATCCTTATTCGCAGAGTACCGTCAAACCCCCACACGTGGGGGTGGTTCTTCCTCTGTAAAAGCAGTTTACAACCCATAGGGCAGTCTTCCTGCACGCGGCATGGCTGGATCAGGCTCTCGCCCATTGTCCAATATTCCTCACTGCTGCCTCCCGTAGGAGTCTGGTCCGTGTCTCAGTACCAGTGTGGGGGATCTCCCTCTCAGGACCCCTACCTATCGCTGCCTTGGTAAGCCGTTACCTTACCAACTAACTAATAGGACGCATACCCATCTAATAGCCATAAATGTTTAATGAAAATCTCAGGAGAGATCTCCATACTATGGGGCATTAATCCAAGTTTCCCTGGGCTATTCCCCGCTAAAAGGTAGGTTGTATACGCGTTACGCACCCGTGCGCCGGTCGTCATCAGAAAAGCAAGCTTTCCTATGTTACCCCTCGACTTGCATGTGTTAGGCCTGCCGCTAGCGTTCATCCTGAGCCAGGATCAAACTCTTCATCGTTGTTTCTTAAATATAATTACAACAATCAATTGTCTGTACTCAAAGATGACTTATCTAGTCTTAATTCTAAATTATTTGTATCATTTTTCCGAAGAAAAATGTACGCGCTGTCAATTCAATAAATCAATGAACTTCCCCGATCTTACTCGGGATATTCTTGTCGAAATTAAAGGACTCGAACCTCTCTATTATCTCACCCACCCGGGATTTCTTTTCAGTATTTTTGGGAACTCAGTTGCGCCGTAAGCGGCTGCAAATATACAATGCTTTTTCTTTATCTGCCAAATCTTTTTTAGAAAAATTTTTGACTTTTTTTTAAAGCTTTCCATTCTCAAAAGAACTTCAAAACAACTGCCGTTTTAATTAAAAACCTTCGCTGTTTTTGCGGCTGCAAATATACACCCTCTTTTGATTCTGGCAAGTAAAAAAATAAGTTTTTTTTACTTTTATTTTTTTAAGCTTTATTTCCTTAAAAAATCACCGTATCCCAATATGTAATGAACTTCCCACTCTACTCCGCAACCCTCGTTGTGTCTCAAAGCGGGTGCAAATATACTGCTGTTTTCTTCCCCCGCAAGCCGCAAATAACTTTTTTTTAAAGAAAACTTAAAACTAATTCCTAATCTTCTCAATAAAAGGAACTTGTAAGATAAAAAATTTTAAAGAAATATTGGGGAGACAAAAGTTAATGTTTCAGCATAAAGAAAAACTACTTCTTTTTAATATTTCAGCAATAAATATCCTCCTTTATATATAAGTATATTGCGCAGGCAAAATCAACCTATTATCTTTGCGCTCATTAAAACTACATATACATGATTAAGGTAAGCTTGCCCGATGGCAGTATAAAAGAATTTGAGAAAGGCTACCACTCCAATGGATGTTGCTAACAGCATTAGCTCTGGACTGGCCCGAAACGTAATTTCAGCAAAATTCAACAATAATATTGTAGAAGTTTCTACGCCATTAACAACAGATGGCAGTTTAACCTTATTTACCTGGAAAGACGACGAAGGTAAAAAAGCCTTTTGGCATTCTACCTCTCACGTAATGGCCCAGGCGATAGAAGAAATGTATCCCGGTTCTAAATTAACTATTGGGCCGGCCATTGAAAATGGATTCTATTATGATGTAGATTTTGGCGAGCACAAGATTTCTGAAAACGATTTTAAGAAGATCGAAGAACGAATGCTTCAAATTGCTCGCGAAAAACATGACTTCAAACTTCGCGAAGTTTCAAAAGCTGATGCCCTCTCCTATTATAAGGAACAAAATAATCAATTTAAAGTTGAATTAATCGAGAACCTGGAAGATGGTGAGATCACTTTCTGCGATCACGACAACTTTACAGATCTTTGCCGCGGAGGCCATATTCCAAATACCGGCTTTATTAAAGCGGTAAAGTTAATGAGTGTTGCCGGAGCTTACTGGCGCGGCGATGAAAACAATCCGCAGTTAACTCGTGTTTATGGAATTTCATTTCCGAAGCAAAAAGAATTAAAAGAATACTTAGAACTGCTTGAAGAAGCTAAGAAAAGGGATCACCGTAAGCTTGGGAAAGAACTTGAGCTATTCACTTTTTCTCAAAAAGTTGGACAGGGACTTCCATTATGGTTACCAAAAGGAGCTGCTTTAAGAGAACGACTGGAAGATTTCTTAAAAAAGGCACAGAAAAAAGCAGGTTACGAGATGGTGGTAAGTCCGCATATTGGTCAAAAAGAACTTTATGTAACTTCAGGCCATTATGCTAAATACGGTGAAGACAGCTTTCAGCCAATTCATACACCTCACGAGGGCGAGGAGTTTTTATTAAAACCTATGAACTGCCCTCATCACTGCGAGATTTATAACGCTAGCTCCTGGAGTTACCGTGATCTTCCAAAACGTTTTGCTGAATTTGGCACCGTTTATCGTTACGAACAAAGCGGGGAATTACACGGATTGACCAGAGTTAGAGGTTTTACGCAGGATGATGCTCATATTTTTTGTACTCCAGATCAATTAGATGAAGAATTCAAAAAAGTAATAGACCTTACCTTATATGTATTCGATTCTTTAGGTTTTGAAAACTTTACCGCACAGGTTTCTTTAAGAGATCCTGAGAATAAAGAAAAGTATATAGGATCTGATGATGTTTGGGAAAAAGCCGAAACTGCCATAATAAATGCAGCTAAAGAAAAAGGTCTTAATTATGTTGTTGAAACCGGGGAAGCCGCGTTTTATGGACCTAAGTTAGACTTTATGGTGAAAGACGCACTTGGCAGAAGCTGGCAACTTGGCACCATTCAGGTAGACTACAACCTGCCAGAAAGATTTGAACTTAGCTATAAAGGAAGTGACAATGAGACACACCGCCCGGTAATGATTCACCGTGCGCCATTTGGAAGTATGGAACGTTTTATCGCCATATTATTGGAACATACAGCCGGTAACTTTCCATTATGGTTGATGCCCGAGCAGGCTATGGTGCTCTCAATCAGTGAGAAATATGAAAAATACGCCCAAAAAGTTTTAACTTTGCTGGAAAATAACGAAATTCGCGCTTTGGCGGATAACCGAAATGAAACCATTGGGAAGAAAATAAGGGAAGCCGAAATGAACAAATTCCCATATATGTTGATTATAGGGGAACAGGAAGAACAAGATGGTACGGTTTCTGTACGAAAGAGAGGGGAAGGCGATATAGGCACTATGCCAGTAGAAGACTTTGCCGAAATAATAAATAACGAAATCAAAAAAACGTTGAAGACGTTTGAAGTTTAACCAAAAATAGATCAGCCATAGCAATACGTAGAAAAAAATCGAAGAGACCGCTTAGAGCAGTCAAAGAGGATCAACACCGGATTAACCAAAAAATCAGGGCAGAAGAAGTTCGTCTTGTAGGTGATAATGTAGAAATGGGCGTTTACCCAACTAAACAAGCATTATCTATAGCCGAAGAATTAGGCCTGGATTTGGTAGAAATATCTCCAGATGCTAAACCACCAGTGGTGAAAGCTATGGATTACAAAAAGTTTCTTTACGAACAAAAGAAGCGCGAAAAGGCTATGAAAGCCAAAGCGAGTAAAGTT
Organism: uncultured Flavobacteriaceae bacterium; assembly: GCA_963727565.1. Lineage (GTDB taxonomy): Bacteria > Bacteroidota > Bacteroidia > Flavobacteriales > Flavobacteriaceae > Salegentibacter. Next base: position 155,872 of record CAVSGU010000003.1, read on the forward strand.
GTGGTAAAAGAAATACGTTTTGGTCCTAATACAGATGATCACGATTACGAATTTAAAAAACGTAACGCAGAGAAATTTTTAAAAGACGGAGCTAAATTAAAAGCTTTTGTATTTTTTAAAGGACGTTCTATCGTTTTTAAAGATAAAGGTGAAATTCTACTGCTAAGATTAGCGCAAGATCTTGAAGAACTTGGAAAAGTAGAACAAATGCCAAAGCTGGAAGGAAAACGTATGACTATGTTTTTATCTCCCAGAAAAGCAAAATAGTATAATAAGAGAGTTATAATATAAAAAAGAGGATAACATGCCTAAAATGAAGACAAAATCTAGTGCTAAAAAGCGTTTTAAGCTTACCGGTACTGGGAAAATAAAAAGAAAGCACGCGTTTAAAAGCCACATCTTAACAAAGAAGTCTAAAAAACGTAAGCTAGCCTTAACGCACAGTACATTAGTACACGATGCAGATAAGGACAATGTTAAACTTATGTTGCGTTTAAAGTAACAATAAGCTCTTAACGGTTTAATTAATTTAAAAACCCTGGAGTTGGGCAACACTTCGACTGCGCTCAGTGTGACAGTTTGAAGTTTAAGTTAAAAGTGTCGATTATCGGCCGCCTGCTACAAAACACATAAAAATATGCCAAGATCAGTAAATTCAGTTGCAAAGAGAGCCAGAAGAAAAAAGGTTCTTAAGCAAGCAAAAGGTTACTTCGGACGTCGTAAAAACGTTTGGACAGTAGCAAAAAATGCGGTTGAGAAAGCAATGCTTTACTCATACAGAGACCGTAAAGTAAAGAAGCGTAATTTCCGTTCACTATGGATTATGCGTATTAACGCTGCAGCCCGTGAACACGGTATGTCTTATTCTCAATTTATGGGAGCTGCTAAAGCTGGTGGAATAGGTTTAAACCGTAAGGTACTTGCCGATTTGGCAATGAACCATCCAGAAGCTTTTAAAGCAATTGTAGATAAAGTAAAGTAATTACAAATTAGTTATACTCTCTTATTTAAAAATCCGGTTCTTTATTGAACCGGATTTTTTTATGCTTTTATTTTCTTTGGAAATTGAATTATCGAATACTTTCAAAGTTTCTTAAAAAATGACCTTCAAGTTTTTTGCCACTAATACACAAATATTCTTATAGAACTTATTAGTGAATTCGTGGCTTCTTTGTTCCCTACACAGTTCCCTGCAACCGTAATAAACTTAAACCCCGTAAAGGCTTAAAACCAATTTTCGAGAACCTCCATTATTTCTATGCTCTGCCAAATAAATTCCCTGCCAGGTTCCCATATTTAATTTTCCATTGGTTACAGGGATCTGAAGTGAATTTCCCAGTAAGGAAGCCTTAATATGCGCCGGCATATCATCTGGACCTTCTAAAGTGTGTTTATAATACGGCATATTTTCCGGAACCATTTCATTAAAATGACTTTCAAAATCTTCCCGCACCGTAGGATCGGCGTTTTCATTAATGGTTATTCCTGCTGAAGTATGTTTTATAAACACATTTAATATTCCTGAATTGATTTCTTTTAATTCCTGCAGTTGACTTTCCACTTCTTCTGTTACCAAATGAAATCCTCTAGACCTCGCTTTTAATTTTATTTCCTTCTGAAAAAATTTCATAGTTACTTCTTATTATTTTCTTTTAGATAAATTCCTGTTGCAGTTAAAATTCCGACTGAAATTAATAATATTCCATATACCGAAGAAGGCAATGTAATTACATTAGTCAAATCTAAAATGAGAAATACCACCAAAATCAAGTTGATGACACTTAAGATTTTCAACAAAAGACTTAGTTTCATCTTAAGTTTTTTGAGGCTTTTTCTTCGCCGCCGGGAAAAGTACATTATTTAAAATTAGTCTATAGCCCGGTGAAGTTGGGTGTAAATCAAGTTCGGTCTTTGGATCCCCTACCCTATGCTGATAATCTTCAGGATCGTGGCCTCCGTAAAAAGTAAAAAATCCTTTTCCTTTTATTCCGTGAATGTAACGAGCTTCGCCATTTAATTTACTTTCTCCCATCACCAAAACATTGGCTTTAATATTATCTGGATTATAGGCCGTAGTTTGTCCCATAAATCCTTTAACCAATCGAGTGTGATTCTGAGTTAACATAGTTGGCACCACATCCCATTTTGCTGAAAAATCCATCAGGGTAAAATAATCAGTTTCCTTCGGAATATTTCTTTTAGCAGTCATATCTATAGAGGAAAACTCGTAAACCATCGGGCTTCGTTCCAGGGTGAAATCGGTAAAGGCGAAAGTATTACTGAAATCTATTTTAGATTGATAACCGGGTTCACTGGGATCGCCATCAAACATAGTTTCGGCAATATCTACTCCTTTTGCAGCCAGGGCAATATCAAAACTATCGGTAGCGCTGCACATGGCAAACATAAAGCCGCCGCCAACAACATAATCTCTAATTTTTAAAGCAACATCCCGTTTTTCTTCAGAAACCTTATTATATCCCAACTTCTGTGCTAAGGCTTCAGCTTCTTCTTTTTCCTGAATATACCAGGGCGTAGTTCTAAATGTTCTATAGAATTTCCCGTACTGTCCGGTAAAATCTTCGTGGTGCAAATGCAGCCAATCATATAAAATGAGCGCATCATTTAATACTGCTTCATCATAAATGGTTTCATAAGGAATTTCAGCATAAGTAAGCGCCATAGTCACCGCATCGTCCCATGGTTTATTTCCCTGTGGAGAATACACCGCAATTTTTGGAGCTTTCTCTAATACCACAGTCTCCATATTCTGCGAAGGACTACTGATTTCTTCTAAAATCGACTGGGTTTTATCATCGCTTATTATTTCAAAAGAAACTCCACGTATTTGGCATTCTTTACGTAATTCTTCGGTATCTGAAATTAAAAAGGAACCACCGCGATAATTTAGCAACCATCTAACTTCTAACTCTTCTTCTAAAGCAAAATAGGTTATTCCGTATGCTTTTAAATGATTCTTTTGAGAGTCTCCATCCATAGGAATAAGCAATTGAGATGCTGAAACCCTGAAAGAATTTAAAGCCAGGAAAACAAAAAAGACCAGAAGAACGGTAAATTTCCCGCTTTTCTGGTCTTTTAAAACAATATTATTAAACTTAGTCTTTCTTATTTTATCAGAATTTTTAAAATGGAACTTCGTCATCGTCGTCATTATTAAACCCACTATTCATTGAGCTGCCAAAAGCTTCGTTCGCACTTGGGTTAGGCAGGTTTGGAGAGCCAAACTCATTCTCTTCATTCTCGCCGGTATTCATTTTAGAATGATATTCAAAAGGCGAATCGAACTCTTCTAAGTTATCAAATTTACCAAGATGACCAATAAATTTAAGACGTATATTTTCCAGTCCACCGTTCCTGTGCTTGGCTACAATAAATTCACCCTGCCCATCGGTTGGCGTTCTTTCTTCATCATCCCATTCTTCAATTTTATAGTATTCTGGACGATAAATAAAGGATACAATATCGGCATCCTGCTCAATCGCTCCAGATTCCCTAAGGTCAGAAAGCAATGGTCGCTTACTGCCACCCCTGGTTTCTACCGCACGCGATAGCTGAGAAAGTGCAATTACCGGGACATTAAGTTCTTTAGCCAAAGCTTTAAGGTTACGGGAGATAGTCGAAATTTCCTGCTCCCTGTTTCCGCCACCTTTTTGGCTTCCACCGGCCGTCATTAACTGTAAATAATCAATTACAATAAGCTTGATCCCGTGTTGGGAAGCCAACCTCCTGGCTTTTGCCCTAAGGTCAAAAATAGAAAGTGAAGGCGTATCATCTATAAATAAAGGTGCATTTTCAAGATCTTTTACCTTTACATTAAGTTGCTCCCATTCGTGTTTTTCAAGATTTCCCGTTCTTAGTTTTTCTGAAGAAAGACCGGTTTCCGAAGAAATTAATCGGGTAATTAGCTGCACTGCCGACATCTCCAAAGAGAAAAATGCCACCGGCATATTTTGGCCAACAGAAATATTCCTGGCCATAGATAAAGTAAGCGCCGTTTTACCCATACCTGGACGTGCAGCAACAATAATAAGGTCACTGGGCTGCCAACCGGAAGTTAACTGGTCTAACTTATCAAATCCTGAAGGAACACCACTTAAACCTTCTTTATTCGAGATTTCTTCAATTCTATTCTTCGCCTGGATTACCAAACTTTGAGCAGTCTCGGTAGATTTTTGAATATTCCCCTGGGTTACTTCATATAATTTGGCTTCAGCGCTATCTAAAAGATCAAAAACATCGGTAGATTCATCGTAAGCTTCCTCAATAATTTCGTTTGAAATCTTAATAAGGCTACGCTGAATATATTTCTGAAGAATAATACGCGCATGAAACTCAATATGCGCAGAAGATGATACTTTTTGGGTTAACTGGATCAGGTAATAATCGCCACCAGACTTTTCAAAATTACCATCTTTCTTTAATTGGTTAGAAACGGTTAATAAGTCAATCGCCTCTGTATTTTCGAAGAGCTTATGTATTGCTTCAAAAATTAATTTATGGGAGTTTTTATAGAAAGCATCAGGGCTTAGGATATCAATTATTTCATCTACCCCTTTTTTATCTATCATCATCGCCCCCAACACAACTTCTTCTAAGTCAACAGCTTGTGGCGGAAGTTTACCTTTTTCAAGGCTAATAACATTACTTTTTTTTGCCGAAAATTGCTGCGGGGCGGTCATTTTATCCATATTACGAAAGTATAAAATTTGTTAAGAGCATCTTAATATTAGATCGGTTACTTAATTAACCGGTAATCAACAATTCACCTGTTGAAAACTTAATAATAGTGTTGATAAGTGCAAAAAAAACCGAAACCAGGGTTTCGGAAATTTAATAGGTTATGATATGTAAGGTCTTAGCCTTTAAAAACCCCCATATCTAAATACTTATCCATCCTCTTATTTACTAGATCTGTTGGTGATAAGTTTTTAAATTCATCATATGCTTCTAAAATTGCATTTTTTACCGTATCAAAAGTCTCTTCCCTATTGCTATGAGCACCTCCAACTGGTTCTTTTACAATCTCGTCTATAAGCTTCTGTTTTTTCATATCCTTAGCGGTAAGTTTTAAAGCATCTGCCGCTTGTTCCTTATACTCCCAGCTTCGCCAAAGAATAGAAGAACAGGATTCAGGAGAAATTACCGAATACCAGGTGTTTTCAAGCATCATCACTTTATCTCCAACACCAATTCCCAAAGCACCACCACTGGCTCCTTCACCAATAATAACAACAATTACCGGCACTTTTAGTCTTGTCATTTCAAGAATATTTCGGGCAATAGCTTCTCCCTGGCCGCGCTCTTCAGCTTCCAGACCTGGATATGCTCCCGGAGTATCCACAAATGTCACTACAGGAAGACCAAACTTCTCTGCAGATTTCATTAAACGTAAAGCTTTGCGGTAACCTTCAGGATTTGCCATCCCAAAATTTCTATACTGCCTGGTTTTAGTATTATAGCCTTTTTGCTGACCAATAAACATAAAACTTTGGTCTTCTATTTTACCAAGACCACCAATCATCGCTTTATCATCCTTTACATTTCTATCACCGTGAAGTTCTAAAAACGTATCACCGCAAATAGCATTAATGTAATCTAAAGTATAGGGACGGTTAGGATGCCTGGAAAGTTGAACCCGTTGCCAGGCCGTTAAGTTCTTATATATATCCTTTCGGGTAGCCTTTAATTTCTTCTCGATTTGCCTGCAGGTAGCCGTAACATCAACATCGCTCTCTTCACCTATGTTACAAGCTTTTTCGTACTGCTCTTCCAACTCTTTAATGGGTAATTCAAATTCTAAATATTCCATAAGTTGTTATGGTTTGTTTTTTATTAGCTTACAAATATAACAAACTTTAAAAGGAAGAATTATGCAGAAAGACCATTAATTTTCGACAAATTTCCCAACTTATCTTTTAGCCCTGTAAAGTAGAAAAATGGCGAGAACACCAAAGCTGATGTTTGGAAACCAAACTGCAATTAATGGAGAGAAGGTAGATTGCTCTGCCATGGTACCAAAAACTTTATCGAAAAATATAAAGATAAAAGCAAGAGTAATACCAACGGCAAGGTTAACGCCCATACCCCCACGACGTTTCATAGAAGATACAGCCACGGCAATAATCGTTAAAATAAATGCTGAAACCGGAATACTCCACCTTTTGTAAGCAACCACCAGGTATCTATTAATATTCCCCGACCCTCTGCGCCGCTCTTGTTCTATAAATTCGTTTAGTTCGGTATAATTTAGAGTTTCAGCGATATAGGTTTCAGGGGTAAGTTCATCAAATTCAAATGGAAGTATCGTATCCAGCTTATTTTGATGAAAAATAGAATCTCCGTCAACTCCAACAATACGTTTATCTACATTAGTCAGAGAATAAGTGGTATCCTCCTCGTTAAACCTTAAACTGGTAGCGCTAATTTTAAATTTAAGCTCGTTACCTTCAAAATGCTCCAGGGTGAAATTTCTTGCCGATTTCCCTATAGGTTGAAAATGGCTCGCATAAATAAACTCATTGTCGTTTATTTGTCGGTAAACGTCCCTGGTCTCCTGGGTTTGTTCGTTTTTCTTGAGATATTCGTACTTAAATTCATTAAAACCTTTACTGGCTTTAGGCGCCAGGAACATTCCAAGGAATAAAGCTAGAACACAAACAATACTGGCACCAATAAGATAGGGTCTTAGAAATCTCCAAAAAGAAACACCACTACTTAAAAAGGCTATAATTTCGGTATTATTAGCAAGCTTAGAGGTAAACCAGATCACCGATAAAAACAGGAAAAGCGGGAATAATAAATTGGCAAAATAGATCGTAAAATCTACATAATAAAGTGCCACTTCTATAAAAGGCACTTCATTATCCAGTATTTTACCAATTTTTTCGGCAAGATTTACCGTGATCCCAATTGGTATAAATAACAAAAGCATCAGGAAAAATGTTCCCAGATAGCGTTTTAATATGTACCAATCTAATATTTTCAAGGTTTACAGTCTTTTGTCCATTTGTTTTACCATCATATTCTTCCAGGTGGCAAAATCTCCGGCTAAGATATGTTTTCTGGCTTCACGCACCAACCACATATAAAACCCGAGGTTATGAATTGTAGCAATTTGCTTGCCGAGAAGTTCATTCACACTAAATAAATGCCTAACATAAGCTTTGCTGTATTCTGTATCTACAAAAGTGATTCCCATTTCATCTATTGGAGAAAAATCGTCTTCCCACTTTTTATTTTTGATGTTGATGGTACCGTGAGCAGTAAAAAGCATTCCGTTACGGGCATTCCTGGTTGGCATCACACAATCAAACATATCTACTCCCAGTGCAATATTTTCCAGGATATTAATAGGAGTTCCCACGCCCATTAAATATCGCGGTTTATCCTCCGGAAGAATTTCAGTAACAACCTCTGTCATCGCGTACATTTCTTCAGCAGGTTCTCCAACTGAAAGTCCGCCAATTGCATTACCCTCTGCTCCAACTGAAGCAATATATTCAGCAGATTGTTTTCTTAAATCCTTATAAGTACTTCCCTGAACAATTGGAAAAAGCGTTTGATCAAATCCATACAATGGATCTACTTTCTCCAAATGATTTACACATCTATCAAGCCATCTATGCGTCATGTGCATAGAACGTTTGGCATATTTATAATCACAGGGATAAGGTGTACATTCATCAAAAGCCATAATAATATCAGCTCCAATAGCACGTTGAATTTCCATCACGTTCTCTGGAGTAAAAGTATGGTATGAGCCGTCTATATGAGATTTGAATTTTACACCTTCCTCCTTAATTTTTCTTCTGGCAGAAAGAGAATATACCTGGTAGCCGCCACTATCGGTTAAAATATTTCGATCCCAGTTCATAAACTTATGTAAACCGCCGGCTTTCTTAAGAATTTCGGTTTGTGGACGTAAATAAAGGTGATAGGTATTTCCTAATATAATATCGGGATTAATTTCTTCTTTAAGTTCCCGTTGATGCACTCCTTTTACAGAAGCCACGGTACCAACAGGCATAAAAATAGGAGTTTCAATCTTACCGTGATCGGTTGTAATGGTCCCGGCACGGGCTTTACTACCGGCATCGGTACTCAACAAATCAAATTTCATAGTGTATTTTAAGTGAGTGCAAAGATACTCAAGTAAACTACCTTTAGGCAAACCCACGAGGCATTTTTTTGCTTTCGAGGCATCCCGATTTCCCGGGACGAAGCATTTAAATCTCGATTATCGAGTAAATATCAAATAAAAGAAGTTAAAAACAGGAAATTGTTAGTTACTTGATTAGTTTTCTTGATAACTGACTCGCAAGCACTTTGACAAAGCTTTATAAAAACCTATTTTTGTGGCTATTATTTTAACAACACAATTTTACTTTAATGTCAAAAATCAAAGAATTAGAAGATTTTGCCACCCAGGTTCGCCGGGATATTTTAAGGCAGGTTCACAAAGTGAATTCGGGACACCCGGGAGGTTCGCTTGGTTGTACAGAATTTTTCACCGCTTTGTACCAGGGCGGGATTATGGAGCACAAGCCCGAGTTTAATATGGATGGAAAAGAAGAAGATATTTTCTTCCTTTCTAACGGCCATATTTCTCCGGTATTTTATAGTGTTTTAGCCCGTAGCGGTTATTTTCCTGTAGAAGAACTTAATACTTTTCGCCTTATTAATTCCAGGTTACAAGGTCACCCTACAACACATGAAGGCCTACCGGGAATTCGCGTAGCTTCAGGTTCTCTGGGTCAGGGAATGTCAGTTGCTCTTGGAGCTGCTCAAGCTAAAAAGCTAAATAAGGATAATCATTTGGTATTCGCCCTTCTAGGTGACGGTGAATTGCAAGAAGGCCAGAACTGGGAAGCCATTATGTATGCTGCCGGAAATAAAGTAGATAATCTTATTGCTACAGTAGACCTCAACGGCCAGCAAATAGATGGAAGCACCGAGACCGTTTTACCTATGGGTAATATGAAAGCTAAATTTGAAGCTTTTGGTTGGGATGTGATGGAGATTGAAGATGGTAACGATATGCAACAGGTAATTGATGGTTTAACCGAAGCAAAATCTCGCACCGGAAAAGGAAAACCGGTTTGTGTACTTATGACTACTGTGATGGGTAACGGCGTAGATTTTATGATGCATACGCACGCCTGGCACGGAAAAGCGCCTAACGATGAGCAATTGGAAACCGCGCTTTCACAAAATCCTGAAACTTTAGGAGACTATTAAAGGTAAAATAAAATTGATTTCCCGCCTATTCTGAAATAATATCAGTTAGGTCGCGGAAATGACAAAGAAGACAAGAATGAAAACATATATAGATACAGGAAAGAAAGATACCCGCTCCGGTTTTGGTGCAGGACTTACCGAACTTGGCAGAACCAACCCTAACGTAGTAGCACTTTGTGCCGATCTTGTGGGATCTCTTAAAATGCAGGATTTTATAGATGAAAATCCAGAGCGTTTTTTCCAGACGGGAATTGCTGAAGCCAATATGATGGGAATGGCTGCCGGCCTTACCATAGGTGGAAAAATTCCTTTTGCCGGGACTTTCGCTAATTTTGCTACAGGTAGAGTTTACGACCAGATTCGTCAATCTATCGCATATTCAGGTAAAAACGTAAAGATTTGTGCTTCTCACTCTGGAGTTACCTTAGGAGAAGATGGTGCCACACACCAAATCCTGGAAGACATTGGCCTTATGAAAATGTTACCGGGAATGACGGTAATTAACACTTGCGATTTTAACCAGACCAAAGCAGCAACTTTAGCAATTGCAGAACACGACGGCCCGGTTTATCTTCGTTTTGGAAGACCAAAAGTAGCCAATTTTACTGCGGAAGATCAAAAGTTTGAAATTGGGAAAGCGGTTCATTTATATGAAGGTGAAGATGTAACCATTATTGCTACCGGCCATTTGGTTTGGGAAGCGATACAGGCTGCACAGAAGCTTTCAGAAAAAGGGATTAGTGCTGATGTGATCAATATTCATACGATCAAGCCTTTAGATGAAAAAGCCATCATCAAATCGGTTAAGAAAACTGGATGCGTGGTAACTGCTGAAGAACACAACTTCCTTGGCGGACTTGGAGAAAGTGTTGCGCGTACTTTAGCCGAAAATAATCCTGCACCACAAGAATTTGTGGCCACTCAGGATACTTTTGGAGAAAGTGGTACACCAGAACAATTAATGGATAAATACGGACTTAATGCGGAAGCAATTATTAAGGCCACAGAAAAAGTATTAAAGAGAAAATAAAAAATCTTTTTAAGTATATTTAAAGCCTTTGAGAATAAGATTCTTAAAGGCTTTTTTCATTTTACTTAGAATAATGGGCACTATTTGTGCGTTATCAAAACCTAACAATAAAACAATCTACTATGAAGAAATTAATGTTTATCGCTGTTTTCCTGTTTTCCTCTATAGGACTTATGGCCCAGGAAGCAGATTTTGGAATTAAAGGAGGTTTCAATTATGGAGCTACCGGCGATCTTGAAAGAGAAAGTGCCGCTAATGATCTTGGTGATATTATAGAAGGAAAAGAAAAATCTGGATATCACATTGGGCTTTTCAGCCGATTCCAGATTGTTGGAATTTTTATTCAGCCAGAATTAATGTTCACCCGTTTGAACACCGAATATGAAAATTTCAACTATAAAATCGATAAAATAGACGCTCCAATTTTGCTGGGTGTAAATGTGATAGGACCTCTTAATATAAAAGCCGGACCATCATTTCAATATATTATAAATAACGAGCTAGAGGATACCACACTTGAAATTGGTGATGTTGAAAAAGATATTACCGTAGGTTACCAGGTAGGTGCAGGCATAAATCTTGGACGCTTAGGTTTTGATGTAAGATATGAAGGTGCGTTTACAGAAAACACTGCTTTTGGAGCTACTGAAACTGCTCAAGAAAACTTTTCTATAGATTCAAGACCATCTCAATGGATTTTGAGTTTGTCTTATGCTTTTTAATTTGAACTAATATTTTATAAAAAACAAAAAAAGCGGCGATGTAAATATTTACATCGCCGCTTTTTTTGTTTTATAACTATTTTCAGCTACCTATTGAAAGGTATCAGGATCTAAATAATCTGGTGTTCCATTTCCGTTAGCATCTGGAAATTCTAAACTACCGTCTTCATTTATAATTATTTCGTCGCGGGTTGGAGTTCCATCACCATCATCATCTCGATCAGCAAAATTTGGGGTTCCATCTTCATCGGTATCATCATCTAGAATATCGTTGTTTTCATTAAGATCTTCCATCCAGCTAGGAATACCATCACGATCGTGATCGGCTTCGTTTACTCCTAATAACTGCACATTAAAAATTAAAGGGCTGTAAGGTGGAATACTGGGTTGAGAGCTTGAAAAATATCCTAAACCTGAAGGAAAAATAAGCGCTCCAATTCCGTAATCATCATTAAAATCTACGGTGTTATCAGGATTAACGGTAAAACCGGTAGCACCTTTAAATTCTACAATTCCTGCAGAAAAGCCTTTAATTAACGTAGTAAGATCAAACCAAACCGGAGTACTGGCATTATCAAAAGCACTAAGATTTAATAATTCACCGCGGTAATTAACCAAAGTAGAATCGGTGAATTTAGGCTGTTGCCCTTCCCCTTCTCTTACTTTAAGCACATACATATTATATTCTACATCATTATTCAAAACCGTCTTCATCTCCAGGTTTTCTTCTTCAGAAAGCGGCGTTTTATCGGCATTTTCTCCGGCTATAGTATCAAACCGAACCATATAATCAAAATCATCAGAAGGATTTTCAAACTCCTCATAATTGTAAAAATGGGTATCCAGGAAATTATTAATAGAATCTTCATCAGCTATAGCCTGCTCTTCAGGATCCCTTTCTTCAAATTCAGGGGCATTTCCGTTATCATCTTCGTCACAGGAAATTAAAGTTAAAGCTGAAATAAAGCTTAGAATAAAAAATTTGTTTAATTGCATTGTCTCTATTTTTGGCGCGCAAGATACAATATTCTTGTATTTTTGTTTAAGAATAACGCAGTTTTAAAGGAGAGATTTTATGAGAGTTGACAAGTTTTTATGGTGCGTAAGATATTTTAAAACCCGAAGCATTGCCACCAACGCATGCAAGCAGGGAAAAGTGAAAATGGATGGCACCAGTGTAAAGCCTTCTAAAGAAGTTTTTCCTAATGATAAGCTCACCGTACGCAAAAACCAAATAGATTATCAAATTGAAGTTTTAGACCTTCCCGCCAGCCGGGTTGGCGCCAAATTGGTTAATCTTTATCTAATAGATGTTACGCCAAAAGAGGCTTTTGAAAAACTGGAGCTTTTAAAGTATTCTAAAGATTATTACCGCAAAAAAGGAACCGGAAGACCTACCAAAAAAGATCGTCGTGATATAGACGATTGGTTTGAAAATACAGATCCCAATCCAGATGACATCAAATCGTAGTTTTTCTAATGAATTCTGGTCTCAACGCTATGAGCAAAATCAAACCGGCTGGGATATTGGTGAAATTTCCAGGCCGTTAAAAGCGTATATAGATCAGCTTGAAGATAAGGACTTAAAAATATTAATTCCGGGAGCCGGAAACGCTTATGAAGCCGAATATTTATTTAAGCAAGGTTTCAAAAATGTTTATGTTGCCGATATTAGTGAAAAGCCACTACAGAACTTAATATCTCGCGTACCCACTTTTCCCGAAAACCAATTGCTGAATATTAATTTCTTTGAAATTGAAGATAAGTTTGATCTTATTTTAGAACAAACCTTCTTTTGTGCGTTACCAATAGATTCCAGAAAGGAATACGCCAAGAAAACCGCTGAACTCTTAAAGCAGGATGCTTTATTAAGCGGATTACTTTTTAGTTTCCCTTTGACAGAAGACGGACCACCTTTTGGCGGTAGTAAAGAAGAATATTTAACGTATTTTAGTCCGTATTTTGAGATTGAAATTCTAGAAACTTGTTACAATTCTATCAAACCAAGGCAGGGAAACGAATTGTTTTTTAAGTTTAGAAAGAAATAGGGATGACGCTAGAGGACGATCTCTTAGAAGTAATTAAAAGCCTGTATTGAATTCCCAGATTGGGATTAAAATTATCAAGAAAATGAAAGAACGTGTACTTATTTTAAATCACGACCAAATTCAGCATAAAATAAAACGCATAGCCTACCAGGTTTATGAAAGTAATATTGATGAAAAAGAAATTATCCTGGCCGGTATCGCTAAAAAGGGTTATCAACTGGCTACACATTTAAAAGAAGCTTTAGAGAGCATTTCACCGCTTAAAATAAAGCTTTGCGAAGTTCATGTAAATAAGAAAAATCCGCTGGAAGAGATCACTACTTCGCTTGAACCTGAAATTTACCGCGATAAATCGGTTATCCTTGTGGATGATGTATTAAACTCGGGAACTACCTTAATTTATGGAGTAAGACACTTTTTAAATGTTCCGCTTAAACAATTTAAAACCGCTGTTTTAGTAGATAGAAATCATAAAAAATATCCGGTAAAAGCAGATTTCAAAGGAATTTCCCTTTCTACCTCTTTAAATGAAATGGTTAAGGTTTCTTTTGAGCCCAATAAATTTAAAGCCGAACTTTTATAGCCGCTCCATAATTTGAGCTACAATAGTTTCAGGAGTTTTCTCATCTACAGTAATACTCATATCTGACTGGCTATAATAGTAAGCACGTTCAAAAAGGTGTTTTCTAATAAATTCCTCTAAAGCTTCCCTGGTCTCGAGATGACTAATTACCGGGCGATGAATCTTTTCAATAAAAAGCCTGTCAGTTAAAGTTTGGATGGAAGCTTTTAAATAAATGCTCGTAGTATCTTTTTGCTCGCAAATTCGCTCAAAATTATTTCCATAACAAGGAGTTCCTCCGCCTAAAGAAATGATCATATTGGAAGTATCTTCTAAAATATCATCCAAAATCTGCGATTCTAACTTTCTAAAAAATAATTCTCCTTTATCTTCAAAAATATCGTTGATACTCTTCCCTTGTATCACTTCTATTTGATCATCGAGATCTACATATTTGTAATTCAGTTTCTTAGCAAGCATTTCACCTATTACCGATTTACCTGAACCCATATAGCCGGTTAAAAATATTTTCATTGTTAAAGTACTTATTATTAGGAAGATCCAAATCTAATATAAATTTATCTCAATTTAGGCTTGAAAAATAAATTAATGAATGTATATTTGCACCCGCATTCGCAAAAAGACGGATGCTTTTTATTGATCTGGTAGCTCAGTTGGTAGAGCATCTCCCTTTTAAGGAGAGGGTCCTGGGTTCGAGCCCCAGCCAGATCACTTTTTAAGTTCAGATTTTGTTGGGCGAGAAGTTTATTCCGATTTAAGCGATAGCGAAATATCGGAAAGCCCCAGCCAGATCACTTTTTAAGTTCAGAATTAAAATATTGAAAACCGATCTGGTAGCTCAGTTGGTAGAGCATCTCCCTTTTAAGGAGAGGGTCCTGGGTTCGAGCCCCAGCCAGATCACATTTTTTTAAGTTCAGATTTTGTTGGGCGAGAAGTTTATTCCGATTTAAGCGATAGCGAAATATCGGAAAGCCCCAGCCAGATCACATTTTTAAGTTCAGAATTCTTAACTCGTAGAATTCGATTTCTTGCTACAGCCCTTGGAAATTTACTTTTTCCAGACTTGTTTTAAGCCCGGGTGCTGGAACTGGTAGACAGGCATGGTTGAGGGCCATGTGTCCATTAGGGCGTGCGGGTTCGACTCCCGCTCCGGGCACTTTCAAATTACTTATCCTACTATTTTCTTAATCAAACCAAAAAACTTATAAGGCGGATACTTTAAAGGTATATCCAGTTTTGTTGTGGAATTCACCACTCCCCTTTCGTGTGTAAAAGCCAGGTAACTTTCTTTGCCGTGATATTTCCCCATCCCGCTATTCCCAACGCCGCCAAATGGTAATTTATGGTTCGCCACGTGAATAAGCGTATCATTAATACAGGCGCCACCAGAACTTGTTTCCTGCAAAACTTTTTTTGCAGTTTTATCTTTTCCGAAATAATAAAGCGCAAGTGGTTTTTCATTCCCATTAATATAGGATATAGCTTCTGTTAACTCGCCAAATTCCATTACCGGTAAAATAGGACCAAAAATCTCTTCCTGCATAATTTCATCTTCAGGATCTATATTATTTAAAATTGTAGGTTCTATATATTTTTTCTCTAAATCAATTTTTCCACCGTAATAAATATCTCCGTTCAGGTATTTCTTTAAACGATTCATTGCCGCAGGGGTTACAATTCGGCCGTAATAATTACTATTGGCAATATTTTCTCCCAGCATTTCTTCAAAAGCCTTAGAAATTTCAGCTAAAAGATCTTTCTTAACTTCTTTATGAACCAATAAATAATCTGGAGCAATACAGGTTTGCCCTGCATTCATAATTTTCCCCCAGGCAATGCGCTTCCCGGCAATCTTTAAATTTGCATCTTTATTTACAATACAAGGGCTTTTACCTCCCAACTCCAGTACAACCCTACTCAAATGTTCCGCGGCCGCTTTCATCACTATTTTTCCAACAGTTGGGCTTCCGGTAAAAAACATAATATCAAAAGGAAATTTAAACAACTCCTGGTTGGCATCCTTTCCACCCTGAACTACCGTAATATATTCGGGAGGGAAATGTTCTGATATCATTTCTTCAATAACCTGTGCTACATTTGGAGTATCTGGCGAAGGTTTTAAAACCGCACAGCAACCGGCAGAAATCGCTCCGATTAGAGGATTAAGTGTAAGCTGAAAGGGGTAATTCCACGGCGCGATTATTAAACCAATGCCCAGTGGCTCAAAATAGATCTTTGAGCGCGAAGGTTTAATTTGTAGAGGTGTTCCTACCTTTTTTGGTTTCGCCCAGCTTTTTAAATTCTTAATATGATAATTTAGCTCTTCTATAAGCAGGCTGGTCTCGGTAAGAAATGCCTCTTCTTTAGATTTATGAAGGTCTCGCCACAAAGCTTTGTTTACTTTATCTTCATACTGAAGAATGGCTTCCTTTAGTTTCTTTAACTGCTGAAGCCTGAAAGTCTATACTTTTTGTTTCCTGAGAAGCGAAAAACGTTCTTTGCTTCTTATATATTTCGGCTATCTCTTTTGCTGAAGTTTCTTCCATATCCTTATTTTTTTCGACCTTTAAATTCATCCATAGTTTTATACACTCCAATTACCCTTCCTACAAACCAATCGTAAAACCAGATAGGAAAAAGTCCCTGGGAAAATCTAACAAAACGCATACTCCAAGGCATACTTAAATATATTCTGTCCTTTTCTATGGCTTTAATTATCCTTTTAGCCACTTTATATTGATCCAGAATAGGAATATTAGATTTCACCCCATCAAACATTCCCGTATTTATATAATAAGGAGTTACAGTAGTAACCCCAACCCCGGTTTTAAGTTGCTTCATCTCCAAACGCAAACTATCAGACCAACCGGTAGCAGCCCATTTACTTCCTGCATAGACAGCCATTTTAGGATTGGAAACGAGGCCTGCCGAGGAAGTGATATTACAAATATGCCCTTGTTTCCTCTCCATCATTCCACTTAAAAAAGTTCGCGCAAGTTGCATGGGAGCAATGGCATTCACATTCATAACCTTTTCTATATTTTCTGAAGAATTTTCGTGAAAATAACCTCCAAATACTATTCCCGCATTATTTATTAGAATATCAACGGGACCAATTTCATCCTTTACCTGTTTTGCAATTTCCTCAATCCAGGCGGTATTTGTGATATCTACGGTATAGCCATAAACCTCCCCAAACTCTTCAAATTCTTTAAGGGTTTGCTGTAAATTAATCTTATCTACATCCCAGATCACCAACTTACTACCGCGTTGCAGTACTTCGCGCCCCATTAATTTACCAATGCCAGATGCACCACCGGTTATAAGCACAATTTTAGAAGAAAACTTCGTCATAAAATTTACTGTTTAACTTTTTAACTAAACAATTAAACATTTTAACAGTTCAATAAAGTGTTTAATGTTCAAATTTAGTTAGATTTGACTATCTTAAACACAATATGGAACTAATTAAACAAAATTTCAGCATAAAAGACCTTGAAAATTTAAGCGGAATCAAGGCTCATACCATAAGAATTTGGGAAAAAAGATACAATATCTTAAATCCCGACCGTACTTCTACGAATATAAGAACGTACGACAGTTCTAACCTACAAAAGATTTTAAACGTTGCTTTCTTAAATGAACACGGCTATAAAATCTCTAGAATTTCTAAATTAAGTGAAGAAGAAATTTCTAAAATGGTACGAAGCATATCTGCTCGCGCAAGTAAGGAGAATCGCGCTCAAAATTCATTTAAACTTTCTATGATGAATTTTGACGAAGATCTTTTTAACAGCACTTATGAGACCCTGCAGAAAGATAAAAGTTTCCGTGAGATTTTTCACCAGGTATTTCTTCCGCTTTTAGAGCAAATTGGAATGTTATGGCAAACCGATACCATAAAGCCAATTCACGAACATTATATAGTAGATCTCATTAAACAGAAACTCTACTTGAATCTTGCAGAAATTAAAAAAGAGGTTGAACCAACTTCAGATAAACTTTACGTGCTTTTTCTTCCGGAAAATGAAATTCACGATATAGGAATTATTTACCTGTATTACGAACTTTTATACCACGGGAATAAGGCCATTTACCTTGGACCAAGTTTACCTTTAAGCGATCTTGATTATTTATTGGAGCGACATAACAAAATTAGCTTTGTAAGTTATTTTACCACCGCACCGGGTGATATTGAAGATTTCATTAATGAGTTTAATGAGCAGGTTTGCGAAAAGGAAAAGTACGAATTACTACTTTTTGGACATAAAATAAGGGAAATACAGCATAAAGAATTACCCCCTTTTGTGAAAACTCATACCAGTTTAAACCAATTTATAGATAACTTATAGGATACTTATGAAAAAGAAAGTTGCTATTATTGGTTCGGGATTCGCTTCTCTTGCAGCCGCTTGCTACCTGGCTAAAGACGGCTATGAAGTAGAAATTTTTGAAAAAAATTCGAATATAGGCGGGCGGGCACGCCAGCTTAAAAAGGACGGATTTTGTTTTGATATAGGTCCAACCTGGTATTGGATGCCCGATGTTTTTGAACGTTTCTTCGCCGATTTCGGTAAAAAGCCTTCAGATTATTACGAACTGGAAAAATTAAGCCCCGCGTACAAGGTTTTCTTCGGAGAAGAAGACAGTATCACCATAGAAGACAGCCTGGAAAAAATTTGTGCTGCTTTTGAAGCTGAAGAACCGGGAAGCTCCAAAAAACTGAAAGAGTTTATTAAAGAAGCTAAAGATAATTATGATATTGCTATCAAAGACCTGGTATATCGCCCGGGAGTTTCTCCCCTGGAATTGGTAACCCCAACCACAGCCGGTAAAATAGGTCAGTTTTTTAGCACAATTTCTAAAGAAGTTAGAAAAGAATTCAGCAATACAAAATTGGTTCAAATTCTTGAATTCCCGGTTTTATTTCTTGGCGCTAAAGCCAGTAATACGCCCGCCTTCTATAGTTTTATGAATTACGCAGATTTTGGCCTGGGAACCTGGCATCCAAAAGGCGGAATGTATAAAGTTATTGAAGGTATGGAAAGCCTGGCTAAATCGCTAGGTATAAAGATTAACGTCAATGCACCGGTTTCAGAAATTTTTGTTGAAAATAATACTGCAACCGGTATGCAGGTTAATGGAAAGAAAATTAAAGCCGATTATATTCTTAGCGGTGCCGATTATCATCATACCGAAACTTTATTGCCGGAATACAAAAGGCAATACAAAGAATCTTATTGGCAAAAAAAGACCTTTGCTCCTTCAGCCTTATTATTCTTTGCCGGTTTTAATAAGAAATTAGAGAATGTAACGCATCACACCTTGTTTTTTGATACCGACTTCGAAAAACACGCGAAAGCAATTTACGATGATGCTGAATGGCCTGAAAATCCACTTTTTTATGCTAGCTTTCCATCAGTTACAGATGACGCCGCTGCACCGGAAGGTAAAGAAGCTGGAATATTTTTAATTCCACTGGCTCCAGATGTTGAAGATACTCCTGAAATTAGGGAGAAATATTTTCAGAAAATTATAACCCGTTTTGAAAGTTTAACCAATCAAAATGTAACCGATCATCTTCTTTTTAAAGAATCTTTTTGTGTAAAAGATTTTAAAGAAGAATATAATAGCTACAAGGGTAATGCCTATGGCCTGGCGAACACCCTTTTGCAAACTGCATTTTTAAGACCTAAATTAAAGAGCAAAAAAGTGCATAAATTATTTTTTACCGGGCAGCTGAGTGTTCCCGGACCTGGTGTACCGCCTTCCCTCATTTCAGGAAAGCTCGCCGCCGGATTAATTCAAAAAGAAGATTAAATTATGAAAGCCATTTTTGACACGGTTTCACGGGCTTGTAGCAAAACTGTTACTCATCATTACAGCACCTCGTTCTCTACAGCAACCAGGATGCTAGCCCCCTCAATACGCCAGGATATTTACAATATTTACGGCTTTGTGCGCTTTGCCGATGAAATTGTAGACACTTTTCACGATTACGATAAGGAAAGACTTTTTAACGATTTTGAAGTAGATCTTTATAAAGCCATTGAAGATAAGATCAGTTTAAATCCTATTCTAAATTCTTTTCAGGAAACCGTGCATAAATATGAAATAGATGAATCTCTTTATCGCTCATTTATGAAGAGTATGCGCCTTGATTTGCATAAATCTGATTATCTTAGTGTAGCCGAATATAAAGAGTATATCTACGGAAGTGCAGATGTGGTTGGCCTTATGTGTTTAAAGGTTTTTGTAAATGGAGACCAGCAGAAATATGAATCACTAAAGGAATCTGCGATGAGTTTAGGTTCTGCTTTTCAAAAAGTGAATTTTTTAAGAGACCTAAAAGCCGATTTTGAAGATCTTAGCAGAAGTTATTTTCCCGGTACAAATCTTGAAAAGTTAGATGAAGTCAGTAAACAACGAATTATAAAAGAAATTGAAGCAGATTTTAAACACGGCTTAAGTGGAATTGCGCATTTGCCGGTAGAAGCAAAATTTGGCGTTTACACCGCTTACATTTATTATAGAAAATTATTACATAAATTAAAGAAAGTACCATCTTTGGAGATTAGAAACAGCAGGATTCGTGTTCCAAATTATCAAAAAGCAGGTCTCCTGGCCAAATCGTACATTTCTTATAGATTAAAACTTATTTAGTATGACTACTCTATTATGGATCTTAGTTTTTCTGGGCACCTTCGCAGCAATGGAAGGAATGGCCTGGTTTACCCATAAATATATAATGCACGGGCTTCTTTGGAAGCTACACAAAGACCATCACCATAAAGATCACAGTCACTGGTGGGAACGCAACGACCTTTTCTTTATATTTTATGCATTGGTGAGTATCGGTTTTTTCCTGCTATGGCGTTATGAAGACGTTTGGATAGGATTACCTATTGGTCTTGGAATTTTAGCTTATGGGATCACTTATTTTACCGTTCACGATATTTTTATACACCAGCGTTTTAAAATGTTCAGAAATGCAAATAATCGTTTTGCGAAAGGTATAAGACGAGCGCACAAAATGCATCACAAACATCTTGGAAAAGACGATGGAGAATGTTTTGGAATGTTATTCGTACCTTCAAAATATTTTAAAAAATAAAATTATAATATAGCTTTTATAAGCCTATGCTAGGTCCCAGGTATTTTTATGTAATTATTGGCGGAGGACTCGCAGGCCTACAACTCGCCCGGCAACTTAGCCGGGATGTTTTTTTTAAAGGAAAAAAGATAGCTATAATAGATTCCGATTTTTCTATGCCGGTTAAAACCTGGTGTTTTTGGGAAAAAGGCAAAGGCAAATGGGACGATCTACTCACTAAGTCCTGGAATAAAGGCAAGTTTATATCTTCCGAAGAAAATATTGATCTCCAATTATCACCTTATACTTATAAGATGATAAAAGCTAAAGATTACCACCAACAATTACAGGATGAAATTGAGGAATCTGGAGACATTGAATTTATCACCGATGAAATTCAAAAAATAGATCCTGTCACGATGAAGGCCAAAGGCCAAAAAAAATCTTATGGTGCCACACACTTTTTTGATAGCAGGATAGATCCGTCTTACCTGGAAAGTAAAAAACACACTACTATTTTTCAGCATTTTAAAGGTTGGGAAGTAGAAACCGAAAAACCAATATTTACGCCAGAATCCTTCACAATGATGGATTACCGAATTAAATATCCAGATGCTACTGCGTTTACTTATATTCTCCCGTTTACCGAGAAAAAAGCTTTAGTTGAATATACCTTCTTCTCTCCTTTTTTAACTGAAGACAAGGTCTATGATGAAATGCTTCAGCAATATTTTGAAAAGATTTTAAAAACAAAAGATTTCAAGATCAAAAGCACGGAAACAGGCGTTATCCCAATGACCGATTTTCCTTTTGACAAAGCCAATACTGAACAAATAACTAAAATAGGTACCGGCGGTGGTTGGGTAAAACCGTCAACCGGTTATTCATTTAAAAATACCGAAAAGCGTATTGCGAAGATTATTGAGAATATTAAAAGCGGAAAACGACCCGGTGAGAATTTAATCAATAATAAATTCAGGAAATATGATGCGATCTTTTTAGATGTGCTCGCGCAGAACAATCAAAAAGGAGAAGAGATTTTTACAAAATTCTACACTAAAAACTCTCCCCAGGATATTTTCAGGTATTTAGACGAGGAAACTTCGGTTTCAGAAGATCTAAAAATTATGCTGTCTCTTTATAGTTTCGACTTTGTCGCGTCTTTTTTCAGAAAAGCTTTTTAGCACTATTCAGCTAAAAGCTGATTCAACAAATTTCTAAAATTCTGACTATTCCAATCGGCTGCGCCTTTTTTATCCACGACAATAGTTCCATTCTTATCAATTACATAGGTAGAAGGCAGCGTATAGCCATCTAAAGGTTTTGGATCTTCAGAAAGCATTCGGTAACTGGAAAAACGATAGCCTTTACGCTTCAGAAAATTATTAGTGGTTTCGTGATCTTCTCCAGAGATAAAATAGAATTCCACTTCATCTTTATAATCGGTATAAAGTTCCTGGAAACTTGGCATTTCGGCAATACAGGGTGGGCACCAGGTAGCCCAATAATTTACAATAATCACTTTCCCTTTAGATTCAGCAAAATCTACTCTCTTACCAGATTCTGTTTCTAAAGTCCAATTATAAGTTTCAAGCTCTTTTCTATCTTCTTCATCGGTCGCAGAAGGGCTGAATGCAAATATCTTATTTACTACAATTTGAATGGGTTTACGGGTTTGGGGAATAATCATCGCGAGGATAATTACAATAAATATAATATTACTCCATTGATTCTTGAAAAGCTTCTTCATTGCCAAATTTTAATACTTAGACGTAAAAAGCAAAGGTACTTAACATCTGAATTTTGGGCATAAAAAAGAGGCTGATTAATATTGATTTCTCACCACGTCACCCTGAACTTGTTTCAGGGTCTAACTCCTAAGAATTTTAGATTCTGAAACGAGTTCAGAATGACGAAACGATCAAATATTAATCAGCCTCTTTATAAAATATAATCCTTAACTAATTAAGCAGCGTTTTGCTTCTTAATCAAGTTAAGTGCTGAACCGTGCTTATACCACTCAATTTGAGGTTTGTTATAAGTATGGTTTGTTTTAATAGTGTCTTTGCTACCATCGGCATGTACGATTTCTACCGTAATTTGCTTGTCTGGAGCAAAATCTTCAAGGTCTATAAAGTTGAAGGTATCGTCTTCCTGGATAAGGTCATAATCGGCCTCATTAGCAAAAGTCAATCCTAACATACCTTGTTTTTTAAGGTTTGTTTCGTGAATACGGGCAAAAGATTTAACCAGTACCACTTTCACTCCCAGGTGACGAGGCTCCATAGCCGCGTGCTCTCTAGAAGAACCTTCACCATAGTTATGATCTCCCACAACTACCGTTGGAACACCTTCCTTTTTATACTCTCTTTGTACAGCTGGAACACCATCGTACTCTCCGTTAAGTTGGTTCTTTACAAAGTTTGTCTTTTTATTGTAAGCATTAATAGCTCCAATTAGACAGTTGTTAGAAATATTATCTAAGTGTCCTCTGTAACGTAACCAAGGTCCTGCCATAGAAATATGGTCAGTTGTACATTTTCCAAAGGCTTTAATTAGCAATTTAGCACCGGTAAGGTTTTTACCATCCCAAGGCTCAAATGGAGTTAACAATTGAAGTCTTTCACTATCTTCAGCTACTTTTACTTCAACAGAGCTTCCATCTTCTTTTGGTGGCTACATAACCAGCTTCTTCCACATCAAAGCCATCTGAAGGTAATTCAATTCCTGTTGGCTCATCCAACATTACTTCTTCACCATCTTCATTCATCAATTTATCGCGAGTAGGATCAAAATCTAAACGACCTGAAATTGCAATTGCAGCAACCATTTCTGGAGAACCTACAAAGGCATGGGTGTTTGGATTACCATCTGCACGTTTTGAGAAGTTACGGTTAAAAGAATGCACAATTGTATTTTTCTCTTCACCTTTTCTATCACTACGATCCCACTGACCAATACAAGGTCCACAGGCATTGGTGAAAATTGTAGCATCAAGATCTTCAAAAATCTTTAGCAAGCCATCGCGCTCTGCAGTAAACCTAATTTGTTCAGATCCAGGATTAATACCAAAATCAGATTTTGCTTTCACCTTTTTTTCAACCGCCTGTTTTGCGATTGAGGCAGCCCTGGTTAAATCTTCATAAGAAGAGTTGGTACAGGAACCTATTAATCCCCAATCTACATTAATTGGCCAATCGTTTTCTTTAGCTTTAACACCCATTTCTGAAATAGGTGTTGCTAAATCTGGTGTAAATGGCCCGTTAAGGTGTGGCTTTAATTCTGAAAGATTAATTTCAATTACTTCATCAAAATATTGCTCAGGATTTGCATAAACTTCATCATCTCCGGTTAAGTGCTCTGCTACCCATTTGCTGCATCTGCAACATCTGCACGGTCTGTAGCACGCAGGTAACGGTCCATAGACTCATCGTAACCAAAAGTTGAAGTAGTTGCACCAACTTCAGCTCCCATATTACAGATAGTTCCTTTTCCGGTAGCTGACAAAGAGCGAGCTCCTTCTCCGAAATATTCTATAATTGCGCCGGTTCCACCTTTAACGGTAAGAATTCCGGCTACTTTTAAAATAACATCTTTAGAGGAAGTCCATCCAGAAAGTTTTCCGGTTAATTTAACTCCAATAAGTTTTGGGAATTTAAGTTCCCATGGCATTCCGGCCATTACATCTACTGCATCAGCACCACCAACACCTATGGCAACCATTCCCAGTCCACCGGCATTTACCGTGTGAGAATCGGTACCAATCATCATTCCTCCAGGGAATGCGTAATTTTCCAATACCACCTGGTGAATAATTCCTGCTCCTGGTTTCCAAAATCCTATTCCGTATTTATTAGAAACAGATTCCAGAAAATCAAAAACTTCACTACTTGATTTATTAGCAGCTTGCAAATCTATTGCAGCTCCCATTTTGGCCTGGATAAGGTGATCACAATGCACTGTAGTTGGTACTGCAACCTGCTTTTTCCCGGCTTGCATAAATTGCAATAAAGCCATTTGGGCAGTTGCATCCTGGCAGGCAATCCTGTCTGGCGCAAATTCTACATAGTCTTTTCCTCTTTGGTAAGCCTCCTTGGCAGCACCATCCCATAAATGCGAATAAAGAATTTTTTCTGAAAGGGTTAAAGGTTTTCCAACCACCTCGCGTGCAGTATTCACACGTTCGGCCATTTGGCTGTACACCTTTTTGATCATATCAATATCGTATGCCATATTATTATATATTTAGTTCTAAAAAAGTCTAGCAAATTTAAGGATTTCGAGTGGATTTTGAAAATAAGAAGTGATTATCAAAATTTAATGAAAATAATTTTACAATTCGCAATTATCAATGGTTTAAATTTAGCTAAACCTAATAATTAGGTTGAAAATTATGAATTTCATAAATTAAATGGAACAGATTATAAAAAATCTAATCTAAAGCGACAAAGAAAGTAGAATTTAAACCCATTCTTGATAAGAGGTATTCAGTTGGCAGTTATGAGTTTTCGGTTCAAAACTGTTACATACAAATAAAAAACTATGAACAAGAGATCGCCACGTCCGTCGTACTCGCGATGACACTCTAAAACTTACACCTAAGAAACGTCAAACTGACAATTGACAACCGAGAACTGAAGATCAAAGTAAATCTCGAATTATTTTTTCTTCGGAAATTCCTTCGGCTTCAGCTTTGTAATTTTTAATAATTCTATGGCGTAAAATTCCAATCGCAACGGCCTGCACGTCTTCAATATCGGGGGAGAATTTTCCATTAACCGCTGCGTGAGATTTAGCGGCAAGGATAAGGTTTTGCGAAGCTCTTGGCCCTGCTCCCCAATCCAAATAGTTTTTTACAAATTGCGGTGCTTCAGCAGAATCAGGCCTGGTTTTTCCTACCAGTTTTACCGCGTATTCCACCACATTATCGGCAACAGGAATTCTACGAATTAATTGCTGAATTTCTACGATTTCTTCCGCAGAAAATAAAGCATTAATCTTCTGAGTTTTATCTGAAGTTGTGCTTTTTACCACGTCTACTTCTTCCTGAAAACTTGGATATTCCAGTAGAATAGAAAACATAAAGCGGTCTAATTGCGCTTCAGGCAATGGATAGGTTCCCTCCTGCTCTATTGGGTTTTGAGTAGCCAATACAAAATAAGGATTGGCTAAGCGATAATTATGCCCGGCAACGGTTACAGATCTTTCCTGCATAGCTTCCAGTAAAGCGGCCTGTGTTTTGGGAGGAGTTCGGTTAATTTCATCGGCCAGCACTATATTTGAAAAAACCGGACCTTTTATAAATTTAAAGTTTCTGTTTTCGTCCAGGATCTCTGCGCCAAGAATATCACTTGGCATAAGATCTGGCGTGAATTGAATTCTTTTAAAATCAAGTCCTAAGGCTTGAGAAATAGTGTTTACCATCAATGTTTTTGCTAAACCGGGAACCCCAACAAGCAAAGAATGTCCTCCTGAAAAAACAGAAAGCAGGATTTGGTCTACAACCATATCCTGCCCTATAATAATTTTAGCAATTTCCTTTTTTAAATCCCGGTGCTTAACCACCAGTTTTTCTACAAGAGCAACATCTGACATTGATAAATTACTAATTTTTTAACCAGTTACTACTATACTCACAATCTTTAAACTTACCGTTCACTTTAATATAAGTATCACCAATTTTTTCTTTTTGCCATTCTTCAATAGCTTCCAGCTGTTTATCGCGTAGTGCCAGCTCTTTTATTTTAGAAAAATCTGTAGCATAATTAGCTTCGTGCTCAGAAATTCTATCATTTACTTTTATCAGCTTAAAATATGGTCGGCCGGTTCTATCCTGGTCACGTAATCTTAGTGAAAGTTCTCCTTCCTGTAACTCTCCTACATCATCATATAACTTAGGGTCTATTTTAGATAACTCAAATCGGGTATCACCGGTTCTTGGGTTAATAAGCTTCCCACCGTCTGCCCTGGTTTCTTCTTCATCAGAAAACTCACGAGCAGCTTCGGCAAAATCCAAAACGCCTTCGTTTACCCTCTTTCTAATACTGTCAATTTTTGCTTTTGCTTCTTCAACAGAGGCGTTTGTTACATCTGGAATAAGCAAGATATGTCTTAAATCTACATTTTGACCTCTAATTCTATCTACCTGAATAATGTGATATCCAAATTCAGTTTCAAAAGGCTCACTTACCTCTCCTTCCTGAAGACTAAAGGCAACATCTTTAAATTCTTTTACAAAATTATCTTTTCTGGAAAGCGAAATTCTACCACCGTCCCTGGCACTTACAGGATCTTGTGAATACAAAACAGCTTTAGTAGCAAAACTTGCATCGTTATCCAGAACATCTGCTCTAAATTCATTTAGACGCTCTATCACTTTTTCTTTTTCACTCTCCGGAATTTCAGGCTTTACTACAATTTGAGAAAGTTCAATTTCTTCTCCAAAAACCGGACGCTCATCCTCCGGAATACTTTCATAATATGCTCTTACTTCTTCGGGAGTAATTTCTACCGTTTCAATAATTCGTTGTTGCATACGGCTGGCTAACTGGCGCTCTTTATTAAGTTCAAACAACTCGCTTCTAAATTCAGCTTCATTTTCTTTGTTATAGAACTCAAGAACTTTTTCCATTGAACCTACCTGGCGAACCATTTCAGAAATTTGCTGATCTATATAATTGTTAACTTCAGCATCCATGATAATAATACTATCCTGAATAGCGTGGTGCGCATATAGTTTGTTTTCCATTAGAGAACCGGCAAGTTGGCAATCGGTAACATCAGCGGTAGACATTCCCTGGCTTTGCATATCCTTATACATCATATCTACATCGCTGTCAAGAATAATATAATCTCCAATTACAGCCGCAATTCCATCTACTTTTCTGCGTTCTGAGTTATTTTCTTCAGCAACGGTATTTTTTGCGATCTCATCCTCAGGCTGGATAGAAGTACTATCGGTCACGATCACATCTTGAGAGTAACCGCTAAATCCAAGTAAAATGGCTAAAAGAAAGCCGGTAGTATTAATTATAGATTTCAAATTGTTCATTTTTAATTGCATCTTTTGTAATATCTTTTTCAAGTTCTTTTATCAAATTTAATTTTTGCTTGTTAAGCAAAATCTTTTCTATGGTTGGTTCGGCATATTCAAAAGGAGCATCCTGCCCTCGTTCCAACACATCTTTTACATAGATCAAATATACACCTAATGAATCTTCTACCTGAAGAAAATTAGATTTGTTTAAGAGTTTATCCCTATGATCTAAAGTTAAAGCAGGGATTTTATTGTAAACCGTTTTTAACTTCACCCAAACCGAATCATTAAAAGAATAATTTTTAAACTGAAGAGAAATTTTGTCTAGCTCTTCAATATCCTCCTCATCAAAGCTGGTTAGGTAAGATTTTATTTCATTTATATTGGTGTTATTTTCGGCAAGGCTTACATACCTTAATTTCAATAGATCTTCGGTAAGCTTAAAATTGCCTTTATTTTCTTCAAAATAAGCTTCCATCTCCTCCATTGGCACAGTACTATCTAATTGCCTGCTTACCACCGCATCTTTGTAAGCACTCGTATAAAGCTCATTTTTATAATTTTCTATAAGATCTCTAAACTCTTTTTGTTGACTTTCGGGAAGATTTAATTGCGCCCTGTCTATAAGTAATTGTTGCGTGGCCCAGCGGTTTATATAATTGGAAACAATAATAGCGCTATCTTCCGGGGAAGTATTTTCGTTTATTAGCGCGTTAATATCCTCTTCATACAAATAAGCATCGTTAACCCTTACTATAACTGTGCGATCTTCTTCTTTTTCAAGATAAGAGCAACCCGCAAGCATAAAACCAGCCAGCAGAAAACATATAAAAACAGGTGATATCTTCAAAATCATCAGTTATTGAGATAGCAATTTACATACCATTTTCAAATGACTAAACGCCTGTAATTTGCCAGTAAGCAAAAATAAGAATTCATTTAGGTTCCACAAGCTTATGTTTAAACGATTACAGCTAGTTAAAAATTATAATTGTTTTATCTTAAGTATCTTTAAATGAAGTTTAAAAAGTATTTTTTTTGAATTCTTTAAAAAATTGATTGATATGAAATATACCACTGAAATTAAAATAATAAAGCCACGTACAGAAGTTATTGAGAAATTTAGCAATCCAGATAATATGAAACATTGGCAACGCGGGTTTATTTCTATGGAACCTATTAGTGGAAAATTAGGAGAAGAAGGCTCAAAAAATATGCTAAAATATAAGATGGGAAAGCGAGATATTGAAATGGAAGAAAAAATTATTAAAAACGATCTTCCTGCGCAGTTTCACGCAAACTATTCGGCTAAAGGCGTTTACAATATTCAGGAAAACTTTTTTGAGGAAACTCCAGAAGGGCATACACTTTGGATTTCTCACAACGAATTTAGTTTTAGTGGTTTTATGAAATTAATGGGCCTCTTTATGCCTGGCGCCTTTAGAAAACAATCTTACCAGTATATGAAAGATTTTAAGGATTTTGTAGAAAACAACAAAAGTGTTTTAAACAAGAAATAGTTTTAAGATTTAATATGAATAATTAAAAGCTGCTATTATATTTGCCAAAAACAATTTAATTATGATACGAAGCAGTTTATTAATTGCCTTTTTAACTTTTAGCATTTTTGCAAGCGCACAAACCAAAGTAGGAACTATAGACACCGATTACATTCTTTCACAAATGCCCCAAATGGAAGCTGTAAACAAAGGATTAGAAACCTATGACAAGGAATTACAACAAGATTTCCAGGCCAATGTTAAGCAGTACGACACCCTGGTAAAAACTTACCAGGCTAATGCCGAAAGCCTTGCTGCAGAAGCTCGACAGGAAAGTGAGTCTAAAATTATTGAACTTGAGAACCAGATCAAGCAGTTTAGACAAAGAGCCCAGTTAATGATGCAAATGCGCAGAAATGAGCTTACTAATCCACTTTATAAAAAAATTGACGCTGCCATGCGAGCTGTAATAGACGAAGAAGGATTTACTCAAATTCTACACGCCGGCGGAAATAGCATTGCTTTCTCTGCAGAAGAATATGATATTACCGAAAAAGTAATGAATAAAATGGGAATTGAAATTCCTGTTGCAGCTGAAGAAGAATAGCAAGAAATTAGATCCTGAAATAAATTCAGGATGATGTATTAAAAAAGCCCTCTCAGATTATAAAATTTGAGAGGGCTTTTCAATTTATAAGGCAATAAGTTTACCTGCTATAATTAGGTGATTCATTAGTAATGGTAACATCATGCGGATGCCCTTCACTAATTCCCGAAGAGGTAATTTTTACGAATTTCGCAGTCTCCTTTAAGGTTTCTACATCTTTAGCTCCACAGTAACCCATTCCGGCTTTTAGACCGCCAACAAACTGGTGAATACTTTCTTCAAGTTCCCCTTTATATGGAACACGCCCAACAATACCTTCAGGTACCAGTTTCTTAATATCATCTTCCACATCCTGGAAATAACGATCTTTAGAGCCTTTTTGCATCGCCTCTACAGATCCCATTCCGCGATAAGATTTGAATTTTCTTCCTTCGTAAATAATGGTTTCACCTGGAGATTCTTTAGTTCCTGCAAGCAATGAACCTAGCATCACACAATCGGCTCCTGCGGCTAATGCTTTTGGAATATCTCCTGTATAACGAATTCCACCATCGGCAATAACGGGAACGCCACTACCTTTTAGCGCTGCGGCTACTTCAAGCACGGCTGAAAATTGTGGAAATCCAACCCCTGCAACTACCCTGGTAGTACAAATAGAACCTGGTCCAATTCCTACTTTAACCGCGTCTGCACCGGCTTCAACTAAGTATTTTGCAGCTTCTGCAGTAGCTATATTTCCTACTACCACCTGCAAATCTGGGAATTTAGATTTAATATCTTTTAAAACGGTCACCACTCCCCTGGTATGTCCGTGCGCCGTATCAATAATTATTGCATCTACACCGGCATTTACCAAAGCTTCAGCACGATCTACAGCATCAGCAGTTACACCTACGGCGGCTGCTACGCGAAGCCTTCCGAAGCTATCTTTATTCGCATTAGGCTTTAAAGTAAGTTTGGTAATATCCCTAAAGGTGATAAGCCCAACTAATTTATTATTATCGTTAACTACGGGAAGTTTTTCAATCTTATATTCCTGTAAAATATCTTCTGCCTGATCCAGGGAAGTTCCCTCTGCAACAGTTACCAAATTTTCTGAAGTCATAACCTCAGCAATTGGACGTTTAAGATTTTTCTCAAAACGCAAATCCCTGTTCGTTACAATTCCCAACAATTTTCCGTCTTCATCTACAATAGGAATTCCGCCGATACTATGCTCGCGCATACTCGCTTTTGCATCGCTCACATTAGCTGTGATTGGCAAAGTCACGGGATCTATAATCATTCCGCTTTCTGCTCTCTTCACTTTTCGCACTTTAAGCGCTTGTTGTTCAGCAGTCATATTCTTATGCAAAACACCAATTCCACCTTCACGCGCCATAGCAATAGCCATCCTGGATTCGGTTACCGTATCCATGGCTGCCGAAACAATAGGAACGTTTATTGAAATATTTTTAGTGAATTTTGTGCGAATGCTTACTTCTCGGGGTAGTACTTCAGAATAAGCAGGAACAAGCAATACATCGTCGTAAGTAAGGCCTTCTCCTAAGATTTTGGATTCGTGTGCGATCATAGCAATTAAAGATTTAATTGCGTGCAAATATACGGTTAAAAACTGAAATAGAGGAGTTTTCCGGGTTTAACTCGCATCTAATTTCATTCAATTTATTATCTCTTTTGTGAACCAGCCTTATGACCGGGTTTAAAATAAATTAAGCAGAAAAAAATCTTTAAAACTTAAACTGAAGACTTGAATACCAGCTAATTGGTTGCGCCGGAATAATACCTGGACCTGGATAACCTGTAGCTCTCCTCGTGAAATATGAATTATCTAAAAGATTATTCACCCCGGTTTCCAATTTAAACTTCCCAAAACTATAGGAAGCCGAAAAATCTAAAATACCGTAAGCCGGGATACTTCCTTCTATTCCACGTTGATTATCATTAATATCCTGCGGTGCATTCGTAGCATCTGTATACTGTTTTGATAGGTAGGTATACTGAAATCCGGCCAGGAAATTAGAGTAACCAAAATTCAAACCTGTTTTAAGGTTCACATAAGGGATAAATTCCACCTGGTTCCCTTCAACATTAGTTTCTCCAGAAGCAGTATATTCAGAATTTGTAAAAGCCGTGTTCACAAAAAGATTCAATCGATAATTTTCAGCTTGTTCAAAAAAGGTATTGCGAATATTCCAATCGGCAAAAGTTTCTACACCATAGATAAAAGCATCTCCAATATTTCCTCGTTTTCTTACTATAAAGCCATCTTCAACTCCCAGGACTTCTCCAATTCTATCCTGATACCATAAACCGAAAATACTGGCGTCATAAGACAAATAATTCTTCAACCTTCCTCTAATTCCAAAGTCTGAAGTAAAACCTTTTTCTTCTGAAATATTTGGATCTACCACAAAACTGGGATTTACTATCCTAATATCACTAAAGGTAACCGACCTATAATTCTGAGAAAAATTTCCGTAGAGCTCGTTGGAAGCATCTAAGTTATAACTGGCTCCAACACCTAATAAAGCAAAACTTCTTTCCAGATCTTTTTCCTCTTCCCTGGTTTCATTAATTAAAGGATTATCGGCCAAATCAAGAATTATTTCTTTGTAAGAACCGTTTGCCTGCGTATTAATATATTCTATTCTGAAACCGGGAGTAATAGAAAGTTTATTTGTGAGATTAAAAATGTTCTCTCCAAAGAACGCCAGGTTTTTATTAGGGAAATTGTATTCTGATTGTCTTGGGTAATTCGGGAATTGATCGTTAGTAAATGTAAATTCCGGCTTGGCTGAAGTAGTTCCTGGACCTTGTTTCTGAAAATTGTTAGCATCGTAATATTTACTTCCAACCAATAAAACCGATTCTTCATCAAACAAATTATACCTTGTTAGCAACCTCGCCTCTGCTCCCCAGTTAGAAAAATCGTCTACCAATAATTCCCGTGGTGCAGAAAGATCGTCTGGCTGTGAAACTCTATTCTCTCTAAAACCAACAGCTTTTCGCGAAGCATCTAAACCAAATACATTCAGACTAAAATCTGTTTTATCAGAAAAACTGTGCTCAAACTTTAACGCATAAAGATTCCAATTTACGTCAAACCAGTTTCTCTCCCTATTGCTATAATCAGGGTTTTCATAAAACTGTGCATCGGTAAGACCACCGGGTTGCTGCGCGAGATAATCTAGATAAGTATATTCAAAACTAAGCTTGGTTCTATCGTTAAAATCCCAGGCGAGATGAGAAAAGAAGTTATTAGAATCATATTCTGAATTTGGTCTAAATCCTTCTCCCGATTTATAATTATAATAGGTATAGTAGCTGAATTTCCCAATAGTACCGGCCAAACTATTAAAACTGGTAAAAAGATTATAGGAACCAACCGATTGCCTGGAAACCAACTCCAGTTTCTTATCGTGAGGAGGTTCTTTAAATTTAAAATTAATGAGTCCGCCAAACTGTGTTCCATATTGCAGCGACGCCGCACCACGAACCACCTGGATTTCTCTCAGTGCTTCCGGTGGTGGTGTATAATAACTTTCGGGATATCCAAGTACATCTGCCGAGATATCATAACCGTTCTGGCGGGTATTAAAATTCTGGGTTCTGTTAGGATCAAGACCACGACCACCAATATTCAATTGAAGTCCTGCATCACCATTATCGTATATATTTAAACCAACCACCTGGCTGTAAATCTCCCTGGCATTATTTGCAGCAAGATTTCCGGAAACCTTATCCATTACTACCACCTCACTTTTTTTCCCGGCGTAGATCGCAGTTCCCTCTACTTTTCTAAGCTTTCTTAAAGCGAAAAGCTGCTCCCTCCTATTGGTGATCATCACTTCGCTTAAACTTTCGGCTAAAGGCGAAAGGCTAAATTCCATTTCAAGATCTCCATTTATAGTTATTTGCTTTTCCAGGATGGCATATTCGTAACTAAAAACAGCAAATTCATAAGTGCCTGAGCTAATATCTGTAAATTCAAAATCACCATTTTCATTGGCTACAGTTACTTCAGATTCCGTTTTATTCCAAACTTCAGCATTGGGAATGGGCTCCCCGGTTTCTGCGGAAATCACCTTTCCGCTAAACGTATGCTGGGCGTAAACGAACGATCCCAAAAAGAATAATATACTAAAGACCTTTAATTTCATCTTCAAATGGTAAAATGAATGTTTTATGTTTAAAAGAGTCCGCGAAATTAAGCAAATTAACTTCCGGGTCTATATAAGGAGTGCTCTTTCTTCCATTGAGAGCCACATAACTGTCTACATAGATCTCTATATTTTCGTGACCGTCCTTTTCAAAATGATCGGCTAAAAAATGAGCATATTGAAGAATGAAATCCGGCTGAAACGACATTTGTTTCTCCTGAAAAGGAGTAAGGAAATCTGAATTATCTACATAAAATCGATTTCCGGTCTCTGCATTTACAACTTTAAACTGCGCGTAGCCGGCTTTTTCCATAAGCATTACCCTCCAGGAAAATCTAAAACCTTCTTCTGTCCAGAATAATTCTCCCGGATACAATAAATACCTCCACGGAAATAAAAGCTGAATAATAAAAAAGACTGAAAGCACTCCAATACTTACTTTTTTCTTTATTCCTGAAAATTGATAGGTTTTTAAATTATCAAATCTTTGTTTTGATATGCTGAACCATTTCGATATAAAATTCAGTATTCTATGGTGAACCTGCGGACTAAAAAAGATCAATGCGCTAACGATCATAATAAATGGAAACATCCCAATTGGGAAAAGCACGCGCGTAAGCACATGGAAAACAATCACCATTAAAAAAGCAACAAAGCGGGTTCTTTTCCAAAGCAAAAGAAAAGGGATAAAGAGATCATAGAGCATACCGCTCCAGCTAAATGCATAATGCACCCATTCCTGCTGCATTAGATCTCCCAGCAAAGGAAGATCGTATTTGGAAGGCAGCCATATTTTTAAAGGCATAGCTCTAAAAAGCCAATCGGAATTAATTTTTGCAAGTCCTGCATAGAAATACACAATTCCCAGCAATAGTTTTATTGCATCTATACACCATTGCGGTATCTTTTGAAAAGCCCTGGCGGGATTTCGCCAGGCATCAATAGAAAAATAGGCATTTGCCGGTAAGAAAATCATCAGAAAACTGAGAATACTGATGAAGTAGTAATGATTTAGATAAGTGGTTTTATCCATCAGCTCGATATAGGTGAAACTGAGGAAAAAAAAATAATAGCGAAGCGGTATTTATAACCTGCGGCCACCATTAGTGCAGCAATACCACAAAGGATAAAAAGCAAATAAGTGAAATCTCCCAGGGGTTTCACCCATTCAAATCCATAATAAGAAAAGAAGAATTTTGGGGCGATATATAATTTTTCGATCCAGCCATTTAGCCAGAATCGAACTATACTGGCAAACATCATAATACCAAAAAACAAACGAAAAACCGCCAAAGGGGCGGCTTCCGTAGTCTTTTTTAGATATTTGCTCAGAGAAAGTTGCATCAACTATTTAATCTCCGTCAGAATCTACATAATCTACGCTAATAGAAAGTGCCTGCATCATATCTACTTTCAGCAGAACCACTTCTTTTTGAAGTTCATCAAAAGCAGCTAACATCTTAGAATTATCTGATTCTACTTGCGATTTCAGGTTGCTATCCAATTCTGAACTTTGAGCTCTAATTGCTGAAAATTGATCAGCTATAGAAGCAGTTATACTTTCTGAATCTTGTCCCGTCCTCCAGATATTTTAAATACTGATAGTAACTGGGACCATTTTCGCCTCCATTAATTTTAACGCCGTAATAGAAATCTTCAAAACTATCTAAAGCTTGTAAATACAGGTTTTTGGAAATATCACCGGCATATAGAGCTTCTACATTTGTCGGGGAAGGAGAACCGGTGAAAGCACCGGCAGGATAACCAATTTTTCCAGATCTAAGGATCTTCTCAAAATACATTACATAATCATTGGTAAACCGGTCTACAGAACCTGTACTTGAAGAGCTCGTGTTATTTACAAAAGTATCTCTATAATCACCTTCCCAGGAAGCTGTAACTTCAGTAGTTAAAGCATTTATCCTTTCGGCAACTGCTACGATATAATTAATATACTCTGGATTTGCATTAAAAACTTCCAGGGTTTCTTCTGTTGATCCATAGGAATACAGTAAATAATCTAAAGCCGGAAATCCTTGTTCTGCAAAATTTGATGGCAGCTCAAGATTATAACTTCCGGAAGCTATTTTAGATTCAATATTTTCCGTTTTTGTAGGATAGGTATTAAGGAAGCTGCGATAATTCAATTCTTCAGCTTTTCCTATCTGGAACATTTCAACGGTTTGAAATTCCTGATAAGCTACTTTGTATTGCGCTCTAAGAACATTTAGCTCGGTAGTTCCGGGATTTTCAGCAAAAGCTTTTGCAATATCTTCCAACTTCTGAGTTTCTTCCTGGAAAGCTACAAAAGAAGGCACAATAATATTATCTGCCCAATTTGCCAGCATTTCACCTCTGTCAAAATTGTCGTCGCCATTAGAATCACCTCCATTATCGCCACCATCTTCTGTACTACAGGCAACAGCAAATAATAAAGTTGCAATCAATAAAAATTTTGAAATCTTAATCATAGCTATAAATATTAAAAACCGGAGCAGACAAGGTCTTACTCCGGCTAATTTCCTTAATTAAACATCTGCTACAGTAAAATCAAAAGGAGCAGCAATCTCTTCAGAAATACTGTCCAGGGTTTCTGGAGTTACCTCCCAAAAACCGTTTCCATTCATTAACTGTTCCAAATAATTCTCTACATTTCCAGCAGAAATATATGGTGCGCCAGTCTCTGGGTTATGAGTAAACCTAAGACTATAAATAAAACCGTAACCTTCAGATAGTGAATGAAAAGCAGCTCCATTTTGCCCATCTGCCAATTGATTTTTACCGGCCTGCAGGTAATATATTGCCCTAACAGCGATAAGGGTTGAAATATTCTCACGAATAATTTTTACCTGCTCATCACGGGTTTGATAATCTCCCGCAACAATTGCAGCTCTACCGGTTTTAAAGGCCTCAAAAGTTTCTTCTGCAATACCTTCAAAATCACTATCACCATCTACGCTACCCATATATTTAAATAACAGTGCGTCATTATTATCGTTTAAAACTGAATTAGGATCTTCTGCCGGGATAGAAGGATCTCCATAAAGATATCCATAAGCTTCATCCCATTTGTGTTCCATGGTAGTATAAGCTTTTCCTTCTTCAACTAAACCGGCATCATTGTTCGCACGATTATCAGCTTCATCCAAAACTGCCTGAGAAAGGTAGTTATTCAAGATCTGATCGGCCAACAAGCCACCGATTAAACCTTTTGCAAAAGCCTGGTTCATTTCCAAACCTTTTGCATTTATATATCTAACACTTGTACCCTGAGCGATCTGGCCCGCCATTCCAGCTTCAGCCAACTCATTTCTATTGTTTTTTACCGCAGTAAATTGCTCTGTAATATATGAATCGAAATCACTTTTTATTTCTGCACTTTCAACCGTATTTGCTGAGAAATACAATTTAGAAGCAGCTACTTTAGATTTTACACTTTTAGAAGATTCGTTAAGGCTTGCATTTTCAAAAGGAGCGTTTTCATTTGCAAACATATTAAGCAAAAGATCTTCACTTCCATTTTCAAAATCGGTAAACTTAGAGAGAATTTCAGAAGTCATTTGAAGTCTCGTAGTTTGCCCCGAATAGCTTACTGTAGAAGCACCTTCTCTTTCAAAATTGTAGGTTGCAGGAATTTCTAATTCCGTATTTTCTGGTGTAACATCATCATCAGATGAACATGAGGCAAGCGTAAGCCCACCTAAGATTGCTGAGAAAAACAGCTTTTTCATATTGCTTTATTTAGACTGATTAAAGTTATTGAGCAGCAAATATAAAAACCCATTTTCTTTACGGCAAGTTTATTTAGATTAATTTTAAATAGCTTTTTCTAATAGTCTTTAAAATTAAAATAAACACTATTAATGGTAGACGTTGAAAATTTTGGATGCTTCGTTGAAAGCCGACTCAAAACTGGTCATTTTAATATTGGAATCTGCCTTTTTGGAGTTGAAGTAAGAAAGCATTTTTTCTGAAGGCATATTACCGGTAAGCTCATCTTTAGCCATTGGGCAACCCCCAAACCCCTGTATTGCACCGTCAAATCTTCTGCAACCGGCTTTGTAAGCGGCATCAATTTTTTCGTGCCATTTTGCGGGCGTGGTATGAAGATGCGCTCCAAATTCAATTTCAGGATATTTAGGAATTAAATTTGAAAATAAATACTCAATAATATCCGGGGAAGAAGTTCCAATGGTATCAGATAAAGAAAGAATTTTCACACCCATTGCCGATAACTTTTCGGTCCACTCCCCTACAATTTCCACATCCCAGGGATCGCCATAAGGATTGCCAAACCCCATAGAGAGATAAGCCACCACTTTTTTATTTGAGCTTTCAGCGATCTCAAGGATTTCACTTAAAATCTCAACAGATTCGGCTATGGTTTTATGCGTATTACGCATTTGGAAATTTTCAGAAATAGAAAAAGGATAACCCAAATAATCAATTTCGGGGTGTACCGAGGCATCTTGCGCCCCACGGGTATTCGCCACGATAGCAAGCAGTTTGCTTTTTGTAGTAGAAAGATCTAATTTGGATAAAACCTCAGCAGTATCAGCCATTTGCGGAATCGCTTTGGGAGAAACAAAGCTTCCAAAATCTATGGTATCAAATCCGCAACGGAGTAAAGACTGAATATACTGTACTTTTTTTTCCGTAGGAATAAAGGTTTTTATTCCCTGCATCGCGTCTCGCGGACACTCGATAAGCTTGATTTTATCCATATCTCCAAAGATAGTATTTTAAGGAATATTTAAAAACCAATGCAAAATAATTCATTTTATTAAATTGATGGCATTCAAAACAGCGTACTATTAATTTTCCTGTAAGCCTATACGATCAAAATCTTCTAAATGAGTATAAAACTTGCAATCCCAATAAAAACTACAATTTGCAGCCATTTTAATACAATCCCAGAATGCTTATGCCTTTTAAGGTAGTTAGATATTTTTCCTGCCAATAAGGCTACACTTCCAAAAATAAGAATAGTTAAAAGCATAAAGAACGCACCTAAAATATAGAATTGTATCACGGTATTGCCGTTTGGCTCCCAAAGAAAACCGGGAAAAAAAGCAAGAAAGAATATAGTCACTTTTGGATTAAGCACATTCATAATAAATCCCTGCTTAAAAAGAGAAAACAAGGATTTCTCTTTTATCCCTTCCGCAGAATAGGCGATCTCTGGATCGCTCTTAAAAACCTGCCAGGCAAGATATAGCAGGTAAATTGCCCCAAAGAGTTTGATGATAAAAAAAAGCGTATCAGAATTTTTAATTATTGCTGAAACCCCAAATGCGACCAGGCTGGTATGAATTATAATCCCGGTTGCAAGACCAAGAGCGGTAACAAAGCCATGCTTTTTACCATTAGCCATTCCCTGAACCATCACGTAAATAATATCTGGTCCCGGAGAGATAGTTAGGATCGCCGAAGCGGTTAAAAACGGAATAAGTTGCTCTAACAATTTGCCTTATTAAATATTCCTATTATTTATTTTTATTCTCATTTTCAAGCAATTTTTTATTGATAGCCTTTATCAAGCCCGGGCCTTCATAAATAAATCCGGTGTATAATTGTACTAAGCTGGCACCTGCATCAAGTTTTTCCAGGGCGTCTTCAGCAGTATGAATTCCACCAACCCCAATAATTGGAAACGCCTTATTGCTTTTTTCAGAAAGAAAACGAATTACTTCTGTAGCACGATTTTTTAAAGGTTTACCGCTTAGTCCGCCGGTTTCGTTCTTATTTTCAGATTGCAAACCTTCACGAGAGATTGTTGTGTTCGTCGCAATTACCCCGGCAATCTTTGTCTCCTTTACAATATCGATAATATCCAAAAGTTGAGCATCGGTAAGATCGGGAGCTATTTTGAGTAAGATAGGTTTCTGCTTTGGTTTTTTAGCATTTAAGTTTTGCAGGGTATTCAACAAATTAGTTAGTGGTTCTTTATCCTGCAACTCACGTAAATTTGGCGTATTTGGGGAACTCACATTCACCACAAAATAGTTTACATAATCGTAAAGCGCCTCAAAACATATTTTATAATCTTCTACCGCATTTTCATTTGGCGTGATCTTGTTCTTCCCAATATTTCCGCCAATAAGTACATTTTTATTCTTTTTTAAACGCTTAACAGCAGCTTCTACGCCATCGTTATTAAAACCCATTCGGTTAATAATCGCATTGTCTTCTTTTAACCTGAAAAGTCGCTTTTTTTCATTTCCCGGTTGCGGTTTTGGAGTAACGGTTCCTATTTCAATAAAGCCGAATCCAAGATCTGAAAGTTCCTGAAAAAGCTTCGCATCTTTATCAAATCCTGCAGCAAGACCCACCGGATTTTTAAATTTTAAACCGAAAACCTCCCGTTCTAACCGCGGATCTTCAACCTGAAATTTCTTTTTTATAATATTTCTGAAAGCGGCAGTTTTGCCAAGTTTCTTTAAAGTCTTAAAAGTGAAGTGATGCACCCATTCCGGATCAAATCGAAATAACAGAGGCCTAATCGAAGATTTGTACATAAAAGTTGGTTTGTGCAAAAATAGAAGGAAATCATAAAAAACCAGCCCAAATTCTTAAAAGGTTTTGAGGCTGAAATACGAATGTTTAATTTTGAAAATGAAGAACCTTAGTGTTAGCACGTGAGGTATAACTTGAAAAAAATAAAAATACGAGGACAGCCTCGGAGTCCCGATATTTTTCGGGATTAAATCTCGATTATCGAGTAAACTACTAACCAATGATTAACAAACAGCGCATCATAGATCGTTTTATCAGTTACATAACTATAGACACCCAAAGCGATCCAGAAAGCCAGACCACTCCCAGTACCGAGAAGCAATGGATTCTAGCCAGGAAATTAGCCGATGAATTGAAGGAAATGGGGATGACCGAGGTTAGTATAGACGATCACGCTTATGTGATGGCTACGCTGCCGGCAAATGTGCCGCACCAGGTTCCGGTTATTGGCTTTATTTCTCATTTTGATACTTCTCCCGATTTTAATGCTACCGATATCAAGCCGCAAATTATTGAGGATTATGACGGAAAAGATATTGTGCTGAACAAAGAGAAAAATATTATTCTCTCTTCTGAATATTTTGATGACCTGAAACAATATAAAGGTCAAACCATAATCACTACCGATGGTACCAGCCTTTTAAGCGCCGATGATAAAGCAGGGATTACCGAAATTATGACCGCGATGCAATATTTGCTGGATAATCCTGAAATTCCGCACGGAAAGATTCGCGTAGGTTTTACTCCAGATGAAGAAATTGGTCGCGGAGCACATAAATTTGATGTAGAAAAATTTGGCGCTGAATGGGCATACACTATGGATGGCAGCCAGATTGGAGAGCTTGAATTTGAAAATTTTAACGCAGCCAAAGCTATTGTTAAGGTACGCGGAAAAGGCGTGCATCCCGGTTATGCCAAAGATAAAATGGTAAACAGCCAGTACATTGCCGTAGATTTCATCAACTCATTACCAAGGTTAGAAACACCCGAACATACCGAAGACCGGCAGGGATTTTTTCATCTAAGCAGTATGAAAGGTGATGTGGAAGAAACGCAGCTGGAATATATAATTAGAGATCACGATCTGGGACATTTTAATGCGAGAAAGGAAATGATGCAGGATCTGGCTTCAGAGATTTGTTCTCAATATGAAAATGACTGTATTTCTGTTGAAATTACCGATCAGTATTTTAATATGCGAGAAAAGATTGAACCGGTAATGCATATTATTGAGATTGCTAAAGAAGCCATGAAAGAAGCAAATGTTGAGCCAATACTAAAACCAATTCGAGGCGGAACCGATGGGGCTCAACTAAGTTATATGGGACTACCCTGCCCTAATATTTTTGCCGGCGGCCACAATTTCCACGGAAAATACGAATATGTACCGGTAGAAAGTATGCAAAAAGCCACAGAAGTGATCATAAAAATCGCTGAAATGACTTCAAGGAAATCTAAATAAATTACGTTTTAATAGGCTGAAAAATGGCTGTAAAATCTGCAGAGCAATATATTGAGACTCATCCTTCCTGGGAAAAAGAGTTAGAATCTTTAAGGGCCATAATGCAAAATACCGAGCTGGAAGAATGCATAAAATGGGGTGCACCTGTTTATGCTCTGGAAGGAAAAAATGTTGCAGGCATCGCAGCTTTTAAAAATCATTGTGCACTTTGGTTTTTTAATGGCGCTCTATTAAAAGAAAACACGATTTTACTCCATAACGCCCAGGAAGGAAAAACCAAAGCACTAAGACAAATAAGGTTTGAAAAGGGTGATAAAATAGAACCTGAAATTCTTCAGAAATACGTTGCTGAAGCTATCCAAATTCAACGGGAAGGCAAAGAAATAAAACCGGTGACTTCAAAAAAGCTAGTGGTTCCTTCAGAATTAAAAGCTGCTTTTAAAGAAGATAAGGATCTGGAGAAATCCTTTCAGCAATTAACAAAAGGAAAACAAAGAGAATACGCCGATTATATTGCTCGAGGCAAAAAGAGAAGCCACAAAACAATCCCGTTTGGAGAAAATTAAACCGATGATTAAAAACGGCGAAGGACTTCACGATAAGTATAAAAACTGCTAAATAGAAAGAGACTATTTGAAAAATTCTTTTTTACGTCAACCTGAACTTGTTTCAGGTTCTAATATCTTAGATTCTGAAACGAGTTCAGAATGACGTTTTTTACAGTTCTTAAAACTTCTAAAAAATAAAAATCCCCAGGCCTTAGCGCTGGGGATTTTAGATTCTATATTAAAGCAGAAAAACTATTTCTTTTCTTTAATGGCTTTTGCCTTACTTTCTTTTTCTGGCTTGGCCGGTTCGTTGAGTTTTTTACTCATTTCCATCGAGATGGAAGAACGATCAAAAGTTATTTTTCCTGCTCCGGTTTCTATAATTACCGCATTATTCTTTTCGCTAAAGTCAACGATTTTTCCGTGCATACCACTTTTGGTTACCACACGATCTCCGCGTTTTAATTCGGAAGCAAAATTACGTTCTTGTTTAGCTTTCTTCATTTGTGGGCGTATCATAAAAAAATACACCACCACAAACATTAATATTATTGGGGCAAACTGGGTTAATTGATCCATTTACTAGCTAGCGTTTTGTTCGGTTTCTACAAAGGCTTTAATTCTAAGACGCTCTGTACCTGCTTCTGTATTTGCGGTTACTGTAACTGTTTTAGTTACCTGCCCGTTTCCAGAACCATTAAATTTCACCAACATTTCACCAGTTTCTCCCGGTTGAATTGGCTCTTTTGTCCAGGTTGGTACTGTACAACCACAAGTACTTCTTGCATTTGTAATTACCAATGGCGCCTGGCCGGTATTAGTGAAAGTAAAAGTATGCTCTACATTTTCACCTTTTGGAATATTCCCAAAATCATGTTCAGATTCTTCAAACTCCATTTTTGGATAAACAGTAGCCTGCGCATCACGCTCTGCAGCGCTTTCTACATTTTCAGCTTTTACTTTTTCTGAGGCGTTATTGTTGTTATCTTTACAAGAAGTAAATAGCAGCGCCCCCACTGCAGCTAACATTAAGATTCCATTTTTCATAATAGTGAACTTTATAATTTAATTTTTAAAATTAAGAAATTTTATTCATTACATAAGGCCTCGCCCTACTTTATTTAACTTATTATCCTCCTTATATTCTTTAGATAATTTATCTAAAACTCCATTTATAAAAATACTGCTTTTTGGAGTACTGTATTCCTTTGCCAACTCCAGGTATTCGTTGATAGTAACCTTTACCGGTATTGAAGGAAATTTAAGGAATTCACAGATCGCCATTTTCATAAGGATCATATCAATTTCTGCAATTCGGTCTTTATCCCAGTTTGGGGTTTTACCCAGCATTTCTTTTGCCAGCACATCATCATTCAAATAAGTTTTTCTGAATAATTCTTTAGCAAAATCTTTGTCATCATCATTTTTATAAAGATTCCCAAGCTTCATATTTTCAGCAGAATTCGGCTTTAATTTCTGAAGAAACTTTAAAACTGCAGTATTTACAATGGGTAAATCGTCTATCCAGGTAAGTTTTGCATCTTCCAGGTAATCGTAAAGCTTCTCATTAGGAGCAATAATTTCTTTAAAAACAGCGATGATAAACTCTTTATCTTCCTTGAAACTGGATTCGCGAGTTTCCATATAATTTTCATAGATATCGCTTTTCTTTAATGCTTCCCAGATAATCTGCACA
Organism: uncultured Flavobacteriaceae bacterium; assembly: GCA_963727565.1. Taxonomy (GTDB): domain Bacteria; phylum Bacteroidota; class Bacteroidia; order Flavobacteriales; family Flavobacteriaceae; genus Salegentibacter. The sequence goes on from CAVSGU010000003.1 coordinate 200,133, forward strand.
TAATCATCATCCCTTTTCCAATGAGTTATTTTTCTTGATTCCAGGGCATCCTGTAAACTCTCGTTATTTTTGAAAATCTCAAAAATAGCATTGGAAATAAATTTTTTGTTGGGATCTTTTTCCTCGCTGGTAGCAAGGTGCTTTTGTTGAGATTTTTCTAAAAAGTTTTCGGCCTGGCCTTTCAACTCTTCAATTAGGCTTAATTGAACCAGAAAAAGATCGTACATCTCTTCCATACTCTTAAGCAGGAATTTTTCCTCGGTTCCCAGGTTGTCGTTTTGGCTTTGGTTAAAGGCGTAAAGTGATTGCATTACTTTAACCCGAATATGTCTTCTTGTCAACATAAGTGTAAAAGAACTTTTTAGAATTAGAAAAGGCGAAAGAATATTCTTTCGCCTTGCAAAAATACCAAACTTTTGAAATTGACTACTTCAAATTCTGATTTTTTCTATCATCAATTCGTTGTTGTGCAATTTTAAGTGCAGCAAAGTGTGAGGTCATATCATCTTTATCTGCTTTGCTTAGAATTTCTAATGTTGTATTGTAAATATTTTCTGTTTTACGCATAATTTCCTTCTTGTCGTAATTCTCAAGTTCAGCGTAAACATTTATAATTCCGCCTGCATTAATTAAGAAATCTGGAGCGTAAACAATCCCTCTTTCTCTAAGAATTTTTCCGTGAGTAAGCTCATCGGCTAACTGGTTGTTTGCGGCACCAGCGATTACTTTAGCTTTAATGCGCTTTACAGTTTCATCGTTAATGGTTGCTCCAAGAGCGCAAGGTGCATAAATATCTACTTCGGCACCATAAACATCAGAACCTTCAAAAATTATAGCTCCGTATTTATCTCTTACTGCTGCAAGTCTTTCTTCATTAATATCGCTGATATAAACTTTAGCACCATCCTGAGTTAAATGCTCTACCAGGGTTTCACCAACGTGTCCAATCCCCTGAACCAATACGGTTCTTCCTTCAAGATCATCACTTCCAAATTTATGCTTTGCTGCGGCTTTTAAGCCCATAAAAACACCATAGGCTGTGATTGGAGATGGATTACCCGCACCACCTTTATCTTCAGAAATTCCGGTTACATATTTAGTAACTTCACGTACAGTGTCCATATCGGCAGTTTCCATTCCAACATCTTCTGCAGTGATATATTTTCCGCTAAGAGAGTCTACAAAACGTCCAAAACTCTTCATTAGTTCTGGAGTTTTTTGGGTTTTAGCGTCGCCAATAATAACAGCTTTACCACCACCAAGATTAAGTCCTGTAATTGCACTTTTAAAAGTCATCCCGCGAGAAAGACGTAAAACATCGTTTAACGCTTCCCATTCTGTGCTGTAGTTCCACATTCTGGTGCCTCCAAGCGCTGGTCCTAAAACCGTGTTATGGATACCAATAATTGCCTTTAAACCTGTATCTTTGTCGTTGCAAAAAACTACTTGCTCGTGGTTGTCAAAAGAGAGCTGACCAAAAACTGGTGCAGACTTTTTTAGTTCATTTGCATTTAGAACATCAACTTGCATAACTTGTTACGTTTTATAAATTAGCGTTTTCATTTTTCTGAAAATCACTGTGCAAAAATAAAGAATATTTCAACAAAGAGGTTTTTAAAACGTGTTAAAATAACATATCCTCAAAATTTAGCTTTTTTACCCTTAAATGAAAAACCTTAAGCACCTTAATAAATATTTCCTTAAATATAAGTGGAAACTATTAATTGGTCTTGTGATCACGATAGTGGCCCGTATTTTCGCGCTGTATTATATTCCATTGATTGGAGATTCTACTGATGCAATAGAGCAATTTATAAATGGCGAAATAAGTACTATGGAAGTACTTAAAACCGAACTTGCGGTAAATATTGCGCTCATTATTGGCTCTACATTAATTGCAGCATTTCTTACCTTTTTAATGCGCCAAACCTTTATTGTGGTTTCCAGAGATATTGAGTTTGATCTTAAAAACGAGATCTATAAACACTACCAGGAACTCTCGCTTAATTTCTATAAAAAGAACCGTACCGGCGATTTAATGAATAGAATTAGCGAAGATGTTAGTAAAGTAAGAATGTACCTTGGGCCGGCAATTATGTATACGGTAACTACCTTTACTTCTACCGTGGTTGTTTTAATTTTTATGGTTCAGGCAGCGCCAGAACTTACTTTGTATACGGTTGCTCCACTTCCGGTTTTAGCATTTTCTATCTATAAAATTAGTGTTGCTATTCATAAACGCAGTACTGTAGTGCAACAATATCTTTCCAGGCTTAACACTTTTACACAGGAAAGTTTTAGCGGAATCGCTGTGATAAAATCCTACGGGATGGAAAAGCAGATCAATCATAATTTTGTGGATCTCGCTAACGGAAGTCGCGATAAAAACATAGATCTCGTTAAAGTACAGGCGTTCTTTTTTCCGCTTATGGTTTTGTTAATCGGGATTAGCAATGTGTTGGTGATTTACGTTGGTGGTAATCAATATATAAGTGGCGAAATTGAAAATATTGGGGTTATTGTAGAGTTTCTTCTGTATGTAAATATGCTTACATGGCCTATTGCCTCTATTGGTTGGGTAACTTCTTTGGTGCAACAAGCTGAAGCTTCCCAGGAACGCATCAACGAATTCTTAAAGGAAAAGCCCGAAATAACCAATAAAAAGGAGACGCCAGATGAAATTCACGGTAGCATTGCATTTAAAAATGTAAGCTTCACCTATGATGATACAAACATCACTGCCCTTAAAAATGTTTCTTTTGAAGTTAAGAGCGGGGAAACACTGGCAATAATCGGGAAAACAGGTGCAGGAAAATCTACTATCCTGGAACTTATTGGAAGGTTATATGATGTGCAAAACGGAGAAATTTCCATAGACGACAGAAATATTGAAAACCTTAATCTAGATAGTTTAAGAAATAGTATTGGCTACGTGCCGCAGGATGCATTTTTATTTAGTGACTCTATTAAAAGCAATATCAAATTCGGGAAAACCAATGCCAGCGACGATGAGATATTTGAAGCCGCTAAAAATGCTTCAGTCCATAAAAACATCATTGGCTTCAGCAAAGGTTATGATACCGTTCTGGGAGAGCGTGGGATAACACTTTCCGGCGGACAAAAACAAAGAGTTTCTATTGCTCGTGCTATTATTCACGATCCTAAGATCTTATTGTTTGATGATTGCCTTTCAGCCGTAGATACCGAAACAGAAGAGGAAATTCTAAATAACCTCTTTAAAATTTCAAAAGAGAAAACAACTATAATTGTAAGTCATAGAATTTCTTCAGCAAAAAATGCCGATAAAATAATTATCCTGGAAGACGGCGCCATTGTACAACAAGGCACTCATTCCCAATTATTAAACCAGCAAGGCTATTACAAAGAATTGTACGCAAAACAGTTAAATGAAAAAGAAATGTGAAAATTTTTTGCTAGATGTTAAAAATTTTTAGATTTTTGAGCAGTACTAAACCAAAATATTTAAAGAATCTATTTTATGAGCGACAAGGGAATGATGGAGAAAGAAGAAATATTCTCTAAAGTGCTGAGAGCCGGAAGAAGGACTTACTTTTTTGATGTTAGAGCAACTCGTGCTGACGATTACTACCTAACTATTACTGAAAGCAAAAAGTTTACCAACGACGATGGTTCTTTCTTCTACAAAAAACACAAGATCTACCTTTACAAAGAGGATTTTGCAGGCTTCAATGAAATTCTGCAAGAAATGACAGATTTTATCCTGAATGAAAAAGGAGAAGAAGTAATTAGTGAACGTCACCAGAAAGATTTCAAAAAGGAATATGAAACTTCTGAAAATGGAGTTGCACAAGGTGCTTCGCCAGAGAAGTTTACCGATGTGAGTTTTGACGACATTTAAATTTTAGCTTCAAGATTATATAAAACCGTCCCGAGATATTCAGGACGGTTTTTTTATATTTATATCCCAAATAAAAAACCACATGCAAAAACTTCTACCTTTTCTAATTTTCTGTATTTGTTTTAACTCATTTGCACAGCAAGAATTTGAAGATCTTAGTCTTGAATATTACCTGCCTCAAGATGTAAGCTATAATGAAGAAATTCCCAAACCACAGGATGTTATTGGTTATATCCCGGGAGAATGGCACGTTACCCACGATCTACTTTTAAATTATATGCGGGAACTCGCCAGGGTTTCGCCAAGAATAAGTATTGAAAACCGAGGGGAAACCTACGAGGGACGTCCACTTATTTTACTCACTATTACTTCAGAAGAAAACCACGAGAATTTAGAGGAAATTCGCAAAAATCACCTTGCATTAACTCAGGAGAATGCCTCTTCCTTAAATGTAGAGGAAATGCCTATTGTGGTAAACCAGGGATTTTCTATTCACGGAAACGAAGCCAGCGGCTCTAACGCCGCACTTTTAGCTGCTTATTACCTGGCTGCTGCTGAAGGTGAAGAAATACAAGAATTATTAGAAAATACTATAATTCTTTTTGATCCTGTCTTTAATCCCGATGGTTTACAGCGTTTTGCTTACTGGGCTAACACCAATAAAAGCGAAAATATAAATCCCGATCCACAAGACCGGGAATACAGCGAAGTTTGGCCAGGCGGCAGAACTAATCATTATTGGTTTGATATGAATCGCGACTGGCTGCCCGTTCAACTACCGGAATCCCAGGCTCGAATTGAAACTTTTCATAAATGGATGCCGAATATTTTGACAGATCATCACGAGATGGGCTCTAATTCCAGCTTTTTCTTCCAGCCGGGAATTCCATCGAGAACACATCCATTAACGCCAGATCTTAACCAGGAACTTACCAAAGAAATAGGCACTTACCACGCTGAAGCTTTTGACCAACTAGGCTCCTTTTATTATACCGAAGAAAATTATGACGATTTCTACTACGGAAAAGGTTCTACTTTCCCCGATATTAATGGAAGTATAGGAATTCTTTTTGAACAGGGAAGTTCACGAGGCCACGCCCAGGAAACCGAAAATGGTGTTCTAACCTTTCCGTTTACCATTAGAAATCAGTTTACTGCAGCGCTTTCAACCTTAGAAGCCGCTAAAAATATGCGTAAAGAAATCCTGAACTATCAGCGTAATTTCTATAAAAATGCTCGCAATTCAGCTGAAAATGGCGCCTATGTTTTTGGAAGTGACAAAGATGCTTCGGCGGCTTACGAATTGGCAAAGATCCTTGAAAAACACAAAGTAGAAATCCACAAATTAGAAGAGGATTTAAAAACCAATGGAGAAACTTTTAAAAAGAACACGGCTTATGTAGTTCCTAAAGATCAGCGTCAACACAGGCTTGTAAAAGCAATGTTTGAACGCCGCACCGAATTTGAAGATAGTTTATTCTACGATGTTTCGGCCTGGACGCTTCCGCTAGCCTTCAACCTGGATTTTGCTGAAGATATTAAAATGAAGAATGCGGGAGAGAAAATAGAAAAGCTCTCAAAACCGGAAATTCAGCCCCTGGAAAAAAGTAGCTATGCTTATGTTATGCAATGGCACGATTACTATTCGCCCAAAGCTTTAAATATGATCCTGGAAAAAGGACTTCGTACAAAAGTAGGCATGCAGCCTTTTACTTTAGCGAATTCAGAATATGATTATGGAACAATTCTAATCCCGGTTCAAAATCAAAAATTAGATGCAGATAAAATGTATGAGTTTCTGCAAAACGTAACCGAAAAATCTAATGTGCAAATTGATGCAATAAACACAGGATTAACCCAGGGCGTAAACCTTGGAAGTAACCAGTTTAAAGCACTCGAACCTGCGAAAGTAGCTTTAATTGTTGGCGATGGAATCACTCCTTACGATGCCGGAGAGATATGGCACTTATTTGACCAGCGCTACGATATGAAGATCACAAAATTGGACACAAGGAGATTTTCTCGCGCAGATCTAAGCCGATATACCGATATTATTCTGCCAAACTCCTGGGGTAGTGCTTTAGAAAAAAGTGATATAGAAAAACTTAAAGAATGGGTTCGTGAAGGCGGAACTTTAATTGGTTATCGCAATGCAGCACGCTTTTTTGAAAAAGAAGATTTTATGGATCTGGAAATTAAAAAAGATAGCCTGGTAGCCGAAAATATTAGTTTTGAAGAACGAAGAGATTTTAGAGGAGCACAGGGTATTGGCGGCGCAATCTTTGAAGCAAATATAGATCGCTCACACCCGGTAAACTTTGGTTATACCAATGATAAACTTGCCTTGTTTAGAAACACTACAATTTTTGTAGAAGCCGATGAGCAGAGCTATAATAACCCGATTCAATATACCGAAAATCCTTTATTGAGCGGATACATAAGTGCTCCCCGATTAGAAGCTATTGCAGGTACGGTTCCATTTAAACATACAGGAATGGGACGTGGCAATGTAATTCTATTTACCGATAATACTAATTTCAGGGCTTTCTGGTACGGCACTAATAAATTGTTGATGAATGCTATCTTTTTTGGTGATGAAATGTGATTTTTAGTTCACATCACGCAACCATTATGGCATTGTTGCATCTATAGAATAGAACCTATAACTTAAAAAGATGAAAAACTTATTTCTAATATTTTTATTTGCAACAATAACAAGCTGCTCTACCACTTTTAATAGTCCGGCAGACCTTGACACTAAAGAAATTACCGGGAAATGGCAATTAACAGAATCCCTTGCCGATCCCGGTGATGGAAGTGGTACCTGGCAAACAGTAGAAAACGGCAGAACCCTGGAATTTGATGAAGATGGAATGGTTTATTCTTCTACAAGTTTCTGTTATGGTGAGGAAATTAATGAAGCTACTTTCGATGCTTCGGAGAAAATGATTAGCTCAAATTGTGCTGACAGAAATGTTGAACTAAGCTACGAATTGAAAGAAGGTAAGTTATTTGTTACTCCACATAATCCAAGATGCGTTGAAGCCTGTGGTAGTAAATATAGTAAGATAGAAAATTAGGTTTTTATCCTACTCGCAGTCCATTTTGCACTCTAAAATCGGGGTTTAGTAGCACGATATCATTATCTTCTCCTACTGCCCCCAAAACCAAACATTCGCTCATAATATTTGCAATCTGTTTCTTCGGAAAATTAACCACCGCTACGATTTGGCGATCTAACAATTCTTCTTTTTTATAGCGTTTGGTGATTTGAGCCGAAGTTTTTCTTTGGCCAATGTCTTCTCCAAAATCTATAAGCATTTTATAAGCCGGATTTTTAGCTTCAGGAAAATCTGAAACTTCAGTAATAGTTCCAATTCGCATTTCTACTTTTTCAAAATCCTTCCAGGAAATTTCCATTACGTAATTTTTAAGCCCAATTTAGAAAAAAAGCGAGTATTCCGCAGTGAATTCGTAAATTATACCTTGGGACGAGCCAGTGCGGAATAAATATGAAACCATATTTCAATTTCAAGGTAAGCACCGTGGCATTTTAAATTTCAATTATCGTAAACAACTTCGGAGCAAGCTCACGAAGCATTATTATTGGAAAATATAATTTGATTTCGAGGCATCCCGATGCTTCGGGACAGAGCATTTGATCTCGATTATCGAGTAAATTTAAAAGAAAAAACTATGGCCAGAACTGCTTCAAATATGATCGCTTTGGGTACACCGGCACCAGATTTCAACCTCGTAGATGTAATTACAAGCAATAGATATTCTCTTAAAGATATTAAGGGCCCAAAGGGTACATTAATTATGTTTATTAGTAACCACTGCCCTTTTGTAAAGCATGTAAACGAAGAAATAGTGAGATTGGCTGGAGATTACCGTGTTTTAGGTTTCGGGTTTGCTGCAATTATGAGTAATGACGTAGAAAACTATCCTGCAGATCATCCAGATAATATGAACGAGGTTGCCAGAAAACACCAGTATTCTTTTCCTTATCTCTATGACGAATCCCAGGATGTCGCAAGAGCTTATAAGGCTTCCTGCACACCAGACTTCTATCTTTTTGATGATGAATTAAAACTAATCTATCGCGGCCAATTAGACGATTCCCGCCCGGGAAATGGAATTCCGGTAAACGGAAGACATTTGCGCGATGCTATGGATGCTGTACTTTCTAATAAAAAAGTTCCTGAAAATCAAAAACCCAGTATGGGCTGTAATATTAAATGGAAGTATGCGCCGGAATCCTAAATTTAAAACTTTGTTCAGTTTCAATTACTAAAAAATTACAATCAGTTAATCTTATCACAAAGCAAGTAAATCCTATTGGTTTAATAGGTTTTACTGAATATTATTCTTTAATTTTATAGTACGAATCACTAAAAAAGACAATATTATGAGCGAGTTAAAATTAGGAGATAAAGCACCAAATTTTGATGCTGAAACTTCAGAAGGAAAAATCAATTTTTATGATTATTTAGGAGATAGCTGGGGGATTTTATTTTCGCACCCTGCAGATTATACACCGGTTTGTACCACCGAATTAGGAACGGTGGCAAAATATAAAGATAAATTTGAAGCTCGTAACACTAAAGTAATGGCTTTAAGTGTAGACGGTGTAGAATCACATAAAGGCTGGATAGACGATATAAATGAAACCCAGAATACCACTGTAAATTTTCCAATAATTGCAGATGAAGATAAGAAGGTTTCTAATCTTTACGGAATGATTCATCCAAAAGCCGATGATACGCTTACGGTACGTTCGGTGTATGTGATTGGACCAGACAAAACCATCAAATTGATGATCACCTACCCGGCGAGTACAGGTAGAAATTTTGATGAACTGCTTAGGGTTATAGATTCGTTACAACTTACTGCCTACCAAAAAGTAGCCACACCGGCTAACTGGAAGCAGGGAGAAGATGTAGTGATTAGCCCTTCGGTTTCTAATGAAGATGCAAAGAAGATGTTCCCAAAAGGTTTTAAAGAGGTAAAACCATATCTTAGAATGACGCCACAGCCGGATTCTAAGTAAAGATTATGAAAGAGTTCGGAAATGTTTTTCAAATCGTCATCCTGAACTTGTTTCAGGATCTAAGATCTTGATAATCTATTCACGTTAGAATCCCGAAGTAAATCCGGGATAAAGTCTGAAACAAGTTCAGCTTGACGAAAACAAGACTTTAGACTTGTTCTTTTAAAAAAAATACCTCACAGGTTTTTGAAACTTGTGAGGTATTTTTTATTATTTAAGTTCCCCCTTCGGGGGTTAGGGGGCTTTTATTTTACAGCAACCAGCTCCACATCAAATACAAGGGCTGCATTTGGTGGAATTACACCACCGGCACCACGATCTCCATAGGCCAAATGTGAAGGAATCACGAAACGAGCCTGATCTCCCACATTTAAAAGTAGAATACCTTCGTCCCATCCGCTAATTACGTGCCCTACTCCTACCGGAAATTCCAGCGGCTGATTTCTTTTATAAGAAGAGTCAAAAACGCTACCATCGGTTAGCATTCCTTTGTAGTGCACAGAAACGGTTTGACCTTTTTCAGGTTTTGCTCCTTCTCCCTTTTTTTCAATTTTATATCGAAGTCCGCTTTCTGTGGTTTTAAAACCCTGGGATAGTTTTCCTAATAATTCTTCCTCCCTTTTCTTAGCAGCTTCTTCTCTCTTGGCTTTAGCGCCATCAAATTGTCTGAAAGACTCTACAGCATTAAAATTTTCAGCTTTTTCGCCCGATCTAATGATCTCTAGCTTTTCAATTTCATCGCCTTGCTGAATACTATCTACTACATCCTGACCCTGAATCACACCACCAAAAACAGTATGTTTCCCGTCTAACCAGGGAGTTTCTGTATGAGTAATAAAAAACTGACTCCCATTAGTTCCGGGACCGGCATTGGCCATAGAAAGTTTTCCAGGAGCATCGTGTTTTAGTTCCGGGTGAATTTCATCTTCAAATTTATAACCGGGACCGCCAACTCCTGTTCCCTGCGGGTCACCGCCCTGAACCATAAAGTTAGGAATCACCCTGTGAAATTTAAGTCCGTCGTAATAAGGTTTTCCCTGAGGAAAAGCATCATTTTCAATTTTACCTTCGGCAAGTCCAACAAAGTTCCCAACCGTTCCCGGTGCTTTTTCGTATTCCAATTCTACTAAAATCTGGCCTTTAGTAGTATAAAATTTAGCGTATAATCCGTCGTTCATTTTCTTATATTTTTTGAGAGGCAAAGATATCCATTTTTAGTCTAATGCTTTTAGTATACCTTTTCTCCATTTACATATGTTTCTAAAACTTTAATTTCAGGAATTTCTGAATTCTCAACTTTCATAATATCCTTATCCAGAATAATAAAATCGGCAAATTTCCCGGGTTCAATACTTCCTTTTTCTTTTTCTTCAAAATTTGCATAAGCCGCCCAAATGGTCATTCCCTTTAAGGTTTCTTCTCTTGAAAGCGCTTGTTCTTTCATAAAACCATCTTCGGGAAAATTATCGGTATCCTGTCTTGCAACCGCAGCATAAAAAGTAAGAAACGGACTCACCTCTTCCACAGGAAAATCGGTTCCCAGGGCGAGAATTCCGGCTTGATCTAATAACTTCTTATAGGCATAAGCGCCCTTTATTCTTTCTTCACCTAAACGATCTTCGGCCCAGTACATATCGCTGGTTGCGTGCGTAGGCTGAACAGAAGGAATAATATTCTTACTGAAATATTTAAAATCTTCTTCATCTATTACCTGTGCATGTTCCACTCTCCATCTGCGATCTTCATCATTCGCTAAAAGTTTATCATAAGTTTCCAAAACCATATAATTTGCTGAATCTCCAATCGCGTGTGTATTCAGCTGAAACTTTGACGCAGCAACACGTTCTGCTGTTTCTTTAAAATCTTCAACAGGCGAAAGCAAAGCTCCAAAATGGCCGGCACGATCGCTATATTCTTCTTTTAAAGCAGCACCTCTGGAACCAAGAGCGCCATCACCATAAAACTTCACAGAGCGTACATTTAATCTTTCGGTCTTAATAGGATCTTTATCTAAATAGTGATCAAGGTTTTCCTCTGTATTACTAATCATAGCATACAGTCTAATTTTAAGGCTTCCATCTTTATGAAGGCTATCCATAAGCTCTATGGTCTCTTTATCTATCCCAGCGTCTACAACTGTGGTCAATCCGTATTTAAAAGAGAGTTTTTGCGCATCCATTAAAGCGTTTACCTGCTCTTTGGTAGAAGGCGCAGGTTGGGCATTGGCAACAAGCCCCATAGGATTGTCTATAATAATACCGGTTAATTCTCCATTTTCCTGTTCTATATCTCCACCGCTAAAAGAAGTTTCGGTGGTAATTCCGGCTTTATCCAGGGCAGCCTGATTGGCTAAAAGCGCGTGACCGTCTATTCGGGTTACGGCAACCGGGGTATCGGGAAATAATTGATCTAAAGTATCTTTATTCGGAAATTCTTTATTCTCCCAATCATTTTGGTCCCATCCCCTACCGGTTATGAATTCTACATTTCGCTTATTCTGAAAATCAACAATGCGCTGCACTACCTCTTTAAAGCTCTTAGTCCCGGCAAGGTCTACACGTTGTTGTTGCAGGCCAAGTCTATAAAAATGAGCATGACCGTCTATAAAACCCGGGAAAACACTTTTGCCACCGGCATCCAGTTTTTCTGAGATTTTATATTTCTTCTGAAGTTCTTCAGCAGTGCCTATCTCAAGAAATTTTCCATCTTTTGTTACAAAAGCTTCCGCAGTATTAAAATCATCATCTACCGTATAAATTTCAGCATTATAAACCAATAGATCGGCTTCCGCTTTATTTTCAGAATTACAGGAAATTAAGGCGATACTTAAAAAGCAAAAAAGTAATATGTTTTTCATCTATTTATAATTTTAGATAAAAATAAAAAATGCGCCCGGTAAAGGCGCATTTTATTCAATTATTTAATTGATTAAGCGAATTTAAAAGATCGCATTAATAATTTGATCACGTATACTTTTGTTAGCTGCAGCAGCAAGTGCTACCGAAACGAATAGGCCAATCATTGCGTAAGCAAAATCTTTAAAGATCATCTTACCGGCCTTTTTACGGTGCTTCTTACCTTTTTTGTTTCTGGCCAAACTTATCGCTATTTCTCTACCGCCAATAATACCAAGGAATACCCAGGTAGTACTCATAGGCACGGTACTGATAAACAATTTATAGATAAGTAGAATTACATAAGTTAAATCTACTAAAGTTGCTGCACGAATATCTGATATTCTAGATTTCTCACTAACTACTTCCTGTATCTTATCTCCTCTCAGGTAGAACAACAATCCTAAACCTGCAAAAATGGTAAGTGCAAACACCACAAACTGGAAAGCATCAAGGCTACGTGGTAAGAATACTGCTATATTAGCACCATCTTGCATTACCCAAACTCCCCAAAGCGTACCACTTACAACCCATTGAACGGCAGTCCAACTATTATTGAATTTCCTGCTTTTAAAGTATTTTTTGATAAAATTATAAGAAAGATACCATACCAAAAATGACAGTACAAAAGCCATAATATAACCTGTCCAACTCTTCCAAACCACCGAGGTAATCCCCGAGGTATCGGCACTAAAAACACTTAAAATAAGGAAAGTGGTAGAAACCGGCATCTTAAGCCTGGTTAGAATTAGCAAGACTAATGGTGCTATAATCTGAAAAAAGCTGAAAGATTCCGGGTGTGGATAGGGAGAGGTTCCATCGGGCTTGAGAAGGCGTTGAAAGGTAACATCTCCATCAAAGTAGAACCAACTAAAGCTTACCACTCCAAGGAAAATAGTTCCCACATAGAGCCATAAAATCCACCAACGCTTAGCCTTATTACTTTCAATAAAAGTCCCAAGAGACTGGATACTATCATTCGCTACTGTTGCATAAGCAGCAAAGAAAAAACCAAGCCACATAGCGGCAGTTTTGTTGCCGGTGAATATTCCGGCCATAATAATACCAACAATTACAATTGCAAGAAAAGCTTTTTCCTGAACCATAAAGTCCAGAATATTCAAATATGGACGGGACCGGTCACTCCTTTGAAACTTTTTACCTTTTGCCATTAAGTAGCTTTTTTAATTTTTTAAAATATTTTAAATTTTAAGGTGTGGTAAATCTTCCTTAAAAATTGGATACAATATTACTTAGTTCTATTGTTAATTCTGAATTTTCAATGTTGTGTTATTGTTAAGGAATTTTCGATAAAACAAACACTCAACAAACTGAATTTAAACACTTTAAGTAATTTTAGCTGATAAATTGCGTTGATAATAATACAAAAAAGCACCTTAAAAAGGTGCTTTTTGAGATTTTGTAAGGATTTATTTATTAAAAATCGAACTTATAAGTAGCTCCTGCAAGAACTTGTAATCCCTGAACTCTAAAATTAGTCCAACGTTCATAATCGTTATTCAACAAGTTACTTCCTTTTGCAAATACAGAAAGCCTATCGTTAAAACGGTAACCTAAATGTGCATTTACATCAAAATAACTATCCAGTGTAATGGTATTTAAAACTGGATCGTTTGAAGCCACTATTCTTTCCTGGTCAAAGCGCTCTCCTATATAAAATAAATTAGCACCGGTATACCATTGTTCGTTAATCTGGTAATCGGCATTCAATGAAGCTTTAAGATCTGGAAGGTTCCAGGCTTCGGCTTCATCCCCAGTATTATAATCAAAGTATTCAGCATTTATCCCCAATCTAAAATTTTGGTTCACATCAACATTTAGTTCACCGGCAATAGACAGGGTTTTTACATCATCATAAACCACTTCAAAAGAATTCCCATAGGCATAATTTTCGGTCATTATATCATTTGCCCGGGGATTACGCTTAAACAAGGCTTTATTAAATTGGGACTGATATCCAGTTTTAAAATTATAGGAAACTGCATTACTTAATTTCCCTTTTGCACCAACATAAGCATTGTACTCATTATCTGTTGGCCTTATTTCTATACTTGGAGAAACATAAGGATTCTCCTGTATAAAATTATAATAGGTATTTTGTTGTAAGCCGCCTTCCAGGCCTGCGTAAGGCGTAAAATAATCACCAGCGAGCCTGTAACTTGCGGTTACTTTTGGGTAGATATAAAAATTGCCATCACTATTTTCAACATCCTGACTATAATAAAAAGCTACACCAAGATCAAGAGTAAGATCATCTCTTAAAATTAATAAACTTGGGTTTATCCCGAAGTTCATAAAAGTATAATCGTAGTTTCCGAATCCCAGAAACTCTTCTCCCATTTGCCCCTGAACAATATCAGTATAAATATTGGTGGTAATTAACTCATCTGCAATATTTACTTCAAAAGTACCACGTGCATCAAAATGATTTTCTGAAGTTGAATAGGAATCGCCGGTATGCCTGAACTTTGCCCTGGCATTGTCGAAAAACGAATCGTAAAGCTCTATTTCTCCTCCTGCATATACTGAAAAGTAATTTTGAGAAGGATCTATAGCATTAATTTCATCGTTACTAAAGTTCTCATTTTGCGGTAAACCATACCAATTAAAGAGTTGATGTTGGGCACCAATTTCGGTTTTCCAACCTAAATCGCGGGTTTTAGAGTTATAACTTAAGTTAAGCTCGGTATCATAAAATTTATCATCTAATGCAATACCATCAATCCCTCCCTGAGATGAATTATGATCTAAATAAATTCCAAAATTATCGCTTCGGTTTACTTCCAGGTTGCTGTAAAATTCAGCTAAAAGATTCCCGTAATTTCCGAAACCAAGACTTGCATAATTATCATAAACCTTTACGCGTCTTTCTCTTTCAACAGTGGTAGCACGCCCTTTTGCCGGGGTAAAAGTAGAAGCCACCGGAACTGAAAATATGCTATACTGCACAGGTCGTTTTTTGGTTCTCACAGAATCTGACTGGCTGGGGGTTTGCTTTATTTTGTTAGCGTCTTTCACCGTAGGCGTATATGGTTTTACCACAGTTACGGTTTCACTATCTATAGGATCTTGAGCAAAAAGAACCCCGCCAATTAAAAACATACTTAAAAAAAGGCTCTTTTTTATTGAAAACATTTGCATATAGAAATTCTTAAATGTTAGGTTGAAAGTTGAATTAATTATTTGCTTCTACTGAAGAATTGGTTTTTGCAGCTTCTGTCTTTATTCTTGAAAGTTCCTGCTTTGCCTCCTGCACAATCTCAGGGTAATTTTGGAAGTTTTTAATTACATTTTCCAAAATATAAGTGGCCTGGTAAGTATCGTCTAACTCGTAGAAATTATCTGCCATTAACACCAAACCTTTGGCACCCCAGCGTTTATAGCCGGAAAAATCTTTAGCCAGAATTTGAACTGCAGCATTGGAAGCTTCGTAATTTCCGCTTTCATTTTTAAAATAAGCATCATAATATAAAGCTTCAGCAGCCAATTCTCCTTTAGCTGTTTTTTGTACTTCTGAATAAGCGCTTTTTGCTTTACTCATATTTCCTGAAGCAAAAGCAGCACGAGCTACAATTACACGAGCATCATTACGCGCTTCTGAATCTGACTCTGAGTTGGCCAAAACCTTATCGGCATAGTTAGCCGCTTTATCTGGTTGATCTAACTCCAGGTAAGATTTCATAAGATTAGACTGTGCGAAAATTGTATTCTGCTCAGAGCTGGCTTGTTTTTCAAGCTTCTCTAAGTAACCCACCGCTTCACGATAGTTTTCATTTTCCAGCAAGATTTCAGATAATCTTGAAAGCGCCTGCTCGGTAAATTCATTTTTAGGCTTATCGGCTACAAAACGATAATTCGCTGCCGCTTTATCTTTATTTCCGTTTCGGTAGTATAACTGACCTAAATAAAAATTAGCGTTTATAGAATGGATTCCGTTAGGGAAACGTTGCAGGTAATCTTCAAATCCGGTTATTGCGCGGTCATATTGATTATTGAAATATTGATTTTCAGCAGATTCATAAGTAGTGTTATCCAGATCGGCATCAGTTACTTCAACAAAATCTATATTTCGTACCCAGCTTGCGTATTCATCTGTACGGCCAAGATCTACATATACCATTCTGGCAGTAGAAACTGCCTGCTTAGCTTCCGGCGTATTCGGGTAATCGTTAACTACTTTCTTCAATCTTTCTAAGGCGCGATTTCCGTTATCGGCATTGTAATGAATTAATGCCTGGCGCAGCATTGCTTTAGGTACAAATGCGCTTTGTGGCACTTCTCTAATTAGCCTATCGTAAGCAGATAAAGCTTCACCGGTATTATTGGCAGAAACATAGGTGTTCCCCAACTCATACATAGCATCGTCTCTAAAAGAAGATCGCGAGTATTGATTTATAAAGCTTTTAAGCTCAGAAATTTTAGTGTCTCTTCTATCTATAAAACCATAACTCATCGCTTTTTGAAATGCAGCATAATCGTTATCACCACTTAGCGAAAGTGCTTTATCATAAGCTTCAATTGCCGGCCAATACTGGCTACTTACAAAATAGGTATCACCAAGACGCAATAAAGCATCATTTCTACGAGCAACTTCATTAGAACTATTTTCAGAATAACGTTTAAAGAACTCTATGGCACGGGAATATTCATTCTTTTTAAAGTAAGCATACCCAAGATTATAATCCAGGTTATCCAGTTCTTCCGTGCCTTTTGCGGCATTCATACCGGCAAATTCACGATACCCAATTATAGCATCGTCAATTCGGTTAATATTATATTCACTTTCGGCTTTCCAAAAGGTTGCTTTTGCAGTTATTTCCTGATCTCTAGGTTCAGAAAGTGCTTTTTCAAAATTAGTGATGGCTTTTGCATAGTCTCCATCTTCATAAAGCTGAAGCCCGTAATAGTAAGCTACTTTCTGGTAAGCTTGCTTATCGCTAAAGTTTCGGTTATTTTCCAGTAAACGCATTGCTTCTTCATAGTTACCAGAAGTAAGGAAAGAATCGATCAACAAACTTTCCATAGCTGCCCTGTTCTCTGAATCTGGATATTTTTCGATATAATTAATCAAGACCTGCGATGGACTTTCGTAACTATTTCCAATCTCATAGCTCAGTTTAGCGTAATTCATATACGCATCTTCCTGAATTTTTGGATTAAAATTCATCTCGCTGGCATTTTTAAAAGCATTTAAAGCCTGCTGCTTTTGGTTGGATTCTAAATAAGATTGCGCTAAATGATAATAAGCGTTTTGCGCAATTTGATTTTTTCCATCTATAATCTTATTGAATTCAGAGATCGCATTTTCATAATCTCCCTGTTTATAATAAGCGTAACCTAGTTGATAATAATCGGTATTATTCCATCTTCCGCGTTCACCATCATATTCCTTCAAATAAGGCAAAGCTTCTTCATATTGTTCTAAGTTAAAATAACTCTCCCCTATTATCTTATTGAGTTGAGAACGCTCTAAGCGGTTAGCACTTTGTAATTGCTCTTTGGCCAGTTTAATAGCTTCCTCAAATTTGCCTAACTTGAAGTTCATATCGGCCTGGAAGTAAGAAAGGTCTTCGCTATAACGATCGTTACCGCTTACCGCTTCAAAATTTTCGTTAGCGGCTTCATAATCATCACCTTCATAAGCCATATAACCGATATAATATTTAGCCTGGGAACCAAATTCTTTAGAATCCCGAACTCTTTCTAAATACTTACGAGCCTCGTCATATTGTTTCGCTCTAAAATAAGCGTATCCATTATTAAAGTAAAAGCGTTGTCGCTCTGCCCGGCTCATACTATTTTCATCAACTTTATCATACCATTTGCGGGCTAATGAATATTTTCCGGTTTGAAAATAATAATCGGCTACATCTCGATAAGCTGAATTTGTCTTGGTACTGGTAGGATATCTACTCACAAAACGCTCCATTAACCTGTCGGCGCCTGGTTGATTTAACCTTACAGCGGCATTGGCAATATAGTAAGCGCAATCTCCTTCAATTTTCTCGTCTTCGGTTTGCTCTTTAACTTCATCAAATAAATTTTGAGCAGCCAAATATTGCTGATTATTATAAAGTTCAAGGGCTTTGTTAAATTCGGCGAGATCGTGCGTATAAGTGGCCGATCGCTGGGAAATTCCGTTAAAAGAAAAGAAAATTAAAACAACAAACAGTAAAATTTTGTTAGGTGTCATTTATAGATTTTTAAGTTGATGATTCAAAGATAATTTAAACCTTGCTTTAATAACGCCCATATAAAGTGATAATTATGTTAATGTAAAAAAAAGTAAACTCGCAGCTTTTGAAAAATGTATATTTACCAATATTTTTATCCCAAACTAAGCCTAAATATTTATGTCCAATACCGTCCTGGAATTAAAGAATGCTGCTATTTACCAGCGAGAAAGCCTTATTTTATCTGAAGTTGATGTAGAAGTAAATAAAGGTGACTTTGTATATCTTATTGGTAAAACCGGTACCGGAAAAAGTAGTTTTATGAAAACACTTTATGGCGATTTACCACTTACCGAAGGCGAAGGGACAATTGTAGATTATAACTTACGAACGCTCAAAGAAAAAGACATTCCTTTTTTAAGAAGAAAACTAGGCGTGGTTTTCCAGGATTTTAAACTTCTAACAGACAGAAATATAAAAGACAACCTACTTTTTGTTTTAAAAGCTACCGGCTGGAAAGACCAAAAAGCAATGGAACATAAAATAGATGAAGTTTTGGATAAAGTAGGAATGAAATCTAAAGGCTTTAAATATCCTTATCAACTCTCTGGCGGGGAGCAGCAACGTGTTGCAATTGCACGTGCACTTTTAAATGATCCCGAGCTTATTCTTGCCGATGAACCTACAGGAAACCTGGATCCACAAACTTCGGTAGAAGTTATGGAAGTGCTTCAGGATATAAGCAAAAACGGGAAAACCATTTTAATGGCTACGCATGATTATGCTTTACTGCTAAAATATCCTTCAAAGACTTTAAAATGTGACGGGCAACGCGTTTTTGAAGTGGTTCAGAAATCAGTTTAGCCCCCTGGCCCCCAATGGGGGAATTTTTTCACTCTCTATAATATTTTAATGAATAAATTACCTTAAATATTAAGGGAAGATAAGGTATTTTAATACGCCTTAAACTGTAGACTGTGATAATGGATGATTAAGGCTGAACCTCATCTGCTTTTACCCTGTGCGGTTTTCTATTAATAAAGAGATAGTAGAAGTTAACGCATACAATTACTGCGTTGGTAATAATTACCGGCCAGGAATCTATTAAAACTCCGTAGACAATAAAGAAGACACAGCCCAGGCTGTTTACGACTCTAAGCTTTATGATATTCTTCATAAAGAATGAAATCGCTACAAAAAAAGAGGAAAGGTAACCTATCCATTCGGTAAGACTAATTCCTAGAAATTCCATATAAAAAAGAAGAGTTTGTTTGAAAAGTCTCTTGAAACGTCAACCTGAACTTGTTTCAGGATCTAAGTTATTAGACTCTGAAATAAGTTCAGAGTGACGCCGATTAAAAATTTCCAAACAAACTCTTTTAAGTTGAGTGATTAAACTATTTTATTTCTTTTTCGCTCGTTTTCTGTAAGATAGATTTTACGCAATCTTAAGTGACTTGGAGTAACCTCAACATACTCATCTTTCTGAATATATTCTAAAGCTTCTTCCAAAGAGAACTTAAGTGCAGGTACAATCTTCGCTTTATCATCTGCACCAGAAGAACGTACGTTAGAAAGCTTTTTGGTTTTGGTAATATTTACCGCCATATCATCCTGACGTGAATTTTCACCAATTACCTGGCCTTCATAAATTTCTTCTCCCGGATCTACGAAAAACTTCCCTCTATCCTGAAGCTTATCTATAGAGTAAGGAATTGCTTTTCCGCGTTCCATAGAAATCAAAGAACCGTTTTGACGTTGTGGAATTCCACCTTTTAACGGCTGATATTCTTTAAAACGGTGTGCCATAATCGCTTCACCTGCAGTAGCAGTAAGCAACTGGTTACGCAAACCTATAATTCCTCTGGAAGGAATCATAAATTGAATGATCATTCGATCGCCACGAGTTTCCATGCTTAGCATTTCTCCCTTTCTCATCGTCACCATCTCTACAGCTTTTCCTGAAACTTCTTCAGGTAAATCTATAGTTAGTTCCTCTACCGGCTCACTTTTCTCACCATCAATCTCTTTAATAATAACCTGTGGCTGACCGATTTGAAGTTCGTAACCTTCTCTTCTCATCGTTTCGATAAGAACAGAAAGGTGCATTACTCCACGCCCATAAACCAAAAATTTATCGGCACTATCAGTTTCCTGTACCCTTAAGGGCAAGGTTTTTCTCTAATTCTTTGGTAAGTCTTTCTTTAATATGCCTTGAAGTCACAAACTTTCCGTCTTTTCCGAAGAAAGGAGAATCGTTAATTGTGAAAAGCATACTCATTGTAGGCTCATCGATTGCGATAGTTTTTAGACCTTCAGGATTTTCAATATCGGCAACAGTATCACCAATTTCAAAACCTTCTAGACCAACCAAAGCACAAATATCACCAGGTTGAACTTCTTCTACTTTTTTACGGCCAAGACCTTCAAAAGTAAAAAGTTCTTTAATTTTTGTTTTCTTAATGCTACCGTCTCTCTTAACAAGTGAAACTTGCATTCCTTCTTTTAAATGCCCTCTTTGCACTCTTCCAATTGCAATTCTTCCTGTAAAAGAAGAGAAATCTAAAGAAGTAATAAGCATTTGTGGAGAACCTTCCTGAACTTTAGGCGAAGGAATATGTTCCAATACCATATCAAGAAGTGGTTCTATATTGTCTGTTTTTTCGTTAGGATCGTCGCTCATCCAATTGTTTAGGGCAGAACCATAAACCGTTGGAAAATCAAGTTGCCATTCTTCAGCACCCAACTCAAACATAAGGTCAAAAACCTTCTCGTGTACTTCATCTGGAGTACAGTTAGGCTTGTCTACCTTATTTACTACAACACAAGGTTTTAATCCAAGATCTATAGCTTTTTGCAACACAAAACGTGTTTGCGGCATTGGACCTTCAAAGGCATCTACTAAAAGTAAAACCCCATCGGCCATATTCAATACTCGTTCTACTTCACCACCAAAGTCGGCGTGACCAGGAGTATCAATAATATTGATTTTGGTGTCTTTATAGACTACCGATACGTTTTTAGAAGTAATAGTAATACCACGCTCCCGTTCCTGATCGTTGTTATCCAGGATAAGATCTCCGGTGTTCTGGTTGTCCCTGAACAAACGGCAGTGATACATAATCTTGTCTACCAGGGTAGTTTTACCGTGGTCTACGTGCGCGATAATCGCGATGTTTTTAATAGCTGTCATATAAGCGCCTCATTTTTAAGGCTGCAAATGTACGGCTATTTTTAAAGAAACAAGTATCTAATGCTACTTATTCAAAATAAAATATTTTAACCCAAACTACCTGTAAATCAAAAGTTTAATTTCCGTGAAGATATTTTATAAATTCAGGAGTTGGCTTTTAGCTTTTTGTAAACGAAAAAACCGAAATAAATTAAAGCAATAGTTCCAAAACCTATTCCCAATAAAGGTTCTTCAGGTCTTTGGTAAATGAAGAAAATGGTAGCTGCGGTCATTATTAGGGCATTCACCAGCAAACGCTTAGCGGTGTAATAATTCTTAAACTGTTCTGTAATACTTCCCATAGCTTTAATTTTTTTCAAAGCTATGAATTTAAAAGCAATCTTTAACTTTCGTCGGCCGAGGGACCGTAAGTGGCCGGCACCGGGATATCTAATAGCCGAAAATAAACTCCCAATTGCGCCCTGTGATGTGGCAACTGGTTAAACACCATCATTCTAAGCACACTATATTTTGGCATATCCATTAAAACCTTCCCGTTCTGGATCATTTTCCAGTTCTTTTCATATTCTTTATCAGGCTTTCGCAAAGCAGCTTCAGCTTCAGCTGTATTATTCCGTAAAACTTCAAGAATTTCTTCTACACTAGCAAAATCAGGAGCTTTATAACCAGCCATATCCATATCATCCATTTCCATAGTTCCCGTGATCCAACTGGGAATTTCAGCAAGGTGATTAGCCAATTGCCTAATACTCATAGATTTTTTATGCGGGCGCCAATTCATTTTATCAGCAGGAATCCGTTTCAGGAATTTTTCGGTAATCACTACTTCGTGCTGAAGCTCAGATATTAGTATGTTTTGAAGTTCCATAATTTTAAAATTAACATGGTAAATTACAATAAAAACTCATCACTCCTTAGGATTTGAAAGCGAAAAGTCCTCGGGAAAACACGTATTTTTGGAATTGTTCCTACCGCTTAATTCTATTATATTTGCGCAACCAATTCCTTTTTTATGAAACTTGACAGAATTCCGCAGTTAAAACATACAGCTTCCAACAACTTCTTTTTGCTCGCCGGCCCTTGCGCTATAGAAGGCGAAGAAATGGCGCTAAGAATTGCCGAAAAAGTTGTGGAAATCACCAACAAACTGGAAATCCCCTACGTTTTCAAGGGATCTTTTAAAAAGGCAAACCGCAGCCGAATTGATAGTTTTACCGGAATTGGAGATGAAAAAGCTTTGAAAATTCTTCGAAAAGTTTCTGAAACTTTCGAAATTCCTACCATTACCGATATTCACGAAGTAAGCGATGCGAAATTAGCTGCTGAGTATGTAGATATTCTTCAAATCCCCGCTTTTTTAGTTCGGCAAACAGATCTGGTAGTTGCCGCCGCAGAAACCGGAAAAGTGGTCAACCTTAAAAAAGGACAATTTATGAGTCCTGAAAGTATGAAACACGCGGTAACTAAAGTGACCGATTGTAATAATGAGCAGGTGATGGTTACCGATCGCGGCACCATGTTTGGCTACCAGGATATGATCGTAGATTTTAGAGGAATTCCTACAATGCGCGAATTTGCTCCTACGGTTTTAGATGTTACCCATTCCCTACAGCAACCAAACCAAAGTAGTGGTGTTACCGGCGGAAGACCAGATATGATAGAAACCATTGCCCGTGCAGGCGTGGTAAATAAAGTTGACGGCTTATTTATTGAAACTCATTTTGACCCGGCCAACGCCAAAAGTGACGGCGCTAATATGCTAGATCTTAATTACCTCGAGAAATTACTTAAGTAATTTAGTTGCAATAAGAAAAACTGTAAATAAGTTATAATTTTCTAAGGCCTAAGGCAGGCTTCCTTTTAATTACCGCTTATTTTATCAAAACACCGGTGCATAAGCTCCTGGCGTAATTCTTATTACACGGAGTTGTTATTAATATTCGTAAAAATATAAGACTGTTTTTCTCCAATTGAATCTCTTATAATGCAAAACTTTGGAAGGCATTTTATTCCCTCTCATTTTTGATTTTATCGTAGTAGTAAACAAAACTTATAGCTCTCTTAACGGCCCTTTTATTTAATTAAATAAAAGTTAATCTAATTCATTATTAAGAGTTTCCGTTTTAAATTAAGTTAATTTGGCGATTAACCAAGCAATATTATCTTAATGAGAACCCAAAGGATTTCAGGGAATCACTTCTCTTTCAATTCATTTTTAGCTATTATCAGTTTTTTTATAGTAGCTCCACTAACTGCGCAAAATGAACCCGAAGTTTCTGTGGGTGGTGCTCTTAGGTACAATTATAATCTATCTTCCTGGAAGGATGGCCAAAAAAACCGTGGTGGCGATTTTGGTTACGATATTTTCAGAATAAATTTTGATGCAAAATATAAAGGAGTTTATCTAAATGCCGAATATCGTTTATACTCTGATGCCTTTGGTGGTGGTGTGATGAAGCAAGGCTGGATGGGTTACAAATTTAACGATCTAGACGAAATACAAATTGGCCTAACCCAGGTTCCTTTTGGCATTCAGCAATATAATTCTCACAACTGGTTTTTTAACCTCACTTATTATGTTGGGCTTGAAGATGATCACGATATGGGAATAAAATATATTCACGCCGGTGAGAAATATGAATATCACCTGGCTTTCTTTAAAGGCGCCGAGGAATTACAATTTGGAAGTAACACTGAATCTTCTGCCAGCCGATACTCTTATGATGTTGTAGGAAGAAATAAAGAGATCAACCAGTTTAACGGTAAGTTCGTTTATAAGTTTGGCGAGAAAGCAGCAAATCGTCTTGGAGTTTCTGCGCAATACGGTGGTCTTTACAATTTAGATACCAAAGAAACCGGAGACCATTACGGACTCGCTGCACATTACGAGATCACACAAAACCGGTGGAATTTAAAAGCGCAGGTTTTAACAGCCGCACATAACCCTATTAATGCTGAAGGTGAAACCAGAGAATCCTTAACTTTTGGCGCATACGGTTTCCCTTATGAGGTTGCTGCCGATTTTAATTTATACTCCCTGGCAATTTCAAGAAACGTTCCTGTTAACCTTGGTCCTGTTTCAAATTTGGAATTCTACAATGATTTTGGTTATATGCAAAAGCATAATAATAATTTTACCGATTCTTATATGAACGTTACAGGAGTTTTGGTTACCGCCGGGCAGGTTTATACTTATATAGATTATGCAGCCGGTTATAACCACTCCTGGTTGGGAGGTGATTTTGTAGATGATTTCGCAGAAGGTATTCCTGATGCAAAATGGGAAGCAAGATTCAATATCAACATAGGATACTATTTTTAATTTAATTTCTGAAAACTAATTATATGGCAAAAAAAGTTACAAGAAGCGATGAGAAGAAGTCAATCTTTGGATTGGAAGTAAACGGACCCGTTTTCTTCATTTCCTCTTTTATCATCATTGTAAGTATCGTCTTAACCCTAATATTTGAAAAACAGGCAGAATCAGTATTTTCAGATATTCAAAACGCAGTGGCCAATAACGCCGACTGGTTTTTTGTAATGTGTGTAAATATATTCCTGGTTTTCCTTATCTATCTAGCTTTGGGCCCTTTTGGCAAAATGCGGATAGGTGGCCTAAAAGCCAAACCGGAATTTAAAACACTCTCCTGGTTTGCGATGCTGTTTAGCGCAGGTATGGGAATTGGGCTACTGTTCTTTAGTGTGGGAGAACCCATAATGCACTTTAATACACCTCCAACCGCTGAAGCCGGAACTGCAGCGGCAGCAAAAGAGGCTATGAATTTCACCTTTTTACACTGGGGTTTTCACGCCTGGGGAGTATATGCCTTAGTTGGTTTAGCACTTTCTTATTTCACTTACACGAGAGGACTACCACTTACAATTCGTTCTATTTTCTATCCTTTTCTTGGGGATAAGATTTACGGAAAAATTGGAGATGCAATAGATATTTTCGCAGTCTTAGCCACTTTATTTGGTTTAGCAACATCATTAGGTTTTGGAGTTCAACAAATTGCTTCAGGTCTTGATCACGTCTTTAGTATCCCCAGCGGAATAACCACTCAGGTAATATTAATTGCGGGAATTACCCTGGTCGCTACAATTTCGGTAGTATCTAGGGGTAGACAAGGGAGTTAAATTCCTTAGTGAATGGAATATGCGCGTTGCTCTAATACTGCTTGTCCTGGCGCTTATTTTAGGACCTACCATCTTTATTTTTAGATCATTTGTAGAAAATACCGGAAGTTATTTATTTAACTTCATTGAAATCTCTACCTGGAGTGAAACCTTTACCGGTGGCTCGTGGCAAAACGACTGGACTGTATTTTACTGGGGCTGGTGGATTGGCTGGTCTCCATTTGTAGGAATGTTTATTGCCCGTATTTCTAAAGGACGAACTATTAGAGAGTTTATACTGGGCGTATTACTTGTTCCTTCCCTGGTAACTTTCTTCTGGATGTCTGCTTTTGGTAGTGTGGCTATCCAGGATGCCATGGGTGGTGACATGAGTATTGTAGATGCGGTAAATGATGATATTGCCACTGCGCTTTTTGTCTTTTTTGAAGATTATCCGCTATCTATGGTAATAAACGTGGTAGCCGTAATTCTTATCGCAGGTTTCTTCATTACCTCTTCCGATTCCGGTTCACTGGTAATTGATAGTTTAACTTCAGGAGGAAAGATAGATGCTCCAAAAGGACAGCGTATTTTTTGGGCTGTAACCGAAGGAACTGTAGCCGCGGTATTACTTATTGGTGGTGGTTTGCAGGCATTGCAAACAGCTACCATTGTTACCGGCCTGCCGTTTGCAGTTATTCTCCTCATTATGTGTTATTCTCTCTATAAAGGCTTAAAGGAAGATCATTTAGAACTCCAGGATAAGAAAGAGCAAAAAGAGATGGAAAACTACGAGGAGATCGTAAATGACATCGTTAAGAAAAGAAATATCTCAAAAAATAAAGAACAACAATAAAAAATAGGGATCATGGAGAAATTCAATAATATTCTGGTTGCCTTAGACCTTTCAGACATAGACAATACCCTTATAGATTACGCCTCTTTTTTGGCTGACACATTAAATTTAGAAAAGGTTTACTTTGTCCATAACATCAAGAAATATGAAATTTCATCGCTTTTCGATGAGCAAATGAAAGACATAAATTTAGATGAAGTTATAGGTGATGAATTAAACGAAAAAGTAGAAAGCCAATTTAAGGGGAAAGCAGAGTGGGAAGTCCTTATTTCAGAAGACCCTTATACGGAATCTCTTATTAATTATATTACCAATAAATACTATATAGACCTGGTGGTTATGGGTAATAAGAAAAGACATAAGGGAACCGGGGTAGTAAGTAACAAATTGCTAAGATTATTAAAATGCGATATCCTTTCTGTTCCAAGAGATTTTACGCCGCAAATAAAAAATATCTGGGCTGGAACCGATTTTTCCAGGGAATCGCGAAAAATCTTTAATGTTGCCCAAATGTTGCAAAAAGCAACTTCGGCTCCGGTTACTGCGGCCTATGTATACTCTGTTCCTGTGCAATTTTCACCTTATGTGCCTAAAGAAGCCATGGCACCTAAGATCGAGAAACATGCGAAGCAAAAAAGTGAAAAGTTTTTAAGTAAACTTGATTATGACGGGGAAGTGACTCCACTAATTATTCCCGGAAGGGATTCCAGTGTGGCCAGTAACTTACTGGAACATGCCAAGAAAAATAAGGTAGACATTTTAATTGTAGCCGATAAAGGAGCTAACAATATTTCAAACCTCTTAGTGGGAAGCGTAACCGAAGAACTTTTTGGAGAAAAACCCGAATTACCTTTATGGATTTCTAAATAAATCCTGAGAATTTATATAGATAGGCTATCTAAAAATTTAGGTAGCCTATTTTTAATCTACTATTTGATCATTAGCTCTACCATAACAGGCAGGTGATCTGAAGGATATTTCAAATCTTTTGAATCGCTTAAAACAGCATATTTTTTTACTTCAATATTATCTGAAACGAAAATATAATCAATTCTCCTATTTACTGCTTCTTCAAAATTATAGCCGTTAAAAGTACCTTCGGGCCCAAAATCAAGTTCAGCAAGAGTTTTAGAATCGTTCATTTTTTCGGATAAAAATTGAATTGCACTCGTTTGCGGTTCCAGGTTAAGATCACCCATTAATATTACCGGAAGGTTTTCTTTATTTAGTGCTGAAATTTTTTCCCAAATAAGCTTTGCACTGTTTTCCCTGGCTTTTTCTCCCACGTGATCAAAATGGGTGTTGAAAACCCAGAATAATTTTCCAGAATCTTTATCTTTAAATTTGGCATAAGTACAAATACGCTCCATTGCCGCATCCCAACCTACCGAAATTTCAGCTGGAGTTTCCGAAAGCCAAAAAGTATTATTTTCCAGCACTTCAAACTCTTCAGCATTATAAAAAATGGCACTGAATTCACCGGCTTCTTTCCCATCATCTCGCCCTACTCCAACATATTTATAATTTTTCATTTCAGATTCAAAATGCTTTAACTGACTTACCAAAGCTTCCTGAACCCCAAGAATTTCAGGTTCATAGAACTTTATCTGGTTGGTAATATGCTCCTTTCGGTTAGACCAGGAATTTTCACCATCATTCTCATTAGCATATTTAATATTGTAACTCATCACTTCCACCTCCTGGCTAAAAAGAGTAGTTCCGGTAAAAATGAAAAGCAGTAAAAGGAAGAAAATTCGGTTTATCATAATTCTGATTTTTGATAAAGTTCGGAATTTTGAAAATTCTAATTGCCAATTTCATTAAATTAATAGCAAAAAACATGGAAATCAAGCGCAACAATTTTCTAATTATCCTTCTTATTGTGGGTGCACTTTTACTAATTCCCTTTATCGCGATGCAGTTTAGCAGCGAAGTGGTTTGGACTGTTTCAGATTTTATTATTATGGGAATTTTACTCCTGGTTACCGGGCTGGGAATTGACCTTGTGTTGAGAAAGGTTTCCAGCAGCAAAAACCGACTTATAATCAGTGGAATTATTCTTGCAGTATTTTTTATGATTTGGGCAGAACTTGCTGTTGGAGTTTTTGGAACTCCTTTTGCCGGAAGTTAAAAAACTGTCCAGAAGAATATTTTAAAATCGATTAATGCAATATTTTGTAGACAAAAACTCTATAGTTCGCGAAATTTGGGGAAAGGGTGATACCATTCTCTTTATTTTCGCCGGGGCTTCGGCTGAATTTGCGCTCAATAAAGCTGTAGACTGGCTTTATTATACCGGCCGTTTACCTCAAGATCCTCTTGGTAGGCTTTTCTCAACGGTTTCCTATGCCCGGGAAATTGTTTTTGCTGAAAAATCGTCGGCATTTAAGGCAATAGATCATATAAATTCTATTCACGCTTCGCTGGAAAATAAACGCGGAAAAAATATTCCAGACTGGGCTTACCGGGACGTGCTTTTTATGCTTATAGATTATTCCATCAGGTCTTTTGAAATCCTGGAACGCAAGCTCGAGCTTTCTGAAAAAGAAGAAGTTTTTGATGTTTTTTTTCGGGTAGGTAAAAGAATGAATTTAAAAGATCTACCAAAAAATTTCCAGGAATTTGAAAAGATGCGGCAGGAACACCTGGAGCAAAACCTTAAGTATGGAGAATATACCAAAGACCTTTACCAACAATACCGCAAACACCTGGGTTTAATGCGTTACAAGCTATTACTGGAAACACAAAGCCTTATTACTCCCGTTAGCGTTCGTAAATATTTAAATTTGCGTAAGTTTTCTTTCTTAAACCCGGTAATTCCTATTTATAAAATTAGCAGAAGTCTAAAAATAGACGGACTTCTTAAATCGCTGATCCTACCTTCAGAATATCAAGAAGAGATCAAATCCTTAGATATAAAAAGTTCATATGTTACACAACAAAAATGAGGCATCTAAAGAATTAAAAATTGAGCATCTTTACACTTAACCGAAATCGCAGAAAAAACTATCTCATTGGCTTTTTCTCCCTGCTAATTATTGAAATTCTTATCGCCAGCTTTATAAAAGATGATTTTATAAGACCTTATCTCGGGGATTTCCTGGTGGTAATAATGCTTTATTGCTTCCTGATGGGAATAAGCCGATTCTCTATTTATAAGAGCCTATTTATTGTTCTGATATTCTCCTATGCAATAGAATTTCTCCAGCTCATTAATATCGTAAAAGTACTTCAATTCCAGCCACCCAAACCTATAATGATAATACTAGGTAGCAGTTTTTCGGTTTGGGATTTAGTTGCTTACCTACTAGGACTTTTAAGCTGTCTTATTTTAGAAATTCTTATAAACAGAACCTACACTCCATCTACATAATTCTGTAAATAACTGAATTTTGGAGTTAACCTGCCATTTTGAGTCATCCGCGCTCGGGCTAAGACGCCATTTTTATCATTATTAAAGAAAGCCGGGATCACGTGTTCCATAAACATTTCTCCAAAACCTTCGCTGGCATCTTTTGGTAATTCGCAAGGCAAATTATCTACCGCCATAACCAGGATACTCTCTTTCTCGCGGAAATCTACTTCGCTTTCACTTACAGGATCGTAACCGTAAAAAGGCTCGGCTATGGTTGAAGGCCTAATTGTACTGGCAACAGGCTCATTGATATCGCAAGAAATATCTGCTATATATTTTATAGTAAAATCTTTAGATTTTGCATCTTCAGCAGTAAAAAATACCGGCGCTCCATCTCCGTAAAAATGTCCCGATATAAAAAAGTCACTGCATTTCGCGAAACGCAAAAAGTTAGAGTCATACTTGCCGGGTTCTTTAAAAAACTCTTTCTGACTGCCCGCTGAGCCATCCTTCTTTTTATTATAATCAAGCACATCTATATTGCAATATACGGGCTCTTCTCCTTTAAATTTCAGAAAATCCTCCACGTCCAGCTCTCTGATCTTTAAATGATCTAAAACCTCTTTTGCGCCACGAGCCACCTTTCCTGCCCCGGTCAATAATATTTTAATCGGCGGAATTTTAATTTTATCGAGTTCTGCCAACATGGCATCAAGATCTGGCAGAGATTCTACTTTAGGTAAACTATATAGGTTTTCTTTTAAACCAATACCTCTAAATCCATTGTAAGTCCCTACGAGACCGGCATATCGGCCAAAACCAATAAGCCTGTGATTCTTTTGATTTACAATTACCTCGTGGTCGTATAATTCGATATTATTTTTTAGGATTTCCCTAAGCAAATCGCGGTTATAAGGTTGCTTTTTAATGGTATGGGAAAAGAAAAAGTATTTTTTATTCGGAATTAGCGCCGGTAGCGGAACTTCTTTTACACCCAGTAAAACATCACAATCTGAAACATCTTCAGTAACTTCAAAACCGGCATCGCGATATTCCTGATCGGTAAAAATACGAATATCAGAACTTTGCACTTTAAAATTAGCTTCCGGAAACTTTTTTACGAGTTCTTTTAGTTTATTAGGCGAAAAAACCACGCGACGGTCTGGTGGCGTTTTTTCTTCTTTAATCAGTGCAAATTTTATCATTTCTGGTATGGGTTTTGTACTTCTATGTGTGTAACTCAAAGGTATGAATTTAAAATTGTATCTTTGCAGGCTCAGATCAGCTAAAAACTGACTGGATTTCCGCGTTTGCGGAAATAACAATGTTCTTTATTTATGGGGTCGACTTGGTTTTGACAGCGAGTCTAATTGAGTTGTAAGCACGTCGAGCGCTGGGATATAGCTCGTAAATCTCATATTTCACACTTTTTTAAACGGCGAAGATAACTACGCCTTGGCTGCATAATCCGAATCACAGTAGGATTGCTTAGTCCCTGTAAGACAGGGAGCCAAGATGTCCCGCGAAGGCCTTGATTTACGGCATTCGCATTAGGGGCACCGATAAAGTAAATATAGGAACTGTAGGACCTTGATGCAGTTCTAAAATCTAATTGAGGATACGGAAGAAGTTAGGTTGTTTTCGGCCAGACTTTTTCCCGACAATCTAAGCGGAAACTAAACGTGTAGAAAGCATCTGAATTGCTTGTTTGGACGAGGGTTCGAACCCCTCCGACTCCACTTATTACATTCCAAAATGTATCAAAAACCCCGAAATCCTAGGATTTACGGGGTTTTTTGTTTTTAAGAATATCAAAATAACTCAAATAATATCAAAAATTATGTGTGCAATCCGGTGACCAATAATTACGAGGAAAATTGCACACTGAGAGCGACACAAAACCCTTTATATCAAATGTTTACAAAATATTAAAGTTTTCTCTAACCTATCATTTAATAGTGTACATTAATTACTCAATTTAAACTCAAAATTATGGACACTTATCATCACTTATCATTTTACACTAGAAAAAGCCGTAGTAATAAATCAACAGAGAGTGATATTTACCTACGCGTTACAGTTAATTCCAAGCGGTCTGATATGAGTATCGGAAGGAAGGTTGACCCTCGAAAATGGAATGTAAATTCTGAAAAAATGATGGGAAGAAGCCAGGAGGCTCAGGAATTAAATAATTATATGGATGTTTTAAAAAATAAACTAAAACGAATCCAACAAACACTTTTAGAAAAGGATCAAAGAATTACAGCAACAACATTGATAAGAGAACTTAAAGGAATTGGTAAAAATAAATCAAAAATGACCTTAGAGGTATTTAAAGAGCATAATGAACAAATGGATCGCCTTTCCGGGAAAAGTATCTCTAAGAGCACCGCTAAGCGATATTGGACCTGTTATAACCACATTGAGCAATTCCTAAATGAGGTTTATAAAGCTGAGGATTTCCGAATGAAAGAAATAGACCACCAGTTCATCACGAGATTTGAATATTTTTTAAAAACTGCAAGAAAGTGTAATCATAACTCGGCCTTGAAATATGTCAATAATTTTAAAAAGATAGTTCGAATTGCACTAGCTAATCAATGGATGGACAGGGATCCTTTCTATAATTATAAAGTTCAATATGAAACTGTAGATCGGGAATTCCTGAATGAAGATGAAGTAAAAGCCCTGGTAGAAAAAGAACTTCATTTTGACCGTTTAAAAATTGCGAGGGATATGTTCGTCTTCAGTTGTCATACCGGTTTGGCTTTTGGTGATTTGGAGAAACTCTCTGAAAAGGATATTATTAAAGGCATAGATGGTGGAAGATGGATAAGAACAAAAAGAAAGAAAACTAAATCAATAACCAGCGTTCCCTTACTTCCAATAGCGGAAGAGATTATTGAGCGCTATAAAGATCATCCGAAGAGTAAAGGACGAGGAATTAATTCTTCCCGTTCCCAGAAATCAAAACTATAATGCTTTTTTAAAAGAGATTGCTGTGTTGTGTGGAATTAAAAAAAACCTTACCACGCACCTGGCTCGCCATACATTTGCAACCACAATTACATTAACTAATGGAGTGCCGATAGAATCTGTAAGTAAAATGCTAGGTCATAAAGATTTAAGAACAACCCAACATTACGCAAAAATTGTGGATAGAAAAATTAGTGACGATATGAAAGCGTTGAGAAAGATATTAGAAGAAAAAGCTGCTAAAGATTCGGAAAAAAGCAACTCTAAGAAGAAAAAATAGGGTGCCATTTTATCTAATTCTAAGTCAAAAGCTTTCACCATTTAATTGAGTCTACTCTCTTCGTTAAAGAGAGCGAATATCTCACTATTAAGGTCTGGAATATAATTACCCAGGGCCTTCAAAGCTCTTTCCTGAATTTTACCGAAACTTTCTGATTCTAAATCTCCCCCGGGAATATCCCAATCTTCAAAGTGAAGAATCTGTGAGAGGTAAGTGTCTCTAACCATAGTACATAATTGGCCCCATACTTCCACTAAAAGCCAATTGTAAGAGAATAGAAAACGTTCTTAAAATAATCTGGAGAATGAAATGGACTTGTTCCCAGATCAACCATCTGGGAGTGTCCCGTTCGGTAAAAAAACACTCATCACTGGATATCCCAATCCCTTTCGATGGCCATTATCACAGATATTATAGGAAATATTAACCCTTATCTCCATTACTAAAAATTTTTTATCGCGTGCTCTTTCCAAGTTTGTTAACCTAATCGTTTTTAATTAGATGCAGAATAAATATCTTCAACCTATCTTGGAAATCATTTACTCCATACCAGCCCCAATCCTATTCCTAAATAGGATAAGTTTGGCAGGTCATTAGCTTCAGCAACAAAATGGTATTTGAAAGAAGCTCTTACAGCTAGACCATAAGAGATGTCATAATCAAGACCTATTTCCGGTCTAAGACTGAATTGCCATACCTCTTCCCTATACTGAATGAGGCCTATATCTTCTTCAAGTTCGTTATAAACCACTCCTATACCCAGGGACACGTAAGGTGCCAACCTTTCTTGCTGGAAATAATAGCCCGCCGTTGCATAAAGAGGGAAACTGTTCAAATAATTATAGCGGTAGCCTGATATGGTCTCGGTTCCTGTCGTTTCTGTTATGTAGCCACGCTCATCGTCAAAAACCTGCCAGCCGCCGCTAAGACCGATTGTTATTTCCTCTTTCAGAAAGTAGGAAAAATCAAAGTTTACTCCTCTCCAACTGGTGTTGTCTATGATATCTGAAGTTTCGCTCACAGGGACACCCACTACATAATTAATGGCAAATTTTGTTTGTGAAAAAGAGGTGACAGATAAACATAAAAACGTTATCAGGATGATAATATGTCTCATAAGATATAATTTTAAAGATTAAACGGTGGATGACTAAAGGCCTGATCCAGATTGCTATCGATTCTTTCAGAAATACTTCTATCACTTCCTTCCAGTAATCCGTTGAAGGTTGCCACCCAGACCACAGGCACTTCCTCATCTTCATTATCTTCATTATCTGGTGGAATAGTGATCTGCACTAGTACTGTCCCCACAAGATAACCACTTACATATCCAGGATTATACCCCGGATAATACCAGCCCCAACCGGGATAAAAGCCCGGATAATACCAGCCCCAGTAACCAAAATCATAGTAGTAGATAAAGGCATCTTTAAAAGCCGAAGGAAGAATTACCGCCTCAGGGGACTCGTCTTCAGACACCTCGGTCCATCCTGCAGCGTTCAGATTTCTTCTTAAATTGCTGAGTATCTCATCTGCAAAAACATCTTCCAGATACTCAGGCTCCCCGGCATCAAAACCTTCATCTTTTACCAGAACAACTCTATCTGGCAATGAATATGTTCTTGCAACAGTAAAATCAAAAGATGAAGAATAATTGGTGTATGCCACGTCATATTCTTCCACATATTCCGGCTGATCCGGATAACAGCCAAAATTAATGGTCAAAATCAGCAACAATACCATTTGAGGCACTTTCCGAATTACTGAAGCACGAATTCTATTTTTCATAATTCTTCTTTTTAAAATTGTTCTTTATCTGGGAATTTTTCGTTTTTTTTAAAATCTGGGAGCTGAAAGAGTTATTCCTTGAGAACACCGTTCCTGACCAGTTCATTTATAATGGTCTTCGTATAATCTTTAGTCAGTACGGACCCACAGGAAAGAATTGAAAACATGGTTAAACAGGGTAAACTTCCGGTTCTCATGGCTTTTCATTTTTAATATTAATAAATAATCAGGGGGGACACCAGAATGATTTGAGAATAAAATCTCAGCGCATTTTTTAATTTACAGTCAAATACATATCGAACGTTATACAGCATTTGAGACAAATAACAATAGGTTTATAATTGAATCATTAATTTAATTCTATGATCAATTAAAAGTATTCGGAAAGATTCTCCTATATAAGTGTATAACCGTTACTTAACCGTTAAAAGAATGAAGAAAGGGTGAAGAAACCCAGAAGTCTGTCCTATAATCTAATTCACTATCGGCTCCTGAATCTTTGTGCAGGATATCATCAAAGTCTACTCTTCGTTAAAAAGATCGTATACCTCTCTATTAAAGTCTGGAATATATTTACTCAAGGCCCTCAAAGCTCTTTCCTGAATTTTGCCAAAACTTTCTAATTCTAAATCTCCACCGGCAATATCCCAATCTTCAAAGTGAAGAACCTGAGAAAGGTAAGTATCATCCTCACCATAATACATAACCGTAACCCTACTGCCACTAAAAGCCAATTGTAAAGAATAAGGAACATTTTTAAAATAATCTGGAGAATGAATTTCAGGTAAATCCAGGGAAATCATATTGGTTTCCGGGTCATAAGATAACCATGTTGGTAAATAAACTTTTCCCAGTTCTAACATTAGAATTTAATTTACAGACCAGTTCCATAAAAGTAATGTTTTTTACTTTAAGCGTTTGGTTTTTCCAGGAAGCTGAAGTACCGCGTTACTTCATAAAATCGGAATTAATTAAATATTCTAATATTTTATCCTTGAACCTTTTTTTAGAATGGAAGCTTTGATAGAAATTAGGTCTATCTTTTGAATAATTGAATTCGTAATCTACAGGAATTCCTAAACCCTCATAACTTTTACCTGCCGGATCTAGATAAACCTCATTTGATAAACTGAATTCCCAACCTATAGGAAGTTCTTTCCATAAAATCTCTGAAAATATTCCAGAGCTGGCTGAACCGTATATTTCAATATTTGAATAAGACAGTGCACCGAGAGCAAAAATTTCTGCTGCGCTGGCAGTAAAGGGACTTATTAAAAGATGCAAAGGTTTTGTCGAATTTCCTTTTGGTTCTATTGTAATATTTTGAATAGGCGTAAATCCATTTTCTATTTTTGCCTTTATCGAGATAATTTCTTTTTTCTTGTCAATAAAATGACTTAATAACTCTAAAGCTACAGTTTCGTATCCTCCTCCATTAAACCTTAAGTCCACAATCATTGCTTCTGTTTCCCTGAGATCTTCTTTTATAATTGGTAAAATTTTATTTACACCATTCATTTCATCTCGGAAATAAATTAATGGTACAACCTGGTTCCTTACAGAATTGAAAACACTATCAAATTTTTCAGAATTCTGAAGTTCTTTAGGCACATAATCAGCAAAATCATTCATATCTGATATTCCAATATAGCCTATGTTTTTATCTTTTAATTTTCCCCACTTAATAACTCCATTATTATAGGATTTTGGATTTTCTACATATTGATCAATTATATCTGATTCAATCTGCTCCTTTAAAATAGAAGTATTTTTAGTTTTGGAAGCTTTAGTTTTTTCAAGGATAGATTTAGGAATTTGCAGATTTATATGACCATCTTGAAATTTGTTAATAATCTCATTTAAGAGTAAAGCGAACTCCTGTTCGGTTTTAATCTTTTCTATTTTTGGAAGGTATTCTCCATAGATTTCATTCCAGTTAATTTCTCTTTTATCGAAGAAGGCATAATTGTCTTTAAAGGTCTGCCAGAATGATTTGAAATTAATTATATAGTTTCCATTTATAGAAGCTTCATCCTTACACTTACTAGGTATGGAGTCAATTTTTTTAAACCGATAATTAACTATGCCGCCTGGATTTAAAATTAAGTTATTGTCGTGTATGTCAATAACTTCGAAACGTCCTTTAAAATTACCCTCAACTAAGATTGAGCAAGTATAGTCGTTTGAATTGAAGTACGAATACGTAGAATCATTAATTGTTAAGATTCTATCGTAGCCTTCTTGTTCCCAATTTCGTATTTTGTAGTCTATCGGGAATTTGAGAGTAAACTTTTGAAGAGATTAAAATTAAACTTATTAGGATTAGTCTTGATATGATCATTAAGTCATTTTTCTTTAAAGACAGCTATTCTTTAGATTTGTTACGATTTGAGGCACCCCAAGCACGCTTACTAGAAATAATATAATAAACAACTAGCTTTTCGGTTTAGCAATGATCTTTGATTTATTCAATTATTTTCCGTCAGTTACATTCAGAATTATTTTCCCCTCGACTTTGGCATTTTCAACTAACCTATGTGCTTCAACTGCGTCTTCCAATTTCATTGTTTTTCCAATTTCAGGCTTTATTTTTTTCTCCAGGAGCAATTTAAACAAGACTTGTAAATCTTCTTTAAACCATTCCGGGTGCTGTCTTCTCATGGAGGTTATCAAGTAAAAATTTGCGTGAGGTTTGTTCGGAAGTAGATTCCACCATTTTACTTTCAGAAAGTCTAAAATCATATTTCCACCATTTCCACTTGCAGAGTTTTGAAAACCAAAAGCTACTAAACTTCCCTTTTTCTTCAGCAAACTCAGTGAACGAGGAAAATAATCGCCTCCCATTGGGTCAAAAACTGCATGAATTCCATTGGGTTCTTTCTCTTTAATTACTTTTACAAAGTCTTGATTTTTGTAGTCAATTGGAATTGCCCCCATTCTTTGTATAAATTCGTGCTTCCCTTTCGAGGCTGTGCCATACATTTTTAAGTTCATTAGTTTGCCCAATTGGAGTATTGCAGTTCCAACTGCACCCGAACAAGCGTGTATCAAAATGGTTTGCCCATTTTTAACTTTTGCAGAACGGTGCAGCATTTGATAAGCGGTAAGATATGACAGAATTAAGCTTACGGCTTCCCCGTTATCCAAATTTTCTGGAACAGAAACAACCGAATTTGCAGCGAGACAAATGTATTCTGTGTAAGCTCCAATGACAGTCAGGTCTGCAACTTTTTGACCTATTTTCAGATTTTGGACGTTATCTCCAATTTCATCAACAACTCCAACCAGGTCATAGCCCGGTGAAAAAGGTAGTTTTGCCTTTATGTTCGGATAAATTCCCCGCCTTACAAGTGTATCGGTAAATGAAGCACTTGTTGCCAATACTTTTACCCTTACTTCACCTTTCTTTGGTTTTGGAAGTTCTTTTTCAACTATTTTTTGAAGCACCTCGGGTTCTCCAAATTTTGAAATGACGATTCTAGTATATTCCATTATTTTTTTATTACCGCCAATGGTCACGTCTAAGGTAAGTAACGTGTAGGGAAGAACTAACCTGTCGGCTTAACCAGGATTGATTTAGACTTCTAAAATAGAGAATTTTAGCTAAACCAAAACTATTTTCTTTAACCGATGCTGCCCTCTGCAGCTAAGTTAATTTCTTCCTTTCCATAATTTTTAGTGTAGACCAAAATAAAAAGCCAAACACGATAATTACAGGAATTGTTGTGATTGGAGCTAGATTTCGTGCTGTATCACCGGAGACTTTTTCAAGTGTGATTTGTTGTTTTTCCGTCCTTTCATTTTCTTCAAAAAAGCCATTTTCGTTTAGATCGTAATTTTTTAATTTATTTTCATAATACTTATCCTGCAATACAAGAAATAAATTAGCTAAGAGATAGAGCGCTAAGGAAAATATTAAACTGTATTTGATCTTATTTTTTGCCAATTTCACTCTAATTTAATTTTTGAAATAAATATCAGTTACCATTGTTGCCAGCGGTATTTATGGCTGAACCATTCTAAAATTTCATTCTTTAAGTCATCTGTTCCAGAAATCTTAAAATTCGGTTTTACTCCATTCCAATATTCTTTTTTTGTATAATCAGCCATCACGCCAGAAGTAAGTATTAAAACATCATTGTTTTTTAGAGTAATAGTGCTATTTGATGTTGTATAGCCCGCTGTATTGTTGCCAAAAAACTTGACGTTTGGATTACTCATTAACGCAATAGCTGCAGCTTCACCTGAACTTGCGGTATTTCCGTTTATTAAGACAGCAATTTTTAAATTCTTGTTTGTGAGTTTATAATCAAGAGGGGCATCTATAAACTTTTTAGTTTGATTCGATGAACCGTTAAATATTTGATTTTCTTGCTTGCTCCATTCGTGCCATTTTTCTTCGATTAAGGAATAACCAAGAATTTCGTCTTCTAGAAATGGTGTAAGTGAAATGAGCATTGGCCACATATTCCCACCATTATTTTTTCTTAAGTCAATGATCCAACCTTTTAATTTTTTAGCATCTTGTTTTTTAATATTCTTCAGGTTTTCATTAATATATTCTGCGCCTTTTTTTAAAGTTTCATCCAGACTTTTTCTGGAATTAATAAAGGGGAGAATATTTATATAACCTAGGTTTTCTTCATTTTCAAATGGTTTTATTTTTTTATAATTATAATCTTCCTTTCCCTGTGCAGATAAGTAGGTCTCAGAAGTTTGATCGTAATAACTTGAATGTTTTTCGCCATTTAAAGTTAATGCAGTAATTACGGCTGAATCCTTAGAAAATACAGCGCTTTCCCAAACTTTCTTTTCAAAATTCTGCCAGTCTATTGAATCTTTATTAATGGAGTTTCTTTCAAATTCTCTTATCATCTGTTTGATAGATTTCTCATCATTTTTTGAAAGCTCATTATCTTGAGAATGAGATCTTTGAAAACAAATTATAAGTAAAAATAAAAGTAGTATTTTTTTCATATTGCTGATTCCGTATAACGACAAGTGGCGCGGATTTATGGACGCGGACTTGTCGGTTTAGACCTAGTTTCTTGAGCAATTTAATTATTTTCTTACAACGCTGCCGGCTATTGTTGATTAACCGATATGAAGCATTGTATTGTATTCCTTTTACCAGGGTCCATTCTTTGCTACATTAACAAATTGCCCGTTTTCTAATCTAAAAGCACCATCAAAACCCACGAACCAAAGCCTATTACCACTAGTTGTTATCTAGTTAGAACACTTGGCATCTAAATACATACTCAAACTTCCGGTTTGAGATTCAAAGTTATCCATTGCTTTATCCCTAAAATAAATTTTATGAAATGGGGATTTACTTGCTGGAATGGAAAAGAACTTACTATCAGCTTCAGCTTTTTTGCTTTCCACCCATTGTATAGTTAATAAAAATTCACCTATTTCTTCTTTAAGATAGATATCGTAAAGATTTAAATCAATAGATTGCCAACCAGTTTGTTCGTTCTCAATTTTGAAAATAATGTTATCCGATATTAATAAATCTTGAGGCTGGTCTTCTACCAAATTATAGATGTTAATCCTAAATTTTAAACTTTTAAATTCATTTTGAGAAATTGCAAAATGAAATTTTTCAAGCCGGCAATTTTTTCTAAGTTTAAAATTCATTCCTCTTTCCTTGCTTAATCTATCATCAATTTCCTTCTCGTAAACTGTATAAAAATTTAAATGCATTAAACCAAGACCATTATTAGTTCTTCCTAGTTTTTTGTCTTTGAATTTTTTCGTCTCAAATACTACTTCATCCAATTGATTTTCTTCAATTTCCATCTGAATCGATTTTCCTTTATGGTCCTTTAATTCAGCAACCGACTTTTTTACTGTCTTATAACCTATATAGGAGAATATCACTGTATCAAGCTCAGAAATATTTGAAGGTATCTTAAGTTTGTATTCTCCATTTTCCTTTGAAACGGTACCAATATTTTTCAAAGGAATTCCAATATTTACAAAGGGGAGGCCTATTTTACCTTTATCTGTTATTTCTCCTTTTAGTAATATGTCTTGCGAAAATCCCGTGGAAACCAAAATTATAATTAATAGGCAAGTAAGGTAAGTTTTATTCATTTACTAAATTTTCATCACAATTTGTAGAAGGTGTTAACGGCTGGGAACTCCAATTGATCGGTTTAAGGTTTTTTATCCTTATGGAAACTAATTTCGTTCTTTTCTGTGCCCCCAATTTTTAATATAAGTTAGTTTACGCAATTATGCTCCTGAACTTCTTAATGTTACGATATCACCTTCATATACCTCATTTAAATATTCGTTATAAGGGTCATTTCTTTTATAACTGAAATATTTCTCTGCTTTGTCTAAATGAAGTTTACCTTTAGTCAAATCGCCAGTTTCTAAATAAATTTTAGCTAAGCCTAAATGAGCTTCTACAGTATATTTAGATTGGCTTAATGCCTTTTCAAACTGTATTTTTGCCTCATCAAAATTCCCTAATTTATATTCTGAAAGCCCAGTGTAAACAAAAGCCTGAATATCAACCCAGCCTTCTCCTTGATTTTCTATACTTTTCCCAAAGTGAGTTATGGCTTTATCATATTTTTTTAGTCCAAAATATGCTTCTCCCCTTAAAAAGTCAATATCTTCACCCCAGGGTGAGTCTACGAAATTTGGAGTTAATGAATCTAACCGATTAAAATCCTTTAAAGCTCCCTTAAAATCTCTTAGGAATCGAAGTTTCATATAACCTCTGTACCCTAAATGCATTTTAGGGTTTAGTTCTACAGCTTTGTTAAGAAGTTGGAAACCTTCCTTGTAAAACCCTCTTTTGTTATAAGGAACTGATTGTTCAAAATAAATTTCATCGTTTTGCGGATTTTGGAATTTCAATATTTCAAACATTGATTGTGAAAGGTAATCTCCTTGCAAGTGGGAAGCAAAATCATATCTCTTTTCTTTATCCGAAAAGAATAGAAATGAAATCACAAATATTGAATAAGATGTGAAAAGAACAGTCAAAAGAATTTTTAATATTTTAAAAATTTTCTTCATTCGTTAAAATATATCTACAATTTTACTATTCTCTATTTTGAAATTTAAAACGTAATAACTGTCATAAGTATAACCCGATTTGTTTATGGCTGGATTCCAATTTTTAAGTGCTCTCAGCTCTTTTTCAATCTCTATAATATTCTTAGAATTAACTTCAGTTTTTTGTAAATCCTTATTAGTTGCCTTTAACCTAAATCTACCAATTTCTCCTTTACAGTTCACAACGAATCTATAAGTCAACAGCCCAGACTCCTTGAAATCTAAAAATTGTAGCTCACTCAAAATTCTGTTTTTTATTGCTTTTTTTCCTCCAATATAGTCGGTATTCATTCCGTAATACTCAGCAACCTTATCTTCATTGCAAAGTTCAAAATCATTGTCATCTATTCTGTCATTGGCTTCTAACTCTCCAATTCTATGTGTTGCCTGATAATATCCCCATGCTGTAATGCTCAGTGCAAATAGAAAACTTATCAAAAGGAAAATGTTCGTTTTACTTTTCAATTTTATTTATTAGATGCTGCACAGTATATACAACGGTTACGGTTAAGGGAATTAGTGTGTAGGGAAGAACTAACTTGTCGGCTTAACTAATATTGATTTAGACTTCTAAAATAGAAAATTATAGCTAAACCTAAGCTATTTTCTTCTTCCGGGGTTATACTTATTAGTGAAACACCTACTAAAGACAAAAGAAATGAAAAACGCTATTAATTTTAAAGTGCAGTTCTACATTTTAGTATATGATTCCTCGAACTTATCTACTCCTGGTTTTTCCTGATCTTCTGAGACCACATCGGTATGAATAAAATATTCTAATTTTAGTTCATCGTCAATGATCTTAAAAGTCATGTCCCTGTATTTGTTCGGATCGTAATTACTATCTTCGAAATCCTCCATATCTTCATAAAATGAATCCCGCCAAATTCGCCTGTCAAGAATTATTTTAATACTATCATTTTGAACTGTATACGTTCCTGATTCAATTACTATTGATGTGGTATCTTCGAGGCTAGTTCCTTCATATAATCCAAGAGTTGTTCTTTTTTTAATAAATTCTCCGTTTTCGCCAAAGCTTAAATTTATGTGCGATTCACCTCTGAAAAAAGAAGGTTCATTTGGGCCAGCTGAAACTTTGTTTTTATCCGAACGAAACCAACTTCCTTTTAAGTCCCCAATATCCGTTGAAATATCTTCTTTATCACAAGAGCCTAATATTACGAGATTGATGATTAAAATTCCAATAAGATATAACTTTTTCATTTTTTAATTTAAAATTGGTTATTCTACTATAAGATGCGAGAATGACAAAAAGGTTGCGTCAATTTTCTGGTGAAAATTGCATTAAACTCTATTAGCTAATAACTCTCAAAAATTATATCATATTATCCATATGCCTTTGGAGTGCATTCTTGGTTCGTATGTTAGATGTAGTAAATGTAATTGACAGCGTTGTTATTTAATGCCTGGAATTAAAATATTCACCGAGTTGATTTTCATTCTTTTATTTCTTTTCTAATCAAGTGCAAAATAAATTCCAGGTCTTGTATTGTAGGTAAGTAATGTGCCTGTTCGGTCGCGTAACTGGTGAAAATAAACATCAGAATATTATTCTCAAATTCTGTGGAGTTTAATAAATGCAAGTTGCTAACCTCATTTTCACTTTCCGGTAAACCAATCTGATTATACACGCTTGTTTGTTCTAAAATTGTCCTAAGGCTGCTCTTATCTGTTCTGAACATATCCAGGACCTTTTCTCTTTGAACACTTAATTCATTCTCCTGTCTTGAAATATCTTCCATAGTAGACAGCCAGTTAGTTAGCTGTCTTCTTAATTCTGTATTTGAAAGGTTCTTAAGATTACCGGAATTGATCATTTCATTTAAAAGTGAATTATTTGGATTAAATGCAATATCATTAGAGAAGGTATTATACAGAAGATTTGAAAAGACTGCTTCAGTTGGAGTTTCATTTTTATAGGTTGTGTATTGTAATATTTTTTTGGAATTATTAGCATTGTCTTTATTTACTGCGATCAATTCTTTTAACTTCATTCTACTGGTTTCAAATTCTTGTTCTAAACCAAGTAAATATGTTTGTTCATAATTGTTGTTTATTCGATTTTGATTAGCATTATTGATCGCCAGCGCGATCAAAATCCCAATTACCACCAGGATGATCTCTCCCAGGGCATAGAATAAGTATTTGGTGAACTTTTTCTCTGACAATAAATTCAATCTGATCTTTCTGAAAAATCTTATCATCTTTTTAAATTTCAGTGGAACTCTTACCTCCTTTTAATATAAGCCAAATTGCAAATGACATTTCGCCTATAATACTGGGAATAGCGACCAGTATTAAAAATATGGATTGATAATCACTATAATTAGAAATTAAAAAATGTGCAGAAGTATCAACCATATACATTATTCCCGCAATGGTAAGAAACCATGCAA
The DNA here is from genome assembly GCA_963727565.1 of uncultured Flavobacteriaceae bacterium. GTDB lineage: Bacteria > Bacteroidota > Bacteroidia > Flavobacteriales > Flavobacteriaceae > Salegentibacter. The sequence continues at coordinate 244,215 of CAVSGU010000003.1, forward strand.
TAATTAAAGGTTTCCTGATTATTAGGCCTAAAAGGATCAGGTGGATTCCAAAAAAGAACAAGCCTATTAGCCAGATGGTATTAAAAATATCAACTTGTATTAGAATTTCAGTTTCTGTGGTAGATTTTAGTGCAAATGGAAGCGCAAATATGGCTACACCCATAATGGCTGCATGCATCATCCTGAAAGATATACTTAAACCGGTCCAGAGATTTCTTTGATATAACTTGTAAAGCCCCCAAGCAACCACCACGTCAAATACAACAGTGATCAGAAATGCCAGTATGCCAAATCTGACTATTGAAGCATTACTCTGAACGGTTTCAAGAGGCGATTCGACGATGGCTTCAAGAACAAAAAAATTGGCGAATATGGCAGCAAAAAAAATTATCCAATAACTTAAACCGGTAATTATTGATAATCTTCTTGGTTCCATTTCAACATATTAATTTTTAATAACTCCCTAAGTCTAGCATTGGAGAAAGAAAGTAAACTATTATAGTATAGCATCTTACCAATTAAAATTAATATATTTTTTTAAATTTTCGCTTATTCTTTTTCCTTAACTATTTTTACAATACGATTGTACATTATTTCTGACATATTCCAATTATAACCGTCAAAATTTACTGTATTTGTAAATTGTATTACTACCACGTCTAAATCTTTATGATACTTGGCAATAGTCTGATAACCTGGTATTAAACCAGTGTGCTCATATCCATAAATGGAAGAATATATCTCTTGTTCTTTTTTATCTCTAAAAACAGAACCTTCATTTAAAGCTCTGATGAATTTGCTCAAATCTTCTGCCGTTGCCAACATGGAACCTACATTATCTGTTTTTAGATCTTTATCATAGCCCACATAGTAACCGCTCATTACATCATTTATGTTTACATCCTGAATTGAACTAAAAGTATGTTTTAGGTTCAAAGGATCTAAAATTTCTTTTTGAATATATTTGAATTTATCATATCCAAGAACCCGGTTCATTATTCTTCCAAGTAATAAGTAATTGGTATTGGAATATTCATAATCTTCATTGGGTTTAAAATTGGCAGGTTTATCCAAAACCAAAGCAAGTTGTTCATCAGTGGTTTCCTTAGGAGCAACCCAATACATATAAGTGTCAGTAAAGTTTGGAATACCACTTCTATGCTGCACTAACATTCGTAAAGTAATTTTATCGGCATATTCTATTCTACCTTTCAATTCTGGTAAATAATCTGCGAGTGTTTTCTCTAATGATAATTTTCCATCATTAACTAGCTTTGCAACAGCTAAGGCATTATACAACTTACTTACACTAGCAATTTTAAATAATGAATTCGGGTCTGCGGGGGTTTTATTTTCTCTGTTTTTGTAGCCCGAAGTATAAAATTCTGATTGATTCCCTTTCTTGTTTATACATACAATTATACCATCAAACCCGTAATCCTCCGCTTTATCTACTTGTTTTTGAATTGAATCAGGTAACGGAACTATCCAGGCTTTTACTATAGGCCAGGGCACGAACCATAAAGAAGATATACTTGCAATTATAAATACTATCCTGAGTATTCGTTTTACTTTTTTCTTAGTCATGCCCTCTTATAATTACTCTTTAAATTTTGCCTTTTTATACTCAATAATTTTCGAAGGCAAATTAAGAAATTCAATCATTGGTTTGCGCATCTATTTCATTAAGGACCCCCTGCCCTACATTTTTTAATTGACCATACTGATAAACCATAGTTTCTAATTGAAAAGCGGCTAAGCTAATAACATTTCGATAAGGAGCAGACGCAGTATATTCTGCAAAGACCTGGTAATACTCAGATTGAGGTGTGGCTCTTATTTTGAGGGAGTCCTGGGGCAAGAAAGCTGAAGCCAGAATTAAGGAGGTGTCGAATTGGGTAGAAAGATAGGTCTCCTGATTTACTACATAGTCGTTATAGCTTTTTTCATTTTCCGCTATGTCCTCTATTATGCTGTGGTAGCTGGTTAAAAGAGAATCTAGAGGGGTATTGTTGATCTTTCCAAAGTATGCTGAATTTTTCAGGGCTTCATATCCGCCGGTATTAGGCTTGAAATAGTAATCTGCAAAGGCAACGCCGCAAGACATCAATAAAATAAGGTCCTCGTCTTCTGTCTTATCTAATATGCGTACTCGAGCCTTTTTACATTGTGTGGCTGTTTGTGTTCTATACTTTGATAACGTATCCAGAATGCGCAGATCTTCTAAGGTATGAACCTTTATTTTGCCCAAATACTCATTTAAGGCCTGGTTATCTTTTCTGGCCTGATTCCAATTGTTGATTTGTAAGGCAATTAAGATCCCAATAACAAGAAGTATTATTTCACCAATCGCATAAAGAAAATACTTGCTGAACTTGTTTTCTGTAAGTAGTCTTTGGCGAATTTTTCTAAAGATCTTCATTACAAATAAATTATTGGTTACTATAAATTTAAGACTTCTATTTGGTATAGAATTGCAATTAATTATTTAATATCCAGATAATTAAATGTTTGTGCTATCGTTATTTATCCTTAATATCTCTTTCTAAAAGCTTTAATATTTCATTATTTTTTGACTGTACTTCAATAAGTGCGGGAATCAATTTATTTCTAAGAATGGTAATTCTATTCACTGTATTGTTTTGATGTTGTGGATCTCTAGCCCAACCTAGAAAATCTGATTTATGGGGTTCAGCTATATCTAATAATGATGTGATCAAGCCTTAGAATTGATGTATATTGTTCTCCTAAAGCACGGTGCTTATTTATTACAATATCTCTATTAACGTCTTCAAATTCTTTATAATAGGCAACTGCACTTGGATAAGTTGAAAGCTTCTTTTTTAGAAGTTCATTTTGAATTATTCCAAATAGATCGGAATTGATAACCGCTTGTAATGTAGCGTCGATTAAATTTAAAGTACCATAGTCAGAAACATCAAAGTTATAGATCGAATCTGTCAGAGCGGGAACATTAGGACCAAGATGCTTTAGATAAAGATGTAGTTCATTTAAATGGTATTGGTGTACAGCTAAGGTGCTATCAATGATTTGTTGATTGGCGAAAAAATCTTCGTTTAGATTTTTAAGTACAATTTGTTCTTTAATTCTATCCTTTCGCCTTTCGTTAGAGTTGTTTATTTGTAAAGCAATTAAAATTCCAATAACTAATAGCAAAATTTCTCCAATAGCATACATAAGATATCTGATGAATTTCTTTTCAATCAGTAACCTTTTTCGAAAATTCCTGAAAATTTTAACCATTAGAGATTCGTTTCCCTAAATATATGACTATTAATTAATTACGCTGATTAAAAATGAATCACACTGGTTAATGTTTGTAGAGTAAGTGTAAACGAGCCATAATTTTTATCATCCGGTTTCTTTTCAATTATGCAATAAACCCTTGAGTTTACTACTATGGCGTTTATTGCGTAGATCCTTCTTTTGAAAGATTATTTATCCAACCTTCAATTGTTGTTAAATAATCAGGATGCAATTTAGACCAGTAAGGAAAATCACTTTCTCCCATATAATACATGGAATGTGATGCTCCATCTAATAAAATTGAATCAAAATTATCGTTGCCTGCCTTTATAAGTGCTTCAGAAATGATTTCATAACTATTTGCGGGTATTATTTCATCTTCTGTTCCCTGTATAATCAGAATCGGTTGCTTTGTTGTTTCAAAGTAAGGTATTGGGCTATATAAAAGTTTTTTATCTGTTTGGACTTCATCCAGATTTGGCACCCAAGTATGATCAAACCACGAATTAGATTTTTCATTCTCTATAGCCTTTTCTAAATTTTTTCTGGATCGTTTGCCGGCTATAAATTCAAAAACCTTTCTTTGAAAATTAGTGGCAGCATCAATTTCATTTCCTATTACCTCCGTGTTTCTATTCCTCCAATAATTCAAATCGCTTTCTAATAAAGTAACTCCCGGACAGCTTACTACAATCCCATATTTTAAATTCGCTAATTCACTTAAAACATATGGTATTTTTGCTGCTCCCTGACTACTGCCCTTTATTCCTATTTTATTAAGTGGAATATTAGTCTTCTTTGAAAAATATTTTATGGCCGTGACATCATCTGCTGATAGTTCTTCAATTGTTGCAATATTCCAATTACCTTCAGAATTTCCAGTACCCCTTTTGTCATAATGAAAGGTAGTAAACCCCATTTGAGCAAATAGTATGGCCTCTGCACGAGATGCACTTCGATCTGCATTTCCAGAAGAAGTCACAATTATAAGTGCTTTTCCTTTATTGTTATTAGGGTACCAAATAGTTCCATTTAGAAGTAATCCATTAGATTCAAAACTAACCTCCTCACTTTTTGGAACATTGCTGTTATCCAAAACTTCCTTTTCTAATGTGTAGCGGGTTGTGAGAGTGTCAACCGTAAGTGAACCCTTAAGTTTACTGTAATTATCAATCCATTTGTTTTTGAATGAGTAATTGTAAAAATCGCTTTGTAACTTAAAGTTTATTGAATCTCCTTTTACCTCAACGTTTTGAAACGGAATTCTATTTGCATTCTGCTCTAAACTGGTGAAGAAAACATTGAAGCCTGCAGAATCTCGTTCTATTTCGAAAAGTATCTGATCGGAAAAGTTACCCTTCTTAAATACGCCGCTAAAACTCCCTGTTTTTTTATCTTTTTTAGATTCCGAATTGGGATTACAAGAAAACATTCCAAATACAATAAACAAGATAATTATACTTTTCATATCTTAATTTTTATAGACCTATCTCCTGATATATTGTTTGCTAAGGTTTATTTTTAAGAGCTTATTTTTAGCTAATCAATTTAGAAGGTAATTACTGGATGTCTTATACTGAAATGATTGAGGGCTTTAAATTCACTTTTCAAAAAATTTAAATGGTCAATAACTCTGAATTTTGTTTGCTATGGAAACTAATTTAGTTCTTTTCTTTCTAAGGCTGCCATTTGCGATGCGTTGTTGGCTCCAGTATTTATTTAATCGGATGATCTGTTAGAAGATTTACCATATTATAATATAGAGCAAAAGCAACTACTAGCTTAGTCATATCATTTTCGAAATCTTCTTTTTTTAATTTTGAATTCATTGCTCCTGCAATAATAGAAGGCGAAATATCACCATATTTTGTTTGAGCATTTAAAACTTCTTTGATAGTCTCATTTGTATAATTACTATTTATGCATTTTAAATAATCTCCGTCTGGATTTAAAACATATGTAATCAATTCTTCTTGTTCAGATTCTTCTTCTATCTCATCAGAAAATGAAACTAGAGTTATTTCTTGTTCAGAATTATTCACTTCATACTTTGTCCAAATTTTCTGAAATGTCCTATTTTCCTTTAGTTTTTTGATTATTTCAACAGCCTTTTCATTCACATAAAAGTCTGGAGAGAAATCATGATTTGGAGGCATAGAACTTAAATCTTCTATATAGGATTTGAAATTTTTATTGTCATTTTTTTGATTATAATGCTTTGCTAACTCTTCCTTGAATATTAAGGTTGCTTCATTTAGAACCTTAATATCATTCTCATTCAAGCAACCTGATAATTCGCTAGCATAATTAGATTCTTTTTGGGAAGTACATGAAAATAAAATAGTAATAAGAAATAGAAGTAGAATTTTGTTCGTCATTTTTTAAAGTATTGGGGCCAAGGGTTACGGTTAAGGGAAGTAGCGTGTAGGGAAGAGCTAACTTGTCAGCTTAATCAGGTTCAATTTAGAGTTCTAAATTATAGATTTTAAGCTAAACCTAAGCTATTTTCTTTAACCGATTTTAGCTGTAGTATTTTATTCGAGTATTGGATTTTTAGCCTCATTTTTATAAAAAGCTTTCATTTTTGAAATTAAATCAAATATCTCGGGATGAGAAGTGGAACTCGGAGTTCTTGCGGAAATGTGGTCATAATTAAGTTCATTTGTTTTTAGAAAACTTATAAAAGATTGACGTTTTTACGAGGGTGCTTGTACACCCGCAAGGTGAGGTTGAAAACTACACTCACTAAATGTGTTTAGCATATAAAACGGCGTGGACACACTTTTTCTAGTGGTAAATTTAATCCACTAGATGATATCTCTAATCTTGTTTTTTATTGAAAAAGTGACTCCTTCTGAGCTTCCATTTTTAACACAAGTTTCTTTCTAAATGCAAAAGGAGTTCACTTAACTTAACCATATTATTATTTCAAATTTTCAACGAAAAATCGTTCCAATTTCTCAAAAGGAATTACATCCATTTTGTCATATAAATCTACGTGTACTGCATCTGGAATAATCATTAATTCTTTAGGTTCAGATGCTTCTTTGTAAGCATCTTCACTAAAATATTTAGAGTGCGCATTTTCACCTGCAATAATTAGTATTGGTCTGGGAGATATTTCTTTAATGTATGTTAGGAGGGGAATATTCATAAATGACAAACTATTTGTGGCTGTCCAGGCTGCATTTGAATTTATTGAACGTGGATGAAAACCTCTTTCTGTTTTGTAATAATCGGAATACTCTTTTACAAACTGAGGTGATTCTTCATTAGACTGACCCAATCCATTTTCTGGATATTTTGGTGTTCCTTTCTTTGCATCTTCCCAACGTTGCAAGCTCATTTCTTCCAAGGTTTTGGTTCGTTGCTCGGAAGTCATAGAGCCGAAATATCCTTCTGCATTCACTCGTGACATATCGTACATACTAGTGGTTGCAACTGCCTTTACCCGTTTATCAACAGCAGTGGCGTTTAAAGCAAAACCACCAAAGCCACAAATTCCAATAATACCGAGTTTATTTCGGTCTACATTTTCGTGTAACCCAAGGAAATCTACGGCAGCACTGAAGTCTTCGGTATTGATGTCTGGAGATGCCACATTTCTCGGTTGACCACTACTTTCACCTGTATAAGATGGATCGAAGGCTAAGGCTACAAATCCGCGTTCTGCCATTTGATTGGCGTACAATCCTGATGATTGCTCTTTTACTGCTCCAAATGGGCCGCTAATGGCTATAGCGGGTAAATTGCTTCCTCCACTTTTAGGAATATACAAATCGCCGGTTAGCTCAATTCCGTAACGGTTTTTGAACGTCACTTTTTCACGGGTTACGTTTTCACTTAAATGAAAAGTATATTCATCTTTCTCTCTCATATTTAAATTATGTTGGGCACTTTGACTTAATGCCTGTCCACCAATGAACAAAGCAGCCATAATTACAATTAAATTTCTCATTGCTCTTTATTTTGTTAAACTAATCAGCGGTCTCAGCCTTTTGCTAATAGATCTTTCTTTTAAATATCACTCGTAGCAGAATACTCCGCAGAGTCACCAAAGATTTTATGCCCGGCTAATATTCAACTCTGGACTGTTGCAGTGTATCATAACGGTCGCCCACAACACCAATCTTTTCTATTGTGCTTTCAATCTCATTCATTTCGGCCTGCGTTAATGTAAAATCAGCGGCCCTAAAATCTTCTTCTAAATGTGAAAGCTTGGTGGTGCCAGGCAGTGGGACAATAAAAGGATATTTTGACAGCATCCACGCTATGCATATTTGAGATGTGGTCATGCCTCTTGTCTTTCCAAACTCATTTAACGCCTCTACAATTCGGATATTGGATCTCAAGGCTTCGGGCTGAAACCGAGGCCATGAACCTCGAATGTCATTCGTATTTAAATCAGAGTATTCGGTTAAATTTCCACTCAGCAAACCGCGGCAAAGCGGACTATAGGCTACGAAACCTATCTCCAATTCTTGCAAGGTTGAAAAGATGAACTCTTCGGGTAGCCTTGTCATAAAGGAATACTCACTTTGCACTGCCGTAACAGGACAAACAGCGTGGGCCCTTCTGATGGTTTCAGCGCCTGCTTCAGAAAGTCCAAAATGCAGCACCTTTCCTTCTTTAATTAGATCTTTTACAGTGCCTGCAACATCTTCAATGGGAACGTTGGGATCAACCCGGTGCTGAAGGAAAAGATCAATACGGTCGGTCTTGAGGCGCTTAAGTGATTGCTCTGCAACTTTCCGAATGTGCTCTGGCCGACTGTTCATAACATTTGGCCCCTCAATATCAAAACCAAATTTGGTGGAGATGGCGACTTTGTTTCGTATAGGCGCTAGGGCTTCTCCAACTAATTCTTCGTTAACATAGGGGCCGTAAACTTCGGCAGTATCGAAAAAATCACAGCCACGATCTGCAGCCTCCCTGATGAGTTTGACCATGCTCTGGCGATCGGGATGGACACCACGTCCATTGGTCATTCCCATACAGCCCAGCTGTATGGCAGAAACTTCAAGCGGATTCTCCTTTGAACCTAATTTTCGCTTTTTGTTTAAAATGGTACCGATTCCTTTTTTCTTTTCAGTCACCAAAGGACTGGATGCGTAACTCATCATGGGGCCTCCAGCCATCGTTCCTAAACCCAATAAAGAGGCTGCTTTTAAAAAGCCTCTTCTACTGTTAGAATCTGCGTTTTTATTTTCCGGGTGGCTCTTAATATTCTTTTTCATTGTTGATTTTTTTAAGAAGTTTATTTAAAATTTAGCTTCTAATAACGCACGAAGCAATGCTAAGGCAACTACTTCGTTTTGTTATAATCTTCATCTGTTACCGGCTCCATCCATTCCACAATTCCCTTTTCCGTATTGGGTATAAAATATAGTTGCTGTAAACCAACATCAGGGCTTGCCCCGTGCCAATGGCGCACATTCGGTGGACATTTTACCACATCTCCTTTCTTGATAACTTCAATTTCCTGACCTTCAATTTGGTGGTACCCAACTCCATCGGTTATGATTAGTATTTGCCCGGAGGGATGCGAATGCCAGTTGCTCCTGGCACCGGGTTCAAAAAATACGTTACCGGCAAGTGTTGTATGTATGGAATCTGCTTCCACCAGGCCAACAGGGTAAGCATTCCCTGTAAAATATTCTTCTGAACCTTTTTCACCTTTAGGGAAAATTGCGTTCAATTCGTTATCCTCTGCATTCAAATTTTCCTGTTTCTCTCCTTTGTTTGTGTTGCAGGATTGTCCCAAAAACATTAAGACTGTAACTGTTACTATTCCTAATTTTTTCATATCTAAATTTTTCTATTTTATTTCAAATGTCACTTTAACCTTGCCCGAACCTAATTCTTCCACCAAACCTTCGGGGTCATTGATCTTTCCAATTCTAGTGTAGCTATACGATGTTGAAAATGATTTATAAAAAAGTACCAATGTGTTCGAGCCGTACAGCATCAAATCCCCATTTCGGATAGTTTCAGGATTAGAAGCATTCGCAGGTAAATTTTCTGGTAAATCAAAATACTTTTCGTTATTATTCAAATCGGTCATAGTAATGGTCAAAGGCAAGCGTTCAATAAAAGCCTTTGCAGTTGCATTGTTTTCAAGGCTTGCGGAGAAAGAAGATGTTCCAATAAAAACTTTTATTTCTATCATTTCGGTATTTGCAGTTTCATTTTGGTTATTATTAGGCGAAATGTTATTCTTCTGTGTACAGGCAAACAACTGTAAACTGAAAAGGCTCGCTAAAAGAAAGGCCATTGTTCTCATGTTGCTGTTCATTACTAAATTGTTTTAATGATTTTTGCAGGAATACCTCCAACTATGGTGTTATCAGGTACATCTTTTGATACCACCGCCCCTGCTGCTACAACTGAATTTTCTCCAATGGTAACTCCTTGCAAAATCGTAGCGTTTGCACCAATCCAGGCATTCTTCTTAATATGGATTCTGCCTGCTGTAAGCGTTTGTCTGTCTTTGGCTGAAATTGGATGAGCTTCAGAAAGCAAACAGACTTTAGGTGCAAGCATTACATTATCTTCAATGGTTATTCCGCCCAAATCCAAAAAGGTGCAATCAAAATTGATGAATACATTTTTACCTATTTTGGTATTTTTTCCATAATTGATATGAAGCGGTGTGAAAACAGCAACACTTTCGTCAATTTCACGCTCAGTAATTTGACTTAAAAAACCTCTGATTTCCGTTGGATCAGATGTATTATTCATCTGCAACAACAATTTTTTCGTATTGTAGGCAGCTTCCCGCATTTTATAAGCTTCAGGGTCGTTAGGTGAAATACCTTCTCCGTTCAATAATCTCTGAAATACCGTATCTGCTTCCATCCTATTGATTTTCTTTTGATTAACAGTACAAAATTAGGAAATAGATTCACTACATTTGTAACACTATTTACCTGATTAATGTCAAATATTACTTATTTTGAAGAATGGCTTTATAGAATCGAAAGCTGTTAATCCTCAGCGAATTATCCAGCTGAAAGTTTCAAACGAAAAAGATTTTCCAAAAGACTTTCACGTAAATTATCACACACATTTATTTTGTCATCGTGGGAGTATTACTTTTTTGTTCAACGAGGTGAAGATGAAATGCAAAAGCAATGAGTTTGTGTTTTGGTTTGCTAAAAGTAAATTGGCTGATTTACAATTTTCTAAAGGTTTTAGTGCAACGGTTCTGCTCGTAGAAAATCAGTTTTTGATCAATAACATTCCTGACCAAAACTGGGGCATTGATGCAACCTTACATTCCCGTCAATATCCTGTAAAACAACTGAATAATAGGAATGACAGGCAACGCGTTTTATCCAATTTCCAGTTATTGAACGATAGGTTTCAGGATATTGAACATCAATTCTATGAAGAGGCTCTGAAACTACAAATGCGACTTTTCGTTCTCGAAATGTGGCACACCTTTGCTAAGGAATATGAACGCAGAAAACGCAGTTTACAAACCGGAACCTTGTATGAGAGATTCAGGAATTTGGTTCAGGATCATTGTATAAAAGAGCGTGAAGTCCAGTTTTATGCCAAAGAGTTAAATATAACCCCAAAATATTTGAATGCTATCTCCAAACAGAATTCTGGCATTACGGCTTCGGAATGGATTCAACGCTTTGCTAAAGAACGTATTATCCTGCTTCTACAAAATGAGAATTTGAATATCGCAGAGATTTCTGATGAAATGGGATTTTCAAGTCGGTCATTCTTCACGCGATATGTAAAAAAAGTATTGGGTGTAACTCCGAGTGAATATAGAAATAGGATGGGGTAAAATTTTCCTCGTTTAAGATTCAAATTTGTGGGCATTACTTTTACTGAGGGCTAGGGGAAAAAATTATCTTAATATACTTTTATGAATGCTTCGGTATATAATACCCGTTCAGCCCATTCCCGCTACATTTCGCAAAAGCTTCATTCCGGGAAAAGCGCTTCTCTGTAAAGGTCATTGGACACCATCGAAGAAATTGCGACTTCCATTACGCTAACCCGATGAAAAATCGGATCGCTTCATTCCAGTTCGAAATTTTTCGATGAAGTCCGCTAAATTGGATTTCATAATTAATTTAATTCCGCTTCCTGCTCCTTTCCTACTCTTCCTTTTTCCTATCTGAAGTACTCCCGGCCTTCACTGCCACTACCTTTTTCTGTAATGCAAAATACCAAGATTTAGAAGTTAGTCCATACTGCATAAAGCCGGTCGCTGTGCTCCCTTTTTATAAGTCCTCCCTAATTCTAAATCTTGAAAATGGATCAACATCAGAAAAAGGTAACAGTGAAGGCTCTACGGGAAGTAAATCGAATAACGGAAAAATGAAATCATACAAAATCCACAAAAAGGAAGCGGAATTAAAAAAATCAAAAAAGGAAAACGCTCAGGATACAATAAGTAAATCACTTCAAAAAAGCTTAAAAAGCAATTATGGAAGTAATAAAATTTAAAATCGCGCTAAACCTTAGTTTATATAAATCTCAATTATTTGGTCATTTTTCTATAGTAAACTTCAAAGATTTTCTTTTCAAATCATAAAAAATAGGATACAGTTTTTAAACATTTAAAAGGCTATTAAATTCATTTTAATAGTCAAGATTTTTGTCCCTGCGGGACGAAAAGGTAGAGCAAGAGGGTAACGGGCAGAGCCCCGTTAAGAACTACCTTTTCTATTTTAAAATATTGATTATCAATTATTTAAAAAATATGCTAAATACTATAAAAATAGGGATTTACTGGTTTTGGGCTCTAAAGCCCAGTAAAATGGTTGTAAAAACCAGTAAATCTCAAAAAATGACTGAATTATGAAGGAGGTTAAGAACATCACATTCGAAAAGAAAACGGCGGAACGCTTTCAACAATTTTCCAGAATACATTACAAAACGCATTCGGAAGCACTGGCAGGAATGCTGGATTTTTTCTTCTACAATGAAATTTCTCCGAAAGAAAATTTTGGACCTACCGGTAGAAGAATTGAAAATATTATCAAGAAAAGAATCAATGCAGTGATCGCAATAACGAGGGATATGGAAAAGAATAAAGTAAACCCCACTTTAGCCATTTTGGAATCGCTCATGGAAGCAGCAGATCCTAAAAACAATTACTCTAATCGCAAAAGGGATTACGAGGAAGACGATACTCATCCTGATTTTTATAAATAATTTATTATGTATATCACTATCACTTCACAGAAACTGGGAGCAAATTATGCTCAAAGTGCTGCAGGTTTTGTTGATTGCCCAGAGAAAGAGAACCAGCTTCCCGGGATGGAAAAAGACCAGGAATTTATCTTTAATCAGAAAGAAAATAGTATTGCTCTGGAAGAAGTTGTAAAAGAAGTAGATACCAATACCGCTAAATTGGAAACGAAGTAACCGAAGTTTTACTCTTATGTGAGGTATTTAGATCTCAAATGAGATCAAATTTTATGAAAATGAAAATTCGGTTTTTTAATAACTATAAAGTCAGGTGAAATTATGGAGGTTAAAACGTAAGTTTTGATAATTTCTGCAGTGGTTAAAATGAGGTTTTTGTTATCCAAGCCTAATTGAAATTAAGATTTCGGCTATTTTCTTTTATCAGCAGTTTTTTCATCAAATGAGACTAAATTAAATAGCTGGCGCATTCTGCTTTTCACCCTGGATCCATAGCGCTCTTCAAGTTCATCGGAATCTAAATTTGTTGTAGCGTGAGTCCTTGTTTTATGGTTAAGAAACAATTCATAGCGGGAAAGAAGAATTTCTCCCATCACATTGCAGTCCTTTCCATAAAACCTTCCTGCCGGTTCAACACCAAGATCATCAAAGCATAAATAATTACTATTCCCATAATCTTCAATTGTTTTGTATCCCAGATGGTGAAAAGCAAAAGCTATATTTCTGCAGGGAATCACCTGATATTCTTTTTGGTGTGGCACCAGGTAACGCAAAAGTTTAAGAAAGCTCGTTTTTCCACAGCCCACGGGCCCGGTTAGTAAAATTCCTTTTGCAGGATCAAGATCGAATTTCTGGCATTTTTCCTTATCCGCAATTATATAATTGCAAAGTTTGAAAAGTAATTTTTCATCTTTTTTGTAAAGTTGAAACTCTTTTCCAAATAGCATCTTGCCTTTTACCTGGAGATATTCAAGCATCAATGGAAAATCATAAAATACTTCTTTTCCTTTAAATTTCCCGATCTTGTAAACTACTCCGCCTTCTATTATTTCACAAGGGTTTTCCATAGTTCTTTTCTTTTTTAATTTTTAAATAATCAGGATTCTTCAGTTTTAAATCTTGCTGAATCTCTTTAGCCTTTTTCATCCATCGGTGTGCTAAAGCCTGCCAGTTTACTACCGGGGTATCACGATTAATTTTCCAACCAACAGCTTCATAGTGGTGATAGAATTTGGAAGCTTCATTATCTGGCCAGCCATTTTCTTTAAAATATTTTAAAACTTCAAATTCACTTTTTGGCCAATAAGTTTTATTCTGTTTAATATGTTTAATATTGTTTGTTTCATATACCGGAGCTATTTCGTTACTCTTACCGGACTCTTCTGCAACCTGTTCTAAAAAAGTCTCAAACTTATCCGGGTCATTTACACTACAAATTGAATGCTCATCTTCTGCTTGTTCATCACTAGTCCAAAAAATGGACATCTTAACCTGGCTGCCTTTTAAGGGGTTTTTAGAAGGCATATACAAAATGTAATTCCAGTCACTTAATTCTCTAATGCATTTATGGTAGGTTGAAAGCGAACCAACCTTTGAAGCTTCCATAATTTCCTGCCTTTGTATATAGAATTGCTTACAGAACCTAAAAACATTCCAATACTGAAATAAAGCATAGTAAATGCTCACGTGTGAGGGATTTAAACGGCTATCTTCATTAAATCGATAAAAAACCTCGGTAAGGTGCTTTATGTAATTCATATTAATCACTATTATCTATCTTATACTTCTCCATTAATCGTTGTACATCTTCCCAATCATAAAAGACTGTACCTCCTATTTTTGTGTAAGGAAGATTACCATTTATTCGTATATTCTGTAAAGTTCCCCAACTTATATCCAGTAGTTTTCTCACTTCCGAAGATTTCAAATACCTTTTATGGATTCCGGTTGAATGCTCTCTAAGTAATTTTTTAAGCTCCTCAAATAACTCCAGCTTAAAAATCATTAGATCATCTGTAGTAATTATTTCTTTTGGCATTTTTAAAATTTTTAGTTTAAAATCCCACCGATGGTTATACTTTTTACACAGTGGGATTTTGTTGATTTGACTTCTAGGCAAATTTGAGCAGCTTTAGGAAATTAATTTCACTATGTCTACCGGACTACGAGAAAATTTAACATCTTATCTAAATAGATGTAAACGAGGCTAAAATTGAAGAGTTTGGGCAATTTTGAGGATAAAAAATTTTCAAAAAGGAATAGAAATGGCTTTTTCGGAGTTACGTTCACATACCGAAAATTACAGTCATTTTCACGATTCAATTTTTGTTCAAAAGTCCAGGTAATTCCGCCCAGGAATTTGGTGATTCTAACTTTCCTAGCCTTAATTTCTGAAAGTTTTTTATAGCAATTACCCAGCTTGATTAAAGATTACTTCAAACAGGGAAATGATATTTACAATGCCATATTTTATAGCTCATTAGGATAAAAAATAAATAAAAAGACGTCATATTTTGTCGTTATCTAAGTATATTATTGCAGTACAAAATAAAAGCGATGAGAAAATTAGAGATAACACTTACCGAAGAGCAATACCAACATATTCAGGAAGAAATCAAATATGGCGGCAGGACAATGCTTGAAGAAGAGACTCACGGAGGATATGAAATTACGCTTCACGTTGGCGTACCAAATATCTATACTTATCTCGAATTGAATTACATCAATAAGATCGACCTGGGAGAAGTGGAATGGAGTTTCCGTAAAAATTAATCATCTTAAACCTCTAAATAAAAACCGATGTCAGAATACAGAGAAAAAATAATTCTTACCTATAGACATTTACTCGAAATGCACGAGGAACTGCTCACCAGGATAATTAATGTGGGAATGACCGGAGAATACTCTGAAGTAAATACAGTTTTCAAGCCCGGCGACACCTATAAATTTGATCTTGAACAATTTCGCGGAACTAAAGATAATAACCTAAATAAGTTACTGGCTTTTTTCGATGAACTGGAAAACCTTATGAACTCCCTTGCAAATATTAACAGGATTACCGAAGAGGAGCTTGAGGAGGAAGATTAATAATGAGGTATTTGAAATACCTGTTCAGATTTGAAAAATAAAATTTCAATCTTTTTTAAGCGACATATTTTGTCGCTAATAATGCTTTAATTTGTTATATACAATCGAGATAATGAGTAGATCCAAAAGAAAAACACCCATACTTCCCAATTGTACTGCTACTTCCGAAAAAACTGAAAAGCAAAAAGCCAATCGCAAATTAAGAAGAATCGTAAAAGAAAAATTAGCAGTTCCAGATGGAGAGCTTCCGCAGAAAAAAGAAATTTCGGATATCTGGAATTGGGGAAAAGACGGTAAATCTTACCGAGCAGATCTAACCAAAAAAGAAAAGACCAAGTAATATGAAAATACTTTACCTACACGGACTCAATAGTAAATTAAGTGACGAAAAAAGAGAAGTACTGGAACAATACGGCCAGGTTTTCGCTCCTGATATAAATTATTCAGATAAACATTTTCAACCCGATCTTATCCTAAAGGAATTCCCGAATACAGAATTCAATGTAGTGATGGGAAGTAGTATGGGCGCGCTAAATGCTTATGCTATTTCAGAAATTATCGGCAGACCGGCTTTATTGTTTAATCCGCCTTTGGTTAAATACAGCGAAATAGAATTCAGCCATAAATTTACTCGCGGACTTTCTCCGAAACAGATATTACTGGGAGGAAGTGACGATGTGGTGAATGCAGCAGAAACCTTAAACTTTCTTAGGACAAAACCTGCAAAAATCAGAACTGAATATAAAAGTGCTACCGCAATTAGGTCATCGAATTCCTATAGATGTTTTTACTGATCAGGTTAAAGAATTCTTTAAAGATATTTGTGCTTAAACCTGGTTCGTCAGTAATATTTAAAACGTCATGCCGAACTCGTTTCGGCATCTAACATAAAAGTATCCATGCTCAACTTAGACCCCCGAATAAATTTCGGGGCAAGCTCTGAAACCTGTTCAGGGTGACGATTAAGCTGAGCTAGGAATATTCAAAATTAAATAACCTAAACTGCGATTTACCGTTCTAATTAAACAAAAAACTATGTCTTTACGCCAAACTATAAAACGCCATTATAAAATTATCTCTCTGCTTAGGTTACGACCTATGAGTTATGAGGATGTTCAGGATGAAATGGCTGATGATCCCGATTCTGTTGAGGAAAAGCTACTAACTTCTCAACGTACTTTTCAACGAGATCTAGAGGATATTGCATCTATACATAACATTGTAATAAAATGTAATCGAAGTACTAATAAATATTACATTAACGAGGATGTTGAGGAAACGCATTCTCAAAGATTACGGGAAAATTTTGACCTTTTAAATGCCATTAGACTTTCAAAGAGTTTCGGAAACCAACTTATTTTTGAGGAAAGAAAACCCCTGGGCACCCATCATTTAGCGGGTTTATTACACGCCAGTCAGAATTTTTTAGAAGTAGAGTTTGAATATTATAAATTTTGGGATACTTCAATAAGTAATCGCAAGGTGAAACCCATTGCGCTTAAAGAAGCCCGGAACCGTTGGTACCTTATTGCAGAAGATACCAAAGATGATATTATTAAAAACTTTTCGCTCGATCGAATTAAAAACCTGGAAATTACCAAAGACAAGTTTAAGCCAATTGAATACCAGGCGTACGAAGAATTCAAAGATAGCTTCGGAATAATAAACGGCACAGATGAAGAGCCGGTTAAAGTTATCCTATCGTTTACACCCAGGGAAGGCAGGTATGTAGAATCACTTCCACTACACCATAGTCAGCAGTTAATTTTGAGTAATGATGATGAGATCAGGTTTAGTTATTTTATTCGTCCTACCTACGATTTTAGAATGGAAATACTCTCTTATGGCGACCAAATAAAAGTAGTAGAACCGGAAAGCCTAAAATCCGAAATCAAAAAGGAATTAAAGTCGTTGTATAGGCAACTATGAATAGCTGCTTATATATTAGAGAAGTCAACTGAACCCAATATCATGACTAAGAAGAATCAACTAAAAAAGCCCTGGCCAACTAAAGATGCTATGGCTCAGATATATGAAAACAACCTGTGGGGCGGTAATCAATCTGAATTTTTCTCTGGCGATGGCTCGCATAATCCCGAGTTGATAAATCCATATTTGGCAACCGTGACTTCTTTTTTAAAATCTTTTGAAACGCAGCCGGTGGTTTGTGATCTGGGTTGTGGTGATTTTAATATTGGAAAAGAATTGGTGAAGTACTCCAAAAAGTATATTGCCATAGACATAGTTCCAGAGCTTATAGCGCATAACAAGAAAACATTTAAAGCAGAAAATTTAGAATTTCATTCTTTGGATATCGCAGAAGATGAATTGCCTGCCGCAGATTGTGTGATTCTAAGGCAGGTTTTGCAACATTTATCGAATGCTGAAATAAAAAGTGTGGTAGAAAAATTATACGATTTTAAATATGTTATTCTAACCGAGCATTTACCGGAAGAAAATTTTGAACCCAATAAAGATATTATTTCCGGACAGGGAATCAGGCTAAAAAAACAAAGTGGTGTAAACCTTTTAGCGCCGCCATTTAATTTTAAGGTTGTAGAGGAAAAACAGTTATTATCAATTAAGTTCAACCAGATTTTAAAGGAGTTGTAGTAACTACGCTTTATAAAGTATTTTAAACCCTCCTAAAATTTAGGTGCTGGTCGAAAAATTTAGATAAAGAGTAGCCTGTCCAAAGAGAAGTCGCGGGATAAGCCCAGATTTTACTTGTATCCGACGAGTGAAACGAGAGGAATACATACGTTTTTTCATCAATGGAAAAAATGAACAATTATAAATTATTATCCAATAAGTTTTAAAATGACTATCAAACAAATTGCACATATTTTTCTCATCAGCTGTCTAATCAATGCTAGCGTTTTGGCTCAGGCGGTAAAAGAAGAGAATAAATATGGAGAGCAGCTTTATTTTGTTGATGGCAATACGCTAAAGCAAAAGGATAAATATGGAGAGGAACTATTCTACTGGAACAGCGAAGAAATTAAATTAAAGAATAAATACGGGAAAAGCCTTTATTATTTAGATGGTAACACGGTAAAACTGGAAAATAAATATGGCGACCGACTATACGAATTCGATGGTTATTATATCCGGTACCGTGATAAGTACGGTCCTAAAATCTGGTATTTAGATGGTAGGGTATTAAAACGAAAAGATAAATACGGCGAACCGGTTTATTATTTTGAAGGTATTCCTGATAGATGGGTATTGGTGGCTTTGCTGGATCTTTCTAAATAATCCTATCAATATAAAATATCCATAATAAATAAAGGATCTAATCATATATTAACTTCCATTTCAACAAGTTTTTATTAGTTTTACAGAGATTTTTGGCTGCCCCCTACTCTTCAGATTAAAAACAAATATTTTTTTACTCTAAATCATAAAACTAATTTTTACACTTAAGTGAATTTAGTTTATATACTTACCAGTTAATAGAAAATTAAAAACATTCGTCAATACAGAACTTTTTACAAGGAAAGTATTAGACAGATTTCCGACTATTATCCAGAGATGAAAATTTTATGGGAACTTTTACTCGTGATGAAGTAACCAATAAAAAGAAATTTGGTTGGTTTGACATCTATCATGGCGATAAAGAAGGATATGGATGTAGAGGATAGAAGAAGGAATCAAGAATTTTCTACAGTAGTTTTCTTGGATATGGCTAAAGATGGCCAAGCAGTATATGAATTTTTACAAAATGCTGTAGATGCCGGTTCGTCCCACTTTACTATGGTTTGGGGGCAGGACCCTGTGGATGGTAATCATTATGTAATGGTTGCAAACAATGGTGAGATGTTCAACCAGAAAAGTATTCGTTCTATTTTGAATGTAGGGTCATCTACTAAAACGGCTGATAGTCAAAACATAGGAAAATTTGGAATTGGATTTAAACTAGCTCATAGGCTTGTGGGTAAAAGAAAATGGTCTGGAAGAATTACTTAGCGATGAGCCATCAGGCCCAATTCTTTTTAGCTGGAAGAATTATGAGTTAGATCATTTGGCTAAAGGGGAGACTCCTATTCCAGAAGAAATTAATTACCAAGAAGTGGGAGACGATAACTATGAGTTAATTGACTATAACCCATGGCTTTTTAAAATTTTAATTACTTGCTTCCCTACTCTTCTGAAAATGATTCAGTTGCCGAGATATTATACTCACTAGGAGTACATGAATAAATAATGCATTTAAAAATTGGGAATATCAGACGTTAGCTCGATGGGTAAAACAGTATAAAAGATATTTTCGATAAGGATCTTTACAAAGAAGGCTCTTTGTTTTTTATAAAACTAGGTACAGGAAAGGAACATTATTTAGCTGACCAAAATTTGGCAGAAGGAGTTAAATTTTCCCTCGCAATAAAACAGGAAACTGCGGATGCGAATCAAAAAGGCAAGAACGCTCTCCAAACAGTTCAGTTAAATAGGCAGGATCCAATTAAAAAACCAGATTTAGATTATCAATTCTTCAAAATCACCAAAGAAAATAACCTGGACGATTATTTATATATTCGATTTGGATTGAATTCTTTAGAAGATTTACGAGAGAGCTAAAACAGAAGTTCGAAAAGGAATCTGATATTGAAGTCCTTTTTGGGTTTAGAACATACGACCAAACTGGTGAATATTTTAAGGGAGCTCCTAATTTCTATTTATATTTCCCTCTCAGTGAGGAGGTGCACAATTTCAATTTTGTTCTTCACTCAAATGCCTTCTATAAAACGAGTTCCCGAACCTTTCTTCATAAGGGGACGGAAGGAGAGGAAGGAATTAACGAACGTCTTTTGAAAACAATTGCTGAAAGAATGGAAGAACAGCTAAAGCAGCTTTTTCATCTGGAAAGAAGGAGATAAAGCAAAATTTCTTAATCTTTATGCCGCATTACTTACTTCCACAGAAAGCACAAATAAGGAAAGACAGTGGGTCAAGGCCCCTTTTACCAATCGCCTAACCGTGGTGCTTAAAAAAGTTATTCCAGTAAGAACCAATTTCAATACAGATCAATTTCAAATCTCGAATACACCTCCTTTAATCAAGGAAGCACTATGGTAGACCTTCCTTCTGAAGCTTATGGCTCTACAAATCTTAGATGGTTTTATTGGGGTATAAACACACCCTGACAGGATTATAGAACAGGGGCATACAAAAGTTAAATTTAAAGGTTTTTGATGTTTTTAGAATTTTGATTCTTAAAAATACTTATCGATATATAAATGAGTGGATTGAGGATGATTACTCTAAGAATAAAACTACTGCTCGAGGAGCTTCTATCTGAGGATGAAGCCGCTGTGAAAAGTGAACACTTCAAGAGAAACTTAAAAAATTAAGACTATTCAAATTTCCAAATGGAACATTTATAAGTGATGAAGAATTAGTTGAAAAAGCAGAAGGATGGGTATATAGTACTTCATAAAAACCTTGAGGAACTAAAAATTGAACTTCAAAAAATCGGAATTCAGGTTAGCTCAGTAGATTTAGATGAATTAGATTTCGACCTCAACCTATAATCCTTATTTCTCAAACTATTCACAACTTAGAAATTATAGCAAAATAATTGATATAATTAGCAGTGCTGAGGTGGAAAAGCTTTCTACTGAGGAAAAATGGAAAATCTTTGAAAACATTGCGAGATGGAACAGAAGAAGGAAAAAGAATTGAAAGACTCGGTGAATTAAGGCTATTTCAAAATAACCGATGGTGAATATGTGAAAATGAAAAACCTTCTGAAGTCTACAGAAATTAATTGGTTAAAACCTTCTACAATTAAAGAGTCAGAATCACACACAGAATTAAATATTTATTTAGGCTGAGGAGGAAAAAGAATATTACGAGAATATTTTATTCCCATTTTGGGCCGACATAGCGGAGAACCTTGCTAAAAGAAGCCTCAAGGTAAGAAAATTCCTTTTTAAGGAGATATTTAGGCTTTATGAATTAAGTGATAAGAGTAAAGATGAGGAGCTTCAATTAGGTGAACAAAATATTATCTTATTCCAAGGTCAAGCTAGGCAAGTAGATAATTTATATTATCACCCTAACCTAACTGAAATACCGGAGCAGAGATTTCCTTCCGTTCAAAAAGTAATATTTGAAAAACTTAGTATTCAAATTCCAGATTATGAGTTTTTAGACATATGTAATAGTGCTCCATTCAAATTGGAATCAACAAATGATGGATTACCATTAGAAGGATTT
>CAVSGU010000004.1:0-745877 GCA_963727565.1 uncultured Flavobacteriaceae bacterium
TGTGCGTAATTTTATAGATGACTAGTTATCAATATTTTATTTATATTGTTTTACATTTAACTTAGGAAGCATTCTCCCTACATCCTGCATCCGAATTGACTCTAAACTAACTAAACTTTTTATTATGAAAATTCGATTATTAGTATTCTTACTTTCCATTTCAATTGGATGCTATGCCCAGGTTTCTGTAGGACCAACACATGTAGGTAAGTCTAAAAAATTTGATAAGGGTGTTTTGGAAAAATTTAAAAATACAGAAACAATCTTTGTTCTATCAGAAACTTTAGGCAGATATGATTATTTAAGAATACTAGAAGACTCTTGGGATATAACTCCTTATCAAATCGTGCATATTGGTGATTTTGATATTGATAAATATCTAAACAACAAATACTCTATTGCAAAACTTGGAGGATTTCTAAAAACTACTAGTATGGGTAACGGCGGATATACTTCGCTTTATACCTACATTGATTTTCTGATGTATGACGGAGACAGAATTTCTAAAAAATTGAATAAGTTATCCCCTAAAAAAAGAGAGAAGAAAAGAAATGATATCATAGAAGATAATGTACAAAGAATAGCACGTATTTATATTTTCCCAAAGGACGATTTCATTCATACATCAATGTCAAAAAGCATGGATGAGACATTTGTTTCTCTATACATTGATGATGTCTTTTTCAATTATAAACCTGGTTTTTTAAAGAATTATTTTCAAAAAGTAAATAATCTTATTAAGGATGAAGAAATTTATTGGATGTATGAAAATGATTACCATAAAGAATTGAAAAATTTATCATCAAATAAACTTTATATTCCTTCGTATATGACAATCAAGTATAACGCTTGGACTGGGCAGGATAGTGAAGAAGATGAAGAAAATATTGAAGATGTTTTTAGAAAATATGACTATCAATACGAGATAGTAGACGATACCGAATTAAGTAAAAAAATAATGAATAATGAGAATCTCTATTATATCCGGTACGTTAGAATGAATACTGAAAGATTTCTGCAGGTAGTGAATTCTAAAAATGGTGAAGTTGTTTACAGAAATTATATCCCTGGATTATCCTATAAAATTAAATCAAAACATATAAAAGATTTAAATAAAAGTATAGCAAAAGCTTCAAAAAAGTAAAACTACGCAAAACAATGGTTCATCGCAAATAGCGGGCAATTAGGTGAAAAGTGCTATTTTAGACACCACGTAAAAAAACAACTAAGCCGACAAATCCGCGTCCCTACTCCCGCTACTTGTCCATAACCATAAACCTTTGCCAAAAATATGTATAGAAAGATTCTACTTCCAATATTTATTTTCAATTTTTTTCTCGCTTCTGGTCAGATTAGAAATAATTTGATAAAAAATGACTTATCCCAAGAAAACTTAATTGGACAAGTAAAAACAATAGAGACTAAAACATATAGAGTAAAACACACGAGTGATTCTACTTATGTTTTAGAAGATGATAATATCCTTATGCGGGAAGGTGCAAAATTATATTTTAATAAAGATGGTTACAGAACACAACTTTCATCTTTTGATCTTAAAAAAGAATCTCCTCTAGATAGTTCAAAATGGATTTATAGATACGACAAAGAGCACCGTTTAATAAAAAAGATAAGGATTCATTATGATAATCCTATTGATACAAGTATAACAACTTATAAATATATAAATGACTCCATCGTTTTAAAGAATAGCGATATAGCTTCATCTAAACATAAAATAACTTCAGATAAAGAAATTATTACCTCGGTCTCAAAAAATAATTACAAAACAAAACGTTTATACCAATTTGATGATTTTAATAGATTAATTCGGTACGAAGACTATGATGATAAAGAGTTTGTTCAACAATTACATATATATACATATTTAGATACTACGACCACCAATGTTTATAAACAGATTAATTTATGGCCAAAAATTAATAATGATGCTAACTATGTAGCCAAAGATTATGATCAATATGGAAATCCGATAACTATAACTACAGGAAGATTTGACGAAAATAAAATCATGAAATTTAGAATGGTATATAAATATGATTCGTATGGAAATTGGATTGAAAGAAAATATTTTAACCAAAATGATAAGCTCTCCAAAATAAGTTATAGAGTTATAACTTATTATTAGAAAAATACATTTGGGAACAACGAATAAAGTAAATAGCGAGTTTTATCCAAAAAGTATAATTTTAGAAACCAGGAACTAAAAAAACAGGTTGAACAAATCCGTATCTTCACTACCACAGGTGACGAATATACGAGACCGCTAGGCACAAGCTAATGAGAAAAATAATTCCATACATAATCACTCTTACATTATTGTCTTGTAACTATTCAAAGCAAACCGAAGAGACAAAAAACTCTTCAACGGTAGAAATTGTTCAAGACACAGTTTTGATTAAAATCGAAAATGAAATTGACAAGTCGTATGAAATGGGATTATATTCCAAATCATTTACCTACTGTTGGACAGTTGGGCAAGACACTTTAGACCTTAAGATTGGACTCACGGAATATGTTAGTGATAGCTCTGTTCAGCTTCGTATTTTTAATCAACAACCCATTCTCTTCTCTAAAGCAATCGACAGGGTAAATGAGTGTTTACCATTAATTAGAGAAGATTTTAAATTGGAAAATCTAAATTCACTTTATCTTGAACCACCGATATTTTATAAGGACTTGACGACTGAACTTTCGAGGGACTATAAGAATCAATTCGGACAGAAAATTATTGGCTACGAAAAATTGAATAGATTTCTAATGAACTCGCCGCTTGAACAAAAAATTGGAAAATTTATCGCCCAATTTGGCAAGACAACAAAAAGATATGGAATCGAGAAATTTCATTTACTCAGCAAAGAATATTACGAGGAGTATATTCCAAACTCAAACTTAAATGAATATCCGGAATTTTCGATTCACGGCATGGGAATATCAGTTATAATTAATGGAAAATAGAAACCCAATGCCTCACATCGGTTAAAGAAAATAGCTTAGGTTTAGCTAAAATTCTATATTTTAGAATCCTTAAATAAACCTGGTTAAGCCGACAAGTTAGCTCTTCCCTACTCCCGCTACTTGTTCATAACCGTGACCGTTCTGCGTAAATCATAAAAAACTGTATTAACAAAACCTAAAAAATGAAAATAGCCAAAGTATTTATTTACTTGATAGCACTTATCCTTTTAAATAGCTGTTCCCTTAATAAAGCCATAAAGCATCTTAAACAAGGAGAAACAGAACAGGAAAACTATAAAGTTACGTTTCCTTTCGAGGTTAAAAATGGATTTATAATTGTACCTGTAGAAATAGAAAATAAGAACTATAACTTTCTTTTAGATACGGGTTCTCCTAACCTTGTATCAAAAGAACTTGCTGAAAGTTTAAATTTAAAAGCTATTGATTCTGCCAAAGCAGGTGATGTTTATAATGATAAACTACAAAATAAATATACAAGACTGGAAACAGTTAAAATTGGAACCATAGATTTTGCTGGAACAACCGCTTTAATAAATGATTTTAACGCTGTATCAGTATGGTCTTCTTTAAATATTCACGGCTTTATAGGAGCTAATTTAATGCAACACGCTATTTGGGATATTGACTTTAGAAGAAAAACAAATTACTATAACTGATAATGAATCAAAATTAGACATCCCTGAAGATATAATTGAAAACAAGTTGTTTATTGGTGTGGCAGGAATACCTTCTATTGCTTGTAAAATGAATGAAAAGAAAGTCTGGAATTTCACTGTTGATTTAGGCTATAACGGAGGTATAGTCGTACCGTTTTCTGAATTTAAAAAGCAAACAGAAAATGGTGAAATTTTAGATTTCAAAAAATCAAATACTAAAGGTGTTACTGGAATTTACGGAGCTAAAAACACAACCAGGGAATCTTATATCGGAATTATTAATGAAATAGAATTTGGAAATTCAACTCTAGAAGATGTAAAAGTGTACTCAGAGCAATATTTAGAAAAGAGGTTTGGTTCAGATTTTTTTAAAAATTACCGCATTATTCTAAATTGGAATAGTAAAAAAATAAAGATGATAAAAAATAAAGAAACCATTAATTCTTAGGAAGCGGACTACGCACAACATCGATTATTCGCAAATAACAGTATTGTCGAAAAAGTGTATTTTTAGAAACCAGGAAAGAAGAGTTCAAGCCGACTAATTCGTGTGCCTATTACCCTAACTCGTTCATAATCGTAAAACATTGCCCACAGTATTTCAGAAAATTTGGAATTAATTAAAAAATCTTTGACCAGGAAAAATAAGATCAAAATCTTAAAAAAATATCCAATCTTAAGTTTTATAATTATCACTTTTATACTCACTTATGGATTAGGAATTCCCTTTAATATGTGGATTTCTCAAAATTTAAGTTTACCTAGCCCAATTGATATTTACTTACCTAGATTAATAACTGTAATATCACCTGGGTTAAGTGCTTTAATCCTAATGTGGAGTAACAACGAAAAGATTGAACTAAAAAGATTCCTTCCTAAAATAGGTGCCAATTATATTTATATTCTAATCCCTACTCTAACTTTAATATTATCCATTGTTACATTAGTATTAGGGGGTACAACTTTCGGCCTTTTATTTACTATTCTTCAAGACAACTGGGAGCAATTATTTATTCATTTAATCTTACAAATTTTGATAATTGGGATTGGAGAAGAAATGGGATGGAGAAGTTGGCTTTTACCCAAATTGAACAGAAAATATTCTTTATTAAAAGCTATGATTTTAGTTTTAATAATTTGGACTATATGGCATTTCCCAATCCTATTTCAGGAGAGCGAAATTTTGATTCCCTGGTTATTTATAATCACAGGCGCCACAATTATATTAACCTGGGCCTGGAAAAAATTTGGGAATAATATTTTACTTTTTGCTGTAATACACGGATCGATAAACTTTCCCCAGTTTTTTTGGGAAAATCAAGCGAACAAAATTAATTCTCAAATCTTAATAAATAGCTGGACGATTTCAGGTTATTGTTACTTATTTATAGGCATAATTGCTCTTATATCAATGCGTAAAATGTTTAAAACAAAATGTAAAAACAATACGATGAGCCACATAGATTAAGCGTAAAGTACGGGTATTGCCGAAAAAGTGTAATTTTAGAAACCAGCAATGAAAATAATTAAACCGACAAATTCGCGTTCCAAATTTCGCTACTTGTCCATAATCGTAAGCGTTGGCCTTCATTAGTTATAAATTGCCATTAATATGAAAAGTAGTATAAGATTAATACTAAGCATAGGATTCTGCGTTTTAATTAACCTTTCAGGAAGATCTCAAAACAATGAAAATAAAGAATACCTTGAAAATATTGGGATATTAGATAGTATTTACTCTGAAACGCTCGAAGAATATAGAAGAATTTATATCCAGTTTCCAGGTGATTATACACCTCAAAATAATGAGAAATATCCTGTAGTTTTTATTTTAGATGGAGAAGTACTTTTATCTACAGTTAAGAATGTTCAAAGTTTTTATAGTGGTGGGTTTACACCAGAAATGATTCTTGTGGCCATTTCAAATCAAAATCACCGAACAAGAGATTTGACTACTTCTAAAATAACTGAAAAATATGGAATGCCTTTTAATGAAGATAATGGAGAGGCTGAAAATTTTAGTGATTTTTTAGAAAAAGAATTAATTCCATTTATAGAAAATAAGTATCCTGTAACCAATTTTAGAACTTTAATTGGCCACTCCTATGGAGGCTTATTTACCATTCATACCTTAATTAATAATCCTCAATTATTTTCTAATTACCTGGCCATTGATCCAAGTTTAGATTGGGACGATCAAAAATTACTTAAAGATTCCAGGGATAAATTGGTCAATAAAGATTATAACGGAAAAAGTTTATTTATGTCTTTAAATGGACAATTAAATATGCAAAATCCAAACGTCACCATAGAAAATGTAATGAAGGACACCACCAGTTTTACCATTTTTGCCAGGTCTAATATTGCATTTTCAAATACGGTAGAAAAGAATAAGAAAAATGGATTGGATTTTGAATGGAAATTTTACCCAAGGGATATACATGGCACCATTGCTTTTCCTTCCATTATGGATGGTTTAATTTCTCTATTTAATTGGTATCAAATGGAGAATACTGATAAGTTTAACTCCCCCGAAACTTCAAAAGAGGAACTCTTTAGCTTGGTAAATTATAGAGCTGAAAAACTCGAGAATCATTTTGGGTATAAGGTTCCACCGTATCCCGAAGAACTTCTTAATGCATTAGGATATATGAGTTTGGATATGGAACAACAGGAAAAATCAAAAATGTTTTTTGAGTTTGCAATTGAGTTTTATCCAAATAGTCCAAATTCGTACGATTCTATGTCTGAATATTATGAAAGGATTGGTGATTATGATAATGCAATCAAATTTGCATCTAAAGCTTTTGACTTAACAAAAGATGACTATTATAAAGAGAGAATAAAAGAGTTGAAAGAAAAAATAACCGAAAAGCGTAATTTAGAAAACCAGGAAACAAAAGGTTAAGCTGACAGGTCCACGTCCCTACTCTCGAGACTTGTCCATAACCGCAACCGATGATGCATATATGAAAATACTAACTATAATAACATTTTGTCTAATTGGGATGTCAAGTTCTGCACAAGATTTAAACGGAAAATGGTTCCTCACTAAAGAAGGGAATACTTACATCGTTCCAGAAAATTTAATTTTGGATATTGATAAAGATTCGATTAAATATTACAGTTTTGATCATTTACACGCTACTCATTCCTTGAAAGTTGAAGATAATAAGATCAAAATTGGAGATGGAGAAGATAAATATTTTGAGTTTATAAATAAAAACAGGATTAGATTTAAAAGTCAAAAAGAAGAAGACTCAATAAATTTAGAATACGTCCGTCTTGTTCCAACGAGAACAAGCCTTAAACGAGAAGAAATAGAAAATTTATCATTTGATTTCATTTGGAAAGGGGATAAAATTAATATTCAATTCAATCAGGAACTCAAACCAGATTTAAGAAGAATGACGCAAAGAAAAGAGTTTACAAAAATCCTTTTAGAAAAAATAGATTTGACTTATTTCGCATCTGTTTATCAATTCGGAGAAAGAACAGATGTCATTCCCATTAAAGAAATAAATCTAGATAAAATGATTCTATATGGAACACCTGGAGAACCATATGAGATTGTAAGCGAAAAAATCCAATAACATACGTACCTCAAGAAGGGTTCGTCACGAATAGCGGGTTGATTAGAGGGAAAATAATTAACTTGACCAACAAACCAGGTCTAAGCCGACAATGCCGCGTTCCCTACTCCGCCAACTTGCGATAACCGTAACCGTTACCAATAAGCTTTAGAAAAATTCTACAAAGAAGAAACTGACTTAATTTTTTATATAAACGAATTAAATTTCAATAAATATGGCAGAAGTTTTAATGAATTCATTTTTAATTTTAACTGTAGTTCTATGGTGCTGGGCATTTATAGATATTTTAAAATCAAGATTTGAAAATAGCAACTTAAGAATTTTATGGATAGTTGGAATAATAATTTTTCCTGTAATAGGTTCAATAATATATTTTCAATTCAGTAAGAAGTTCAAAAAAGAAAAGAGAAAATTTCAACCAAATTTCAATAAAGCTGAGCAAGTTTATAAATGAGGAATAATAGCTTAATACTATAAAATTTAAGTTTTTGAATATTACTCGGTAAGAATTTTGTTGAGACTTGATATTTATTTTCAGTAAGAAAATAATTAAATTCACTAACAAACCAGGTCTAAGCCGACAAGTCTGCATCCTTAATCCGCCAACTTGCAATAATCGAGACCGCTGGGCATAATTTGTCACATGTAAATTTTTTAATCGTCATTATTGGTAAAGAAAAAAATGAATAAATATTTAGTGATATATTTTCAATAGTTATTTTCTCAGGAATTAAAAGTTACTCGCAAGAAAAATTTGAATTAGAAAAAATTAATCCAATAGAAAAAGGATTTTCAAATGAAAAATTAGACTCTTTAGGATCATTTTTAAATGAAGCTGGTAGTTCATCTTTAATGATATTAGTAGATGGTAAAGTAGTTTATAATTGGGGAGATTCAGACAAAAAATTACTTGTTCATTCCATTAGAAAAGCATTGCTAAATTCATTATACGGCATATACGTAAACAATGGAACAATAGACACTACTCTAACATTAAGGGAACTAAAAATTGACGATATTGATTCCTTAACTGCGTTAGAAAAAAGTGCTACAATTGCAGATCTATTAAAATCAAGATCGGGAATTTATCATAATGCAGCTGCTGTTGCGAAGAGTATGTTAGACAAAATGCCAGAAAGAGGAAGTCATAAACCTAATGAGTATTACTATTACAATAATTGGGATTTTAATACCCTAGGTTTTATATTGGAAAAGCTTACTGGCGAAAAAATATTTGATCTATTCAACCAACACATAGCCCAACCACTAGGAATGAACTATTCCAATGAATATGTTTCCATCAAAAACCCAGGTGAAGATCTGAAAATTCCTGAGGTAGATGGATTTTATCAATACGAAACTAATAAATCAAAATATCCAGCCTATCATTTTCGATTATCAGCCAAAGATTTAGCATTATATGGCCAGCTTTATTTAAATAAAGGTAAATGGAATGGTAATCAGATTGTACCGGAAGAATGGATTGAAGTTTCCACAAAACCATATTCAATAACAAATGAAAATTATGGAATTGGTTATGGAATGTTATGGAACGTTCTGGTTCCGAATGAAAACAGGCAATCTAAATCTTATTTTCACACAGGCGTTGGTATACATATGCTAGGAGTATATCCTGAATCTAATCTAGTTTTAATCCACAGAGTTGATACCGAGAAAGAATACAAATTTCATGAAGGTAACTTCTATCAAATGATTTCAATGGTATGGAATTCAAAAGAAGTTAGCCACAAGAAAAACTAAGCCCAGCAGAAGATCCAGATATTTTAATACTATTGGAATTCACTCCAGATTGGAAGGCAAAACTAAATCCTATAATTGACAATTACCATACAATAAATTAGTTCCAGGAAATGACAATTTTGGAATTGCGCTATTGAGTAAATATAAAATTTATAGTTTCTAATAGTTTAGTGGTTTTAGAAAGATCAACCGGTAAAAATATAGGCTCTGACCATCTACCAATTAATATCGTAGTTGGAGTTAATTAAACTACGCATCATATCATCGAAAATAATTAAGAAAGTAAATAAGAAATTAACTAACTTAATCAGCAAATTAGGTCTAAAACCTGACAGGTACGCCTTCCCTACTCCGCGACTTGTCAATACTCATTACCAGACATTAAAAATGATAGAAAATATGAGAAAAATTTACACGTTAGCGTTTCTTCTGTTTACCTTAATTTCAACGGCACAAAACGAAAATACTTCTAAAACACTTGAAGTAATTGGTTCTGCGAAGGTGGCTGTAACACCAGATATCGGAGTTTTAAATATTGATATTAGCCATATAGATAGCATTTTCAGCAATTCAATAGATGGATTAAATAGCAAATCCCGGGATATAAATAATCAGCTAAAAGAAATAGGATTTGAACAATCTGCTATTAGAACAAATAATTTTGATGTCCAGAAAAATACTGTTTATAGAGATAATAAGATGATTGATAGTGGTTATATAGCACGCCAGCAAATTCATTTAGAATTCAAAAACAATAAAAATAATATCACTAAGATCTTAACTCAATTTTCCAAAAGTAATACTGAATTCGATTTAAATTTCAATTTTAAACTTTCTGACACGCTAAAAGAAAGTGTACAAAAACAGATTATAGAATTAGCCACTAATGATGCATTTAATAAAGCTAAATTAATTAGCGAAGCTTCTGATATTAAAATGGAGCAGGTTAGAAAAATTAATTATGGAAATAATTTCGATGCAGGAATGAGATTATTTACTGATAATAACAATTTGAATGAGATCGTAATTAGAGGAAAAAGCTCAATATCAGATGGTTTTACCCCAAGCGATATAATTTACACAGATAATATTTTAGTTATTTGGAACTTGAATTAATGCTAGCCCATAGCAAATAACTTAAATGGTCTGCAAAATCTGTATATGTAAGATGTTGTGATACACGATGCAAACATCTTGTTAAGCCATTTTATTTCCCCCTAATAAATCTTTATTTTCGAGCTCTTTAAAAGAAAGACGATGAAAGAAAATAAACTGCTCAATTATATTGAAGAGGTATTAGAGAATATGCCAACGGATTGGCTGAAGCTAACCACCCATAGATTGGATATCTATAATGAAAGTTTGGCGAAAACTCAGTTCCTGAAACAATTTGATGCCTTATACAAGGCCGATAATTCTAAAAAAACGGCGCTTAGTGAATTACCTACAGCTTTCGACTATATTCGGTTAGGTCATCCTTTATCCTCGGTTCTGGAATGGGGAATTGCTCACTTAAATGGCCTGAAACCAGATAACGTGATTAGTTTTTCTTCAAGAACGATCCCGGTTTTAGCCATACTAAGAAAGAATTTATTCGATAATAAGAATACCCGAATTGTTTATACCGGTGAATTACCCGATTTTTTTGATTTCGAAACAATTCGTCGTGTTTATGGATACAATTTCGAATTAAAACAAGTTGAAACCGCAGAAGATATTTCTGACTTTAATGGCAGTACCATTTTCATTTCTCAAGACGATAAAATGGGCAATGTGAACCTTAATCCGAAAATTGACTTTTTAATAAGTCTACACCCACCTTTGGGAAGTCTTTTATTGGTAAATGGTGAAGCAAAATGAAGATTACATATCTGAAATCCAGCACGTACGAAGAAGAGAGACCATTGCAATGACGCCGGCCGATTCGTTTTCTGCGCTGCAACAGCTCATTGGGAAATCTCCTTCAACTGAAAGGAAGAGCAATGTGGAAACTAACAAAGCAAGCGTAGTAGATTCGATCCACAAGATCACCGCTACAAAATCTAATGTGCAGCTTGGTTCTTGCGGACTTTCCATTCAATACGCTATTATGATGGGCCTCATTGACGATGCCCTGGAAAAGCACCCGGGAAAAGACATTAAAATTATTGTTCCACCAAACTGTTATGGCGGGACAAACGACCAGGCAAGACGGGTTGCTGCCTGCGTTAAAAATGTTGAAGTTCTGGATTTACCCGTAGATGGTGATAACGATATGGTTAAAAGTACAGATCAGGTTTTGGCGCGGGTTGCTAAAGAAGGCGCTGTTCCATATATTATTGCTGAAATTCCTACAAACCCGAGAGTTGAAGTTCCAGACCTGGAAGAGTTAAAAGCTGTTTTAAGCAAAACCAGAAAAACGGCAACCGATGAAATTGCCATAGATCCTGTGTTTATCCTGGATCAAACATTTTGTCCAAACGTACAGTTTTTAAGTAAAGATGGGATCCTCTCCTCTATCAGGACTATCTCATACGTTAGTGGATCAAAATTTCCGAGCGGCGGGAAATGTACGGCCGGCTATTGTGTTGCCAATGAAAAAGCTGAAACATTAATGCCAACCATAGAAAAGCACCTTCAACTATGTGATAACGAGGCTACAGATCTTCAAGTTGAAATATTAGCTGAACAGCTGCCTTCAATGAATCAAAGGATTGCAGATGCTTATAAAAACACGCGTGAATTTGTAAACTTTATTGAAAAAGAATTACCTGCAGCTAAAATTAATTTCGTTTCAGAAGACTTGGCTGAACAAGGCTTTACACCTTCTGTTTTTTCACTGGATCTTCCTACCAAAGGCAATACCGATGAAGAAAGAGAAACATACAAAAGAGCCCTGAATCAAAAGCTCATCAATATGATGATTAGCGAAATTCCTAATGAGAGTAAGTATTGCGTGAGTTATGGACAATTAAAAGGATGTTACTGGACCATACCTGCAACTTCTACCCAAGGAACCACAAAAGAAGATGACAAAGATTATATTGCCCGGGTATCAGTTTCTCCAAACCTGGACCTGGAACATCATAAGAAAGTTTTTTCAGACTTTGTTGAACAAATTTAATCTTGACTGATTTAATCTTGACGGAGGTGTTTTACACCTCCGTTATTTTCAATAATCAAAAAATGCACTTTTAATTACCTCAACATTGGCAGCCTAATTAACCCTGGAACTTAGCATTTAATTCCTCCACAATTATTTCTATTTTTTTGTTTTTAGCTTGTTTGTCCAAAACAACTGCCGGAGCCTGCCTAACCTCGCAATTCTTAATAGCACAACGTTCACAGGTTACGCCAACCTCCTGTCTTTTTATATCCTTATCTTCTAAAAATTTAAGCTTACGTTCCAGTTGTTTATTTATCAGTAAGCCAATACTTATACTTCTATATTGATTGTTCCTAAAAGGATCTTTAGTGGCAGATGAGAGCACTAAATACTTTGTGTCATGACTTGGGTAATTAGAGATTTGAATATCAAATTCATGGGAATTTCCACTTTCACTAATGTCTTTTATCACCTTTAGAGATACCCAACGCCTGCAGTAATGCTCATTGGTTTCATTGGCCCGCGGTGAATGCTGATGTGATAAATGAAGTTCTTTATTCAGGTAAAATTTTTCGGTACCTGCTTTATGTGTGATCCTTAAAAAGAATAAATTCTTAATATTAAATGCTTTAGGCAGGATATTGGTTAAACGCTGATAGAATGATTCCGGGGAAGCATTGAAACCGTTCAACATTTCAAAAAACTGCGCTTTATCAAAAGTCTCCTTTTCAAAGACTGTCTCTAATTGGGAAGTCAGTTTATCTTTTGGAATAACAAGCGCCCCGGCAAAATATGATGCATAAAAGTTATTAAGCACCTGGTCAAACCTCTTAAATTTAATCCATGGAAAAGTGTGTAACCGGTCTGCAATCTGTAAATAATTATAAGCTATTTCTTTAGCATAAATAAAAGTTCGTTGTGCTTCATCTATACCCTTGGCCAGTAAAAGCGTTTTGGTTTTAGGCACAAAAACAGAACGTAAATTTCCTAAAGCTTCATACTTACTTAATTCGTTATCGTTAAGAACATATCCATATTCCTCGATTAATATTTCTTCTAAATCTTTAGAGGTGAGAGACTTTGTTAAGTCTACCTGATAAGCTTTCGAAAATTTCTGAACTTGCTGTTCTAGATCATCAAAATAATTATTATTCGCTTCCTGAAATGAACGTACAGAAGCCAGGAAGAAACTCTCTCTACTAAAGTTATAATGCTGAGCAATTTCAATTATAGTACTAATAAAGGCATTCACCTTTGCAGGCGCATTAGCAACAATATCTATAAGATTACTTTCTTTGATACCAAAAAGATCTAATGGTATTTCCTTTAATATTTTAGACTGAAGTAACTCCCCTATTGGAGCTAAATTTTTATCCAGTTTTAAAGAAACCATTTGGTCATAGGGAACTTCAAGTTTTTCTGAAAGCAAAGCAATTTTATCTGGTTTGGGATATTTTTTTCCATTTTCAATTTCGTTCAAATAAGACTTCGATAACCCGGAAAGTTTCGATAAACCGAATAAAGATAAATTCTTCTCAGTCCTTATCTGCTTTAGCTTTAACCCAAATATTAGTTTGATATACTCTTCTTCCATAAAACAAATATAAGTTTTTTTGCGAATATATTTATTTTCGCGAATTTAAACTTTTAGCGAACGTTCGCTTGTTTTTTAAAAATCTTTGTTTTAATATTGTCCTGTAAAACACTAAAACAATGGAAACCAAAACCTTAAAAACATCTAAATTAAATTTCTCAAATGATGTAGTTAATCACTATCCGGAAATCCTTACGGAAGAAGCTATAAACTTTATAATAGCACTGCATGAAAAATTTAATTCTGAGAGACTATCACTTTTAGAAAGACGTGTTAACGAGCAAAAAGTTTTTGATGCAGGTAAGTTACCTGAATTCCCACCAGAGACTAAATCTATAAGAGAAAGTGACTGGACCGCCGGGAAAATTCCTGAAGATTTAAAAGATCGCCGTGTAGAAATTACCGGGCCTGTAGATAGAAAAATGGTCATTAATGCATTAAACTCAGGAGCGCGTACTTTTATGGCAGATCTGGAAGATAGCACTGCCCCTACCTGGAAAAATGTTATTGAAGGTCAACAAAACCTCATCGATGCCAACAATAAAACTATTTCCCTGGTAGATTCAAAAAAAGGTAAATCTTATAGTCTTAATCAGGAAACGGCAGTCTTACTGGTTAGACCCAGAGGTTTACATTTAAACGAAAGGCACCTTATAATCAATGGAGAAGAAATTTCAGGTAGTTTAGTAGATTTTGGTTTGTATGTTTTTCATAACACAAGAACATTATTGAGCAACAATACTGCTCCCTATTTCTATCTTCCAAAATTAGAACACTACCTGGAAGCTCGCTGGTGGAATGAGGTTTTTAATTTTGCCCAGGATTATCTGGAAGTTCCAAAGGGAACTTTTAAAGCAACGGTTCTTATAGAGACTATTACTGCAAGTTTTCAGCTAGACGAAATTATTTTTGCGCTAAAAGATCACATAGTAGGTTTAAATTGTGGTCGCTGGGATTACATATTTTCCTACATCAAGAAATTTAGAAACCACCCTAATTTTGTGGTGCCAAACCGCGACCAGGTTACCATGACCACTCCATTTATGGAGGCCTATTCTAAACTTGTTATTCAACGTTGTCACAAACGTGGCATCCATGCCATTGGCGGAATGGCGGCTCAAATTCCTATTAAAAATGATGAGCAAGCCAATGCAGCCGCTTTAGAAAAAGTAAGAAAAGATAAAGAGCGTGAAGTTAAAAATGGTCACGATGGTACCTGGGTAGCACATCCTGCATTAGTTGAAATAGCTATGGCAGAGTTTAATAAACACATGCCAACACCAAACCAATTACACGTAACACGTGACGATATCAATATCTCGGAACAAGATCTGGTAGAAATACCAAAAGGTACGGTAACAGAAGCCGGAATTAGAAAAAACATCAACGTTGGTATTCTATATACTGAAGCCTGGTTGAGAGGTTATGGTGCCGTAGCGCTTTACAATTTGATGGAAGATGCAGCTACTGCTGAAATTTCCAGAACCCAACTGTGGCAATGGTTAAAAGACGAAGTTATATTGGAAGACGGACGCAAATTTAATATTGAATTATACGTGGACCTTTTCAACGATGAAATGGAAAAAATCTCAAAAGAAGTTGGAGAAAACGATTTAGAAAACAGAAGGTTTAAACTCGCCACAGACCTTTTTGACAAATTAGTATTATCAGAAGAATTCGAAGAGTTTTTGACCCTTCCGGCATATCAATACATATAAAAAAAGCAATCCTGCGATTGCGGCAACAATCAACAGGATCTAATTATTAATAATAAATAACCTTTTACAAAATTATGAAAAATTCAGCACAAACAAATTATAGCTCTGCACTAGAGACTGTAAGAAATCTTAAAGAAAAATACGGAGAGAGCTGGAAAGCAATTAATCCTGAAAGTGCAGCCAGAATGGTTACTCAAAATCGATTTAGAACAGGTTTGGATATCGCTAAATATACCGCGGCTATTATGAGAAAAGATATGGCCGAATATGATGCAGATTCATCTCAATACACCCAATCTCTTGGGTGCTGGCATGGTTTTGTAGCGCAACAAAAAATGATCGCAATAAAAAAGCATCATAAAACCACCAATAAGAAATACCTATATCTTTCGGGATGGATGGTTGCTGCCCTACGCTCAGAATTTGGACCATTGCCAGATCAATCTATGCACGAAAAAACTGCTGTTCCGTCATTAATAAATGAAATTTACGATTTCTTACGCCAGGCAGATGCTATTGAGTTAAACGACTTATTTAAAAGGCTTGAAAACGGAGAAGATGTGCAAGATCAAATTGATAATTTTGAAACACATGTAGTTCCTATTATCGCAGATATTGACGCCGGTTTCGGAAATGAAGAAGCAACCTACTTGTTAACCAAAAAAATGATTCAGGCAGGAGCTTGTGCCATTCAGATCGAAAATCAAGTTTCTGATGCCAAACAATGTGGACATCAAGATGGAAAAGTAACTGTACCACATGAAGATTTTATTGCCAAATTAAACGCTATTAGATACGCCTTTATAGAATTGGGTGTTGAAGACGGAATTATAGTAGCAAGAACAGATTCTGAAGGTGCCGGCTTAACTCAAAAACTTCCGGTAAGCCAGGAACCAGGAGATTTAGCTTCCAAATATTTAGCTTTTGTAGAAGCTGAAGAAATCCCGATCGGTGATGCCAGGGAAGACGATGTTCTGCTAAAAAGAGATGGGAAATTAGTACGTCCTGTAAGATTGCCCAATGGCTTGTATAAATTTAAAGACGGGTCAAATATAGATAGAGTTGTATTAGACTGTATTACAAGCTTACAAAATGGAGCAGATCTTTTATGGATTGAAACGCCTACACCAGATCTCAAACAAATTGCTCATATGGTAAACAGGGTTAAAGCGGTTGTACCTAATGCGAAATTGGTTTACAATAACTCGCCGTCGTTTAACTGGACCTTAAACTTCCGAAATCAAGCCTATGAAGAAATGCTTGAGGAAGGTGAAAATATGACCGCATACGATAGAAATAATTTAATGGATGCTGAATATGATGGTTCCGAGTTATGCTTTCGTGCAGATGAGAAAATTAAAACTTTCCAAAAGGATGGAGCAAGAGAAGCCGGAATTTTTCATCACTTAATAACCTTGCCTACCTATCATACCACAGCCCTTCATATGAATGATCTAACTAAAGGATATTTTGCAGAAGAAGGAATGCTAGCTTATGTAGAAGGTGTTCAAAGACAGGAAATTCGTAAAAGTGTGTCTTGTGTAAAACATCAACGTATGGCAGGCTCAGATCTAGGTGACGATCACAAAAGCTTCTTCGCCAGGGATAAGGCGCTAAAAGCAGGAGGAGAAAAGAATACCAGTAATCAGTTCGAAATCAAGAAAAAAGTTATGGAACGTGAAACTGTTCTGGATAAATAATTCTATTTATTGATAAATGCGGTATGCATATAT
The DNA here is from genome assembly GCA_963727565.1 of uncultured Flavobacteriaceae bacterium. Lineage (GTDB taxonomy): Bacteria > Bacteroidota > Bacteroidia > Flavobacteriales > Flavobacteriaceae > Salegentibacter. Next base: position 17,138 of record CAVSGU010000004.1, read on the forward strand.
ATCGCATTTATCAATATTATTTCGAATAATAATATTGTAGAAAGAATGAAAGGTAGAAAGTTACTTATGATTCCTGGTCCTATAGAATTTGAACCAGATGTATTAGACGCCTTAGGTATGGCTACTACTAGCCATATAGCACCCGATTTTATTGAAGTTTTTGGCAATAGTTTGGAGCTAATGAGAGAAGTCTGGAAATCTCCAAAAGGGCAAGCTTTTATAGTTGCCGGAACGGGCACATTGGCTATGGATATGGCTGCGGCCAATCTTATAGAACAAGGAGACCGTGTATTGGTAATTTCCACAGGATATTTTGGTAAACGCTTTAAAGATATTCTGGATCGTTATGGAGCTAATACAAAGATTTTAGAAGCTCCACTAGGCGAAGTTGTAAGCCTTGATGCCATTGAAAAAGAGCTAAAAACCGAAAAGTATAAAGCTTTAACAATTACCCATGTAGATACCTCTACCGGAATACTCTTAGATCCTAAACCCATAGCAAAATTAGCCCAAAAATATAATACCTTAAGTATTTTAGATGGCGTATGCTCGGTTGCCGGAGAAGAGATAAATCAAGACGAATGGGGACTTGATGTTGTTCTTACAGGATCACAAAAGGCCATTGGTGTACCTCCGGGACTTGCACTTTTAATGGCATCGAAAAAAGCAATGGAAGTCTGGAAAAAAAGAAAAACGCCTGTTTTAAATTATTACGCAGATTGGAATAACTGGTTACCAATAATGAGAGCTTACGAAGAAAGAAAACCTTCGTATTTCGGAACACCGCCGGTTAATCTAATTGTAGCATTAGAAACCAGCTTAAAAATTATTTGTAAAGAAGGTATAGATGAAAGGATAAAAAGACATCAAATTTTAGCAAAAGCCTTTAGAGCAGGAATATCTTCCTTAAACCTAAAGATGTTACCTAAAAGAGACGAAATAGCCGCTAATACTTTAACAGCAGTTTACTACCCAGATAAAATTGATGGGAATGCATTACGTGCTAAAATAGCCGATAGTAATGTAATAATTGCTGGCGGTCTACTGTCTGAAATAAAAACCACCTACTTTAGAATAGGTCATATGGGCTCGGTCTCACCAAACGATCTCATAGCAGTATTAGGAGCATTAGAACGTTCATTATTAGAACTGGGGTACACTATGGAGCCTGGAAAAAGCTTACAGGCTTTTCAGAATGAACTCTTAAAATCTTTTTAGTAGATCCTTAAATACAAGTTGAGATCGGTACAGAAGTATAAAAACATTACAGGCTAGGTTTATGCCTTGAATTCCTTTGCTTAAACATTTAATCCAAACCAATAAAAATATTGGTTTGGATTTTATTTTGCTCAATCCTTAAAAAGGTCATTACATATGTTAGCATAAACAACAGGTATTTTTACAAGGAAAATAATTAACTTCACCAGCAAACCAGGATTAAGCCTGCTTACCGAAGCTGCTGGACGTATTTTTATCCAGCAATTTGTGATAATCAAAACCATTGCGAGTAATTTTATTATATGAATAAATCCTTTATAAGTAAAATCACCTGGATCGCAATAATCGGAATTCTGTTGGTCTCTTTAATCCCAAATCTCTACTCCGAGCTATTGGTTGATAGATATTTTCTCAAACTTTAAAGTACAATACTTATTCATATCCATTTTATTACTAATCACCGCTAGTTTAGTACTCAAAAAGAAAGTTTTAGCTTTATTTCTTATAGCAATATCTATTTTATGGAACGGCTTATTATATAGCTCCCTACTACCTAAATGCTAATGTTGTAGAATCTAAAAATGATAGTAATTTTAAAATTTCAAGTATAAATTTATTATCAAGTAATTCAGAAACAGAATCAGTAAAAAATTATATCAAAACAGAAAATCCTGATATTCTAGTTTTCTTAGAATTTACTCCAAGGTGGGAAAGCGAATTACTTTCGGTAATAGAAAAATATCCTTACAAAAAACTAGTTCCAAGAACCGACAATTTTGGAATAGCCTTATTAAGCAAATTTGAAATGAAATCTTCCATTGATTATTTCGGGTTGAATATAAAGCCTTCAATAATTGGAGAGCTAAAAATAGAAAACGAAAACTATTCAGTAATAGCTACACATCCTATCCCTCCAATTAATCAAAAAACTTTCGAAAATAGAAATAAACAATTGTCAAATATTATAGATAGGCGTTCTTCATTTTCAGAGAACCTTATAGTAATTGGAGATTTTAATACTTCCTCATTTTCAAATCATTTTAATAGTCTTCTAGAAGGGGATTTAAAAGATAGTAGAATTGGATTTGGTCTTTTACCTACCTGGCCAGCTAACTATAAAATCTTACAAACTACCATAGACCATTGCTTAGTTTCAAAAAGTTTAGATGTGTTGGATAGATCTACAGGAGAAAATATAGGCTCCGATCATTTACCGATCAACATTGTTATTAGAGCAAATTAAACTACGTATAATTAGCGCAAACTGGTTGTAGAACTCTAACCTCTGAAAAGCTTATCCAAATTTCAGAAAAATTATAATTATTGTCTAGTGGTGACCGTAGTCAGTTTATAGCGATTGTAGATAGCTTAACTTTGATTTTATACTGACGCTTAAATATTTATACGATGAAAAAAAATATGGGTTCAGCAGATAAAATTATTAGAATAATAATAGCTGCAATTATCGGGTTATTTTATTTTACAGGAACAATTTCAGGAACATTAGGCATTGTGCTTCTAGTGCTTGCCGGTATATTCGTTTTGACGAGTTTCATTAGTTTTTGTCCGCTCTATGCTCCCTTTGGGATCAGCACCTGTTCTGTAAAAGAAAAGAGATAAAGAAATGAAAATTGCAGTATTTAGTACAAAAACTTACGATCAGGAATATTTTGAAAATTATGCAATAGATAGCCACTATACTTTTTCATTTTTTGAAACTGCTCTCAACAAAGATACAGCGAGTCTAACCAATGGCTTTGACGCCGTATGCATTTTTGTAAACGATAGCGTTGATAAGAATACAATAGAAATTCTTGCAAAAAACGGAGTTAGACTAATTGCTTTAAGATGTGCTGGTTTTAATAATGTAGATATTGAAGCTGCTAAAAGTAACAATATAAAAGTTGTAAGAGTTCCTGCTTATTCCCCCGAGGCTGTTGCAGAACACGCAGTAGCATTGATCTTAACCTTAAATAGAAAAACCCATAAAGCCTACAACAGGGTTCGGGAAGGAAACTTTTCATTAAAAAATCTTATAGGATTTAATCTATACGGTAAAACCATAGGAGTTATTGGTACAGGCCAAATAGGCGCAACTTTTTGTCGCATTATAAAAGGTTTTGGATGTAAGATTATTGCCTTTGATGTTTCCAAATCAAAGGAACTCATTCAGCAGGGTGTAGAATACTTAGCTTTAGACGAAGTGTTTCAACAGTCTGATATATTGTCTTTGCATTGCCCGCTAAATGCTAGCACCAAACATATAGTCAATGAAAGGTCAATAGCAATGATGAAAGACGGGGTTATGATCATAAATACCAGCAGGGGTGCACTAATCAATACCGCTGATGTGGTAACGGGGCTAACCAGTAAGAAAATAGGATATTTAGGAATTGATGTTTATGAGCAGGAAGAAAAACTGTTTTTTGAAGATCTCTCTGAAAGTATAATTGAAGATGATCTTATTTTGAAATTAATCAGCTTTCCAAATGTATTGATAACTTCACACCAGGCATATTTCACCAAAGAAGCAATGGATGAAATAACAACCACTACTCTTAAAAACATTGAAGCTTTTGATAAAAATCTGGAATTGGAAAATGAAGTAGTATAGACAGATAAAATAAAGCTCAATCAAGGATATGACTGAGCTTTATTTTTTTACTATTACTTATAAAATTCTCCTTCAGGCGGATATTTCTTGCTATATCTGCATTGTTCCTGGTTATATTATTTCTCCCAGTTTAAAGCAAGCCTTTTCTTCCGAAGAAGTAAAAAAATAGATACTCCTTATCTCTAATAAACGAATTCTATGAGAAATAGGGATTAGAAGTTTTAAAGTTACTTAAATTTGCATCGTGCACGATTTAATTTTGCACGATAAAAATAAAAAGCAATGAAAGGAAAAGTTGAAACAACACTAACGCAAAACATTTTTAGAATCTTACTAGCACTGTTTATGACTTATGCTGGCTTTAGCCACTTAACATTTAACAGAATAGAATTCCAGGCTCAGGTGCCGGATTGGCTTCCGTTAAGCAAAGATTTAGTAGTTATTTTATCTGGGATAGTTGAAATGGCATTAGGCCTCGCTCTATTATTTTGGAAAAAGCAACGTGCTACAATTGGTTGGGCGTTAGCGATTTTCTTTGTACTTGTTTTTCCCGGTAACGTGGCACAGTATTTAGACGGAAAAGATGCTTTTGGCGCTTTAGATTCAGATAGAGCAAGATTAATACGGCTTTTCTTTCAACCGGTTCTTATAGCCTGGGCACTCTGGTCTTCCGGCGCGTGGAGGGCCTGGAGAAACTCTAAAAAGAAATAGTATGGATGATGAGCAATTAAAATTGAACAACCAGATCTGTTTTCCTATTTATTCGGTTTCAAGACTAATCACAAAAGCTTATAAACCCTTTTTGGAAGAAATGGGTTTAACTTATCCGCAGTATTTAGTTTTACTGGTATTATGGGAAAACGATAATATTTCGATGAATAAAATTGGGGAAAAATTATTGCTAAACACCAATACCCTATCTCCACTCGTAAAGCGTATGGAGAAAATGGAGCTGTTGCAGCGCAAACGCTCTGATAAAGATGAAAGAAGTGTATTTATTCAACTTACTCCAAAAGGAAAGGAGCTAAAAAATACTGCAGTCCCAATTCCGGAGAAACTTCTAAATACTTTAATGACGGAAGATGTAACCCTTACAGAAATAATGCTTTTAAAAGATACGCTGAATAAATGGTCTGATATTCTTTCAGAAAAGCAGAATGACGAATAATAAATATTAACTTACTGATAAATAAATTCTTGAAATAAAAAGCAACTGATATGAAAGCACTACAAATAGTAAAATACGGAGAAATTAAAGAAAGTTTATCTATCAATGAGATCGAAAAACCATCGGTACAATCAAATGATATTTTAGTTGAAGTTAAAGCTGCTTCTCTAAATCCTATTGATTATAAAATGGCACAAGGTCATTTAAAAGAAATGGTGCCGTTGAATCTACCGGTAACCATAGGCTTTGATGTTAGCGGCGTGGTTGTGGAAAAAGGCAATGATGTTACTAATTTTGAGATAGGAGATGAAATTTACGCCAGGGTGCCACACGAACAAATGGGTACCGTAGCAGAATTTGTAACCGTAAACAGCGATAAGGTTGCTAAAAAACCCGAAAATATTTCTTTTGAAGAAGCTTCAGGACTTCCGCTAACGGGACTTACTGCGATCCAGGCTTTAGAAAAAGCGGGAATAAAAGAAGACGACAGGATTCTTATTCACGCCGGATCCGGTGGTGTTGGTAGTTTTGCCATTCAGTACGCCAAAGCAAAAGGAGCTATCGTTTATACAACCACCAGCACTAAAAATGTAGATTGGGTGAAAGCCCTGGGAGCCGATCGGGTGATAGATTATAAAGAGGAAGATTACAAAGAAGTTGCGAATAACCTGGATATTGTTTTTGACACTTTGGGTGACGATTATACGTTCGATGCTTTTGAAATAATTAAAGAAGGTGGAGTTGTAACTTCCATAGCAGGTCCGCCAAGCGAAGAATCGGCCAAAGTAATGGGAATCAAAGATTATAAATTACCAGAACAATTATCAAAACTGGTTAAAGAGAAATCGGCAGTTTATAAACACACCTGGATGCAGCCCAATGCAGCCCAGTTGAATGAGATCAAAACAATGGTTGAAGAAGGAGATATTAAACCAATTGTAGATCTTATTTATTCTTTTGAAGATGGAGTTGATGCCTATGAATACCTGGCAACCGGAAGAGCAGAAGGAAAAGTAATTATTAGCTTATCCTAAACCTTCTTAAAATTAATCATAGATTATAAATATAAAAAAAGAAAATAGCTATGAAAAAGAAAAATGTATTAGTTGCCGGCGCAAACGGTAGCACTGGAAGAATTATTATCGACTTATTAAAAGAATCAGAAAAATACCAACCTATTGCGATGGTGCGAAAGCAGGAGCAAAAAGAGCATTTTGAAAAAGAAAATGTAGCAACTGTACTTGGTGACCTGGAGGAAGATTTAAATGAAGCTGTAAAAGGTGCCGATAAGGTTATTTTTGCTGCAGGCTCAGGTGGAAAAAAGGTAGTTGAAGTAGACCAGGAAGGTGCAAAAAGATTTACAGACGCAGCCAAAAATGCAGGAGCTGAAAAATTTGTGATGCTTAGTTCCATGGGCGCAGACAATCCCAGCATTAGTGAAGAACTAGAAGACTACCTAAAAGCCAAAGGAAATGCTGACGAGTACTTACGTAAAAGTGGTTTAGAGTATACCATAGTAAGACCCGGAGCCCTTACCAATGAAGAAGGTTCAGGTAAAATTCAACTAAAAGAGAAATTAGAAGAACAGGAAAGTATTTCCCGGGCCAACGTTGCTCGCACTCTAGTAGAAGTATTGGACAACGACGTTAAGCAGAACCAGATTTTTGAAATTCTGGATGGTGAGACTCCAATTGAAAAAGCAGTGCGTAGTTAAGAAATTTCAAATACTTAAATGAATAAAGAAAAAATGAAAGATATGAAAGTACTATTTGTATTAACCTCTCACGACAAATTGGGAGACACAGGAGAAAAAACAGGATTTTGGATTGAAGAGTTCGCAGCACCTTATTACAACTTATTGGATAAGGGAGTTGATGTAACTGTTGCCACACCCAAAGGTGGAAAAGCACCAATCGATCCAAACAGTGAAGGAGAAGATGCTCAAACCGAAGATACCAAACGTTTCTACAAAGACCAGGCAGCTCAAAAAGTGATTAACAACACGGTAAAATTAGAAACACTTAATGCTGAAGAATTTGACGCTGTATTCTATCCGGGTGGCCACGGTCCGCTTTGGGATCTTGCAGAAGATAAAACTTCTATTGCTTTAATAGAGGCTTTTAATAAGCAGGATAAACCAATCGGTTTTGTTTGTCATGCACCAGCAGCTCTTAAAAACGTAAAAAATGAAAATGGTGAAGCCTTAGTAAAAGGAAAAAAAGTAACCGGATTCACTAATACCGAAGAAGAAGCGGTGCAGTTAACCGAGGTAGTTCCATTTCTTGTAGAAGATATGCTAAAAGAAAATGGAGGTATTTATTCTAAGTCAGGTGACTGGGAAGTTCATGTGCTTAAGGACGGGAATTTGATTACCGGCCAAAACCCTGCTTCTTCAAATAAAGCATCCGAAATATTATATGAGTCGCTTAAATAATAAAAGCGAACCAAATTTAAAGCCTGTAACTCGAAAAGTTACAGGCTTTTTTTATGGCTATATTTTATTACAATCTTACAAACTATCCCATGTATAAGATACATAAAGAAGGAACGTAATTTTAATATCGAGACAGGCCAGTAAGCATTTAAATCTCAATTATTGAGTAAATTAATTAAATTAGAATCCATTCTATAATATCAAATAAAAACCCTGGTACCTGGTAGCATTATATAAGCTTCCGTATTAAGAATTTTTTAATAATTGTTTATCCTTATTTAACAGCCAGTTCTTCTTATTTCTTGTAATTTCCATATGAATATTTCCCTACTTCTTAAAAATATTCGTTGAAATTTGAAAGCTGAAAATGATGTTGAGGAAACCTTCTGAAGTAGATTATCTTGAAAATTATTATATCGCCAATTATACTGCTGCGATATATTACAAACATGCTATTTTAACCACCAAAAAACCTTATTTAAAGCGCCTTTTTAAATCTTTATACAATCATAAAAAAGCGCTTAAAAATGATTTGGATAAGCATATTTTGCAAGCGCGGGATCAGGAATATCTGGACGAACTTTTAGTAAAATGTAAAAAAGAAGTGCTAAGAATGCAAAAGAAAATAAGTTCTGCTGCTAATTTAAAAACAGGAAGAGTATGTACCGAAATGGAAAATCATTTCGGTAAACAATTAAAGCATACCCTTAGCTTATTAACCGATGGAAAATTGAGAAACACGCTCTTATCACATAAACATTCCTCCGAATCTTTACGAAATCAATTAACGACGGTAAGTAAATACCTAATCTAAAAACTATACTTTCTCGGCCTGAGTCTCTAATTTATAGGCTTGTTTTGCAATTTCCAGTTCTTCATTTGTAGGAATAACCAAGATTTTCACCTTAGCATCATCAGCATTTATAGTTCTCAATTCCTTTGAACGTTCCTTATTCTTTTCCTCGTGAAGTTTAATTCCTAAGAAATCCATATCACTACACACTAAACTCCTAATTACATCACTATTTTCCCCAATTCCGGCGGTAAACACCAGGGCATCCACACCATTCATTGCAGCTGCATAAGCACCAATGTATTTTTTAATTCGGTAGGCATTCATATCCAATGCTAATTGGCATTGTTTATTTCCTTTCGCTGCATTTTCTTCAATATCCCTAAGATCACTAAAACCGGTAAGTCCATACATCCCACTTTCCTTGTGCAAAATATCACTTACTTCCTGTGGAGAATAGCCTAATTGATCTATTAGATAAAAAATAACCGACTGGTCTATGTCACCGCTTCTGGTTCCCATAATTAGTCCGTTAACCGGAGCAAAGCCTAAAGAATGATCTATGCTCTTTCCATCTTTAACAGCAGTTATACTACAGCCATTTCCTAAGTGAATACTTATAATTTTTGAATTTTCATTCTTCAAATAATCAACAGCCTTTTCTGTGACGTATTTATGACTGGTGCCGTGAAATCCATATAGCTGAATATGTTCTTTTTCGAAAAAATCATTAGGAATAGCGTATTGCGCTGCTTTTCTAGGAATAGTTCTATGAAAAGCTGTATCAAAAACAGCCACCTGTTTGGCATTCGGAAATAATTCTTCAGCAACCTCAATTCCTTTTAAATTGGCAGGATTATGCAAAGGCGCCAGGGAGAAAAAATCTTTTATCTTCGCTTTTACCGCGGCATTTACTTCTATTGTTTTAGAAAAATTATCACCACCATGAACAACTCTGTGTCCAATAGCTGCTATCTCTTCGGCATTCTTAATAACCCCTTTTTCAGGGCTCATTAAAAGATCGGTAATAGCCTTTAAAGCTATAGCATGATCTTTTGCTGAAATCTCTTCAGAAATTGAATCCTTATCTGTTTTAAAATGAAGTTTAGCTCCCTCCAGGCCAATACGTTCTACAAGTCCTGAAGCCAGTACCACTTCTTCTGGCATCTGGATTAATTGAAATTTTAAAGATGAACTTCCTGAATTTATAATTAAAATATTCTTCATATTGAATTATATTCCTTGTGCCTGAATGGCGGTTAAAATAACTGTATTATATATATCGGCAACGGTACATCCGCGGCTTAAATCGTTTACCGGCTTATTTAAGCCCTGAAGCATAGGCCCAATGGCAAGTGCTCCAGTTTCTCTTTGCACGGCTTTATACGTGTTGTTTCCGGTATTTAAATCGGGGAAAATTAAAACATTTGCCTGTCCTGCTACTTCAGATTCCGGTAGTTTACTTTTACCAATGCTAATATCTACTGCGGCGTCATACTGAATGGGACCTTCTATTTTTAGATCTGGTCTTCTTTTTCTAACAATTTCAGTAGCTTCTCTTACTCTATCCACATCGGCTCCTTTTCCAGAAGATCCTGATGAATAGGATAACATAGCAATTTTTGGTGCTATACCAAAGGCTGAAGCACTTTCAGCTGAAGAAATGGTGATTTCTGCTAATTCTTCGGCAGTAGGATTTGGGTTAATCGCACAGTCTCCAAATACTGAAACTCTATCCTCTAAACACATAAAGAATACTGAGGAAACCACTGAAACATTTGGCTTGGTTTTAATAAACTGAAGCGCTGGTAATATGGTGTGTTGGGTAGTATGTGCTGCTCCAGATACCATCCCGTCAGCGTGACCTTTATGAATCATCATTGTTCCGTAATAAGATACATCACTCATCCGGTCCTTGGCCATATCCATATTCACACCTTTATGCTTTCTCAACTCGTAAAAAGTTTCGGCATAATCCTGGAAATTTGGTGAATTAATAGGATCTATAATATTCACTTTTGAAAAATCAAGATCTAAAGCAATTTTAGCCACTGTTTTATGTATAGCATCTACATCTCCCAACAAAGTGAGTTCTACCAGGTCCATATCTATTAGACGTTTAGCCGCGGTAAGAATACGCTCGTCAGTTCCTTCAGGTAATACAATATGCTTTTTACTTTGCCTGGCTCGTTTAACCAGACTATATTGAAACATTCTTGGAGTAATTCCCTGTGGTTTATAATTGATTAATTTTTCTACCAAAGGATCAAAAGAAACATAACGTTCAAAAATACTTATGGTAGTTTGTATTTTCTGAATACTATCGGCATAAATATTAGATTTAATAGCACCTACCTTATTGGTTACGGCAAAAGTTCCTTCCTGAACGGAAATCATAGGAACTATATCAGATAAACCTTCAATTAATTTTAAAATTGATTCTTCGGGTGTTAGTCCGCCGGTTAGAATTATCCCTGAAATTCTTGGGTAATTACTGGAAATATTTGCCTGAAGTGCACCAAGAATAATATCTGCCCTATCGCCTGGTGTAATTACAAGGCTTTCATTTTTTAAGGTGGTTAGATAATTGCGTAACTGCATTGCTCCCACTCCAAAATTTCCGGTTTGATTATCAAGAAAATCGTGACCAAATAAAACCTTTCCATTTAATACTTTTACGATCTCTTTTAGGGTAGGGTTATTAAGTGTATCAACTAACGGAATTGCAAATACACCAACATCTTCGGGTAGAAAGGCTCGCATATTCTTTTTAGCAGGTTCCAGGTTATCTTGCTGAATTTTATTACTCACCATGGCCATTACCTGCACTTCTTTATCTTTAAAAGCACGGTAAGCCATTTGCTGGTTTCCTAGAAGTTCTTCCCAGTTTTTAAACTGTCCGCTAACCACTATTATAACCGGGATGCCAAGGTTTTTGGCGATCACCACATTTACATCAAATTCAAAAACACTTCCCTCTCCAGAAAAATCACTTCCTTCTACAAGTATAAAATCGAATTCTTCTTCAAGCTTTTTATACTTGCTGATAACGGTATCCATTATCTCACCAGATTTTCCTTCATTTCTTTTCTGGATAACTTCGCTTCGGGTAAACGCATAAGTATCCTCGTATGGAATTTTTAAGTCAAAATAACTTAAAACAGTATCTATATGGTTGTCTCGTTCGCCTTCTACAGCATCGTTAATAATAGGCCTAAAATATCCTACTTTTACCATCTTACCAAGTAGGGTTCTCATTAGTCCTAATGATATCATAGACTTACCACTGTGGGATTCCAGCGTGGCGATATAAATTCCTTTATTCATAGTATATAAATTATAGGGCAAAAATAAAGTTATTAAAAGAAAACAACTTTTAAGTTTCTCCTAAAAGATATTAAACCTGATATGAATCATCTTTTAAATAAAGGCACAAAAAGCAAGCCTTATCTAGCCATATATTATATTGAAATTTGCAATGAAAACCAAAATTGAAGATAACTATTGGTTAATGAAGAACTTCTCTGAAGTATAGCATAGAGTATCCTTGATTTTCGGGTATAAAAAAACCCTTCACCAAATGAATGATGAAGGGTTTCAAAGAAAGGCGGTGACATATTAAATGACCACCTTTGAATACAAGTGCTTGCACGCAGTATGAAAAGCTGTGGGAATTAATCCCGCTACGCAGCGGGACCTCACAAGATTATGCAAAAAAAAAGACCCTTACAACTTAATGCAAGGGTCTTAAAAAGAAAGGCGGTGACATACTCTCCCACAAATAGCAGTACCATCTGCGCTAACGGGCTTAACTTCTCTGTTCGGAATGGGAAGAGGTGAGCCCCGTTGCCATAACCACCTTAAGTCTTTGAGTTTGGCATAAAACGTCTTTAAACGTCCTATCCAACTCCTAATAAGTTGACATATTTAAGAAACAAAGAATAAAGAAGAACTCAAGATAAAGCATTCAAGTCCCCACACCTTTGCAGGCGTGGGAATCGCATCAAGCTTTACGGATTATTAGTACCACTCGGCTATGACATTGCTGCCTTTACACCTGTGGCCTATCAACGTGGTCGTCTCCCACGGTCCTTTAAAGAAATCTCATCTTGTGGTGGGTTTCGCGCTTATATGCTTTCAGCGCTTATCCCTTCCCAACGTAGCTACCCAGCAATGCTCCTGGCGGAACAACTGGTGCACCAGAGGTTGGTCCAATCCGGTCCTCTCGTACTAGGATCAGGTCCACTCAAATTTCTAACGCCCACTACAGATAGAGACCGAACTGTCTCACGACGTTCTGAACCCAGCTCGCGTGCCACTTTAATGGGCGAACAGCCCAACCCTTGGGACCTTCTCCAGCCCCAGGATGTGACGAGCCGACATCGAGGTGCCAAACCCCCCCGTCGATGTGAGCTCTTGGGGGAGATCAGCCTGTTATCCCCGGCGTACCTTTTATCCTTTGAGCGATGACCCTTCCATGCGGTGTCACCGGATCACTATGCTCTACTTTCGTACCTGATCGACCTGTATGTCTCTCAGTCAAGCTCCCTTTTGCCATTGCACTCTACGCACGGTTACCAAGCGTGCTGAGGGAACCTTTAGAAGCCTCCGTTACTCTTTTGGAGGCGACCACCCCAGTCAAACTACCCACCAAGCACTGTCCCTCATCAAATGAGGTTAGGCTCCGAACAAGTAAAGGGTGGTATTTCAACAATGACTCCACACCGCCTGGCGACGGCGCTTCAAAGTCTCCCACCTATCCTACACATCACTTGTCCAAAGTCAATACTAAGCTATAGTAAAGGTGCACGGGGTCTTTTCGTCCCGTAGCGGGTAATCGGCATCTTCACCGATACTACAATTTCACCGAGCTCATGGCTGAGACAGTGTCCAGATCGTTGCACCATTCGTGCAGGTCGGAACTTACCCGACAAGGAATTTCGCTACCTTAGGACCGTTATAGTTACGGCCGCCGTTTACTGGGGCTTCAATTCAATGCTTCGCCGAAGCTAACATCTCCTCTTAACCTTCCAGCACCGGGCAGGTGTCAGGCCCTATACATCATCTTTCGATTTAGCAGAGCCCTGTGTTTTTGATAAACAGTCGCCTGGACCTCTTCACTGCGGCCCCGCCGAAGCGGGGCGACCCTTCTCCCGAAGTTACGGGCCCATTTTGCCTAGTTCCTTAGCCATGAATCTCTCGAGCACCTTAGAATTCTCATCCCAACTACCTGTGTCGGTTTATGGTACGGGTTGCCTCCACTCGCTTTTCTTGGAAGTCGATCCGCTGGATTATCACGCCGGCCGAAGCTTTTGTGTACTATCGGGGTGTTACCACTCCCTTCAACGTGCTATTCCGTCAGCACGCACCAACTTTTCGCCTCCGTCCGCTTTAACGTGGGGCAAGTACAGAAATATTAATCTGTTGTCCATCGACTACCCCTTTCGGGTTCGCCTTAGGTCCCGACTAACCCCCAGCTGATTAGCATAGCTGGGGAAACCTTAGTCTTTCGGTGTGCAGGTTTCTCGCCTGCATTATCGTTACTTATGCCTACATTTTCTTTTGTAACCAATCCAGCATACCTCGCAGTACACCTTCATCTCTGTTACAATGCTCCCCTACCACTCCATATCTAAATATGAAATCCATAGCTTCGGTAATATGTTTATGCCCGATTATTATCCATGCCGGACCGCTCGACTAGTGAGCTGTTACGCACTCTTTAAATGAATGGCTGCTTCCAAGCCAACATCCTAGCTGTCTGGGCAGTCCAACCGCGTTTCTTCAACTTAACATATATTTTGGGACCTTAGCTGATGGTCTGGGTTCTTTCCCTCTCGGACACGGACCTTAGCACCCATGCCCTCACTGATATAAAACATTTTATAGCATTCGGAGTTTGTCAGGAATTGGTAGGCGGTGAAGCCCCCGCATCCAATCAGTAGCTCTACCTCTATAAAACTATTATACCGCTGCACCTAAATGCATTTCGGGGAGTACGAGCTATTTCCGAGTTTGATTGGCCTTTCACCCCTACCCTCAGGTCATCCCAAGACTTTTCAACGTCAACGGGTTCGGTCCTCCACTATGTGTTACCACAGCTTCAACCTGCCCAAGGGTAGATCACACGGTTTCGCGTCTACCATTACCAACTTAAACCGCCCTATTAAGACTCGCTTTCGCTACGGCTCCACAGCTGAACTGCTTAACCTTGCTGGCAACGGTAACTCGTAGGCTCATTATGCAAAAGGCACGCCGTCACCCCAGAAGGGCTCCGACCGCTTGTAAGCGTATGGTTTCAGGATCTATTTCACTCCCTTGTTCAGGGTTCTTTTCACCTTTCCCTCACGGTACTGGTTCACTATCGGTCTCTCAGGAGTATTTAGCCTTGGCGGATGGTCCCGCCGGATTCATACAGGGTTTCTCGTGCCCCGCACTACTCAGGATACCACTATCGTTACATTCTTTACCTATACCGGGCTGTCACCGTCTATGGCCAGGCTTTCCAACCTGTTCTAATTCTGTTTGCAACAAATGTTGTGGTCCTACAACCCCATAAGGTCCGTAAACCTTATGGTTTGGGCTAATGCGCGTTCGCTCGCCGCTACTAGCGCAATCACTATTGTTTTCTCTTCCTCCGGGTACTTAGATGTTTCAGTTCTCCGGGTTTGCCTCCTTGCGGATACTATACCTTCAGTATAGTGGGTTGCCCCATTCGGATATCTGCGGATCAACTTGTATGTGCCAATCCCCGCAGCTTTTCGCAGCTTATCACGTCCTTCTTCGCCTCTGAGAGCCTAGGCATTCCCCATACGCCCTTATCTAGCTTGTATGCTTCTTGCTTATGCTCGAATTTCTCGTGACCTTAATCACAATGTATTCTATTAATTTAATTTACCTCGTTATAAAATTTAACTTCTATAACTGTAGTTTTCTCGTATTCTTTGTTTCTCAATATGTCAATGAACTTTTTTCCTCTCTAACAATCTAAGCTCGATGGTAACCAAACGAATATGCATAAACGCATTTCCTGATTGTTTAAATTACCTATCTCCCTTAGATCTTAAGGAATCGTGGAGAATATCGGAGTCGAACCGATGACCTCCTGCGTGCAAGGCAGGCGCTCTAGCCAGCTGAGCTAATCCCCCATTTGTTAGTCGGCAGTCTCAGTATTCAGTACGCAGTCTTTATTACTGCTAACTGCTCCTGCTTACTGCAAACTGGGTTACCCAACTTCTAAAATTTCCTTTCAATTTGTAATGAACGTACGTGTCTCAAATTCAAATTACTTTGAACTATTAACCTTTAACTTTGAACTGCGCTTTAGCGCGTCGTAGTCTCAGGCAGACTCGAACTGCCGACCTCTACATTATCAGTGTAGCGCTCTAACCAGCTGAGCTATGAGACTGTCCTTTATTCTTTAAATATTAAATCGACAGCTATAGAATCAAGACCAAAAAAGATCTTTAAGAACTTCCCTTTTGATTATTGCGCATTGCCTTAAAAGGCGTTGCTCTAGAAAGGAGGTGTTCCAGCCGCACCTTCCGGTACGGCTACCTTGTTACGACTTAGCCCCAGTTACCAGTTTTACCCTAGGCGGCTCCTTGCGGTGACCGACTTCAGGTACCCCCGGCTTCCATGGCTTGACGGGCGGTGTGTACAAGGCCCGGGAACGTATTCACCGCATCATGGCTGATATGCGATTACTAGCGATTCCAGCTTCACGCAGTCGAGTTGCAGACTGCGATCCGAACTGTGATAGGGTTTGTAGATTCGCTCCTTCTCGCGAAGTGGCTGCTCTCTGTCCCTACCATTGTAGCACGTGTGTGGCCCAGGACGTAAGGGCCGTGATGATTTGACGTCATCCCCACCTTCCTCGCGGTTTGCACCGGCAGTCTGGCTAGAGTTCCCGACATTACTCGCTGGCAACTAACCACAGGGGTTGCGCTCGTTATAGGACTTAACCTGACACCTCACGGCACGAGCTGACGACAACCATGCAGCACCTTGTAATCTGTCCGAAGAAAAGGGTGTTTCCACCCCTGTCAGACTACATTTAAGCCCTGGTAAGGTTCCTCGCGTATCATCGAATTAAACCACATGCTCCACCGCTTGTGCGGGCCCCCGTCAATTCCTTTGAGTTTCATTCTTGCGAACGTACTCCCCAGGTGGGTTACTTATCACTTTCGCTTAACCACTCAGCCCTCAATTGGGCCGAACAGCTAGTAACCATCGTTTACGGCGTAGACTACCAGGGTATCTAATCCTGTTCGCTACCTACGCTTTCGTCCATCAGCGTCAGTATATTATTAGTGATCTGCCTTCGCAATCGGTATTCTGAGTAATATCTATGCATTTCACCGCTACACTACTCATTCTAACCACTTCATAATAACTCAAGACAATCAGTATCAATGGCAGTTCTCCCGTTGAGCGGAAGACTTTCACCACTGACTTAACTGCCCGCCTACGGACCCTTTAAACCCAATGATTCCGGATAACGCTTGGATCCTCCGTATTACCGCGGCTGCTGGCACGGAGTTAGCCGATCCTTATTCGCAGAGTACCGTCAAACCCCCACACGTGGGGGTGGTTCTTCCTCTGTAAAAGCAGTTTACAACCCATAGGGCAGTCTTCCTGCACGCGGCATGGCTGGATCAGGCTCTCGCCCATTGTCCAATATTCCTCACTGCTGCCTCCCGTAGGAGTCTGGTCCGTGTCTCAGTACCAGTGTGGGGGATCTCCCTCTCAGGACCCCTACCTATCGCTGCCTTGGTAAGCCGTTACCTTACCAACTAACTAATAGGACGCATACCCATCTAATAGCCATAAATGTTTAATGAAAATCTCAGGAGAGATCTCCATACTATGGGGCATTAATCCAAGTTTCCCTGGGCTATTCCCCGCTAAAAGGTAGGTTGTATACGCGTTACGCACCCGTGCGCCGGTCGTCATCAGAAAAGCAAGCTTTCCTATGTTACCCCTCGACTTGCATGTGTTAGGCCTGCCGCTAGCGTTCATCCTGAGCCAGGATCAAACTCTTCATCGTTGTTTCTTAAATATAATTACAACAATCAATTGTCTGTACTCAAAGATGACTTATCTAGTCTTAATTCTAAATTATTTGTATCATTCTTCTCACGAAAAATGTACGCGCTGTCAATTCAATAAATCAATGAACTTCCCCGATCTTACTCGGGATATTCTTGTCGAAATTAAAGGACTCGAACCTCTCTATCTATCTCACCCACCCGGGATTTCTTTTCAGTATTTTTGGGAACTTGTTTCCGCTGTAAGCGGCTGCAAATATACAATGCTTTTTCTTTATCTGCCAAATCTTTTTTAGAAAAATTTTTGACTTTTTTTTAAAGCTTTCCATTCTCAAAAGAACTTCAAAACAACTGCCGTTTTAATTAAAAACCTTCGCTGTTTTTGCGGCTGCAAATATACACCCTCTTTTGATTCTGGCAAGTAAAAAAATAAGTTTTTTTTACTTTTATTTTTTTAAGCTTTTATTTCCTTAAAAAATCACCGTATCCCAATATGTAATGAACTTCCCACTCTACTCCGCAACCCTCGTTGTGTCTCAAAGCGGGTGCAAATATACTGCTGTTTTCTTCCCCCGCAAGCCGCAAATAACTTTTTTTTAAAGAAAACTTAAAACTAATTCCTAATCTTCTCAATAAAAGGAACTTGTAAGATAAAAAATTTTAAAGAAATATTGGGGAGAGATCGAGTTAATTTAATCGACCTTTAGTTTTACTCCATTTATCAGTGAGCTCTACATATTCAAAGTCCAATGCAGTGGCTTGTGGCTCGAGGATATCATTAACAAAAGACCGCTGCAAAATATCTTCAATAAGAAAGTCTTCCTGGTTATTTTTAGGATCAAATTCTTCTTTTAGCGAAATTTCGAATAAACTGGCAGTGGTATTATACCAGAAAGCACGCCAGCCACTTTTTAAATTCCTAATAAGATTAAAAGCGGTAGTCCCTGTTTGGCGATGTACCAGTTTTACCAAAATTTGTCCTTCAGTATGAGTAAGCTTTTTTAATTCCGCAGAAAACTCTTTCTCTATATAATCCTGAACGATCTTTGTATATTTTCTTTGAGCTGACCTGGAATCTATTCCTTCCAACCTCGAATTAAGAGCTATCAATCTTTCCGAAGCTAATTTAGCATAAGGATACACCTTCCTGGTTTTTCTCCTTAATATAAGGTAGCGCTTTCTTTCGGCCAGATTATCAAAATGAAGCTTTTTTAAAATCACTACTTCATTAAGGTCTATACTTTCTCGCGGGACCGTGTCCCCGGCAATAATCATATATTTTTTTTGAATAGTATCCTGAACAGGAATACTATCCTGGGCTAGAAGTCCTGAAAAACTAAAGAATAATATTACAAAAAGTGTTCTAAGCATTCACCAAATATTTAGCTTGCTATGGTACTAAAATCATTCCAAAATTAATCAATAATGAGTTGTCATACATTTAATTCTTACTAAATTCGTGAAAATTCAAAACTATGAGCAAAGACAGTATACTTGATAAGGAATCTATAGATTTCCTGGAAAAATACCTTAATAATGCCGCACCAACAGGTTATGAATCTGAAGGGCAGAAATTATGGATGGATTATTTAAAACCTTATGTAGACGAATTTTTTACCGATAGCTACGGAACAGCGGTTGGAGTTATAAATCCTGAAGCCGAATACAAAGTAGTAATAGAAGGTCACGCTGACGAAATTTCCTGGTATGTGAATTACATCACCGACGAAGGTTTTATTTACGTAGTAAGAAATGGCGGAAGCGATCACCAAATTGCTGCTTCAAAACGCGTAAATATTCATACAAAGAAAGGAATCGTTAAAGGTGTTTTTGGATGGCCGGCAATTCACACTCGTGAAAAGGATAGTGAACAGTCTCCTAAAATAGACAATATATGTATAGATGTTGGGTGCACCAGCAAAGATGAAGTTGAAGAATTAGGGGTGCACGTAGGTTGTGTGATCACGTACCCAGATGAATTCTTTATCCTTAATGAAAACAAATATGTTTGCCGTGCCCTCGATAACCGTATGGGCGGATTTATGATCGCGCAGGTAGCAAAGCTTTTAAAGGAAAATAAAAAGAAACTTCCTTTCGGTTTATACATTACCAATGCGGTTCAGGAAGAAATTGGGCTTCGTGGAGCTGAAATGATCACGCACCGTATTAAACCAAATGTTGCTATTGTGACAGATGTAACCCACGATACCAATACGCCAATGATCAATAAAAAGAAATCTGGCGATACAAAAATTGGTCATGGGCCGGTAATTGCCCACGCTCCTGCCGTTCAAAATAAATTGCGGGAACTGCTTATTGAAACAGCCCAGGAAAAAGAAATTCCTTTCCAGCGAATGGCAAATTCAAGATTTACAGGAACAGATACCGATGCTTTTGCTTATAGCAACGGCGGTGTTCCTTCAGCTTTAATTTCTCTTCCACTTAGATATATGCACACCACGGTAGAAATGGTTCATAAAAGTGATGTGGAAAATGTGATTAAATTAATTTACGAAAGTGTTCTTAAAATAAAAGAAGGAGAAAGCTTTAGTTATTTCGACTAAAAAACTCATAACTTCATTAATAGCATCAAGCCCTTTTCGGAAATTTCTGAAAAGGGCTTTTTCATTTTCTTAGGTATACTTTCACAATTCTTTATTACGTCGCGGTAATTTTTCCAATTATATTTATTAAAAAAGATAAATGACCATTTCTCCTGAAGAAATAAACAGCCTAATTTCTAATCCCTATGAAGCTGTAGATTTTGCTAATCTTACCTATGTTTCTGAAGAAAAGCTTTCTATTAGCCGCAAAAAAGTGGGACGCGGTTTTTCCTATATATATAAAGGAGAACGTATAGAAGATGATGAAACTATAGAACGCATAAAAAGCCTGGTAATACCACCCGCCTGGCAAGAAGTTAAGATCACTCATCTAAAAAGCGGCCATTTACAAGTTGTTGGGCGTGATGAGAAAAACCGTAAACAATATATTTACCATCCTACCTGGAGTAAATTAAGAAACGAATCTAAATTTTTTAAAATGGCTGCTTTTGGCGAAAATCTGCCAAAAATTAGAAAGCAGGTAGATAAAGACCTGGATTTGCCGGAAATGAGCAAGCGCAAAGTACTTGCCTTAATTCTAAGACTTATGGAAGAAACCCATATTAGGATTGGAAATCATTACTACGCGAAGAAAAATAAAACTTACGGACTTTCTACTTTTAGAACCCGCCACGTAAAAACCTTTAAAAATAGAATCAAATTTGAATTTATAGGTAAAAAAGGGAAAGAACATTCGGTTACCGTTAAAAACAAGAAACTTATAAAACTGGTAAATCAATGTGAAGAAATTCCGGGTTGGGAACTTTTTAAATTTTACGATGAAAGTGGCGATAAACAATCTATAGACAGCGGAATGATCAATGATTATATCCACGAAATAAGCGGCGACCTATTTTCAGCTAAAGATTTTAGAACCTGGAGTGCCACTAAAATTTTCTTTGAAACCCTACGGGAAATGGGCTATACAGAAGAAGAAAAACAAAATAAGAAAAATATGTTGCAGGCTTTTGATGCTTCTGCCGAAGGTTTAGGAAATACCCGAGCGGTTTGCCGCAGTTATTACGTGCATCCCAAAGTGGTAAATTCTTATGAAACCGGGGAAATTGTTCCTTATTTTGATAAAATTAAATCTGAAGAAAAACAGGATTATATCTCTCTTTCCGAAACCGAGAAAGTTATTTTAAATATGATCAAGGATTATGAAGTTAATATTTAAAATTGAATGAAATAGCTGTCTCCAATTTTGATTAAATTAGCGGTATGAAGAATACCATAGCTTCCCGAATAGCCGATTTCCTCAAGAATTATCCGCCTTTTAACCTTCTTCAAAAAGAAGATTTACTAACTATCTCAAAACAGGTGAAAGTAAAATACCTTGAAAAAGGTAAAATGCTATTTGCTGAAGGCGATATTGGCCATAAACGTTTTTATGTGGTAAATAAAGGAGCAATTTCTTTAGAACGCATCAATAACGATAAACGGGAAACCATTGATAAATGTGATGAAGGCGATATTTTTGGCCTACGGCCTTTATTTGCCAAAGAAAATTACCTCATCAACGCTATTGCCGATGAGGAAACAGTGCTTTATGCAATTCCTATTAAGAAATTTAAACCCTTATCGGAAGAAAATAAAGAGGTAGGTAATTTCCTTATTCAGAGTTTTGCTTCAAATACCAGAAATCCTTATTCTGAAGCTCATAAGGGAAAACTGATTTCTGATAAAGAACCTGAAGAAAATCAATTTAAACCCAATAATAATTTATTTGAATTGCAACCCGCACCAGTTACCCGGAGGGTGGTGATGACATCTCCTGAAACTACTATAAAGACAGCGGCTCAATTAATGAGCAGAAAAAAAGTAGGCTCAGTACTAATAGTAGAAAATAATATTCCGCAAGGTATCGTAACCGATGAAGATTTTAGAGATATGGTGGCTACGGGTACATTTGGAATTGAAACTCCAATTTCAAAAATTATGGCTTCCCCGGTAATTTGCTATCCGCAAGGTTTGAGCATTGCCCAGGCGCAACTTACTATGATGAAACATCATATTAATCATATTTGCATTACCGAAGATGGTACACCAAATACGAAAGTAGTTGGTATACTTTCGGAGCACGATATTATGGTTTCTGAAGGTCATAATCCTTCTGTTCTTATGAAGGCGATTCAGCGAAGCAGCAGTACAAACGAATTAAAAAAGATTCGGCATAAAATCACTTTATTACTTCGGGGATTTATTGATTCCAATATTCCGCTTAATCATATCTCTAAAATTATTTTTGAGCTGAATGATGCGACTATTAAAAGAATTATTGAGCGCTGTATAAAAAAACTGCCCACTCCCCCGCCCTGCGATTTCACCTGGATTTCCCTGGGAAGCCAGGGTCGTAAAGAACAACTCTTGCAAACCGACCAGGACAATGCGCTTATTTTTGAAGATGTTCCGGCGGAAAAACTGGAAGAAACCCGGGCCTATTTCCTGGAATTAGCCAGGAAAGTGAACAAGCGACTCAATATAATTGGTTATGAATATTGCCCGGCTGAAATGATGGCGAAGAATCCTAAATATTGCCTTAGTTTGAGCGAGTGGAAAAGCCAGTTTACCAATTGGATCATAGATCCCGGGAATGATGAGATTTTACTTTGTTCTATTTTCTTTGATTTTGATATTTCTTATGGTAATATCAAATTATCAAACGAGCTGGCTAATCATATTTTAAGCTTAACAAAAGATAATAGAAAGTTCTATGCTGTAATGGGCGCCACTGCTTTACGAAACCCATCACCTCTTGGTTTCTTCAGGCAGTTTTTGGTAGAAGAAGATGGGGAAAACAAAGATTATTTCGACATCAAAAAACGAGGAATTACTCCTATAACAGATGCTGCAAGGTTGCTTATTCTATATCACCAGGTTAAAAATATCAGCAATACGGCAGAGCGCTTTGAAAAACTGGCGCAATTGGAGACAAATAACAAAGAACTGTTTCTGGCCTGCGCCTATGCTTCTAAGGTCTTACTTAAATTTAGAACCAAACACGGGTTAGAAAATAGAAACAGCGGTAGGTTTATTGATCTCGAAAATCTTGGTAAAGAAGAAAAGATTAAACTGAAACGCTGTTTTAAAAGCATTAGACAGGTGCAGGAATTAATAAAAGTTCGTTTTGAAGTAACTCCTTATATCTAATGCTGAAAATATTCAAAAATAAATCTGAAGATCTTCCGGAGTTCTGGCAGAATTACGAAGCTAAATTCCAGGAAAAGCTTCCAACCGAAATTGCCGAAACAAGATTTGTAGTTTTAGACACTGAAACCACAGGATTTGATCTAAAAAAAGACCGAATGCTCTCGATTGGTGCCGTGGCTATAAATAAAAAATCTATAGATGTGGCTGACGGGTTTGAAGAGTATATTTCGCAGGAAACTTTTAATCCTAAAACCGTAAAAATCCACGGAATTATTCAGAATGAGCGAATAGAAACCTTATCTGAAGAAGAAGCGGTAAAAGCTTTTTTAAAATATATAGGAAATTCGGTTCTCGTGGCTCACCACGCGGGATTTGATATTGGAATGATCAATCAGGCTCTATTCAGAATGGGATTACCAAAACTAAAAAACAAAGTTTTAGACACGGTGAATTTATACCGCGGTACCAGAATTATCTCTAATCTTATTAATAGAGAGAAAAGTTATTCGCTTGATGAAATCGCCGAAACTTATAATATTGACATCAAAGATCGCCACACCGCAGCGGGAGATGCTTTTATTACCGCTATTGCTTTTCTAACAATTCTAGGAAAGTTAAATGCCGATAGAAAACTGAATTTGAAAAAATTGTTTCGATTTTAAATGAAATAAAAAACCTCACAGACTTTAAAATCTGCGAGGTTTTTTAATTAGAAATTCCAATAAATCAAGTTTTATAAAAGAGCGTAATACTACAATACATCTTTTATAATTTCATCTACCACTTCAGGGTTTAATAAAGTTGAAGTATCCCCAAGGTTTTCAGTTTCGTTTGAAGCTATTTTACGCAGAATTCTACGCATAATTTTTCCACTTCGGGTTTTCGGAAGTCCGCTAACAAACTGAATTTTCTCTGGTTTTGCTATCGGTCCAACCTTATCCTTGATCTGTTGATTAATCTCTTTTCTAAGATTATCATGATTTCTGGACTCCCCTACTTCTTTTAAAATTACAAACGCATAAAGTGCATTTCCTTTTACCTCGTGTGGGAATCCAACTACTGCAGATTCAGCTACTGCCGGGTGTTCATCTATAGCATCTTCAATTGGGGCTGTTCCTAAATTGTGACCAGATACGATGATTACATCGTCTACCCTACCGGTAATTCGGTAATAGCCAACTTCATCTCTAAGCGCGCCATCACCGGTAAAATACATATTTTTAAAAGTAGAGAAATAGGTATTCTTATAACGTTCATGATCTCGCCAAACCGTTCTGGCAATAGATGGCCACGGATATTTTATACATAAACGACCATCTACCTGGTTTCCTTTTAACTCATTTCCATTCTCATCCATTAAAGCGGGTTGAATTCCCGGAAATGGTAAGGTTGCATAAGTCGGTTTTACCGGAGTCACGTACGGAATTGGTGAAATCATAATTCCGCCGGTCTCGGTTTGCCACCAGGTATCTACAATAGGGCTTTTATTTTTCCCTACATTATCGTTATACCAGTGCCAGGCTTCCTCATTAATAGGTTCTCCAACAGTTCCAAGCACTTTTAAAGAAGAAAGATCGTGACTTTCTACAAACTCTATATTTCTTTTTGCTAAAGATCTAATTGCCGTTGGCGCAGTGTAAAACTGATTAACCTTATGTTTCTCTACCACATCCCAGAATCTTCCGGCATCAGGATAGGAAGGAACACCCTCAAACATCACAGTAGTTGCACCGTTTGCTAATGGGCCGTATAAAATATAAGAGTGACCGGTTATCCAGCCAATATCAGCCGTACACCAATACACATCTCCTTCTTTATACTGAAAGATATTTTTAAAAGTATAAGCCGTATAAACCATATAACCCGCCGTGGTATGCAACATACCTTTTGGTTTCCCGGTAGAGCCTGAAGTATATAATATGAATAAAGGATCTTCAGCATCCATGGTTTCAGCTTCACATTCATCTGAAGCTTCATCCAGTAAAGGTTGCAACCATTCATCACGCCCTTCTTTCATTTCAATATCAGAGTCAAGACGTTTAGCTACTAACACGCTTTCTACTCCCGGACATTCTTCCAGGGCTTTATCTACAATACCTTTTAGATCTATGGTTTTATTTCCGCGGTAAGATCCGTCAGAAGTGATTAGCATCTTACAATCGGCATCATTGGTTCTGGTAGCGAGTGCTTTAGAAGAAAAACCGGCAAAAACTACAGAGTGTATAGCGCCAATCCTGGCACAAGCAAGCATTGCCGCGGCAAGTTCAGGAATCATAGGCAGGTAAATGCAAACCCTATCGCCTTTCTCAATTCCCTTAGATTTTAAAACGTTCGCAAATTTATTTACTTTCTTATGAAGTTCCCCGTAGGAGATATGTTGCGCCTCTTCTTCAGGATCGTTTGGTTCCCAAATAATAGCCGTTTTATCGGCATTGGTAAAGAGATAGCGATCTATACAATTCTCGGTGATATTTAGCTTGGCATTTTCAAACCATTTTACTTCAGGCTTATTAAAATCCCAACTCAACACATTGTCCCATTTTTTTCGCCAGGTAAAATGTTCTTCGGCTACTTCTTCCCAGAAATTTTCTGGTTCTCTTACCGATTTCCTATAAACTTGAAAATACTCCTCTAAATTCTTAATATGATAATTACTCATAACTTAAATAAATATGTTGATGGTTAAGTGGGTTAATAATGAAAAATATCAAATATCTTTCCTGCAATTTATAAAAACCTGCGGAAACCAAACATTCAAAATCTTGTTAATATTCTCCCTTTCGAAGTTTTATTACAAGTGTAATAGAATTAATGATTTTGAAAAAGAAGTCGAAAATTAATCAGTGAATAAGGCTTTTGAATTTCAATTTGTAAAAATTATAGGGATAAACTAATTGACTTTTTAGGCTTCTATCAATATTACGTTATGAGAATACAAATTAAAAGGAAGGAATTTACTTAGTAATGTTCCACAAATTTTTGATGATCGCTTAGCCATTTATTTAAGTAAGACTTTTCTTTTCTGGATGCTAATTTTCCAGATTTCTCTTCCCGCCACTTTTTATCTGAATCTTTCCTGATAAAAATTTTAGATTTTCTCCCCAATGTGATTCCCATGAGTTTTACAGTAACTTCTGCTTTAAGAACATAGGCATTATCGGTATTTTGAAGGTAAACGAGTCTCATTCTTTTTGTTGGTTGATTACTAAAACTGCAGGCAAAACTTAACAAAGACTGTGCCCATGGCCAAATTATTGCCAGTCAGTCTTTTTATTTATAGCAATCCAACTTGTGAAAAACTATGTTTATAACTCAGAGCTGTTTTTATAAAACCACGGCTTATTCCCTTTAACTTTACTCTTGTAAAATCATACCGGCGGGTATTACTTTTTGTAATAAACAAGGGGAATCATGTGAGAATCATGAGCTGTTGCGCAACTGTAAAGTAGACTTTTCTACAAGCCAGATCACCTTCCCAACCGGGCTGACTTTTGCTTTCGCATAAAAAGTAAATGTCCAGGATAATATTTTTGCGGCCTTCCCGCTCTTCTCTTTTCCGTAGACACCTATTTGCTTTTATGCTTTTGATTTTAAAACTAAAACAAAAGTGATATGAGTATTTTTCAAAAACGGGTAAATTATAAACCTTTCGAATATCCCGAAATTCTTCAGTTTACCGAAGCTATAAACCGATCATTCTGGGTGCATTCTGAAGTAGACTTCACCGCCGATGTACAGGATTTTCATTCTCATCTTAGTGAAAATGAAAAACAGGTGATTAAAAAGAGTTTGCTTGCCATCGCACAGATTGAAGTAGCCGTGAAATCCTTTTGGGGAGATCTGTATCAGCACCTTCCAAAACCGGAATTTAACGGCCTGGGAAGTACTTTTGCCGAATGTGAATTCAGGCATTCTGAAGCTTATTCCCGTTTACTTGAAGTTTTAGGCTATAACAACGAATTCGAGAAATTAATAGAAACTCCTGTTATCAAAAAGAGAGTAGCTTATCTCTCGGAAGCTCTAGCAAATACAAAATCTTCAGATGAAAAGAAATATGTGTTTTCCCTTATTTTATTTTCAATCTTAATTGAAAACGTATCCCTATTTAGTCAGTTTGCTATTATTCTTTCTTTTAGCCGATTTAAAGGAGTGATGAAAAATGTGAGCAATATAATTGCGTGGACATCGGTAGACGAACAAATTCACGCCAATGCCGGGATTTATATCGTAAACCAGATTAAGAAAGAATTTCCAGAATTCTTTAACGAGGAAACCAAAACTCAAATTAGGGAAATCATTGCTCATTCTATGGAAGTAGAATCTGAAATCCTGGACTGGATCTTTGCTGATGGTGCTCTAGAACAATGCAAAAAAGAAGACCTGCTGAATTTCATGAAATATCGAGTAGACGATAGCCTTGAAAAAATTGGTTTGGAAAAGATCTACTTTGTTTCAGAGTATGATTATAAAGCCATGTTATGGTTTGAAGAAGAAGTTTTCGCCAATAGTTTAGACGACTTTTTTGCCAAACGCCCGGTAGATTACACCAAACACGATAAGAGCATCACCGCCGATGATCTTTTTTAAACAATATTCCGCAGCAATATTTCAACTTAAAATCCAGCAAAATGCCAGAAACAATAATTAAAGAAACGCAACAAGATCGCTTATGGTGGCTCAATGAAGAAAGTCAGCAAATACTTAACCGCGGTTATCTTATTAAAAGGAGAAACTACAAAATCTGCCATAGAACGAGTTGCAAACGCAGCTGCAAAAAGACTCTACAAACCCGAACTGGCTGAAGCTTTTATAGAAATGATAGAGCGCGGCTGGATGAGTTTAAGTTCGCCAATTTGGGCCAATATGGGTACCGAACGCGGATTACCAATTTCCTGTTTCAATGTCTACGTACCCGATAATATTGAAGGAATTACACACAAACTGGGCGAGGTAATTATGCAAACCAAGATTGGTGGCGGAACTTCAGGCTATTTCGGGGAATTAAGAGGCCGTGGCAGCGCGGTAACCGATAATGGCAAAAGCAGCGGAGCTACGAGTTTTATGAAGCTTTTTGATACCGCTATGGATACTATTTCACAAGGTGGTGTACGCCGCGGAGCTTTTGCTGCTTATCTGGATATTGACCACCCCGATATTAAAGAGTTTCTCGAGATAAAAAATATTGGAAATCCTATTCAGAATTTATTTTATGGCGTGAGTGTGCCCGATTACTGGATGCAGGAAATGATAGATGGAGATCGGGAAAAACGAGAAATATGGGCTAAAGTTTTAGAAAGCAGGCAGCAAAAAGGTTTGCCATATATTTTCTTTAAAGACAATATTAACCGATTTAAGCCGCAAGTTTATAAGGATAAAAACTACGTTATAAATTCCAGCAATTTATGTTCAGAAATCGCATTGCCTTCAACCGAGGAAGAGTCTTTTATTTGCTGTCTCTCTTCTATGAATTTGGAGCTTTATGACGAATGGAAAGATACTGAAGCTGTAAAACTGGCTATCTATTTTCTTGATGCTGTTTTACAGGAATTTATTGCGAAAACCGAGGATAATTATTACCTCACTCCTGCCAATAAATTTGCAAAAAGACATAGGGCCCTGGGATTGGGCGTAATGGGTTGGCATTCTTATCTTCAGAAAAATAGAATTCCTTTTGAAGGATTAAAAGCAAAAGGCTTAACGAATTCCATATTTAAAGAAATTAATGAGAAAGCTACAAAAGCAAGTAAAGAATTAGCTAACATTTATGGCGAACCCGAGGTTTTAAAAGGCTACGGATTAAGAAATACTACTTTAATGGCCGTTGCGCCTACTACCTCCTCTTCTGCAATTTTAGGCCAGGCATCACCGGGAATTGAACCTTTTAGCAGTAATTATTATAAAGCTGGGTTGGCAAAAGGGAATTTTATGCGCAAGAATAAATATTTAAAGCAATTGCTCCAGGAAAAAGAATTGGATACCGAAGAAACCTGGCGAAGCATTATGCTAAACCACGGAAGCGTTCAGCATTTAAAAGAATTGAGTGATGAAGAGCGAATGGTTTTTAAAACCTTTAAGGAAATAAGTCAGTTAGAGATTATTCAACAGGCTTCGGTTAGGCAAAAATATATAGACCAGGCGCAAAGTTTGAATTTGAATATTCCTTCAGATCTTCCGGTTCGGGAAGTAAATAAGCTAATGATAGAAGCCTGGCAACTGGGAGTTAAAACACTTTACTACCAAAGAAGCCAAAGTGTTTCTAAAGAATTTATAGCCAATATGGTGAATTGTGCCAGTTGTGAGGCTTAGTAAAATATAAAAAGAAAAGCTGTTTGAAAGTTGCTCTTAACGTCAAGCCTGAATTTATTTCAGCTTCTAACATGTTTTGAGTTTTAAACATTTTAGACCCTGAAATAAATTCAGGGTGACGATTTTAACAACGCTTCAAACAGCCTTTTTCTTATTCTTGAAATTCAGTTTACATAGCTCCCCATTCTTTTAGAGAGTCTTTGTTCATTTTTACGTAATCCTGGTTTCCGGCTTTTTCAGCTTCAGCTAAAGATTTTTTGGCAGCTGCAATTGCTTCTTCTTTTTTACCAAGATCGGCTGCGATAAGCGATTTTCTTCTTAAGATCCAGAAGGCATTTGGGTTACCCATTTCAAGAGATTTATTTACCCATTCGTAAGCCTGTTCCAAATCTTTATTGGCATCGTGGTAATAAGTTGCGGCGGCAAAATAATCTCCTGCTCCAGGGCCATTCATCGTTTTTTCAATACTGGCCATTGCTTTTTCTTCGGTAGGCACTTCAAATTGTAGGTTGGCAACTGTATTTGCCCAAACAAAATTAAGCGCGGCCGAATCATTCTTAAGTTCGTCTATCATAATAGTGAAGGTTTCCATTTCAAACGGAAGCTCCATTACTTCTGCAGTTGCTTTTAAGGCTACTTTCTCCTCGCTCCATTCAGCAGGATTTCCCCAGTTAGAAGCATCTTTATAGAACATTACTTCCCACTCGTCTTCCTTCGGAATGGTATAAATGGCATAAGTTCCAGCTTTTAATTCTTCTCCTTGAATAGTAACATCGTCACTAAAAGTAATTTTGGTATTCTCATTGGCACCGGTACGCCATACTTCTCCAAAAGGCACTAGATTACCAAAAATCTCACGATCTCTCATTCCGGGGCGGGAATATTCAAGAGTGACATCGGTAAGTCCAACTTTTTGTTCAACTTTAGTAAATGGGCTAGGTTGAGGCGCCTGTACCTGTGCCTGTGCAGCACTCATAAGCCCGGCTGTGCATAAAAATAAAAGTAGTTTCTTCATTATTTAGTTTGTTTTTAGTTTGATCAAATATACCCAGAAATTGATTACAAATTTAGATAAGGACCAACTTCATTTATATTTTGTTTAACTATAATAATTTTATTTTAAACAAAACTACTCTTAATTTTACATTCAAATACTACTAGAATGAAAATCTACACTAAGAAATCGGTTCAAAAACTTCCTATCAGCCTGGAAAAGGCCTGGGAATTTCTCTCCAGTCCCGGAAATCTAAAGACAATAACACCAGATTATATGGGATTTAATATTATCTCTGGAGCCGATCGCCCAATGTTTGCCGGGCAAATTATTCAATATATAGTGACACCTATAGCGGGAATTAAAACCAAATGGGTAACCGAAATCACTCACGTGAGAGACAAAGAATACTTTGTAGATGAACAGCGTTTTGGGCCTTATGCCCTATGGCACCACAAGCATTTTTTAAAGGAAATACCCGGTGGCGTAGAAATGGAAGATATTATAGATTATAAGTTGCCTTTCGGAATTCTGGGGCAAATGGCTCATCCCTTCCTGGTGGCTCCTAAACTGAAAGAAATTTTTGATTACAGACAGGAAAAACTTGTAGAGCTTTTTGGTGAATTTGATGAAAACAAAGCTAAAAACGCAACACTAAAACAAGATATACTAAACTAAAAAAATTGAATTATGGAAAAGAATATTTTACTTATTGGTGGCTCAACCGGAATCGGACTTGAAATTGCCAATCAACTGGTTAAGGAAAATAATGTAATTGTTGCATCAAGGAATAAAGGTGAATTAAATGATGATATAAAGCATTTAGAATTCGATGTTTTAAAAGATAATATTGAAGATCTTGATTTGCCGAAAGAAATACACGGCCTGGTTTATTGCCCCGGCAGCATAAACCTGAAACCTTTTAAAATGCTAAAACATAAAGATTTTGAGGAAGAAATGAATCTTAATTTCTTAAGTTTGGTAAAAGTGGTTCAGGGAGTAATGCCGAAATTAAAGGAAGCCGAAAATGCAAGTTTGGTATTTTTTAGCACCGTGGCTGTTAAAGTTGGAATGCCTTTCCATACCAGCGTTGCCGCGGCAAAAGGTGCGATCGAAGGATTTGCAAAATCTCTCGCAGCAGAGTATGCTCCCAGCCTTCGCGTAAATGTGATCGCTCCGTCTTTAACCGATACTCCGCTAGCTGAAAAATTATTGTCTAATGATTCTAAGAAAGAGAAAATGAGTGAAAGACATCCTCTTAAAAGGGTTGGAAACGCTAAAGATATTGCAAACGCGGCTACCTTTTTATTAAGTGATGAAAACAGCTGGATTACCGGACAAATTATTGGGGTAGACGGCGGACTTTCAACTTTAAATATTTCGTAAATGAGTAAAGAAGTGAATATTTTCTGGTTTAGACGTGATTTGAGATTAGATGATAATGTAGGTTTTCTCGAAGCTTTAAAATCTGATAAACCGGTTTTACCAATTTTTATTTTTGATACTGAAATACTTGATAAATTACCTAAAAATGATGCTCGTGTAACTTTTATACACGAGCAACTTCAGGAAATGCGAAAAGAAGTGCAAGATGATTATAGTAGTTCTATCGCAATGTATCACGGCAAACCAGAAGAAATTTTTCAGCATTTAATTAAAGAATATCAAATTGCTGAAGTATTCACTAATCATGATTATGAACCTTACGCAGCCCAAAGAGACAAGGAAATAGCCGAGCTGCTTTCTGAAAATAATATTGAATTTCACACTTTTAAGGACCAGGTTATCTTTGAAAAAGATGAAGTGCTTAAGAAAGATGGCGATCCCTATGTGGTTTACACCCCTTATATGAGGGTTTGGAAAGAGCATTTCAAATCCCTGGACCTCACAATTCATTATACGAGTCAATACCTGGATAATCTTATTCAAAATACCAGGTTACCTAATTTAAGCTTACGTGATATTGGATTTAAAACTTCAGAAATTAAAGTACCGGAGTATGATGTTACGCCTACTTTAATTCAGCAATACGAAAACACCAGAAATATTCCCGGAAAAGATGGTACTTCCAGATTAGGAGCCCATCTGAGGTTTGGTACTGTTAGCATTCGAAAGATGGTAAAAAAGGCAAATGCCGAAACAAATAAAACCTTTTTCAATGAATTGATCTGGAGAGAGTTTTTTATGCAGGTGTTGTATCACAACCCCGATACTGTCACTGAATCTTTTAAAAAGAAATACGACCGTATTGAATGGCGCAATAATGAAGAGGAATTTGAAAAGTGGAAAACCGGAAAAACAGGTTATCCATTGGTAGATGCCGGAATGCGACAGTTAAACGAATCTGGATTTATGCATAATCGCGTTAGAATGCTTGTAGGAAGCTTTCTCTGTAAGCATTTGCTCATAGACTGGCGTTGGGGCGAAGCTTATTTTGCTGAAAAACTACTGGATTACGAAATGTCTTCTAATGTTGGAAACTGGCAATGGGTAGCCGGAAGTGGCGTTGATGCTGCTCCTTATTTTAGAATTTTTAACCCAACTACACAAATCGATAAATTTGATAAGGATAAAAAATATATCAAAGAATGGGTGGAAGAATTTGGCACCGATGATTACCCAGAAAAAATGGTAGACCATAAAGAAGCCCGCGAACGGGCTCTAAAAGTTTATAAAGAAGCGGTTAGCTAATTGTTCCAGATTTCCCTGGCTTTATCAAGATCTTCGGGAGTATCTATTCCAATGGTTTGCATTTGAGTTTCAACCATTTTTATATTTTTCCCGTATTCCAGAAATCGAATCGCCTCAATCTTTTCGGCAGATTCTAAAGAAAGCATCGGTAAATTATAGAAATCTATAAGAGCTTGTTTTCTAAACGCATAAATACCTAAATGCTTAAAATAGGTTACCTGTGCATCTGTATTTCTTGGATAAGGAATTGGAAATCTTGAAAAATACATCGCAAAGTCATTTTTATTGGTAATTACCTTTACGTTGTTTGGATTGGTAATCTCGTCACTTTCCGAGAGGGCGGTTTTTAAAGAGGCAAGATCTATGGCCGAAGCATCATCTTCCCTAAAAACAACTAATAATTTTGCCAGGCTGTCTTTATCTATAAAAGGCTCATCTCCCTGCACATTTACCACGATATCAACATCCATATCCTGCACAGCTTCCGCGATTCGGTCGCTACCACATTCGTGTTCCTTATTGCTTTTTATCGCTTTTCCGCCATTCTTATTTATTTCAGCAAAGATCTCATCACTATCGGTTACCACATAAACTTCTTCAAAAAGTTCGGTGTTTTTGGCAGCTTCATAAGTTCTGGTAATTACTGTTTTGCCGTTTAGGTCTTTTAAAAGTTTCCCCGGAAAACGAGATGCCTCATAACGGGCGGGAATCATTGCGATTATTTTAAGCGGATTATTCATCAAAAATGATAGTTTTAGAGGTTAAATTTAGGTTTTAATATTTGAATTTTAAGAAGATCCAAAACTATTTATTCAAGAAAAAATCGTCTTTAAAACCTATAAGATAAAGTTTATCTGTTGCCCTTGTTACAGCGGTATAAAGCCATCTTAAATATTCTTTACCAACGCCTTCAGGCAGGTAAGGTTGTTCTATAAAAACAGTGTTCCATTGCCCACCCTGGGATTTATGGCAAGTCATCGCGTAAGAAAATTTGATCTGTAAGGCATTAAAGAACTTATTGTTCTTCACCTTCATGAATTTCTTGTATTTAGAAGTTTCATCTTCATAATCTTTCATCACTTCCTGGTAAAGCTGATTAGATTCTTCATAAGAAAGTGACGGCGTATTGCTGGTTAGCGTATCTAGCATCACTACGGTTTCAAAAGGACGCATTTTAGGATAATCTACCATTTGTACCTGCACTTCGGCAAAGCGGAACCCGTAAAGCTCTTTTATACCAAAAATCTCCAGAACTTTTACAATATCTCCGTTAGCTATGAATCCGGCTTCAGAAGTAGGTTTTATCCAGAAATAATTGTTCTTTACCACCATAAGATAATCTCCTGCTGAAATTTCTTCTTCCTGGAACAAAATGCGGGACCTTATTTGTTGGTTATACAAATTCGCCCTTTTATTAGATCGTACTATAAAACTGGTTTCTTCATTCCCTAGTTCATTGTAGCATTCCTCAATAGCATTCATGATCTCATAACCATCCTGTAATCTAACCACGTCTGCCTTTGGAGTAAGTTCAAACTGGAAACTATCATAAAAACCATCTTGCAGGCTTTGCCTTATTTTGGTAGCATTTAATAAAATATCGCTTTCTTCTGCCTGGCGCACCACTTCATCCAGTTCTATATGATTTACTTGTTTATTATAAGAAAATTGAAGTTTTTCAGCTTCCAGCGCTGGGCTAATTTCCATTTTTACCGGCGGTAGCTGCGCGGTATCTCCAATTAAGATAAGCTGGCAATTATGCCCTGAATAGACAAATTGAATAAGATCGTCTAATAAGCTTCCATTTTCCATTAATTTGGAATTCGTAGGCGTATCAGAGATCATAGAAGCTTCATCTACAATAAAAATACTGTTTTTGTGTTTATTGGGTTGAAGCACAAATTGTACACCGCTTCCACCACTTTTCTTCGGAAAATAGATCTTTTTGTGAATGGTAAAAGCTTCTTTTTTCGAATAATTAGAGATCACTTTTGCCGCTCTTCCCGTGGGTGCCAATAAAACTCCCGATTTTTTAATTTGCCAGAGATTTTTTACCAAGGTGCTGATAATCGTGGTTTTACCGGTTCCGGCAAAGCCTTTCAACACAAAAAGTTCATCTTTATTATTGCTTAAAACGAAGCGGGAAAGTTGCTGTAATGCAAGATCCTGCCCTGCTTTAGCCGTAAAACCAAGATCGCTTAATAGAAGTTTATAAAATTTAGAAGCATCAAGATTTTCCATAGAAGAATTATCAAAAATCAAAGATAGGAATGGATTTTTACGGAAGAAACTTTTACGAATAAAAAAAAATTGTAGATTTGTCGTGAACACTAGTAATTCTTAAAACAAAATTTAGAACGCATGAGACTTGCAATTCAATTACTTCTTTGGGTAGTTATTATAGGATTAGCCTACCTTACATTTAATGCTGTTTACGAACCAATCCAGTTTAATAAAATTAAAGAAAAGCGTTATGCCAAAGTAGTTGAAAACTTAAAGGACATTCGTGATGCCGAACTAGCCCACAAAGAAGTTGTTGGGACTTTTGAGGAAGATTTTGATAAACTTGTGAAATTTTTAGATACCGCTGAATTTGCAATTACTCAGCGTCGTGACACCACTGTTTTAGATGAAGAGTACAAAAAGCAATATGGTGTAGATGAATATATTGAAAAAGTTATTGTAGATACTCTTGGATTCGTACCGGTAAAAGATTCATTATTTGACGGCGATAGAGAACGTTATACAAATATGATCAATGTACCTGTTGAAGATGTAGATGCTAAATTTGAACTTGACGCTGGAAGCATCAAAAAAGGTCAAACAGATATTCCTGTTTTTAGAGCCAGAGTTGCTAAAAGCGTTGTACTACAAGGATTAGACAGAGAGCTAATTTTACAACAAAACCAGGTACAATCTGTAGACGATATTAACGGCCGTTACATAAACGTTGGTTCTATGGAGGAAGTTAACACAAAAGGAAACTGGCCAACCCAATATGGCGACGAGTAACAGTACAGAACAAATAAATTTAGAACTGTCCATTCAGGTTTCCCTGGATGGACTTTCTTTTTGTACCCTAAATTCTGCTGACAATGAAGTGGTGGATTTTAAAAAAATACGCTTTTCGCAGCAGCTTGATCCTGTAAAGATCTTAGCTGAAATTGAAAAAGTTTTTGAAGACGATAAAAGCTTAGCTGAAGCCAAACAGGTAAAACTTATTTTTGATAATGCGCTTTACAGCTTCGTTCCTGCTACTTTATTCAGGGAAGAAAATGCTTCAGATTATCTAAAATTCAACACTAAGATCCTTAAAACCGATTTTATTGCACACGAAGAAATTGGTACTACCGGAATTATCAATGTTTATATTCCGTACACCAATATTATTAATTTCTTTTTTGAAAAATTCGGTGAATTTGAATATCAGCATCTCAGTACAGTTTTAGTTGAAAACTTACTGGCATTGCCAAAAGTAGATAGACCACAAATGTTTGCTCACATTAAAAACAAGCAGTTTGACCTTGTGGTGATAGAAAACGGAAAATTACTGCTTTGCAATTCTTTCAGTTTTACCGAAAAAGAAGATTTTTTATATTATATTCTTTTTACTGCTGAACAACTCAATCTAAAACCAGAACATTTTAGATTATTTTTACTGGGAGCTATTAGTAAAGCTTCTCCCCTATTTAAAATTGCTTTTGAATATATAAAGCATATCGAGCTTTTAGAAACAGATTTCAGCTTTAATAAAAAAGAAGAACTTACCAGTTTAAACGAACTGGAAGAATATGTTTTATTAAAATCATTTGTATGAGAATAATTTCAGGAACAAATAAAGGAAAAAGATTAATTGCTCCTAAAAAGCTACCGGTGCGCCCTACAACCGATATGGCTAAGGAGGCCCTTTTTAATATCCTGAATAATAATTTTCAGTTTTCTCAACTAAGCATTCTCGATCTATTTTCGGGAACCGGTAATATCGCTTATGAATTCGCATCTCGCGGAAGTAAAGAAATTACGGCGGTAGATGCGAACTACGACTGTGTGAAATTCATAAAAAAAACGGCACAGGAATTAGATTTTAATATCACTACCATTAAAAGTGATGTTTTTAAATTTCTTGAGAAAGCCTACGTAAAGGCCGATATTATTTTTGCCGATCCTCCTTATGATTTTGATGAGAAAGAATTCCTAAAAATCCCCCAAATCGTCTTCGAAAAAAACCTACTTAATCAAAATGGACAATTAATAATTGAACATTCTAAACACACCAATCTCTCAGATTTCCCTAACTTTATTGAAGCCAGGCGATATGGAGGTTCTGTATTTAGTTTTTTTGAAAATGTAGAATAGTTTTCTTCTTATCAAGAAGAAAGAAGCCAGAAAAGGCTTAGAAATAATATGTTATGACGGAGCGGATTAAGACGATTGAACTTATTGATATTGACCTGGAATTTTATGACGGAATGGTAATTTCTGAAGTAAAAGAAGATGTAGTGTTCGAGCTACCACACGTAGAACAAATTCTAAGAATATGTAACGAGGTTTTTGAAGGAAAAGACTACGTATATATCTCTAACAGGAAGAACAATTATAATGTAAATCCCACTATATACTTTGAATTAAAAGATGTAAAATCACTATTGGGAATAGGCATTGTAAGTGAACGCTATGAAGCATTAAAGGTGGCAACTTTTGA
Organism: uncultured Flavobacteriaceae bacterium; assembly: GCA_963727565.1. Lineage (GTDB taxonomy): Bacteria > Bacteroidota > Bacteroidia > Flavobacteriales > Flavobacteriaceae > Salegentibacter. The sequence goes on from CAVSGU010000004.1 coordinate 54,861, forward strand.
AAAACAATTCTCCCCTGTTCCTTTTGATATTTTTTCTAATATGGAAGAAGCCCGTGCCTGGGCAAAGACTTTATTAAAAAAAGCAGGCCTGTAATCCGGATTCTGTTCCTCCCGGTAAAACCGGGATTCCCCTTATCATTTATCTCAGGTTTTTGTTGCCAAAAACTTTTAGCTGCCTACCCTCCGGTAGCAAGCGAGCAGCTTGCAAACACCGGTTTACATGGCATTGCACCGCATAGAGTTTACCTGATTTCACTACAGCATTACCTGTACATCCTTTCTGTTGCACTAGTCCTTATTTTATCTTGATTACTCAAAATAAAATAGGTGGGCGTTACCCACTATGCCGCTCTTTGGTGTCCGGAATTTCCTCCATCGATTAAATCGGTGGCGATAAGGCGGCCTGCTTCCTGCAAATGTAGTTTTTTACCAAATAACCCAATTAAAAAAATGTTGATTTCTTCCTGCTAATTGTTCAAAATTAAAAGCGTTTGCCTTAGAACTTATGGAGGCTATTTTTATATTTGTAGCTCAATAAATTTCAATGGAACATTTTATAGTATCTGCTCGTAAGTACCGCCCGCAAACTTTTAAAGATGTGGTTGGGCAACAAGCCATTACCAATACCTTAAAAAATGCCATTGAACACGATCACCTGGCGCAGGCACTGCTTTTTACAGGCCCTCGTGGGGTGGGAAAAACCACTTGTGCCCGTATCCTGGCTAAGATGATTAACCACGACGGCACTCAAAGTCCCGATGAGGATTTTGCATTTAATATTTTTGAACTGGATGCCGCTTCTAACAACTCGGTAGACGATATCAGGAATTTAATAGACCAGGTTAGGATTCCTCCGCAAGTTGGTAAGTATAAAGTATATATTATAGATGAGGTGCATATGCTCTCTCAATCGGCATTTAATGCCTTTTTAAAGACTTTAGAAGAGCCACCACAGCACGCTATTTTTATCTTAGCAACTACAGAAAAGCATAAGATAATACCCACTATACTTTCACGCTGCCAGATCTTCGATTTTAAAAGAATTACGGTAAGCGATGCAAAAAACTACCTGGGATATATTGCACAGCAGGAAGGTGTAAATGCCGAAGAAGACGCTTTGAACGTTATTGCCCAAAAAGCCGATGGTGCTATGCGTGATGCCCTTTCAATTTATGACAGGGTAGTAAGTTTTAGCGGAAAAGAGCTAACACGGCAGGCAGTAACTGAGAATCTTAATGTACTGGATTACGATACTTACATTAAGGTAACCGATCTTATTTTATCTAATAACATCCCGCAACTTTTATTGAGTTATAACGATATTCTTTCCAGCGGATTTGACGGCCACCATTTTATAAGTGGTTTAGCCTCACATTTTAGAGATCTTTTGGTTTGTAAAGACCAAAAAACCATTGAGCTGTTAGAAGTTGGTGAACAAACCAAAGCCCGTTATTTTGAGCAGGCTTCTAAAACCAACCATCAATTTTTAATTAAAGCGATAGAGCTGGCGAATGAATGCGACTTAAAATATAAAACAAGTCAAAATCAGCGTTTGCTGGTTGAACTTACCTTAATGCAGCTTGCCTCTATCACTTTTGATGGAGAAAAAAAAAAGTTTGAACAGTCAATAATTCCCGCTTCAGTTTTTGAAAAGCAGCCTGCACCACTTTCTTCGGAAGAAAAAAGCTTAGTGCGTGAAAATGAACACGGCGAAACTTCGGCTGAAGCTCCAAAGGAAAGTCAGTTACCTTCAGGAGAAAATAAAACTCCAGATAGCCATTGTGCAGATGATAAGGAAGATAATTATCATTCAGAAGAAACAATGGTTCCTGAACCGACTGAAGCAAAAGAAGAACCAGCTCCAGACCTTCCTCCTGCTCCAGAACCAAAACCGGTAACCGATTCAGAAATTAAGAAAGAAAAAGTTTCGGGACTTTCGTTAAAAAGTATACAGAAAAAACGGGAAATAGAAGCCCGCCAGCAAGAAGCTGCACCTTCAAAAGATGTGGTGCTTAAATGGTGAATTTAGCGAAACTCAATTGCAGGTAACCTGGAATGATTATGTTAAGCGATTAAAAAAGCAAGGATCTAAAATTCTGGCCTCTATCCTTGAAACCGATCTCCCTAAACTTCAGGAGAAAAATCGCATTGTTATAGAATTGCCTAATGAAACGATGAAAATTAACCTGGAGCGGGAGCAGAATAAATTGATGTCTTACCTGAAACAAAAACTTCAGAATACAGAGATCAGGTTGGTGATTAATGTAAATGAGCAGTCGGCAAAGAAATATGCCTTCACTCCTATTGAAAAATATAACAAATTGAAGGAGAAAAATCCTTTGATAGAGAAACTTCGAAGTACATTCGATTTAGACGTATAAATATGTTAGGATTAAAACTTCCCACAGACCCACGCTGGGCAAATATAGCCGAAAAGAATATTGAAGAAATTCTTATAGATCACGCTTATTGTGAGCAAAAAGCGGCTTCAACAGCAATTTCACTTATTGTTTCCTTCCCTGAATACCCGGAATTAATAGATGAAATGATCGCTTTATCCAGAGAGGAAATGGGACATTTTAAAATGGTGCACGAACAGTTATTGAAACGTGGCTACGTTTTAGGAAGAGATAGAAAAGATGAATATGTTATTCAGCTATTAAGTTTCTTTCCCAAAGGCGGAAGTAGAACCACACAGTTAGTTCATAGACTCCTAATCGCTGGATTAATTGAGGCCAGAAGCTGTGAGCGTTTCAGGTTGCTTTCAGAAGAATTAAAAGACAAAGAACTCGCTGAATTTTACCATAAATTAATGGTAAGCGAAGCCAATCATTATACCATGTTCCTAAAGTTTGCCAGGAAATACGGCGAGCGAGAGGAAGTAGATAAAAAATGGCAGGATTTACTGGATTTTGAAGCTGAAATTATGAAAGATCTCAGTAAAGATAAAACCATTCACGGTTAATTGAAAAAATCAAAAAACCCGGATAAATAAAGTTTATCCGGGTTTTCTTTTAAGGTATTTTACTTCTTTTTCCCATTGTAAAGGGATTTTATAATCCCATCGGCCAGTCCTATTTTTGGCACAAAAATATTATCAGCCCTTGCCCATTTCATAGAACTTAAATAAATCTTAGAAGCCGGGATAATTACATCTGCACGGTCACTTTTTAGATTTAAATCCATAACACGCTCCTCGTAACTCAAAGAATTCAGTAGATCGTTATATTTCTTAATATAAGCCAGGCTTAAAGGTTTGCCCTTCTTTCTTACCGCTGGTTTTAAAGATGTTATTAATGTTTCCACCAGAACCAATAAGATCTATCTTCTTATACGGCTTTGTGGTTTCTCTTACCCATTTCTCCATTTCTTCCCAGGCACCATCATCTACGAGGTCATTTAATAAACGTACCGTTCCTACCTTAAAAGATCTGGAGGCCACTGTTTTTCCGCTGCTATAAAGCGTATATTCAGTACTACCACCACCTACATCTACATACAGGTAATTACAGTCGTTTTTAATAAGTTCGTGTAAATCTGTAGCCGCAATAATGGCAGCTTCGTGGTTACCGTCTATAATTTCAATTTCTACTCCGGTTTTTGCTTTTATTTTTTCAACCACTTCGGCGCCGTTCTTTGCTTCCCGCATAGCGGAAGTAGCACAGGCCTTATATTTCTCGATTCCGTGGGATTTCATTAAAAGATTAAAAGCCTGCATAGTATCTACCATGCGCTCTATATTTTTTTCTGAAATCACGCTTTTTTCGAAAACATCTTCTCCAAGCCTAATTGGAACCCTTACCAGGGAGGTCTTTTTAAAATCGGTTTCTTCTCTGCCCTTTTGCTCAGTTATGGTAGAAACTAAAAGTCTAACGGCGTTGGAGCCTATATCTATTGCTGCGTAGTTTTTTTGTGTAATCACTGGTTATAATTTTCTATTTTACTCGATAATCGAGATTAAATGCTCCGTCCCGAAGAGTCGGGATGCCTCGAAATCAAATTATGTTTTTCAATATTAATGCTTCGAGAGCTTGCTCCGAAGTAGTTTACTTACCAAGTAAGATTCTAATATTTAAGTGTATAAAATTAAATTACTATCTTTTAATTTATTGTTTTGCGGGTTCGTTTTCGGGTAATTTTTTTAAATAATAGTCGTATAGTTCAAACTGAGAACGATGCTTATTAAGACTGCCATTTCTATAGGCATTATCTTGTTTTGAAGTGATCATTCTAGCTTTTACATTATCGTGCCAGCTAATATCAAAGGTTTCTATAATTTCCTTTTTAATATCTTCATCATAAATTGGGCAGGAAATTTCTACCCGAAGGTCAAGATTTCTGGTCATCCAATCGGCTGAAGAAATATATACTTTAGAATTTCCGGCATTTTTAAATATAAAAACACGCGGATGCTCCAGGAATTTATCTACAATACTTATTACTTCAATATTTTCGCTTAATCCTTCTACTCCGGGAATTAAACAACAAACCCCGCGAATAATAAGTTTGATTTTTACTCCCGCCTGGCTTGCCTGGTACAGTTTATCTATCATAGGATAATCTGAAAGGCTATTCAATTTTAAAGCAATGCCCGATGGTTTCCCTTCCCTGGCATTTTCAATTTCCTTTTGAATTAAGCTTACAAAAGCATTACGGCTATAATGCGGAGAAACTATTAAATGCTTGTATTTATTGACTTTGTAATTGATCTCAAAGAAGTCGAAAACTTTATTCACTTCTTTCAAAATTTCAGGATGAGCGGTGAATAAGGTATAATCGGTATATATGCGCGAAGTAGATTCGTTAAAGTTACCGGTACTAACAAAACCATAGCGCTTTGTTTTACCTTCTTCTTCTCGCTCTATCACGCAGGCCTTACTATGCACCTTTAAGCCTGGTACTCCAAAAATTAGTTGAACACCCTCGGCCTGCATTTGTTCCGCATAGCGAATATTGGCAACTTCATCAAAACGAGCCCTAAGTTCTATTTGAACAATTACCTTTTTGCCATTTTTTACAGCATTAATCAAAGAGCTGGCAATGTGAGATATTTTTGCCAGTCTATAAATGGTGATTTTTATAGTTTTTACCTTGGGATCTAATGCGGCTTCTCTCAAAAACTTAACCGTATAGGCGAAGCTTTGATAAGGTGCATATAGAAGAAAATCTTTTTTGGCAATACTTCCAAACAAACTGGTTTGTAAAATAAGCCCCGGAATTGGCAAAGGCTCTATAGGTTTGTAGAGCAAATCTTCCCGTCCCAGGCTGGGGAAATTCATATAATCGCGCCGGTTATGGTAACGCCCGCCGGGAATAATACTATCGGTAGATTCTATTCCCATCTTATTCATAAGATAGGATAAAGTATCATCGGCAATATTCATATCGTAAACAAACCTTACAGGTTCTCCTTTTATACGATCCTTAACACTACTCGAGATTTTTTCAATAAAACTCTTACTCAGGTCACTGTCTATATCCAGTTCGGCATCCCTGGTAATCTTTATCATATGAGCCGAAATACTTTCATATTCAAAAATATTGAAAATAGTCCCCAGGTTATAACGAATTAGATCATCCAGCAGAATAATATACTGGTTTCCATTTTCGTTAGGTAGTACCACAAAACGTTCAATACTTCGCGGAATCTCTATCAGAACATATTTTTGTTCTTTTTCGGTCTTGTCTAATACCTTCGAGATACCTTTTTGCGGTTTTTCCTCTTTCATCACCATTTTAACGGCGAGGTAAGCGGCACTATCTTTTAGACTTGGAATTTCCTGAAGATCATTAAGAATAATGGTAACCAGGGCCGGACTTACTTTTGATAGGAAAAAATCTTTAATGAACTTCTGTTGAGAATCAGAAACCTGTTTCTCATTAATAATATGAATATTATGATCTTTTAATTGATGCTGAATATCATGTAGAACCTGTAAACTTTTTGCCTGGTGTTCTATAACAATTTGAGTGATCTCTTCCAGAAGTTTACTGGCTTTAATACCACCCAGAACACTTTTTCCTGCCTTACCGGCCAGGTCAATCCGTTTTACGGTTGCATATCTTACTTTAAAAAATTCATCTAAATTATTAGAAAATATTCCTAAAAACCTAAGGCGTTCAATAAGAGGAACAGTCTCATCTTCGGCTTCCTGCAACACACGTGCATTAAATTGTAACCAACTGAGTTCTCTGTTTAAGTATTTCTTTTGCGGCATAAATTAGCGTAGGTTTTTGGGGAATAACTGTAATAAGGTTTTACCGGTTTTGAGGTCTTTCCAGGAATCGCATTCAAAATCTATTACACAGAGACCTGTGGTAGGTAAATTGTCTAGAGGTTTATCACCCAGGCGATTTACCACACCCGTCATTGCGGGATTATGACCAAAAACCATTAATTTTTCTATCTCGTTAGGACAGGATTTTATTACAGATAATAATTGATTTTCGTCAAAAGTATACAAGTCTTTCTTTACAGTAAATCTATCGTCTGGAATTTGTAATTCCTCTTTAAAAAGTTTTGCCGTAGTGTGGGCTCTAACCGCAGGACTACTCCATAAAGTTAAAGTTCCACTCACAAATTCCTTAAAGGTTTTCAGGACTACCGCCGCATCATTATAAGCCCGTTTTTTAAGCGGTCTTTTTTCATCGGGTAGGTTATTTCCCCAGGAAGATTTTCCGTGTCTAACAAGAATTAGTTGTTTCATAATTTAAAATTTAAGGGGACAATCGGTTTCTTTCCCAGGTATCTTTTTCTATAAACTCATAGATGATCCTATCGTGCAAACGATTATTTCTACCTTGCCAAAATTCAAAACTTCGGGGTGTTACCAGGTAACCGCCCCAATGTTGCGGCTTCTCTACCTCCTTGTTTTTATATCTTTCTTCTACGTCTTTTAATTGCAATTCCAGTTCTTCCCTGGATCCTAAAATATTACTTTGATTAGATGCCCAGGCGCCTAATTGACTGCCACGCGGTCTTGAAGCAAAATAGGCAGCAGATTCTTCTTCTGAAGTTTTCATGGCAATACCTTTTATAATTACCTGCCGCTCTAATGCCGGCCAGAAAAACGAAAGACAAACTCTTGGGTTTTCTTCTATTTCCTTTCCTTTCTCTGAATTATAGTTCGTGTAGAAACTAAAACCATTAACTCCAAAAGATTTTAGTAATACAATGCGATTTTTTGGGAATCCTTCAATCCCACAAGTAGCGAGACTCATTGCATTTACTTCTGCTATTTCTGGATGCGCTTCAGCTTCCTCAAACCATGCAGTAAATAAAGGTAAAGGAAAGGAAGGTATATTTCCTTCTAAAAGCTCGCTTTTGCCATAGCTCTGCCGATAATTTTCAAGACTTTTTTGCATTGTATTTTGCTTTGCTGCAATTTACAAGATTTAGGCTGAAGACGGAAAATTTTTGAGATGAGATTAGTCAGTTTAAAGATGAAAAACACAACTTTAAAAAGAGAACTATGGGTAAAATGCATAATCGTTCTATTATTTACAGAAACTATCGATAAAATGCATTATCAATATTCAATTTATTGCATTTAATCCATTTATAAGGCAATACGGCTAAAAGTTTTAATAATAATGCATTTAAAGAGGCCCATAAATTAAATTTGTTTAAACCAATTATTAACAGCTTTTCCCAAATTGAGCTAAAAAAAATTTAAGAATGATTGCTTATTTATCCTTTTTACGTTCAAAAAATAGTGTTTTCAAAAATTTCATTATAGCTATTATCGCTATAAGTTTAGGAAGCTGTACCGCAGGTATGACCAACCCTGATAGCTACCAAAGAAACCACGATGTCTATGCTGTAGATTTTAATCCTCATGATTTAAAGAACTTGAGATCTTTAAAATGGATGAAGGCGATTGGATTAAATATGAAACAGTTAAAAACGGAGGAAGTAATCGTTATTCCATAGAAGTAAAAGACGGTTTTTTAACCGTTACCTCTCATAAAAATAAAATGGATGTACCTACCTATCAAACCTGGTTAGATTATGCAAGGCAGGAATTGGGATATAGTGTACAAGATGAATATGATATTTTTACTACAATAGAGGATGGATTTATTTATGAAATAGACCTTGTAAAGCATCCACTAATAGAAGGAAATGAACATAGAATTTTGATGTACGAACGGAAATAGATACTCCAACTTTTTTAGGATTACCACCACCTTTTATAAGGTGGTTTTTTTATGTCTAGGTTTAAAGGTTTAGATTATTTAACAGAGTTGATTTAGTACTTAATAATAATTTTTAAAAATTCAAACCCCTGATTTCCCGTAATTTTTGCAACATGATTACCTTTTAACGAAAAAATAACGAGTTATATCTAAAATAAAAGGCATTCAAGGTATTTCATAGATTTTCACTGTAATTTTATCCCAAGATTAACATTTATAAATAGGTCACCCCCAACTTTCCTATTGAACTTCCCCAAAGGTTTTCCAAATGTAAATCTCCCCACAGTTAATTGTTTTTAAAACAATATAAAATTGGTCTTTCCCTATAGATCAAAAAAATTTTACAGTAAATATTAAAATCAAACTTTCCCGAAAAAGCTGGGAATTAAAATTATAATTATGAGAAGGCCATCTAATTTCCTAATAATCATTGCCTTTATACTAGGCAATATTCTTGTTGCCAATGCCCAACAAAGCTATGCTATTACAGATTTCAACAAATTAATCGAGAATAATTCTACTCAAACACGGAGTCAACAAAATTTCGATTCCGAAGAAATAGAGAAGCTACAAAATCTCGTTTTTGAATTAAATCCGATGTTGATTTTTAAAGGAAATGAGCATAAAAAAATGGGAGAAGGCGATGCTCAACTTGTTATTATAGAATCTTCTAATTTATCCCGATTGCGCTCTATTAGTAGTGAGATGCAAAGCGTAGTATTGATTTTAATTAAGCACTCCTCTATTAATAATACTACTATGCTAGACCTAAATTCTATTAAAAGCTCTTCTTTAAAGTATGTGTTAATAGAATGCGATTTTGAATGTAGTGCGGCTAACCTTCAAAATATATTAAAGAACACTTCTAACGTAAAAGTGCTGTACAGGATCACTTCAGAGCAATAAAATTACATTATCTACAAATTCAGGATTATGGAAAAAAACTACTTAAAAGCTAATTTTATCAATTTAAAATTCAGCATTGCTATTTTCGCGCTCTTTTTTATATCTCTGGGTACAAACGCCCAGGTGGTTAAGGAATTCCAACAGCGAACTTCTAGCTATTCTAGCTCCAAAAAGATCTATAATATAAAGGGAGATTTTACTATGATTGGTAATACTAACCTTAGCCTTTGGTCCTACGGAAACAATACCAATAATAGTAATAACTATATGATATTTGTGGATGAGGATGAAGATGATTCTACCGAAAATTCCTCGGCTGCAGTTCTTGAGTTTTCGAATGAAAATGGGGCCGACCCAAATTGTTCAAATATAGTCTATGCAGGACTTTACTGGTCTGGACGTACCGATAATTCCAGTACTACAAACGATAAAAGAAAAATTAAAGTAAAGGGTCCAAATAATAATGGGTATCAAACTTTTACCGCTAACCAAAATGATATTCTTTACCCTGGGCCATCAAATATGTATGCAGCTTATGCTGAAGTAACTGATCTAGTTAGAAGCAACGGCACTGGGGAATACTGGGTGGCAGACATGGAACTAACCCAGGGAAATGGCGGCGCAACAGGTTATTACGGCGGCTGGGGTATGATTGTAATTTACGAAAACTCCCAAATGAACTGGCGTGATGTAACCATTTTTGATGGTTATGCCCACGTAGAAGGAAATACGGTAGCTAACTACCAGCTTCCGGTTTCAGGATTTAATACAGCACAATCTGGCCCGGTTAATATGAAAATGGGGATTATGGCCGGGGAAGGAGATGTTGGAATTGCAGGAGACTATTTTCAAATTAAAAAGAATAATAATAATTCCTGGTTGAGTCTTTCACACGATCAAAACAGTACCAACAATTTTTTCAATTCTTCTATTGAAAATAATGAGACTAACAGGACTCCTAATCTATCAAACAATACAGGTATAGATATTAGTATGTTCAACATTCCCAATCAGGGAAATTCAGTAATAGCTAACAATCAAACCAGCACTACTTTTAGATATGGATCTACGCAAGACACCTATTCTATTTTTTCTATCGCGATGTCTGTTGATGCGTATATTCCCGAAATTGAAGGTGTAACTTCTTTAATCGAAATAAATAGTAATACTGCCGGAAATCCTCCATACAGCGTAGAACCAGGAGAGGAAATTAGCTATAAAATAGAGTTAAAGAATAAAGGGACAGAGAATGTAGAAGATGTTAAAGTTGTAGTTCCGGTTCCTTATAATGTAGATTACGTAAATAACAGTTTAAATACTAATTTCTATTTTTCACCAACACCTTCTACAAACAATGTGTACTTTGATCCTACTTTAGGAGCTACTGGTTCCATAGTTTGGGAAATTAATGAATTACCACTGGCAACTAATACGAACGATGTATTAGCTGACTTAACCGTAAGTTTTAAGGTTACAGAAAATTGTACTATCCTTTCCAATGCCTGCCCTGGTTATGATGTTATTACATTTAACGGCAACATAAGTGGACAGGGAGCAATAACCGGAACCACTTTTGAAAATAAAGATCTAATAAGAGGTTATGAAACCGAGGGTGCCTGCCTTGGGGAGCCTATTACTTCCCCGTTTGAAATATCAGTAGATGCTTCAAGTTTCCGTGCAGAAAATTGCGGAAATTCAGAAGAAGCAAGAAGATTTATTTATTGTAACCGCGAAGAACCAATTAAGATTTCAGAAATAAATTCTGGATTCCCGAGCGGAACACGATTTTATAATGAATCGCCTGTAGATATAAATAGCGAGGAATACACAATAAATAACCCTATTCCTAACACCACTGGCTCTACAGAATATTATGCGATCATACCAGGTGCAGAAGATTGTGCTATTCCATTTACTATAGAAATCACCAGCATTTCAACGGTTCCGGAAACTGAAGTTATCACTTATTGCTTAAACGAAGAAGCTACTCCACTAGATGCAACGGCAAGCAATAGTAATTATGATCTATATTATTACACTAGCGAGACCGATACTACTCCAGAAATGCAAATTATTCCTTCAACTTCTGAAGCTGGAGAATTCACCTATTATGTTGCCGAAGGAGAATCGGCCAGTTGTATAAGTCCTAATAAAGCTGAAATAAAAGTAAAAGTTTTGGGAGTTCCTGAAGTTGCAGCTCCGCAAAGTTTGAATCCTGAAGCCTGCGGAACTGAGTTGATTGATGAAACAATCCCAGAAATATCTTCAGAATTTACTTTAATCAGCAACCAGTTATTTGAAGAATTAGGAGGCTCCATTCCAGGTGATGCTGATATTGATGCAATTGAATATCGTGACGAATTAGTTCAATCGAATCCTTTTGTATATAATCGAATTTTTAAAATCTCTTACGAATGTGGCAGCTTTGAACTTACCCAGCAAATCACTTTAAACGATTTAAGAGATTCACTAAATCCCGAATTTACAATCACTCAACCAAACTGCGAAAATGTAGCTGGGAAAATAGAAGTAATTTCTAATAAAGCTATTTCTTATAGTCTTGACGGTGAAAATTTCCAGGCATCCAATGTATTTACCGGACTGATTCCGGGGAATTATGTTGTTTACGTTCAAAATGAAACAGGCTGTGTCTCTAATGCTTCGGAAGAAATTATAATAATAAAAAACGAAGGAAGTCCGGTGCAACCAGAAGCTGTTGTTTCTCAACAACCTTCTTGTGAGGATACTACCGGAACTATTTCAGTAACTACCGAAGCAGGAATTTCCTATACCCTTTTAGATGAAAATCAAGATCCATTAACAATAATAGTATTGCTAACGGAACTTTCAGCGGACTAACTGATGGAACTTATTTCGTGCAAGCTAGCAACGCAGATTGTGAAGCTGTTTCTGAAGAATTAGTGATCATCGAAAACTTAGGAACTCCTGGAGCGCCAGTGGCAGAAGTGTCGCAACAACCAACTTGTGAAGATACTACCGGAACTATTTCAGTAACTACTGAAGCAGGAATTTCCTATACCCTTTTAGATGAAAATCAAGATCCATTAACCAATAATAGTATTGCTAATGGAGCTTTCAGCGGACTATCTGCCGGAAAGTATTTCGTACAAGCTAGCAACAGAGATTGTGAAGCTGTTTCTGAAGCATTAGTGATCATAAAAAACTTAGGAACTCCTGGAGCAGCCAGAAGCAGAAGTTTCTCAACAACCTACTTGTGACGATACTACCGGAACTATTTCAGTAACTACTGAAGCAGGAATTACCTATACCCTTTTAGATGAAAATCAAAATCCATTAACCAATAATAGTATTGCTAATGGAACTTTCAGCGGACTAACTGCCGGAAAGTATTTTGTACAGGCAAGCAACGGAGATTGTGAAGCTGTTTCTGAAGTATTAGAGATCTTAAAAAACTTAGGAACTCCTGGAGCCCAGTGGCAGAAGTTTCGCAACAACCTTCTTGTGAAGATACTACCGGAACTATTTCGGTAACTACCGAGCAGGGAATTTCCTATACCCTTTTAGATGAAAATCAAGATCCATTAACTAATAGTATTGCTAATGGAACTTTCAGCGGACTATCTGCCGGAAAGTATTTTGTACAGGCTAGCAACGGAGATTGTGAAGCTGTTTCTGAAGTATTAGAGATCTTCAAAAACTTAGGAACTCCTGGAGCGCCAGAAGCAGATGTTTCTCAACAACCATCTTGTGACGATACTACCGGAACTATTTCAGTAACTACGAGCAGGGAATTTCTTATACCCTTTTAGATGAAAATCAAGATCCATTAACCAATAATAGTATGGCTAATGGAGCTTTCAGCGGACTATCTGCCGGAAAGTATTTTGTACAGGCTAGCAACGGAGATTGTGAAGCTGTGTCTGAAGTATTAGAGATCTTCCAAAACTTAGGAACTCCTGGAGCGCCAGTGGCAGAAGTGTCGCAACAACCAACTTGTGAGGATACTACCGGAACTATTTCAGTAACTACTGAGCAGGGAATTACCTATACCCTTTTAGATGAAAATCAAAATCCATTAACTAATAGTATTGCTAATGGAACTTTCAGCGGACTAACTGATGGAACTTATTTCGTGGAAGCTAGCAACACAGATTGTGAAGCTGTTTCTGAAGAATTAGTGATCATCGAAAACTTAGGAACTCCTGGAGCGCCAGTGGCAGAAGTGTCACAGCAACCAACTTGTGATAATACTACCGGAACTATTTCAGTAACTACTGAAGCAGGAATTTCCTATACCCTTTTAGATGAAAATCAAGATCCATTAACCAATAATAGTATTGCCAATGGAGCTTTCAGCGGACTAACTGACGGAACTTATTTCGTGGAAGCTAGTAACACAGATTGTGAAACTGTTTCTGAAGCATTAGTGATTATAAAAAATGAAGGTGCACCAATTGCGCCAGTAATTACCTCTATTACCAATACAACTTGCAGTTTAAATAACGGAATCATTGAATTCGAACTTACCGAGGGGCTATCTTATGTTCTTAGAGATAATGAGCAAAATGAATATTCCCACGAAAACGGTTCATTCACAGACTTAGCTTCAGGAGTTTATTACCTGGTTGCTAAAAATAATAATTGTGAAGCTGAAACCGAAGTAACTATTGACGCTATAAACGATGATCAGGCGCCTGAAATAGCTCAGTTAAATGATATTTCCGTAAATACCGATGAAGGAATATGCGGAGCTGTAGTAAACTTTGATATTCCGGAAGCCACTGATAACTGTGGTATCGAATCAGTTATTTTAACCGAAGGACTTGAGCCGGGAAGTGAATTTCCTCTAGGAAGCACTACCGTGACTTACACCGCTACCGATAACGCAGGAAATACCGCCACTTCTAGCTTTAATGTAATCGTAACCGATAATGAAGCACCGGTAATCACTTGTATTGATAATATCATTGTAAATGCAGCGGAAGGTCAGGATTTTGCAATAGTAAATTTCAACGATGCTACTGCAACCGATAACTGTGAAGTAACTGTTACTCAAACTGCCGGCCCGGTTTCAGGATCGGAGTTTCCACTTGGAACTACTACCATTACTTTTGAAGCTGAAGATGAAGCTGGGAATATTTCAGAATGTAGTTTTACCATCACCGTTAATGATTCGGAAGCTCCCAGCCTGGAGTGTCCAGAAAATATTTCACAGCCAAACGATGCTGATATTTGTGGAGCGATAGTAACATTTGAAACGCCAACAGGATTTGATAATTCAGGCGAAGTTGAAGTGGTACAAACCAGCGGACTTCCATCAGGAAGTGAATTCCCGGTAGGAATTTCTACTATTGAATTTACCGCTACCGATGCTGAAGGAAACAGTGCTACTTGTAGTTTCACTATCGAGATCACCGATGATCAGGCTCCTGAAATAGCTCAATTAAATGATATTTCCGTAAATACCGATGAAGGAATATGTGGAGCTGTAGTAAACTTTGATCTTCCGGAAGCCACTGATAACTGTGGTATCGAATCGGTTATTTTAACCGAAGGACTTGAGCCGGGAAGTGAATTTCCTGCTAGGAAGCACTACCGTGACTTACACCGCTACCGATAATGCAGGAAATACCGCCACTTCTAGCTTTAAGGTAATCGTAACCGATAACGAAGCTCCGGTAATCACCTGTATTGACAATATCGTTGCAAATGCAGCCGAAGGTCAGGATTTTGCTATCGTAGATTTCAATGATCCTACCGCAACCGATAATTGTGAGGTAACTGTTACTCAAACTGCAGGCCCGGTTTCAGGATCGGAGTTTCCGCTTGGAACTACCACCATTACTTTTGAAGCTGAAGATGAAGCTGGAAATATTTCAGAATGTAGTTTCACCATCACCGTTAAGGATTCGGAAGCTCCCAGCCTGGAGTGTCCGGAAAATATTTTACAGCCAAATGATGCTGATATTTGTGGAGCGATAGTAAGCTTTGAAACGCCAACCGGATTTGATAATTCAGGCGAAGTTGAAGTGGTACAAACCGGCGGACTTCCTTCAGGAAGTGAATTCCCGGTAGGAATTTCTACTATTGAATTTACCGCTACCGATGCTGAAGGAAACAGTGCTACTTGTAGTTTTACTATCGAGATCACCGATGATGAGGCTCCTGAAATAGCTCAGTTAAATGATATTTCTGTAAATACCGATGAAGGAATATGCGGAGCTGTAGTAAACTTTGATCTTCCGGAAGCCACTGATAACTGTAGTATCGAATCGGTTATTTTAACCGAAGGACTTGAGCCGGGAAGTGAATTTCCTCTAGGAAGCACTACCGTGACTTACACCGCTACCGATAACGCAGGAAATACCGCCACTTCTAGCTTTAATGTAATCGTAACCGATAACGAAGCTCCGGTAATCACCTGTATTGACAATATCATTGCAAATGCAGCCGAAGGTCAAAGATTTTGCAATAGTAAATTTCAACGATGCAACAGCAACTGATAATTGTGAGGTGACTGTTACTCAAACTGCAGGCCCGGTTTCAGGATCGGAGTTTCCACTTGGAACTACCACCATTACTTTTGAAGCTGAAGATGAAGCTGGAAATATTTCAGAATGTAGTTTTACTATCACCGTTAATGATTCGGAAGCTCCCAGCCTGGAGTGTCCGGAAAATATTTTACAGCCAAATGATGCTGATATTTGTGGAGCGATAGTAAGCTTTGAAACGCCAACCGGATTTGATAATTCAGGCGAAGTTGAAGTGGTACAAACCGGCGGACTTCCATCAGGAAGTGAATTCCCGGTAGGAATTTCTACTATTGAATTTACCGCTACCGATGCAGAAGGAAACAGCGCTACTTGTAGTTTCACTATCGAGATCACCGATGATGAGGCTCCTGAAATAGCTCAGTTAAATGATATTTCTGTAAATACCGATGAAGGAATATGCGGAGCTGTAGTAAACTTTGATCTTCCGGAAGCCACTGATAACTGTGGTATCGAATCAGTTATTTTAACCGAAGGACTTGAGCCGGGAAGTGAATTTCCTCTAGGAAGCACTACCGTGACTTACACCGCTACCGATAATGCAGGAAATACCGCCACTTCTAGCTTTAAGGTAATCGTAACCGATAATGAAGCTCCGGTAATCACCTGTATTGAGAATATAATTGCAAATGCAGCCGAAGGTCAGGATTTTGCAATCGTAGATTTCAACGATGCAACAGCAACTGATAATTGTGAGGTGACTGTTACTCAAACTGCTGGCCCGGTTTCAGGATCGGAGTTTCCACTGGGAACTACCACCATTACTTTTGAAGCTGAAGATGAAGCTGGAAATATTTCAGAATGTAGTTTTACCATCACCGTTAATGATTCGGAAGCTCCTAGCCTGGAGTGTCCGGAAAATATTTCACAGCCAAACGATGCTGATATTTGTGGAGCGATAGTAAGCTTTGAAACGCCAACCGGATTTGATAATTCAGGCGAAGTTGAAGTGGTACAAACCGGCGGACTTCCATCAGGAAGTGAATTCCCGGTAGGAATTTCTACTATTGAATTTACCGCTACCGATGCAGAAGGAAACAGTGCTACTTGTAGTTTCACTATCGAGATCACCGATGATGAGGCTCCTGAAATAGCTCAATTAAATGATATTTCCGTAAATACCGATGAAGGAATATGCGGAGCTGTAGTAAACTTTGATCTTCCGGAAGCCAGTGATAACTGTGGTATCGAATCAGTTATTTTAACCGAAGGACTTGAGCCGGGAAGTGAATTTCCTCTAGGAAGCACTACCGTGACTTACACCGCTACCGATAACGCAGGAAATACCGCCACTTCTAGCTTTAATGTAATCGTAACCGATAACGAAGCTCCGGTAATTGCTGCAGTGGAAACGATCAATGTTTCTTCTGATGAAAATACTTGTGGAGCGATGATCGAAATCATTACTCCATCAGCAACCGATAATTGTTCGGTTGGAAATGTAATCGGAACAAGAGATGATAATCAAGATTTAGATGCGGAATATCCGGTAGGAACAACAACTATTACCTGGACCGTAACTGATGAAAATGGAAATCAGGCTGAACCGGTGATTCAAACCGTAACAGTAACTGATAACCAGGCACCGGTAATTGCTAATGTGGAAGCTATCAACACAACTGCTGATGCTGATACTTGTGGTGCAATGATAGAAATTACTGCTCCGCAAGCTAAGCGATAACTGTTCTGTTGGAATGGTAAGCGGAACCCGAGATGATAATCAAGCTTTAGATGCTGAATATCCGGTAGGAACAACTACTATTACCTGGACTGTAACTGATGATAATGGAAATCAGGCTGAACCGGTGATTCAAACCGTAACAGTAACTGATAACCAGGCACCGATAATTGCTGATGTGGAAGCGATCAACACAACTGCTGATGCTGATACTTGTGGTGCAATGATAGCAATTACTGCTCCGCAAGCTAACGATAACTGTTCTGTTGGAATGGTAAGTGGAACCCGTGATGATAATCAACCTTTAGATGCTGAGTATCCGGTAGGAACTACAACCATTACCTGGACCGTAACTGATGACAATGGAAATCAGGCTGAACCGGTGATTCAAACCGTAACGGTAACTGATAACCAGGCACCGGTAATTGCTAATGTGGAAGCTATCAACACAACTGCTGATGCTGATACTTGTGGTGCAATGATAGAAATTACTGCTCCGCAAGCTAACGATAACTGTTCTGTTGGAATGGTAAGCGGAACCCGTGATGATAATCAAGCTTTAGATGCTGAGTATCCGGTAGGAACTACTACCATTACCTGGACCGTATCTGATGATAATGGAAATCAGGCTGAACCGGTGATTCAAACCGTAACGGTAACTGATAACCAGGCGCCTTCAATTGAATGTCCTGAAAATATGATTTTTAGTACTGAATCCGGTGTTGATTTTGCAACAGTGAATTTTGAGAATCCGTTAGCCACCGATAATTGTGAAGTTACTGTAGAACAAACCGGTGGATCTGCTTCTGGTTCTCAGTTTCCAATTGGAACTAACACTGTAACTTTTACTGCTACCGATGCTTCTGGAAATACTACCCAATGTAGCTTTGATATCATCGTTGAAGATACTGAAGATCCAACTTTAGAATGCCCATCAGATATTGTAAGAAGTACTGATAGCGGAATTTGCGGGGCTATTGTAGAATTTGAAACTCCAGAAGGTTTCGATAATTCGGGTAATGTAACTGTAGAACAAACCGCGGGTCTGTCTTCGGGAGAAGTATTTCCAGTGGGAACTACCACTATAACATTTACTACTTCTGATGAAGCTGGAAATACAGCAAGCTGCAGCTTCGAAATAACTGTAGTTGATGATGAAGCTCCGGTTATTGAAGATAAAAATGATATCACGGTAAATACCGATCTTGATTTATGCGGTGCTATTGTAGACTACGAGCTTCCTTCTGCAACTGATGATTGTGGATTAGAAAGTATAGAACTTACTGAAGGTTTGGCTCCTGGGTCTGAATTTCCATTAGGAGAAACAACCGTAACCTATACCGCAATTGATGTGAATGGTAATTCGGTTAATTCCAGCTTTACAGTTACTGTTATAGATAATGAAGCTCCGGTGATTGCCTGTCCGGAAGATATTCAATTAAACGTTGAGTTTGGAACTGAGACTGTAGTAGTGAATTATGCTACTATTTCAGCTACAGATAATTGTTCAGAAACGAGTATAGAACTAATCGAAGGTTATGCGTCTGGAGAAGAATTTCCTGTAGGAGAAACTATCGTGACTTATGAAGTTACTGATGCTTCAGGAAATACGGCGAGCTGTTCTTTTACAGTTATAGTAGAAGAAGAGCCGGAAGAAACTCCGCCTGCACCAACTGCTCCACAAGTTGATTTAATTCAGCCAGATTGTGTTACACCAACCGGGGTAATCCTGATTAATACTGAAGACGGACTTACCTATAGTATTGACGGAGAAAACTATTTAGCAGTAGAGGAATTTACAGAGCTTGAACCGGGAACCTATCAGGTAACCGCAAAAGATGAGTTTGATCAAATTTCAGAAGCTACCATAGTAACATTGGAAGAACCGATAGCCAGTGAGATTGAAACCAGTACAATTAGTCTTTGTATAGACGACTCTACTTTTGATCTTTTTGAACTGCTTGAAGGCGAATATGACACTTCAGGAGTTTGGGTAGATACCGAAGAAACGGGAGCATTAGCCCAGGGCTTTATTGACCCGGCAATGTTAGCAATCGGCTCCTATACTTTTGAATATCAACTTAACAATGGTATTTGTGATTCTACTACAGAGGTTACTGTTTCTATAAACGATGATTGTGTAGTATTACCTTGTAGCCTGGAAGATATTCAATCTAGTATTTCTAAGGCTGTAACTCCAAATGGTGATAATCGCAACGATTATTTCACCATAGATTTTGCCAGTGAATGTGGATTCACTTACGACCTGATGATCTTTAACCGATGGGGTAATAAAATTTATGAGGCCACTAACTATCAAAACGATTGGGATGGTTATTCTACAAATTCGGCAACAAGTTCTAACCAATTGCCATCAGGAACATACTTCTATATTCTGGAAATTAGAAATAGCGGCTTTGACCCAATACAAGGTTACATCTATTTAGGAACAAAATAAAAACAGAAAACTATGAAATACTTATACCTACTCCTATTCTGTCTTATGTTTTCCATATCTGGTTCAGCGCAGCAATTGCCGCAGTTCACCCAGTATATGTATAATACCATATCTATAAATCCCGCTTATGCCGGGAGCAGAGATGGGTTCTCTATAACCGCCTTAAATCGTAATCAATGGGCCGGAGTTAGCGGAGCACCAAATACGCAAACGCTATCTGTACATTCTCCACTTACTAACGATAAAGTGGGTCTTGGACTTTCGGTTATTAACGATAAAACCGGTTATGAGAATTACACCTATGCTTACGGAGATTTTGCTTATCGCTTAGATTTCAGCAATGATATCTCTCTGGCAATGGGTTTAAAGGCAGGAATGAGTTACTATAACCTGGATCAGGAATTATTTACCGATCAGCAGGTTTTGAACGATCCATTCTTTGAAGATAGATTTAATAAATGGACTCCAAATTTTGGGATTGGTTTCTATCTTTCTTCCCAAAAATGGTATGTGGGAGCATCTGCTCCTAAGCTAATCAACAACAACAATCACGAGTATAGTGAGTTTTTAGCCATGGAGCAGATTCATTATTATCTTACCGGTGGATATGTTTTTGATTTGAATGAAAACCTGAAATTCAGACCTACTTCTTTGCTAAAAATGACTAGCGGTGCCCCGCTTTCTGTAGATTTTTCAGGAACAATGATCTTTAATGAGAAATTTTACCTGGGAGCCAACTGGCGAATAGATGACGCTCTGGGCGCATTTTTAGATGTAGAACTTTTTGATGGTTTTAGAGCTGGTTACGCCTATGAATATTCAATCTCAGACATTAGACCTTACACCTCTGGATCTCATGAGATCTTACTTATTTATGAGTTCAGATTCCAGAAAACCCGTTATAAATCACCCCGATTCTTCTAAAATAAACGCTGCTAATTATGAAAAAACTATACTATTTAAGCCTATTTTTCTTCGTGTTTAGCATCTCGCTACAGGCACAATACGGCAAACAAAAAAAGGCAGATAAACTTTATAATAACCTGGCTTATATGGAAGCGGTAGAGGTTTATAAAGATCTTATTGAGAACGATTATAACACCAGGGACAACAGATTAAAACTGGCCGAGACTTATATGAAATTAAGAAGTCCCGAAAATGCGGTTTTCTATTATGAAGATATTTTGGAGGATTCTACAAATATTTCTGCGGAATATTATTATGAATATGCCCAGGCTTTAAGAGGCGCCAAAAGATATGAGGAATCCCGCGAATGGTTACAAAAATACCTGGAAAGCAATGGGAAAGCTTCAGCTGAAGCCAACAAAATGCTAGACAAAAATAATCCTAAAATTCAAACTACCTATACCCTTAAAAAAAGCGACTTTAATTCAGAATTCAGTGATTTTGGAGCTGTAAAACACGAGGGGAAAACCTACTTCGTTTCAGCTAGAAATTCGGGGAATTCAGAAAAAGAATATTCCTGGAATGAAGAGCCATTTTTAGATGTTTATCAATTAAATTCTAATTCTGAGGTCTCCCCTATTTCCGGAGAGATTAATACTAAATTACATGATGGCCCTATCAGTTTTGGCCAGGAGGGCGAAACGCTGTATTTCACTCGTAATAACTATTATAATGATAAAGAAGGGAAACGGGATAAAGAAGCTACTAATCATTTAAAGATCTATTCAGCTCAAAAATCGGGAAATAGCTGGGTGAATATTCAGGAATTACCCATTAATAACAATGAATATTCCGTAGGGCATCCATCGGTATCACCAGATGGGAAAACCCTTTATTTCACTTCCAATATGCCTGGTGGCAAAGGTGGAACTGATCTCTATAAAGTTTCCATAAATGGCAATAATAGCTTTGGGAATCCAGAAAACCTGGGAGATTTAATTAATACCGCTGAAGACGAAAGCTTTCCTTTTATAGATGAAGACGAGGTGCTTTATTTTTCTTCTACCGGGCACGGTGGTTATGGTTTAGCCGATATCTATAAAATAGATTTTAAGGCTGAAAATGCCCAAATTATCAACCTGGGAGAAACCATAAATAGCAACTTAGACGATTTTAGTTATTTCAGGGAAACTGATAGTAATGCCGGGTTTATAGCTTCTAACCGTGATGGATCAGATAATATTTATGGATTCAACCAGTTACTGCCCTTAATTTTAAAAGGAAAGGTAACCGATGCTGTAAATGGCAATCCTATTGCGCAGGCTACGATTAGGCTTTTTGATGAAAATAACGAACAAATCGCTTTTCTAGAATCTGATGAGGATGGAAATTATAAAACAACGGTGAATAGAAATATGGAAATTCCGTTGGAAGCAAAACAAATTGAATATAAAAATTTCAGTGCTACTCTGAATACCAGCAATATGGAAGATTCAGAAGAAATGGAGTACAATATTGAACTTCAACCGGTGGCCGATGTCGAGTATCTTGCTGAAATAAATAATATTTACTTCGATTTTGACAAGAGTAATATTAGGCCAGACGCGGCAAAAGAACTTGATAAACTTGTAAAACTTATGCGCGACGAGTATCCTGATCTTGTAATTGAAGTTGGATCGCATACCGATAAGCGCGGAAGCGAAGCTTATAATGAAGCTTTAGCCGAGCGAAGAGCAGAAGCTACTCGAGACTATTTAATCGAGCAAGGAATAGCTGAAAATCGTATTAAAGAGCAAGGCTATGGTGAGCGCCAACCGGCAATAGAATGCGATAGGTGTTCCAAAGAGCAACATCAACTAAATCGCCGTTCTATGTTTAGTGTGGTGAATATGGATTAAAGATTAAGTTCTTTTAAATAAAAAAGGTTCAGCGCTATGCTGAACCTTTTTTGCTTAATCAAGCTATGAAAAACAAAATTTACTTTCTTATAAAGATATTGGTGAAATAATTACGCCCATTTTCATCGTCTAGCACAGATACTCCAAAGTGGGAATGGTTTCCTTCAATATTCTCTTTATGACCTTTACTGTTTAACCAGGCTTCAACCACAGCATCAGCAGTACGGTATCCATAACCTACATTTTCACTAACAGCTTTAGCTCCTACAGTTTTTACTAAATTTTCGTAACGAGCTCCAAAATTATCGTGGCTCACTTCCCCTACTTCAAGCATATAATAATTATGAGATTCTGCTTCAACTGAAATTTCAGCAATAGGCTCAAGAGGTGCAAGATCTAAACTTTTTCTATGTTCATTCACTAAAACAAGAATATCATTCTCAATTGCAGAATAATCAAAATTGACTTTTTCTTTAGCAGTATGATTGTAGGAATTTACTTCTTCTTCGATGCTCTCCTTTGCACAAGAAACCGTTGAAACAGCTAGCAAAACAAGCATAACAAACCTTAGTGTACTTTTTCTCATAGTTAATCATGTTAGACTGGGAAGTTAAAAGTACACTTTTTATCGTCTAAACGCACATTCACATGTGCATTTCATCGATTTTATCTGTTTTTTAACAGAAATAGTAGGATTAACCCTACTGAAAATGAGTAGAATAAAAATTAATACGTTAAAAATGTAGGTGTAAAAAAGGAAAAAGTGTTATTCAAAGATAAAAACCTTCCCGTCATCGGCTAAATCAACCTCCGGAAATATAGTAGCGGCTTCTTCTCTAAATAAATTGATATTGGCATATCGGGTAGAATAATGACCTAGAATAAGTTGCTTCACTCCGGCTTCTTTGGCAATTTGCGCAGCTTCTTTTGCTGTACTGTGTTTGGTAGGAAAGGCTAATTGGGCTTTATCTTCAAGAAAAGTAGATTCGTGATATAAAACCGTAGCACCGCTAATTTGAGGAATCATTTTTTGGTTAAAAGCAGTATCACTGCAATAAGCATAGCTCTTGGTTGGATCAGGATCTGAAGTAACGAGATGGTTAGGAATTAGCTCCCCAGATTCTGAGGTGACATCCTTTCCTTTTTTCAAACTTTTAAATAAAGAAACGTCAATATTATAGTCAACGGCTTTATCTATAAGTAGTTTGCGATCCCCCGGTTTTTCTTTAAAAAGAAATCCATTGGTATAAATTCTATGTACTAAGGGAATAGTCTCTACACTAAGCTTTTCATCTTCATAAATAACCTGGGGTTCTTTACTTTCAAGCTCGTGAAAATAAAGCGGGTAATTGGTCCAGGAATTAGATAATTTTAACTGAAGCGTGATAATCTCCTTTATTCCTTTTGGGCCATAAACATGTAACTCATTTTCCCTGTTTAACAGTCTAAATGTAGAAATAAGACCTACAAGGCCATAACAATGGTCCCCATGAAGGTGGGAAATAAAGATATGTTTTATCTTGGAAAACTTTATTTTATTTCGTCTTAGTTGCACCTGGGTTCCTTCGCCACAATCTATCAAAAACAATTCGTTTTTCATTTCCAGCACCTGGGAAGTAGGATTGGTAAAACTACGCGGGGTAGCTGCATAACAACCAAGAATATTAAGCTTCATATAAAAGATTTTATATACCTAAATCTCTTTGAATCTCGTCCATTTGAATAAGATCTTCGGCTTCTTTTAAAGAAGGAACCACAATAATTTCTTCTGGTAGTTCATCTATGGTAACCGCATTACTAACCAAAACAAAAGATTTCTCATTCATTTGGTGAGCTTTAGAAATTTCTAAAAAACCCATCACTTCTTCTTTTTGAAGGTTGTGATAAGCCAAAAGACTAACCACAACATTTTTCTTCTCAAATTCCTCGTGCCTTTGGGTAAGTAGAGAAACAAAATCTACTACCGGAGCTTCTAATGGTTCTATTAATATATAATTTTCTTTCTCTGAAATCTTCATTGTGTAATTCTTTAAATTTAAACTTATAAAACCAAAGCTTTTAGCGGTTGATCTTTGAAGCCAGTAAATATATTACCGCCATTCTAACTGCAACCCCATTTTGAACCTGGTCTAAAATAATAGCATTTTCGGCATCGGCAACATCGCTGGTAATTTCCACTCCGCGGTTTATTGGCCCCGGGTGCATTATCACTATTTCTTTATTTAAACTTTCCAGCATTCTTTTATTCAACTGAAATTGTTGTGCATATTCCCTGGTGCTTGGAAAATAGCTAATATCCATACGCTCGTTCTGAACTCTAAGCATATTGGCTACATCACACCACTCAAGGGCTTTTTTAAGATCGGTTTCCACACTTACTCCTAAAGACTCAATGTGTTTAGGTAAAAGTGTTTTTGGGCCGCAAACTTTAACCTCAGCTCCTTGTAATTTTAGTGCAAAAATATTGGAGAGCGCTACCCTACTGTGCAGAATATCGCCTACAATAACCACCTTTTTACCGGCTACTTCCCCAAGACGTTCCCTAATGGAATAAGAATCCAGCAGTGCCTGGGTGGGATGCTCGTGGGCACCGTCTCCAGCATTAATAATACTTGCTTTTACGTGGCGGGAAAGAAATATACCTGCTCCGGGATTTGGATGCCGCATAACTACCATATCAACCTTCATTGATAGAATGTTATTTACGGTATCTATAAGTGTTTCTCCTTTTTTCACCGAAGATGAAGCTGCTGAGAAATTAACTACATCGGCGCTTAATCGTTTTTCGGCAAGTTCAAAAGAGAGTCTGGTACGGGTAGAGTTTTCAAAAAATAAATTAGCTATGGTAATATCTCTAAGCGAAGGGACTTTTTTAATGGGCCGGTTAATCACTTCCTTAAAATGATCTGCAGTTTTAAAAATAAGCTCAATATCCTTCTCGTTAAGATATTTAATTCCCAGTAAGTGATCTACACTTAATTCGCTCATATATTTAGTTATTTAGAAACCAGATAAACCACGTCTTCCCCATCGTTTTCTTTCCAGTTCACTATTACTTTTTCTTCATTTATGGCATCTACCTGCCTACCATTATAGTCTGGCTGAATTGGTAAATGACGGCTAAATCTTCTATCTATAAAACTTAGTAATTCAATTTCTGCCGGCCTGCCAAAAGATTGTACAGCGGTAAGTGCAGCTCTAATACTTCGGCCGGTATAGAGTACGTCGTCAATAAAAACAACTTTTTTATCTTCTACTATAAAATCTATTTTAGTCTTATTTGCTTCAAGCGGCTTTTCACCCCTTCTAAAATCGTCCCGGTAAAAAGTAATGTCTAAGTGCCCATAATTTAAGTCGGTAATTCCATATTCTTCCTGGAGAATTTTTATAATTCTTTCAGCAAGAAAAACGCCGCGAGGCTGGATTCCAATAATAACGGTATTCTTAAAATCGGTATGATTTTCAACTAACTGGCAGGCAAGACGGTGCAGAATAATATTTATTTCAACAGCATTCAGTAATATTCTTTGACCCATAATTAGTTGCAAAAAGTAGAATTTCTAACACAAAAGTAAGCTTTTTTATTTTTTCCTGAAGTTGAATAGCCTTCAGATTATAAATCTTTTCTCAAAGTATTTCTTCTTAAAGAGCTTCTTAGTATTTAATTTTCTTCGTAAATTAATACTGAAAACAAACCGACAAAAAATTAAGTTATGAGCTACTATTTTAATACTACTTTAAAAGAAAAAAACTTTGATAAAGCTATAGAAACAGTAACTGCAGCTTTAAAAGAAGAGGGTTTTGGGGTACTTACTGAAATTGATGTAAAGGAAACCCTGAAGAAGAAAATAGATGTAGATTTCAAGAAATATAGAATTCTTGGTGCCTGTAATCCTGAATTTGCTCACAAAGCTTTAAAGAGCGAAGATAAAATTGGCGTTTTTCTACCCTGTAATGTAATTGTGGAAGAAAATGATAATGGTGAAATTGAAGTTTCAGCAGTAGACCCAATATCTTCTATGCAGGCCGCAAAAAATGACTCCCTCGAGGAAATAGCTACCGAAGTGCAGCAAAAACTGAAGAAAATAATAAATTCCCTGAACTAAAATTATTTTTAAGTTAAATAAATTACTGATATTCAGTTGTTTTACATCAATAATTTATCTAATTTAACAGGTATATATAATATAATTATGCTGGTAGAAAGACACGATTACGAAACAGTTAGCCAGGCCATAAATGGCCTGGCGACGCGCGGTTATACTACCGACTTTAAATTAGAGCCGGAAAATGATAAAATTGTAGATACTGCCCGCTCTCTAGAACTTTCTCCTGAGGAATTCGAAATTGATGAAATCTATCGTTTCGAAGGAATGACAGATCCCGGCGATGAAATGATCGTCTATGCTATCTCCTCACACAATCATAAAATAAAGGGCGTCCTGGTAAATGCCTTTGGCACCTATTCTGACTCGAATACGTACAATATTGTAAAACGGCTTCATAAGCATCTCTAATTTAAGCCTTATCTCCGCTATTTTATGTCCAGTCTTACCGCAGATTTTAAAGGGCTTACCTCCAAAGCGGTTAAAACCTCTGCTGAAAAACATGGGTACAATCAAATAGTTTCTAAAAGAAAATCAGGTTTTGTTACTGCAATGCAAACATTGGTCACCGAGCCAATGATCATTTTGCTTTTTGTAGCCGCAAGTATATATTTTCTTACAGGAAATCCAGGAGATGGACTCTTCCTTAGTTTTGCAATTCTATTGGTAGCTGGTATCTCTTTATTTCAGGAAACCAGGAGTAGAAATGCACTGAAAAAACTAAAGGAGATCATTCAACCGGAAACGAAGGTGATTCGTAACCAAAAGCTTGAAAAAATTTCTGCTTCAAAATTAGTGTTAGACGACATTATTGTGGTGGAAGAAGGCAATAGTGTTCCCGCTGATGCTAAGATCATGCAATCCAATGACTTTTCCGTGAATGAATCTGTGCTGACCGGAGAATCGTTTAGCGTTTCAAAACAAGCGGACGAAAATCCTGAAATTTTCATGGGAACCCAGGTTGTTGGTGGCCTTGCCGTTGCTAAAGTCACTGCCATTGGCAATAAAACCCGGTTGGGGAAAATCGGGAAAAGCATGGAATCTCAAAAAACCGAAAAGACCTTACTTGAGAAACAGATCAACAATTTTGTAAAGAAAATGGTGATTGCCGGTAGTTTCTTTTTTCTACTGGTTTGGATACTTAATTATTTAGAAACACTAAGCATTCTGGAAAGTTTGCTGCAGGCGCTAACACTGGCAATGAGTATTCTTCCTGAAGAAATCCCCGTTGCGTTCGCCACTTTTATGGCTATGGGAGCCTGGCGACTTATGAAAATGGGCATTGTGGTAAAGCAAATGAAAACGGTGGAAAGCCTGGGAAGCGCGACTGTAATTTGCACCGATAAAACCGGCACTATTACTCAAAATAAAATGAGTCTTGCAAAAATTGTCACTAACAAAAATTGGAAGATTCAGGATGCAGATGCTAACCTCAATACAGAAGCTAAAAACCTTATTGAAGTAAGTATGTGGGCCAGCGAGCCCATTCCTTTTGATCCCATGGAAATTGCTATACACAAAGCTTATGAACTGAATACAGCTTCAGATCTAAGATCAGATTTTCAAATGGTGCACGAGTATCCTCTTAGTGGTAAACCCCCAATGATGACTCATATCTTTGAAAATAAAGACGGAAAAAGGATCATTGCCGCTAAAGGTGCCCCTGAAGCTTTATTAAAAGTTTCTAATCTGGAAGAAAGTGCGGTAGAACATATTGAAAAGCAACTAAACCAATTGGCAAGTGAGGGGTTTAGAGTATTGGGGGTAGGAAAAGTTACTTCAGAAATAGAAAAATTTCCTGAAATTCAGCAAGATCTAAAATTTGAATTCCTGGGACTTATCGCTTTTTACGATCCACCGAAAGAGAATATCAGCAAAGTATTTGAAAATTTTTATTCCGCAGGACTTCAGGTAAAAATAATTACCGGCGATAATGCGGTAACTACCGGAGAAATTGCCAGGCAAATAAATTTCAAAAATTCAGGAAAAAGCATGGATGGTGAAGAGCTGCTAAAACTTTCTGAAGAAGAACTCAAAGAGAAAGTGAAGACCATCAATATTTTTACCCGAATGTTTCCCGAAGCAAAATTAAAGATCATTAATGCTTTAAAAGCTAACAACGAAATTGTGGCAATGACCGGTGATGGGGTGAATGACGGTCCCGCATTAAAAGCTGCTCATATTGGTATTGCTATGGGCAAAAAAGGAAGTGAGATCGCAAAAAAAGCTGCTTCTTTAATTTTGGTAAAAGATGATCTTTCGGGGATGGTAGATGCTGTAGAAATGGGCAGAAGAATCTACAACAACCTCAAAAAAGCAATTCAGTATATCATTTCAATTCATATTCCTATAATTCTCACCGTCTTTATTCCCCTGGCTTTAGGATGGATCTACCCGAATATCTTCTCACCGGTACATATTATTTTCCTGGAATTAATTATGGGGCCTACCTGCTCTATTATTTATGAAAATGAACCGGCTGAAGCCAATATTCTAAAGCAAAAACCAAGACCGGCAACTCAAAGCTTTTTCAATGTAAAAGAGTTAAGCCTAAGTATTATTCAGGGTATTGGTATTTCGGTAGGAACTCTGGGTATTTATCGCTTTGCTGTTTCTTCGGGATTTTCTGAAGATCTTACCCGTAGTATGGTTTTTAGCTGTTTAATAGCCGCTAATATATTTTTAACCCTGGTTAACCGCTCTTTCTTTTATTCTGCAGTAACAACCCTTTCTTATAAAAATAACCTTATCCCGATTATAATTGGAATTACCACACTACTAAGTGCAGCAATGCTATTTTGGGAACCACTAAGACTATTTTTTGAATTTGGACAGATCTCAATCACACAATTAGTTTTATGTATCGCTACAGGATTCCTATCGGTAATTTGGATTGAAGCTTATAAACTATATAAACGCCGCACTAAAAATTAGCGGTCTTATATACAGTTTTACGATTAATTTAACCGAAATACGCTCGTTTTTTGCGTAATTGAAAGAAAAAACATGGAACATAAAATACTTGGTTTACACCATATCACTGCAATTGCAGGAAATGCACAGCGCAACTACGACTTCTATACCAAAACGCTTGGATTAAGGATGGTTAAGAAAACGGTGAATTTTGATGATCCGAAAACCTATCACTTTTATTTTGGAGATAAAACAGGAACTCCGGGCAGCATTCTTACTTTTTTTCCGTGGGAAAGAGTCAAAAAAGGTAAAAATGGTGTGGGAATGGCCACAGAAATTGGGTATTCGGTTCCCGAAGGAAGCCTTGATTTCTGGAAAAAACGTTTTGAGAAGAATGGCGTTGAATTTGGTAAAACCAGGGAACAGTTTGGAGAAAAATATTTACCCTTTCGCGATCCAGACGGACTCAATTTAAAACTGGTAGTTCCTAAACACGAAGATGATCGTGAAGCCTGGGAAACCGATGAAATTAAAAGCGATGTTGCTTTAAAAGGATTTCATAGTGTTACGCTTACTCTTTACAATGTAGGGCCTACGGCCGGAATTATTACCGATATCTTTGATTATGAACTAGAAGAAAAAGAAGATGATTTTTATAGATATAAAACAAGTGCTGTAGAAAATGCTGCCATTGTAGATATTCACGAAGATCCTACCGCCGAACGTGGTATTAATGCCGGTGGAACTAATCATCATATTGCTTTTCGTGTTAAAGATGAAAAAACTCAAATGTATTTTCGCGAGAAGATCATGGAAAAAGGTCTTCAAATAACCGAAAAGATAGATCGTGATTACTTCTTCTCGCTTTATTTTAAAGAACCCGGCGGAGTTTTATTTGAAATCGCCACAGATAATCCTGGGTTTACCCGAGATGAAGACCTGGAAGAACTGGGAAGCAGCCTGAAATTACCGGCACAATATGAAGGTTCCAGAGATCGAATTGAAAAACTTCTGCCTGAATTAAAGCATTAGACAAACATAAAAGACTATCTGAAAATCTTTAAACGTCATCCTGAATTAAATTCAGGATGACGTTTAAAGATTCTCAGATAGTCTTTATTAATTAGGAGGGAAACCTCTACTCTACCACGTACATCTCATTAGACGCTTTAATATATTCTTGCGGATTAAAAGTAGATTCAAAGCTGTTTCGCACGGTATTCAACTTGTTTTTTAAATCTGCAATTTTTGTCTTTAAATATTCATCGTTTTCATATTTCTTAATGAGCGAATCATATTTTTTTAGGTTTTCCAGTATTCTGAAAGTAATTGTCCCAAATCGGATTTTCAGGTTCTGTACCGCGATCATTTGATCGTGATAATCTTGCTTCCAGTTTTCAGGGTTTTTAGCTTTCTCTTCAGCAATTTTATTTTCGGCTATTTTAGAAATATCAAGAATGTATTGGGTACGTTTTTTCGCATCGGTTTCATTGGTGAAATTTCTGTCAAATTCCTTCGGGTCTATTTCAAGGATTTGCACCAAATTTTCCTGCATCGCTTTTTCCTGAAGCTCTTTTAATTCATCCAGATTCTTATTTATAGATTCCCATTCGGTTTCTATAAGATCCTTATCGTGTGTAAATTGCGCCACAGTTGTGGTTAGTTTCAGCATTTCGGTACTTTGCTGTTTCAGCTTTTTATCGCCCCAACCCAGAGAATTTATAAAACTGCCGATTCCGTCAAAAACAGTTCCTGCAAACATTCCCGTAAAAGGAGTGCCCTGGGCAAGGTCGCCGGTTACCGTTAGAATATGACTCAAAGCTGAAAGCCGGGCATCATTTTTCTTTTCCTCTTCCACAAATTTTCTAAACTGCCCAAACCATTCCTGGTAACCTTCGTAATGCATAGGATTACTCACCTGATCTAAAGTAGCGTAAAATTCACGGGAAGCATTAAAGAGATTTAGAGGCTTGATCTCACGCTCCATAGATGCTAAATTTAGCACGGCAGAGCTATAATTATACTTGTAAACGCTAATGGTGTTTTTATCTATTTCTTCCTGTCTTTCTTCAAGAAATTTAACGCGCTCCAATAGTTTTTCAACCTTTTCTGCGGAAGAATTTGTGTTTTGTATGCTTTCATCAAGATTGCTAATTTTAGAATCTATTTCCTTGATTCTAAATTCCAGATTCTGACTCAACAAACTGCGCTCACGATTAAGCTCCTGAAGCACTTGTTGGGTTACCGATTGGTCTTCGGCAAAGCTTTGTGCCGAAATATTCTGAAAAAGCATTCCTGAAACAAACAGGAAAATAAAACCTAATTTATTCATTATCAATAATTTTAATCAGCTATATGTTCATTTATTAACGAGCTGAAGGTAATCATATTTTATGCCACTTAAATTCAAAAAATTATTTAGCCAGTTTTCCAGATCTAAAAAGTATAGGAAAAACTACTTTGTTCTTAGCACCAAATGTTGCTTTGAGTTCATCTTCAATTAGATCTACCGGGTTTTCTCCGTTTGCTTTTTCGTAATGTTTTACGGCACTCCAGGTTTTTAAATAGCCAATTAAGTGAGTGAACGTCCACTGATATTCTTGCTCAAATACCGGCGATTCAATCTCTTTAAATGGAAAAGGAATGGTTTTATATTTTTCATCTAAATACCGGCGTTCTTCATCCCAAAACGGACCAATAATATCGCGATAAAATTTAAGGATAACCTCATCGGTTTCCGGGTTGCTTTTAAACAATGAATATCCTATCACTGCGATGATGCCATCGGGTTTTAAAACACGTTCTACTTCTTTATAAAAAGCTTCAAAATTAAACCAGTGAATAGCCTGCGCTACCGTAATTAGATCAAAATTATTATCTGGAAAGCTGGTTTTCTCAGCAGGCTGTACCGAATAATGAATATTGGGCTGACTCACCGCATTGTCTAATTGTTGTTGGCTGATATCGGTTGCCTGTACTTCTTTAAAGAACTTTGCAAGTTCAGCCGCCACCTGGCCATTTCCTGTTCCACAGTCCCAGGCCTTTTCTGTGCTATCGAGTTTTTCTTTCAGAAATTGAAATAATGCCTGCGGATAAGTTGGTCTATACTTAGCATAAGATGAAGACTTTGAAGAAAAATTATCTTTCATAATCATATTTATTTCACCTAAAATTAAGGAAATAAAGGACAAAAAAAGAGCCGCCTAACTGGCGACTCTTAAATAGTCTA
This sequence comes from uncultured Flavobacteriaceae bacterium, assembly GCA_963727565.1. Lineage (GTDB taxonomy): Bacteria > Bacteroidota > Bacteroidia > Flavobacteriales > Flavobacteriaceae > Salegentibacter. Next base: position 87,687 of record CAVSGU010000004.1, read on the forward strand.
TATTTCGTATTTCTTATTGGTCTACCTCAACAGTATCCGGTTCCTGGCTGTAATCTGAATTATCTATCGCTCCAGGATTTCTACTCATTGCTCCTTCGTCGGTTGGGGCGTCCATTTCCTCCATAACATCAGCAGCTTTATTAAAGAAAGATCTTAATTTATCTTTAGCATCATCTGACTTCATATCTATCTCCTGAAGTTCAGCCTTAAGCTCATCTACTTCATCAGAAAGTTCTTCATAAGAATTCTCCTGAAGCTTCTCCAGAGAAGCAATTGCAGTCTGCATCTGCGCACTCATATCTTCTTTAGAATTACTTAAAGTATCTCCAATAACTTCAAGTTCTTCATTGGCTTCCATTCCATAACTCTGGGCTCTTTCTGAAACCGCCGCGGCGAATTTCTGCAAGGCTGTCTCAGGATCAATTTCCTCCTGCATTTCCGCGTATTCGTCTTCGCCATCTATGTAGGTAAGATAATCTGCTACTGCATTACCTTCGTATGCATAATTAGATACGGTATCTTCTTCCACTTCCATGGTCTGTTCGAATTCTATCTCTGCATCCTCTTTTTTATTACCATCATTACAGGCAAATAAAACACCAGAGGCCATAATTACCAGCCCGGTCTTTTTTATAAAATTAGGTGTGTGTAATGTCATTCTATTATTTTTTCTAAAATTCATTTCTCTTCGTTTTTGGTTGAAAAATAAAATTAGAAAAATACTCACAGCTTCAGTAAAATCAAGTGGTAAACTAATTTTAAAAAAACAGAAGAGTTTATAAGACTTAGTTAAATATGGAGTATAAGCAGGTTTAAAGGTGAAAATCTCTTAAAATAATTTCAGAGAAATCTTCAGCAATCATTCAAATAGCACAGAAATCAAGCACCCAAGGATAGAGTATGATTTTTAGCGCTGCCCCAAAATGTTTTATAAAATTAAACGTTGAATCTAAAGTGCATTACATCACCATCTTTAACGATGTATTCTTTACCTTCTACTCGCATTTTCCCGGCCTCTTTTACTTTAGCTTCGCTTCCCAGTTCATCAAAATCTTCGTAAGCGATAACCTCAGCACGAATAAATCCTTTTTCAAAATCGGTATGAATTACACCGGCGGCTTGTGGCGCGGTAGATCCTACGGGAATTGTCCAGGCCCGTACTTCTTTTACACCAGCAGTGAAATAAGTTTGAAGATTTAAAAGCTCGTAAGCTCCACGAATTAATTTAGCAGCTCCCGGTTCTTCTAATCCAATATCCTGAAGAAACATTTGGCGTTCTTCATAGTCGTCCAATTCGGTAATATCAGCTTCAGTTCCTACGGCAAGTACCAGTACCTCTGCACCTTCATCTTTTACCGCTTCTCTAACTTTCTCTACATGAGCATTTCCTGAAACGGCTGAATCTTCATCTACATTACAAACATACATTACCGGCTTATCGGTAATAAATTGCAATGGTTTTATAAATTCTTTTCTTTCGTCTTCGGTAAGATCTATAGCTCTAACAGATTTTCCGGCTTCCAAACCTTCTTTCACTTTAGTTAAAGCTGTCTGTTCTTTTTGTGCTTCTTTATTTCCGGTACGTGCTGCACGTTTAACTTTCTCCAACTTCTTATCGGTAGTTTCCAGATCTTTAAGCTGAAGTTCCATATCTATGGTTTCTTTATCCCGAATAGGATCTATAGAACCATCTACGTGCACAATATTATCATTCTCAAAACAACGCAAAACGTGTAGAATTGCATCGGTTTCCCTGATGTTTCCTAAGAAACTGGTTTCCCAATCCTTCACCTTTACTGGCTCCTTTCACCAAACCTGCAATATCTACAATTTCTACGGTGGCCGGTTGCACTTTCTCTGGGTTCACCAAACTCTCTAATCGTTGAATCCTTGGGTCTGGAACGTTAACCACTCCAACATTAGGTTCAATGGTACAAAAAGGGAAGTTTGCGCTCTGTGCCTTTGCGTTAGAAAGACAATTAAAAAGCGTTGATTTTCCTACGTTTGGTAATCCTACAATTCCGGCTTTCATAATAATGATTTTTTGCGGCTGCAAATGTACATATTTTCTAGTGCAGCATCTAATTTCTTTTTAAGTACTATTAGTATTAAATTGAAGAATTCAAAAATTAAAGTTCGCTACAATAATCCTCGTTCTCATTAAGTTAATACGTATAAATCCCAAAGAAATTTAAATCTTTACTAAATTGGTGTAAAGATTGATGCTGAAATATCAAAACAAACAACCCGAACTTGCTATGAAAAAACTTCACCTTTTACTTTTTGTACTTACTTTAAGCCTTACGGGTTGTTATAATGATAGAGACGACTTAAATCCTTCCGGCAATAATAATCCTGAAATCCCTGAAGTACCACAGGAAACCGATAATCAGTTTGTTGCTGAAGATGGGGAAATTTATTTCACAGGATTGGAATGTACCGGCAACGGAAATTACAATTTAGACACTGAAAATTTACTAGAAGACTTAAGCATCTCCGATAATTTACCTGAATCTTTCGATTTATCTGAATTTCTACCTCCGGTTGGAAATCAGGGCGAGTTGGGTTCCTGCGCTTCCTGGGCTACAAGTTATTATATGAAATCTTTTCAGGAGAAAATTGAATCTGGCTTACCTTATTCTGAAGCAAATATCTCTAAGTCCGTCTTACACCTACAATCAACTTACTTCAGATGATTGTGGCGGAACTTCTATTCAGGAAACCCTTGCATTAATAGAGGAACAGGGTGTCGCAGCTCTGGAACTTTTTCCTTACACCGAAAATGAATGCGAAACCCAACCCGACGAAACTACAATTGAAGCGGCTGCTCAAGCTAGAATAGCCGATTATAAAGCTTTAAGCGGAGAAAATATGATTGCCGAAATGAAAACTCTGCTTACCCAGCAACAACCCATAATTATAGGCGCAGTGCTTTCTCCAGAATTTGGTATAACCGATAATTTTGGCCTAACAGCTTACCGGGAACACGCGGTAGATTATGAAGAAGTAACCTGCCACGCGATGTTAGTGGTTGGCTTTAATGATGAATTTGGCGCTTTTAAAGTAGTAAACTCCTGGGGAGAAGCCTGGGGCGACAATGGTTTTGTTTGGATAGATTACCAGGCTTTTGAAAATGTTGGCGATACAGATGCTTCTTTTAGAGTGATTAACCAGGCTTATGTAGCCTACGATCTTTAATATTGAAGTTTTATTATTCCCGATTGAAGGGTTTTCCATATTTTTTCTCAGCAATGTTTGCTAATTATTAGTTTAAGCTAACTTTGCGGCTATGGAAAATACCCGGGTTTTACATACGCTTAAAGAATATTTTGGTTACGATAGTTTTAGACCGCTTCAAAAAAAGATCATCGATTCGGTTTTTGAAGGAAAAGATAACCTGGTAATTATGCCCACCGGTGGTGGAAAATCTATTTGCTACCAGCTTCCTGCAATTTTACTTCCTGAAATTACCCTGGTAATTTCCCCGCTTATCGCCTTGATGAAAGACCAGGTAGACGGACTTACTGCAAATGGCGTTCCCGCGGCATTTTTAAATAGTAGCCAAACCGAGAGCCAGCAACAGGAGATTTTCAAAAAAATTGATTCCAAAGAATTAAAACTGCTTTATGTTGCCCCGGAAAGTCTGCAGTTTGTTGATCGGTTTATGAGCGACGGCAAAATAAGTTTGATCGCGGTAGATGAGGCCCATTGTATCTCTAGCTGGGGCCACGATTTTAGACCGGCTTATACGCAATTAGGCTATTTAAAAAATCGGTTTCCTACTACTCCAATGATAGCCTTAACTGCTACAGCCGATAAAGCTACGCGAGAAGATATTTGCAGGCAATTGAATATTCCAAATGCCGAAAAACACATCGCTTCATTCGATAGGAAAAATCTAAGTCTTGATGTGCGGCCAGGAATTAAGCGCTTTGAGCAAATCACCAATTTTGTAAAAACCCGAAAAAAGGAAAGCGGAATTATCTATTGCCTAAGCCGAAAAAACACCGAAGAAATTGCTGAAAAACTGCAGCGAAAAGGTTTTGAAGCGGAAGCGTATCACGCCGGTTTACCGGCTGAAAAACGTATTGAAATTCAGGATAATTTTATCAATGATAATTCAAAGATTATTTGTGCCACCATCGCTTTTGGGATGGGCATCGATAAATCTAATATCCGTTGGGTAATTCATTATAATATGCCGAAAAACCTGGAAGGTTATTATCAGGAAATTGGTCGTGCAGGGCGTGACGGATTGCCTTCAGACACTATGCTTTTTCATAGTTATGCCGATGTGGTGCAGTTGCAAAAATTCGCTTCCAACTCTGGAAATGAAGAAGTGCAGCTTGCAAAGCTAGACCGAATGAAGCAATATTCAGAAGCATTAAGTTGCCGCCGAAAAATATTGCTGAGTTATTTCGGAGAATTAAAACAGGAAGATTGTGGCAACTGTGATATTTGTAAGAATCCGCCGCAGTTTTTTGACGGCACGGTGATCGCTCAAAAAGCTCTTTCCTGTATTTTCAGGCTAAAGGAAAACGAACCGATTACTGTTTTAATAGACGTTTTACGAGGTTCACAAAATGAAGCTGTTTTCAGTAAAAACTATCAGAAAATTAAAACTTTTGGAATTGGCAATGATATTTCCTGGCATCACTGGCAGCAGTATATTATTCAGCTTATCAACCTTGGTTATGTAGAGATCGCCTTTCACAGGGGCAATAATTTACAACTTACCGAATTGGCTAAAAATGTCTTGTTTGAAGGCGAAAAAGTACAGCTTGCTGAAGTTCCTGATCGTAAAAAACTGAAACGCCGTGAAGAAGCAGAAGTTTCAGAAAAAACTTCAGATAATTCCCTTTTTGAAAAACTAAGGCAGCTACGTTTAAAAATTGCTCGTGAAGAAGAAATTCCTGCTTACCTCATCTTTAACGATGCTACCTTAAAAGAAATGGAAAAATCCCGCCCTATGACCGATGATGAATTTCTTCAAATCAATGGTGTGGGAAGACAAAAAATGCAGGATTACGGTTACGAATTCATAAAGGAGATCATCGCTTTCAGTAAAAAAAAACGCAGCACAAAAAAGCGTAAAAAAGCAAATACCTATAAGGCAACCCTAAATTTATTAAATGAAGGTTTAAGCCTGGAAGAAATTGCGAAAAAGCGAGAGCTTGCAATTACTACTGTTTATTCGCATTTAGCAAAATTATATACTGAAAATGAAGCCGTAGATCCTATGAAATATATTTCAAAAGCTGATTTTAAAGCTATTGAAAAAGCGCGTGGAGAAATTGAAAATCCTGAAGGCTTAAAAGTATATTTCGAACATTTTGAAGAAGCAATAGATTATGGAACGATCAGGTTAGCCCTGGCTGTTTTAGAAAAACAGGAAACAGAAGTTTAAAAATCTTCCAGTCCAATTTTATTTAAAAGTAAGCCCGAGGCTGGAACTATATAGTCCATTTGCATTTCAACGCCTGGTTTTAAACTATTTTCTAAATCTTCCAAACTCAATTCTCCCCTACCAAGTTGCAGCAAAGCACCCATCATTAACCTTACCTGGTGCCTTAGGAAACCGGCGCTGTGAATATGAAAAATATAAGATTTTTCAGGAAAAAAGCTGGCCGTTATTTCGGTATTTTCAACTAATTCAGATTTTATGATCTCACGCTCAAAAGTGCTGTTTTCTGAAACCCGAACGCAGTAATTTCTAAACTGGTGTTTGCCTTCAAAAAGCTTTGCTCCTTTTTTCATCAATTCGATATCCAGATCAAATTGAAAATTAGCCATTAAAGGCGCACAGAAAGGATGATTTTTCTCTCCAAAACTAAATAAATAAGCATATTCCTTAAGTTTTGGATGCTGAATGATATTGAATTTCGCGTCTACTTCGGTGATGGCAAGCGCTCGAATATCCTGTGGTAAATTCTGGTTGAATTCTTTTAAAAATTCATCCAGATCGGAGAGTGGTTCGTAATCTAAAAACAACTCAAATGCCGACTCCTGAGCAGAAACCATAGCATCGGTTCTACTGGTCCCCAAAATTTTAAATTTTTGTTCAGGCATCACATAACGTAGCGTTTTTGTGATTAATTCTTCTACTGTTTTTACATCTGGCTGTTTCTGCCAGCCATGTAAACGATAGCCTAAATACTGAACTTTAATAAGGTAAAAATAGCGCTTGGGTTGCAAATTCTTGTTTTTCCGGGTTTGGAATATTACTAATATTCCCTTTTTTTATTCAGCTCTTCCATCTCTTCTACTGTTTCAGCAGGAATAACCTTTTGGAAAGAGGAATGCTGCTCTATGGCGTATTCCAGTTTACTTACAATATCTTCAATAGATTCATTTTCATAATCTATTTGAAGTGGTTCTTTTATTTGCATTGTTTGTAAAATACCTCGTTTCTTGATCCTGATTCCTTTTTTATCAAAAGAGCGTCTAAAACCATCGATCACGATAGGGATTACAATGGGTTTGTATTGTTTAATAATATGTGCCGTTCCCTTTCTAATTGGCTTAAAAGGTTTGGTAGTTCCCTGCGGGAAAGTAATCACCCAGCCATCTTTTAAAGCTGTTCCAATATTTTTAGTGTCCTCAGGATTTACCTTTCGTTCAACCTCCTGCCCTTTTGCTCGCCAGGTTCTCTCCACACTTACTGCACCTCCGTACGCCATAATTCTCGAAAGTAAACCGGCGTTCATGGTCTCTTTAGCAGCTACATAATAGATATTAAGTTTTGGCTGCCAGATGTACCCAATATTTTTTATGGAATCTACTCTACCGCTTAAGCTAGCGTTAAAAACATGAAACATGGCCGTAACATCGGCAAAATACGTTTGGTGATTAGAAACAAAAAGTACGTTGGTATCGGGAAGGTTTTTAATGATTTCTGAACCTTCAATACTCAATTCGTTAAAACCACGATAACGGCGGTGGGTCAACAATCCGAAAATACGGATAAGCCACTTTTTCAGAAATAAAATATGTCCAAACGGATTTCTTTTAAACAATCCCATAGTTTAAATTTCAGTTCTTACTTTCCTGTATAAATTCAATTTGATTAGATTAGGAGACCAGCCCACAAAATCTAAGGAAAAAATAATTTAATTTTAAAACAAGCCGGGCACTATTTAAATCTCGATTATCGAGGAAAAATTAAGCCGGGCAAATATAGTAATTCTTAAATTTTAAAAGCTTTTTCTAAAAATTTCTCTTATTTCGCTCAACATCATTCCTGTAGCGCCCCATACAATTTGTTCGTTTAATTTAAATGCAGGCACAACCATTTTACGGGAATAACTGGTGCTAAGTTCCTGATTTACAAAATTAGAATGATCTAGAAAATGATCTAAATCTACCTCTAAGATACGCTCTACTTCGCTTTCCTGCGGAATTAAAGTTGGGGTTTTTTCCAGCAAACCTAAATAAGGTTGTACCCAAAAATTACTAGGCGGAATATACAAGCGGGTAAGCTCTCGTATCACTTCTATATGGTTTCTTGGAATACCAACTTCTTCCTCGGTTTCTCGCAATGCGGTTTGCTCCAGGTTATCATCTTCAGGTTCTACACGTCCGCCGGGAAATCCAATTTGATTGGAATGAACGCCTTTATAGGTTTTTCTTAAAATTAATACGAGGTGGGTTTTACCAAAATTATCTGGATAAAATACCGCCATAACGCCGGCTTTATTAGGCTTAAGACTATTAATATCAAGATTTCTCATCTCTTCACGGCGGTTACCGGGCACTAATTTATGATGCGCCTCTTCCCCCGGAAGGACAATTTTTTTTAATTTTGGTATCCTGTCTTTAAAATCCTGAAAATCCATGAAAACCTCGCTTTCTATCGTTTATCTTTTTCTAATTCTGCTTTTCGCAAGTTGTGAAGATAAGGAATCTTCCAGTAAAAATAAGTCTGAAACTACTTCTGAAAACAATGTTTCTGGAACAAAGACCTCTAAATTAGATTCCCTGAAAGCGAAATATGCTAAAAAGGAAGAAATAGCGGTACAGAATGAAGAAGAAGCCGATGACAGATTTCCAATTCCGCAGGAGCAACTTATTCCTTTTCTAACGCAGTACGGTAAAGAAAATCCCGAAAACCGGGTTCGCATCATCACCAATTTTGGGAATATTGAAGTAATGCTTTATCGTGATACTCCCCTGCACCGAGCTAATTTTATCATGCTGGTAAAAAAAGGCTATTTCGACAATACCTTCTTTCACCGTGTAGCACCGGGATTCGTGATCCAGGGTGGTAATTCAGATAATATAGCAACTCCTAGAAAACGTTCTGAAATTGGCGATTATCTTATTCCCAGTGAATTTGATGCCGGGCATAAACATAACTACGGCGCATTTTCAGCAGCAAAATATAGCGAGCAGAACGTGAGTAAAGCTTCTTCCCCTTTTGAATTTTTTATCGTGATGGATGAAAACGGAACTCCGCATTTAAATAACGATCATACGGTTTTTGGACGCGTCACTAAAGGAATGGAGGTTGCAGAAAAAATTGCGCAGGTAAAAACCGGTCAGTCTGAATGGCCCATAGATAATGTAGAAATGGATATTGAGATTATAGATTAATTATGCCCGCTGGGTATAATAATTATAATCGGTAATTACCTGCTGGATAAATTCCATAGGGGATTCCTCCGGCTTGGTTTCCAACAGTTCAGACAATTTTTCTGAAAGCGATAAAATAAGTCGGTGATTATGGTTTATTCTGGCGGTTTGGTAAAGGTTTTTAATATCCTGCACATCGGCATCTTTTAAAACACTTACCTGTGGATATTTAGGTTGATAGCCTTCAGGAATATCTACTGCCAGACTTCGGTTTAAACTTGTTCTGGGTTTTTCAGAAATTACCGTAGTTTTTGCAGCAAGATCTCCCAAGCGCTGCCCTTTTCCGTTTAGTAAAATTGTGACTACCGCTATAGCACCGCTACTAATAGAAATATCAATAAATCGAAGCAACCACCTAATTAAATATTCAGCAAAAGCAGGCCTGCTGCCATCTAATTTCACTACTCTAATTTGTAAAGCTGCTTTTCCGGGAGTTTGCCCATTATATAAACTTTCCCATAATAAATAATACAAAAGGCTGGGCAAGCCCATTACCAGATAATATACCCACTGCCCTGCCGCATCTAATCCTGTGCCGGCTAATGCCAGCGAACTAATCACTATATATAGGCCAATTATGAATACATCTACGATAAAAGCAAGGATACGATCGCCTACACTCGCAACATTCTGATTAATACTTATATTTTGAGCGGTTTCAATTTGAAAATTATCCATTTAATCTGTTTCTTTGAGTCATAATAGAAAAACCATGCGAGAGGCTGCTTTTGTGAAGCAAAATAAGGATAAATGGCTGAAGTTTGAAAGCCTGCTTCAAAATAAAAATAATCTGCGGCCAGAGCAGCTTTCCAATATTTATATTGAAGTTAGCGACCATTTAAGCTATTCCAAAACCTTTTATCCAAAAAGCAACACTACTACTTACTTAAATCAATTAGCAGCTTCTGCACATCAAAAAGTTTATAAGAACAAAAAGGAATCGCGAAATCGGTTTATTACGTTTTTCACCAAGGAATTTCCTTTATTCTTCTATAATTTTCAGAAACAATTACTGCTTAGCTTTTTAATTTTCGCTCTTTTTTCTGCAGCGGGAGCTTTTTCAGCGGCTTCAGATCACACTTTTGTAAGAAGTATTTTAGGGGATGCTTATGTGAATATGACTTTACAGAATATTGCTGAAGGCGATCCTATGGCGGTTTATAAAAAGATGTCTGAAACAGATATGTTCCTGGGAATTACCATAAATAACATTCGGGTTTCCTTAATGGCTTTTAGTATGGGAATCCTTGCCGGAATAGGCACGGTCTTCATCTTAATGCAAAATGCGGTTATGCTGGGATCGTTTCAATATTTCTTTTATGACCAGGGATTGCTTTGGGAATCTGCCAGAACAATCTGGATTCACGGGACTATTGAAATTTCAGTAATAATCATTGCGGGTTGTGCAGGTCTCGTGGTGGGAAAAAGCATACTATTTCCGGGAACTTACACCCGCCTGGTTTCTTTTACCAAAGGTGTGAAAAACGGACTTAAGATTGTGATTAGCACTATTCCATTTTTTATAATTGCCGGATTCCTGGAAGGTTTTGTCACCAGGCAAACTCAAATGCCAGATTGGTTAGCAATTTTAATCATTGGCAGTTCTTTAGCGCTTATTTTATTCTACTATATTTTTTATCCCCATATTTTAAATAAAAAACATCAAATTAATGAAGCAGGATTACATTGATTTCAAGCAACAGCGAGAGATTGGAGATATTATTAGCTATACCTTCAAATTTATTCGCGAAAATTATAAGGCCTATTTTAAAAGCATTGCTAAAATTGCCTGGCCGGCATTTCTACTATTAATTGCAGCCGTAACTTATTATTCCTACTCCACCGTGGGCAACTCGATCATGTTTAGTCAGGATGGCGGTTTCTTTATAAGTTTTGGTTTATTAATGCTTGGCCTACTTTTGTATTTCGCGGTTATGAATGTGGCGGCCTTTCAGTTCGTTAAATCGTATGTAAATAACAACGGGGAGACAAACCATGACGAAATTAAACAGGGCGTAAAAAAAGACCTGGGTAAAATGTTTGGTCTTGGTGCAATTACCTGGATCTTAATTTTCGCCGGACTTATAATCTTTATTATTCCCGGAATATATTTAAGTGTTCCCCTAAGTATTGCAGCCGCAGTTCTCGTATTTAAAAACGAGAGTATTGGCGGCAGTATTTCTGAAGGTTTTCACCTTGTAAAAAACAACTGGTGGATGAGTTTTATAAGTCTTTTTCTTATTTGGCTTATTGTATATGTTATTAGCTTTATTTTTCAGATCCCGGTGCTTATCTACACCTTCGTAAAAATGTTTACGATGATGGAAGAAAATTCTGCTTCAGCTGCAAACGTAGCCGATATGTTCGATTGGGTTTACCTTAGCTTAACCATTATGGCTTCTGCCATCCAGTACATACTTTACGCCATCACGCCAATTGGGGTGGCTTTTATATATTACAATTTAAACGAAGAAAAATATTTCACAGGCGCCTACGAAAGCATTGAAAATCTGGGCAAAAACGAGTAATGATCAAATTCCTGCTTTTTTTCAATTTATTATTCTTCGGAAATTTTATTCCGCAGGAGCCAATAGTTGCTGATTCTACTGAAATAGCTCAGAACGCTATTGATGAAAAACTGGAAAAAGCTGATTTTGACACTGATAAAATTGAAAATTATAAATCTGAAAAAGCTTTTGATTATTTAGAAAAAATTGAAGAAGATTCCTGGTGGACCCGTTTAAAACGGTGGGTTAACTTAAAATGGAACGCTTTTCTCCAATGGCTTTTTGGCGATTATCAAACTAACGCATTCTGGAGTGCTGTTCTCCAGGCTTTACCATACGTTTTACTTGTTTTGGTCCTGGGAGTCATCACCTGGCTTTTTATTCGTTTAAACCCTGGAAATGCGGTGATGGCAGAACCTATTACCGGGAAAGTAAACCTTCAAAAAGAAGAAGAACTTGTAAAAAGGGCTGATATTTCTTCTTTGATCAATCAAGCCATAAGCGAAGAGAATTACCGTTTAGCGGTTCGTTATTTGTATTTAAAAAGCCTTCGTTTGCTGGATCAAAAAGAATACATTTCCTATAGATTTCAAAAAACTAACGAAGACTACATCAATGAAATAAAGGAAACTGGAATAAAAGAGCAGTTCACAAAAATCACCCGACTTTACGATTTTATCTGGTATGGAGATTTTCAACTTTCTAAAGAACGTTTTGAGAAAGTTGACAGGGAATTCACAGAAATGGAAAACAGTTTAAAACCTGGAAATAATGGGTAAAACAGCAAAGCTATTTTTCGGTTTTTTCCTGCTCCTGGTTGTTTTTCTAACTTACCTCGAGGCTACAGAACCCGAACCCGTAAACTGGACGCCCAGTTATATGAGCGATGATAAAATACCGCTTGGAAGTCTGGTTTTTTACGAAAGCTGGGAGAATACCAACAAATGGGAAATGGAAGAAATTAGCATTCCTCCATTTGAAAAACTTGCCAATAGCCTGGGAAATGGCACTTATTTTTTCCTGAATAATTCTGTAGCATTTGATCAAGATGAGTTAGATAGACTTTTAGATTGGGTTAATAAGGGCAACGAACTTTTTATTTCTGCCAGGGGAATTAGCCCGGCTTTACTAGATACGCTTCACCTGGAAACTAAAGTGTTTATTCCCAAAAATGATCTTAGCTCAAAACCCGAACTGAACTTTAAAAATTCAGATTTAAAAAGTGAAACCCGTTTTAAGTTTAAAAATGAATTTCCCCCACTTTTCTTTCAGCAAAAAGATAGTGCTGCTATTCAGGTTCTGGGACAAATAAATATTCAGGGAGATGATAAAAACAAACAGCCTAACTTTATAAGTTCTGACTTTGGCGATGGAAAAATCTACCTGCATACCACCCCGGAAGCTTTTGGGAATTACTTTCTCTTAACCCAGCAGAATTATGAATATGCGGAAAAAATTCTGGCTTATATAAATAATGAAAAACCGGTATTTCTAGACAATTATTATAAAGCAGGGAAAAGCTTTTACTCTTCTCCGCTCTATATTCTTCTTAGCGATAACCGACTTAAATGGGCTTATTATTTCTTACTGGCAGGCAGTATCTTGTTCATTATTTTTGAAGGAAAAAGAAAACAACGGGCTATCCCGGTAGTAAATCCTTTAAAAAACCAGAGTTACGAATACGCTAAAACCGTTGGCGATCTCTATTTAGAAGAAAAAGAATATACAGAATTGATTTCGAAAAAGATCAATTTATTTTTAGAGTATATAAGGATGAACTATAAAATTTCAACCAAAAATATAGACGAAGAATTCCATACTTTACTGGCGGCAAAATCTGGAAACAGTGTAGCTTCAGGAAAGAAACTTTTTGAAAAAATGGAAAGATTCTCTAACAACAAAAATGCCGGCAAAAGTGAATTTTTTGAACTTGCTGAAGCAATAAATAATTTTAAATCACATTCCAATGGAAAATCAGGAAAATAAAGAAACCGAATCGCTAAATTTTGATAGTCGTATTCCTTTAGACGATCTTAAAGAAGCTGTTTCAAGTTTAAAAAACCAGCTGGCCAAAGTTATTGTTGGGCAAAATGATTTTGTAGAATTATTAATCGCCGGCCTGCTTTCTAACGGCCACGTTTTAATTGAAGGTGTTCCCGGTGTTGCGAAAACTTTAACCGCTAAACTATTCGCCAAAAGCCTGGATACTAATTTTAGCCGAATTCAATTTACACCAGATTTGATGCCTAGTGATGTGCTGGGAACTTCGGTTTTAAATGCTCAAAAAGGCGAATTTGAATTTAAACCCGGCCCCATCTTTTCTAATATTATTTTAATTGATGAGATTAATCGTGCACCGGCAAAAACGCAGGCTGCCTTATTTGAGGTGATGGAAGAACGCCAAATAACTATAGATGGAGTACAGCACGATTTGGAAGCACCATTTATGGTTTTGGCAACACAAAATCCTATAGAGCAGGAAGGAACTTACGCTTTACCAGAGGCCCAATTAGATCGATTTTTATTTAAAATTGAAGTGGATTATCCAAGTCTTGAAGACGAAATAGATATCCTAAAAACCCATCACGACCGCAAGGGTTCACTACCGATTTCTCAAATTGAAGCCGTTTTGAATCCTAAGAACCTAAACGAGCTAAAAAACCAGATCCAGGAAATAATCGTTGAAGAAAAGCTGATGCATTATATTGCCAGTATTGTTGGGAAGACCCGTAATCACTCGCACATTTATCTTGGCGCTTCTCCGCGAGCTTCTATCGCGGTGATGAATGCTTCAAAAGCTTTTGCAGCAATTAACGGAAGGGATTTTGTAATTCCGGAAGACATTAAAAAAGTGCTAAATCCTGTCTTAGCTCATAGACTTATTATTAGTCCTGATAGAGAAATGGAAGGGATTACCGCCAAAGAAGTGATAGAAATGATTTCCCAATCTGTAGAAATTCCACGTTAGTGCTCAACTTCTTTAAATCCTTATATCTAAATCAACGTTTTTTTTATGCGATCTTCGGCATCGCACTACTCTTCCTGTTTTCTTATTTCTTTGATTTCTTATATGGATTCACCTGGGTTTTAAGTCTGCTTTTGCTATTATTCTTTCTTGCCGATCTGGTAAGTCTTTATAAAAATAACCGAATTAATGCCGAAAGAATTCTTCCGCAGAAATTCTCGAATTCAGATGAAAATGATGTAGAAGTTATCCTGGAAAACAACTATGGTTTTCCGATTTATGTGGAAATCATAGATGAAATTCCGGTGCAATTTCAAAAGCGAGATTTTTTTAAACGGCTAAAAATTGCGGCCGGCGCTACAGAGAAATTTAGTTATTCTTTACGACCGGTAGAGCGTGGTGAATATTTCTTCGGAAAACTTAATATCTACACCTATACAAAAATAGGACTTGCAAAACGCAGAAGTATTTTTGGAGAACAACAAATGCTTAAAGTCTATCCTTCATTTATCCAGATGAAAAAACTGGATTTCCTGGCTATAGATAATCGCTTATCTCAAGCTGGCTTAAAGAAAATTAGAAGGATTGGGCACACCATGGAATTTGAGCAAATTAAGGAATATGTGCCGGGAGACGATATAAGGACTATAAACTGGAAAGCCACCGCCAAACATGGTGATCTTATGGTTAACCAGTTTCAGGATGAAAAGGCCCAACCTATTTATTCTATAATAGATACCGGGCGGGTAATGAAAATGCCTTTTAATGGCTTGAGTTTGCTGGATTATGCAATTAACAGCAGCCTCGCTTTTTCTAATATTGCACTTAAGAAAAAAGACAAAGTAGGATTAATTTCGTTTTCTGCTAAAATTGAAAGTATTCTAAAGGCAAATGCCAAGTTGAGCCAGTTGCAGCAAATTATGGAACGCTTGTATAATATAAATACGCAGTTCCCCGATTCAGATTTTAATATGCTCTACAGCAATTTGCGTAAAAGGATCACCCAGCGTAGTTTGCTGATGTTATATACCAATTTTGAGCATATTTCGGCACTAAAAAGACAGCTTCCCTATTTGCAGGCCATCAATAAAAAGCACGTGCTGGTGGTGATATTTTTTGAAAATACAGAGCTGGATAAAATTATAGCCAGTAAGCCTGATAATACTACTGATATGGCTCACCAGGTAATTGCTGAAAGTTTTACGCACGATAAAAAACTAATGGCGGCAGAGCTACGGAAACACGGGATTAATACTTTGCTCACCAAACCCGAAGATCTCAGCATTAATGCTATTAATAAATATCTAGAAATTAAAGCCCGAGGTATTCTTTAGTCCCGTCATTACAAGCGACCCTGGAGTGCGGTAATCTATTTATTAGAGAATTCACCTTATTTGAAGAGATTACTTCAGTCTTGCCGCCATTGCCATGTCGAGCTATTCTTTTCAATAATTAGAAGAATTTTACGGTTCATCATTCAAAAATTACAACTCGGTTATAATTATTAATAAGGCAGCATAAATACATTTAGTTTTGAAGATATAAATCAATATAAACTAAGTCATTATGAAAACAATTGCCATTTTATTCAGTCTATTCCTTTGTCAAATTGCCTTCGCGCAAACAGAAACCGGAAACATTACCGTGAGCGTAGAGAATCTTTCTTCGGAAGAAGGAAAGGTTTATTTCGCACTTTTCAATGAAGATAATTTTCTTAAAAAAGCTCCGATCCAGGGAGAGGTAAGTGAGATTAAAGAAGGAGTTGCGCAAATAACTTTTTCTGAAGTTCCTACCGGAACCTATGCAATAACCGCTTATCACGATAAAAATGGAAATCAGCAGATGGATTTTGAAAGTAATGGAATTCCGAAAGAAAATTACGGAGTTTCCAATAACCAAATGAATTTATACGGACCGCCACTGTGGGAAGATGCCAAATTTGAATTTGACGGATCTGAGAAAGCGTTGCAGCTTCAGTTCTAAAGAAAACTCTGGCAAATATCAGTTCACATAGACAAAATCATATTTATTCTGATTTAGAATAGAAAAAACCAATACATTTGCAGTAACAATAAGGCTTCAATTTTATGACGATTACACAACTGCATTATGTATTGGCTGTTGCCGAGCATAAGAATTTTACTAAAGCAGCGCAAAAGGTTTTTGTAACCCAGCCTACGCTAAGTATGCAAATTCAAAAACTGGAAGAAGAACTGGATGTACAGATATTTGATAGGACCAAAAAACCTATTCAACTAACCGAAACGGGGCAAAAGATTGTACAGCAGGCAAGAAATATTGTTAATGAAAGTGACCGGATCAAAGATATTGTAGATCAGCAAAAAGGCTTTGTAGGTGGAATTTTTAAACTGGGCGTAATACCCACAATAATGCCCACTTTACTCCCTATGTTCATCAATAATTTCATCAAGAAATATCCGAAAGTAAAACTCAAAATAGAAGAGTTAAATACAGAAGCTATAATTGAGCGCTTAAGGGAAGGACATTTGGATGCTGCAATTGCCGCTACTCCATTGGAATTGCCGGGAATTAAAGAAAATGTACTCTATTACGAACCCTTTGTAGGTTATATCCCAAATGCTCACAGGCTGCATAATAAAGAAAAAATTGAAGTGAACGATCTTGATATAGACGATATGCTACTTCTGGAAGATGGACATTGTTTTAAAGACGGAATCATTAATTTATGTAAGTCTTCCCGAAATTACGATGAAGACCATTTTCAACTGGAGAGCGGAAGTTTTGAAACTTTAATAAAACTGGCCAATGAAGGATTGGGAATGACGCTTCTGCCATATTTACACACCCTGGATCTAAAAGAAGGCGAAAAGAAAAACCTAAGAATGTTTAAAGATCCTGTTCCCGCCAGAGAAGTGAGTCTTATCTATAACCGAAGCGAATTAAAAATGCAGATTATTGAAGCTATAAGAAGTACGATTGCAGGTGTTGTAAAGGGTGCTATCGCTTTTCATAATGTGAATATTATTAGCCCTTTAAGTAAGAAAAACGAGTTTCAGGAATAAGAAACAAAACATACACTTTAGTATTTACACCAAAGTAAAGTTTAGTATAAATAATTAAAAAGGCAGACTATATATTAAGCCCCTTTTTGGATAAAAAGAAGGAATTCTGAAAATTAAAAAAGCGGCTCGAAAAGCCGCTTTTTTTATGTATTTAAAAGAATTAAACATTGATTAAGTTCTGGATTTTTACTGGTTAAAGCCATAATCCAAAGTCGTAGTTCCTCAATTTCATGAGGTAAAAGTCGTTGCAGTGCTTTTTTCACTTCCCTACAAAAAAGGGTGGGATCAAAACTAACTTTGTCAAGAACAGTTTTGGTGTATTCAAACATCGCTCGCGCCATAATTTGAAAGATTTAGATTAGAGTTAGGTTAATTAAAAAGAGTAGAAATCTTATAATAGGCTGTAGCTTTTAAAATCATCTAAATATACTAAAAATATCTCAATTACTTTTATTTTCACAAGTGTTTAATCAAGCTAAAATCTGCGATCACCACTAATAACATCACCTAAGCCCCCAAGAATACTACCTTCGCCTTTATCTTTACCACCACCTTGTGGCGCAGCCTGCCAAATTCGATTAGCCAAACGGCTAAAAGGTAGGGATTGTACGTAGACTGTTCCCGGGCCTGTTAGGGTGGCGAAAAAGAGTCCTTCTCCACCAAAAATGGTATTTTTAATTCCTCCTACAAATTCAATATCATAGTTTATATCCTGGGTAAATCCAATAATACAACCGGTATCAATTTTTAACCTTTCACCCGGAGATAATTCTTTTCTGGCCATAGTACCACCGGCGTGAACAAAAGCCATCCCATCACCTTCCAGTTTTTGCATAATGAAGCCTTCACCACCAAAAAATCCTCTACCGAGTTTCTTACTAAATTCAATTCCCACAGCAACACCTTTCGCGGCGCATAAAAATGCATCTTTCTGGCAAATAAACTTATTACCATAGCGAGTTAGATCTATTGGAATAATTTTACCAGGATAAGGCGAAGCAAAACTGATACGCTTCTTCCCCTGGATTTCGTTACTAAAAATGGTCATAAAAAGACTTTCGCCGGTAAGCAAGCGTTTTCCTGCGCCTAAAACTCTACCCAGAAAACCTTCATTTTCTTTCGAGCCATCACCAAAAATGGTATCCATTCTTATTCCGTCATCCATCATCATAAAATTGCCTGCTTCAGCAATTACGGCTTCCTGTGGGTCTAGTTCCAGTTCTACATACTGCATCTCTTCCCCAAAGATCTGGTAGTCTATTTCGTGTGCGTTCATATTATTTTGCTTTAATGGTCCATTCAAATTCAAATATGGCAACCTGTTGCCCCGTATCGTTTATACCGGTAGATTTCATCCAGAAAGTTTGCCCTTCTCCTGTAGTTAAAGTTTTTTCAATGGCTTCGTCAATTAAATGACCGTCATAACAGTAAAAACTTATTTTACCTGTAGCCTTTTTGGTAAACTGGGCACGGTTTTGAGCTACCAACATAGAAATCTTAGTATTAGATTTCTGAATTTTCCCCATCACCAACGCGCCTGTACTTAATTCTGCAGCCATTGCCTGCACAGCAAAATACATACTTTTAAATGGGTTTTGATTAATCCACTTATGCTTTACAGTTACCTTACAAGTATTTTCCTCAATCTCACCTACCCTAACCCCACAAAGCCAGGCACTAGGCAGTTTAAGCATTAAAAATTTATTGAGTTTACTTTTATTTAATGTCATTATGAAGTATTTAATTTTAATAAATGTATTCAAATTAATCAATATCTCTTAACCTTATAAATCATAAATTTATGTTAAGTTTTAGTACTATGCTTTGCAAAATACCTTCTTTTAACCATATATTTGTATTATAAATTATTAGGTTATGAACTCAAAGATAGCAAAAGAAGAAAAAACACTGGCCACGATCTTACATTTATCGGTCTTTTCAAAGTTTATTATTCCATTTGGCAATTTTATTTTTCCGCTAATATTATGGTTAACAAAAAAAGAAAAGCCTTTTATAGACGATCACGGCAGGAAAGCGATCAATTTCCAAATTAGTCTTTTTCTCTATACCATTTTCCTATTAGCAGTAGGATTAGCCATTGTACTTTTTCAGGCAATTAGGTTAGGCGGCGAAGTACCCTTTGTTATTGGCCCAGACCAATTTTATATAGACGAAATGGGACAGGCAATTTCTATAGTCATCACCATTAGTGTATTTGCCATTTTGCTTTCAGCATTATTTATTTTAGAAATATTCGCGGTGATAAGCGCAAGTGTAAAAGCCAGCAACGGAGAAAATTATTCTTTTCCTTTAAGCATCAATTTCATAGGAAGAGATTCAGATAATCATCAATTTACTAACCATCAACAATCAAAAAATGAACAGTTTAAAAACCCTAAAAATCAAACGTTATGAAGATAGAGAACACCAAGGCTCAAATGCGTAAAGGTGTACTGGAATACTGCATTCTTTCGGTATTAAAAGACGAAGATGCGTATGTAGCTGAAATTCTAGACACTCTTAAAGACGCCAAACTACTGGTGGTTGAAGGCACAATTTATCCTCTATTAACCAGGCTAAAAAATGCAGGATTACTCAGTTATCGCTGGGAAGAATCCAGCAGCGGACCACCAAGAAAGTATTATGGGCTTACCGATACCGGAAAACTCTTTCTAAAGGAGCTTACCGGCACCTGGACCGAACTGCAAACCGCTGTTAACATTGTAACCACTCAAAAAAACAAGAATCATGAATAAGACAGTAAATATAAATCTTGCCGGTATATTCTTTCACATTGACGAAGATGCATATGCCAAACTGCAGCATTATCTGGATGCCATAAAACGTTCTTTTACCAATACTCAGGGAAAAGATGAAATTATAGCTGATATTGAAGCACGTATTGCTGAACTGTTCAATGAGAAGAAAAAAGAAGACCGTCAGGTTATCGGCATTAAAGAAGTAGAAGAAGTAATCGCCATTATGGGGCAACCCGAAGATTATATGGTAGATGAAGAGATCTTTGAAGACGAACCGGTTTATACAAAAACCACAAAATCTTCAGGAAAACAGTTATTTAGAGATACCGAACATTCTTATGTTGGTGGTGTTTCTTCAGGACTGGGACATTATTTAAGCATAGATTTTATCTGGGTACGTTTACTTTGGATATTACTTACCATCTTTTCCAGTGGTGCGTTTATTCTTATTTACATTGCCCTTTGGATCTTTGTGCCAGAAGCTAAAACCACAGCCGATAAACTGGCTATGCGTGGTGAAGAGGTAACCATTAGTAATATTGAAAAAAAAATCCGGGAGGGTTTTGACAATGTTACCGGGAAAGTAAAAGATGTAGATTACCAGAAATATGGTAACCAGGCTAGAAATGGCGCTAACTCTGCAGCTACCGCAATAGGAGATATTATTACATTCATCTTAAAGGTATTTGTTAAACTAATAGGTATTGTTTTAATAATTCTAGCGGGATCTGTATTAATCAGTCTATTTGTAGGCCTATTTACCGTTGGAACCTTTGGAATTATAGATGCTCCCTGGAGTAGTTATGTAGAAATGGCAGTTAGTGGAGCACCGCTCTGGTTGTTATGGCTTCTAGGTTTTCTAATTGTAGGTATTCCGTTTTTCTTCCTGTTTGTTTTAGGTTTAAAAATCCTTGTAGGCAGATTGAGATCTATAGGAACTCCTGCTAAACTGGTCCTACTCGGTCTTTGGATACTTGCTTTAGTTGGTGCCACCGTAATAGGAATTCAGCAAGCCACTCACAGGGCTTTTGATGGGGAACAAGTAGTTTCTGAAACGCTTCCTATTTCAGCAAACGATACGCTTTACCTGGGAATGCAGAGCGATTCTAATTATTCATCAAGTATTTATAGAAGTACAGACTTCAAAATAAAGTATAATGATAATGACGAGAAAGTATTGTATAGCTCTGATGTTCGCTTAATTGTAAAAGCCACAAAAGATTCCCTGGCAAAAGTGGAAGTAGTAAAATCTGCGGAAGGTAAAGATTACAAAGAAGCAAAAGAACGCGCTCAGAATATTGATTACAATACCAGTTTCAGTGGGAATGAATTATTGCTGAACAGTTTTTTTACATCACCGGCTGAATTTAAATACCGGGACCAGGAAGTGAAAGTAACTTTATATCTACCGGAAGGCACTACCCTTTTTGCAGATAACAATACAAGTACATTTCATAGAAATACTGATTACTGGGGAGATATATTGATCTCTGGCGATGAAGAGAAGTTCTTAAAGATCACCGAAGATGAAGCCATTTGCGAAGATTGCCCGGTTGAAGAATGGGAGTCTGATAGTGAAGACGAATGGAATGAAGAAGGTGATTTTAATGCAAGGATAAACTCTGGTGAAGAAGAAGTGAATATTCAAATTAATAGTCGAGGGGTAACGGTAGATAAAAAACCGGTTGAGAATAACAGAGAGAACAATGAAAATGAGGAATTATGATACAATTAATCTTGCAAATACTATTGGTGGTCTTCAATTTAGGAGAACCGGTAGTAGAAAACGAAAAGATAGTTAAAGATTATATAGAATGCCATAAAATCTTAACCAGGAAATGTAATGTAGCTTTCTACGAATGCTAAGCAAATCTTAAAAGCCTCCGTCTGGGGGCTTTTTTATTATATTTGTTTCAAACACAATTTTGATGAAAAAACTATTAGTACTATTTAGCGCTGTATTATTCTTTAGCTGTGGCGCCCAAAAAATAAAAGGAAGCGGAAATGTTACTACTGAAAAAAACCGATTACCAGACTTTCATAGCATAGAAATAGCCGGTGATTTTGAAGTAGAACTTAAAAAAGGCAGTACCGCAATGATGGAAGTTGAGGCCGATGATAATTTGCATAGCATAATTAGAGGTGAGGTTATAGACCGCACTTTATATCTTAAGCCCAGTAAAAAAATAGGAAAAAGTAAATCCCAGGAAATTATAATAACCTATCCAGAAAATCTTCAGAAAATAAATGTTTCGGGAAAGGTAGAATTGGAAGCCGAAGGAGAACTTTACGCGGAAGAGCTTAAGATTACCAGTAGAGAAGATGCCGAAGTCTACCTTACCATTACCGCTACCAAATTCGATCTTTTTAATGAAGGTGATTCTAAAATAGAATTAAATCTCACTGCTGAAGATGCTTACTTTCAGCTAAACGGCTCTAGCGACATTGAAGCGCTGGTAAACGCACCAAGGTTTAAAGTTGATACTTATGAAAAAGCCGAAGCTAAAATTGAAGGTGAAGTAGACGATTTACAACTGCGTGCCGAGCATTCCACCAAATTTGATGGTAGAAGGCTAACCGCAAAAACCGCCGTGGTTATTGCCGAAGGTAAATCTAAAAACGAGATAGAGGTATTAGATAAATTAACACTTACTGCCAAAAACCGAAGTGAGATTGAGTTATACGGTAACCCGGAGATAGATTTGTTAGAGTTTTCAGAAAAAGCAGTACTGGCTAAAAAAGATTAAGTTTTTTAGTCTACATTTAATATTGCTAATATTAAACAAATAACTATGAAAATTGCTCTAAAACCTATCTTATTACTACTGGCTTTAAGCCTAAGTTTTGTTTCCTGTAGAGAACAGGAAGAAGAAAAATCGGAAATTGAACAATTGGCCGAAGAAGAAGATGCCAAGGTTAAGGTGAAAGAAGATAAGATAAAAGTCAAGACCGATGACAAAAAGATCAAGATCAAAGAAGATGATGGTGAGATAAAGAAGAAAGTTAAGATCGATAACGATGATAACTAGTCAAATCTAAAAATTGTTTTAAAAGTCCCGTTTTTCGGGACTTTTTTATTGGTATTTAGTATCTTAAATTAAAATTATTAAAATGCATAAAAAAGAGATATATACTGCCGGCAAAGAATTACGGGAAGCAGAAAAAGTTTTGATCTTAATTCACGGCCGTGGTGGTAGCGCCAAGGAATTTCTTTCTTTAGCCAACCGCCTAAACACCCCAGATTTTGCGATTTTAGCCCCGCAGGCTACAGATTTTACCTGGTATCCAAATTCGTTTTTAGCTCCTGTTGCTCAAAATGAACCCGCCTATTCTTCAGCCTTAAAAGTGCTGGAAGAATTGTTGGAGGATATAAAAGAAACAGGCATTGCATCAGAAAATATTTATGTTGCGGGCTTTTCACAAGGCGCTTGTTTAACACTTGAATTTGTAACCCGAAACGCGCAGAGATTTGGCGGCGTAGCTGCCTTCACCGGCGGACTTATTGGCGATAAAATTAATACTGAAAATTATTCGGGTGATTTTAACGGCACACCTATTTTTATTGGCACCGGAGATCCAGATCCTCACGTACCGGTAGAGCGTGTAGAAGCTTCTGCTGAAATTTTACGGGAAATGAATGCAAATGTTGAAGTGAAAGTCTACAAAAACAGGCCGCACAGTATTTCAGAGGATGAGTTGAAACTCGCTAATCAATTTGTATTTAATTAAAATCCCGATTAATCTATGAGAAGCATAAAAAAAATTCACGATGCGGTAAGTTCCCCTATTGCAGATCTTATTACCTACCGTGCCCTACCCACACATTCTATAGATCACATAGATCCGTTCTTATTTTTAAACCACCACGGTTACCAGGAATATCCTGAGAACAATAACGGACTGCCTTTTGGGCCACACCCACACCGTGGTTTCGAGACGGTAACTTTTATTTTAAAAGGCGACTTAACCCATAAAGATAGTAGTGGCTGGGAAAGCGTTATTAAAGCCGGAGGCGTTCAGTGGATGACTGCCGGAAAAGGACTTATTCACGCTGAAATTTCTTCAGATGAATTTAAGAGAAACGGTGGCGAACTGGAACTTCTTCAACTTTGGGTAAACCTGCCCGCAAAGCATAAAATGACCGAACCTAATTATAAAGGACTCCAGGAAGAAGATATTCCGCAGTTAAGTTTAGATAACGGTAAAGTAAAATTAGCCGCAGTTTCCGGAAATTGGGAAGACAAAAAAGGCGCTTTTGAACCTCTTAATGATATTCAAATGGCTACGCTGCATTTTGCTGAAGGTGGTAAATATTCCGTAGAAATTTCCTCAGAGAGGAATATTTTCTTTTATGTAGTAAAAGGAAATTTGAAGGTAAACGGCAAGGAAGCCAAAATACATAACCTGGTAGAGTTTAATAATGATGGAGAAAAGCTGGAAATTGAAGCTCTGGAAGAAAGTATTTTACTTTTAGGACACGCCGTACCTTTTAACGAACCCATTGTAGCCCAGGGACCTTTTGTAATGAACTCTCAACAGGAAATTCAACAGGCTTTTCAGGATTATCAAAATGGGGAATTTGGAGAATTGGAATGGCTAATTTTATTTAGGAATTTGAATTCTTTAGAATTTAGATAGTCCTCACTTATACTTAGACCAAAAGCCTCTACTCTTTTCCAATCTGTAAATTCTATTGGCTTTTCTGACTTCGTTGGCCCATTGGTTAATTTCATAATGAGTTTGATCAACAGTCTATCAAGAAATGAGTAAGATTTATAATCTAATTTTCCGGCAAACACGCCTACGAAATCAGGATTCCAGTCAGTTTTTTTCAGGAATTTAATTAGGTAAGGATTTGTATCAGCTGAGTTTTTATCTTCGTTCCTGGCTACAAGGTTAACTGAGAAAAATGCAGTTCTTATTTCATTTAAATATTCCTTGTTTTTCAGAACAAATTCAGAAACCTTCTCATTATGTTTTCCATACCGAATACTTGCCCCAATAACCAAGGTGTGAAATTCAGATAAATCGCCATGAAAAGCATCAATAGAGCATAATTCAGTTTGTATTTGTTTCTCATTGAAGAAAGCACTTAATTCTGTGCAAATCTTAAGAGTTTGTCCATCTACAGAGGAATAAATAATTCCAATTTTTTGCTTAGCAAAGTTATCCCGGCTTTTCATAGTTTTCATATTAAAAACAACAATATTCCATAGATACATAATTAAACAAAAAAACCTCCTTAGCGTGAACTAAGGAGGTTTTTATTTATGATAAATATTAGGAGATTCCCGTCTTCACGGGAATAAAATTACTTCCCTTCCATTTTATCTTTTAAAGCTTGAAGATCGGCGTTAACATCACCAATAGTGGTTTTGTCTTTGCTTTGCGAAGCTGCTGCTTTTTTAGCGGCTTGCTTAACGATTTGCTGCTCTTCTTCTTTGTGAATAGCCATATGTGAAGCTACCACTCTCTTGAATTCTTTATTGAATTCAATGATCTGGAACTCTGCAGATTCACCTTTAGTTAATTTGTTACCGTCTTCTTTTTCAAGATGTCTGGTTGGAACAAATGCAGTGATATCTTCATTAAAGTCTATAGTCGCACCTTTATCTACGATCTCTGCAATCTCTGCGGTGTGTTTAGTACCAACAGCGAATTCAGTTTCGTATTTATCCCAAGGGTTATCTTCAACCTGCTTGTGACCAAGGCTTAACTTACGACCATCTACGTCTAATTCAAGAACTACAACCTCAAGCTCATCACCTACATTAGTAAATTCTGATGGGTGCTTGATTTTCTTAGTCCAGGATAGATCAGAGATATAAATAAGTCCGTCAATTCCTTCTTCTAATTCTACGAATACACCAAAGTTAGTGAAGTTACGTACAATTCCTTTGTGTTTAGAACCAACAGGATATTTAGTAGTAATATCTGTCCATGGGTCTGGAGTTAATTGCTTAATTCCAAGAGACATTTTACGGTCTTCACGATCTAAAGTTAAGATTTGAGCTTCAACCTCATCTCCAACATTTACGAAATCCTGAGCTGAACGCAAGTGCGTGCTCCAAGACATTTCAGAAACGTGGATAAGACCTTCAACACCATCGGCAACTTCAATAAATGCACCGTAATCTGCGATTACAACTACTTTACCTTTTACCTTGTCTCCAACCTTAAGGTTTTCGTCAAGAGCTTCCCATGGGTGTTTGCTTAATTGCTTAAGACCAAGTTGGATTCTTGTTTTAGCTTCATCAAAGTCAAGAATTACCACGTTTAGTTTTTGATCAAGTTCAACGATCTCATTTGGATGGTTGATACGAGACCAGCTAAGGTCGGTAATGTGAACAAGTCCGTCAACTCCTCCAAGGTCAACAAATACTCCGTAAGAAGTGATGTTTTTAACAGTACCTTCAAGTACCTGACCTTTTTCAAGCTGACCGATAATTTCTTTCTTCTGTTCTTCGATATCGGCTTCAATAAGCGCTTTGTGAGAAACCACAACGTTTTTAAATTCGTGGTTGATTTTCACAACTTTGAATTCCATTGTTTTTCCTACGTAAGCATCGTAATCACGGATAGGCTTCACGTCTATTTGAGAACCTGGCAAGAATGCCTCAATTCCAAATACATCTACGATCATACCACCTTTAGTTCTGCATTTCACAAAACCGTTTACGATAAGACTTTCGTCGTGAGCTTTGTTCACACGATCCCAAGCCTGAATTACACGAGCTTTACGGTGAGAAAGGATTAATTGTCCTGTTGAATCTTCACGAACATCGATCAAAACCTCAACGTCGTCTCCAACTTTAAGATCTGGATTGTAACGAAATTCGTTAAGGGAAATAACGCCTTCACTTTTTGCGTTAATGTCTATAATTGCATCACGATCTGTAATATTAATTACTTTTCCTGTTACAACTTCGTCATTTAAAGTGTCTACGAAATTCTCTGCAACTAATTTCTCAAATTCTTCTAACTTCTCATCATCAATAGGGTCAATTCCCTCTTCATAATTGTGCCAGTTAAATTCTTCAAGAAATTTCTCAGGGTTTTCCTGTTGCTCAGAAGGAGCAGGTTGCGATGAAGTAGCCATTCCAGCTACCGGTTGAACTTCAAGATTTTCGTCCTGAACGTCCTGGTTTTTTTTGTCTTCAGCCATTGCTGATAAAAAATTTGTATCCTGTATTCTTCGGAAAAATTAAGCAAATAAAACACAGAAGTAGTTATGGTTTTGATTTCCAACCCCTTTTGATTTTCCGATTCTTCGCCAAAAAGGGCTGCAAAAATACAACTTATTTTTCTTTTCTCAAACCCTAATTAGTTTAAAAACAGAATGCTTATTCTTCAATTTTATCTTTGGCCAGTTTTAATACTTTTTCAAACTGTTCCTCCAGATTCATATCTGAATTATCAATTTCTATAGCATCTTCAGCTTTTACTAAAGGAGAGTCTTCGCGGGTGGTATCCAGGTAATCACGTTCTTTAACGTTAGCAAGTACATCTTCATATTTAACCTCATCTCCACGACCCTTTAATTCGTCATACCTGCGCTCTGCTCGTTTTTCGGTAGAAGCGGTCATAAATAACTTCAAATCGGCGTCAGGAAAAACAACGGTTCCAATATCACGACCATCCATCACTACTGCTTTATTTTTGCCAATTTCCTGCTGAATTTTAACCAGCATCTTTCTAACATCGGGCACAGCAGCAACTTTACTCACCTGTTTAGAAACCTCCATCAACCTGATTTCCTTTTCAACATTCTCATTATTTAAATGAACTTCCCCATAACCTACCTCTTCATTAAAAACAAAGCTAATATTGATAAATGGTAAATGCCTTAAGATGGCTTCCTCGTCAAAATGAGTATCACTAACCAACATTTTACGCATTAGATACAAAGTCACTGCACGATACATCGCACCGGTATCTACATAAACATAGCCTAGCTCGGCTGCAAGTTGTTTAGCCACGGTACTTTTTCCGGTGGAAGAATATCCGTCTATAGCAATCGTTATTTTCTTACTCATAATTTATTTTCTGTATGGATGGCAAAATTAGGCAAAGCTTTACTTTCCCTGAAACTTTGGCTGTAAATTAAAAAAAGCTGTCTAAAAAGTCCTTTTAATTAAACGTCATTCTGTCCCGAAGCTTCGGGATTATTTCAGAATCTAACAAGTTGATAATCTATATCAAGTTAGAACCTGAAACCAGTTCAGGTTGACGAAAACAGGGCTCTTTAGACAGCTTAAGTATTAAAGCGTCTTGGCGTTTTTCACCTTTTGCTTGGTGATCGCAAGATCAATAACTTCACTCATATCATTTACATAATGAAAAGTAAGTCCTTTTAAATAATCTTCTTTGATCTCTTTTATATCGCGTTCATTCTCTCTACAAAGAATAATCTCTTTAATGCGAGCACGTTTGGCTGCAAGAATTTTTTCTTTGATTCCTCCTACCGGCAGCACTTTCCCTCTAAGGGTGATTTCTCCGGTCATCGCGATACTTTTCTTCACTTTGCGTTGGGTAAATAATGAAACTAAAGAGGTAAGCATCGTTATCCCCGCACTCGGCCCATCTTTTGGCGTTGCCCCTTCCGGCACGTGAATATGAACATTATATTTTTCAAATATTGAAGGATCTAAACCAAGTTCTTCGGCGTTAGATTTCATATACTCCATCGCAATGGTAGCCGATTCTTTCATCACCTTCCCAAGGTTACCGGTAATATTCAGGTTTCCTTTTCCTTTAGAAAGGATGGATTCAATAAATAGAATATCTCCACCAACTTGTGTCCAGGCCAATCCTGTAACTACACCGGCAACTTCATTATTTTCGTATTTATCGCGCTCCAATCTTGGACTACCCAGAACTTCTATAATGTCTTCATTGGTAACCTTAACATTATATTCTTCTTCCATCGCAATATTTTTGGCCGCGTGACGTACCATTTTTGCGATCTGTTTTTCCAGTCCACGAACTCCAGATTCCCGGGTATAACCTTCAACGATTTTCTCTAATTGAGGCTTTGCAATTTTAATATGTTCTTTGGTAAGACCGTGTTCTTCCAATTGCTTTGGAAGCAAGTGTTGCTTGGCAATCTCTACCTTCTCCTCTATTGTATAACCGGTAACATTAATAATTTCCATACGATCCCTAAGAGCAGGCTGAATGGTATTTAAAGTATTTGCCGTAGCCACGAACATTACTTTAGAAAGGTCAAAGCCCATTTCCAGGAAGTTATCGTGGAATTCACTGTTTTGCTCAGGGTCTAATACTTCTAATAAAGCTGAAGAAGGATCTCCGGCATGACCAATACTTAATTTATCAATTTCATCTAAGACAAAAACAGGGTTACTTGTTCCTGCTTTTTTAAGAGATTGAATAATTCTACCCGGCATTGCACCAATATAAGTTTTCCTATGTCCACGTATTTCAGCTTCATCACGTAAACCACCAAGTGAAATTCTCACATATTCTCTACCCAATGCCTCGGCCATAGATTTACCAAGGGAAGTTTTACCAGTTCCCGGAGGCCCGTATAAACAAAGAATTGGAGACTTCATATCGTTACGCAGTTTTAATACTGCTAGATATTCTATAATTCGGCGTTTTACGTCATCCAGGCCGTAGTGGTCCCGATCAAGTATTTTCTTCGCTCTTTTTAGATCGAATTTATCCTTACTGAATTCATTCCAGGGAAGGTCTAGAAACAGATCCAGGTAATTTCTCTGAATGGAATATTCAGCAACCTGCGGATTCATTCGTTGCATTTTAGAAATTTCCTTATTGAAATGCTTCTGTACTTTTTCGCCCCATTTTTTCTTCTTGGCGCGCTGCTTCATTTCTTCTAGTTCATCTTCCTGCGAAACCCCACCAAGTTCTTCCTGGATGGTTTTCATTTGCTGATGAAGAAAATATTCACGCTGCTGCTGGCTCATATCACTTTGCACCTTGCTCTGAATATCGTTTTTAAGTTCCAGTTTTTGAAACTCAACATTCATATGTCGCAAAGTGGCTAGCGCACGCTCTTTAAGATCGTTTGTTTCCAGTAAATTTTGCTTGTCTTCCACAGCAAGATTCATATTAGAGGAAACAAAATTGATAAGGAAAGAAGAACTTTCTATATTCTTAATAGCAAAAGAAGCTTCACTTGGAATATTTGGACTTCCCTTAATTATTTGAAGCGCAAGTTCTTTTATAGAATCTATAATTGCAGGAAATTCCTTATTATCAATTTCAGGTCTTGCTTCGGGAACTTCTTTGATACTCGCTGTTAAGTAAGGTTCCTCTTTTACAATCTCGTCTATTTCAAAACGTTTTTTACCCTGAATAATAACGGTGGTATTTCCATCAGGCATTTTTAATACTCTTAAAATGCGCGCCACAACACCGGTACGGTAAATATCTTTTGCTGTAGGGTTTTCTACTTCTTCATCTTTTTGAGCAACCACCCCAATAATCTTAGAATCGTTGTTCGCTTCATTGATCAATTTAATAGAAGTATCCCTTCCAGCGGTAATAGGAATTACAACTCCCGGAAATAATACGGTATTTCTTAAAGGAAGAATTGGTAAGGTTTCGGGTAATTCTTCACGGTTTATTTCCTCTTCATCTTCCGGCGTCATTAAAGGAATTAAATCTGCGTCCTGATCTATATCTTGCAATGACAAACTGTCAAAACTTGTTAATTTCGTTTTAGCCATAATTTATTTTAGGTCAAACTGTCACAAACAGTTTATGGTTCTTAATCTTTTCTTTTTCGGTAAAGCCTTGAACTTAGTATTCTAAGCGGCTTTTTATGCAATTTCTATTAGAAGTAGTCAATTCCTGTGCCACCATCTTTTTTATATTTTTTTTCTCAAAACTGTAACAAATCAAAATCAAAGCTATCTTTATTATAGAAACTAGATAGTTTTTTAATTGACACCAACCATCACACATATTAATGATCTTGTTGCACGTTGCCAAAAAGGCGATCAGCGCGCGCAAATGGAAGTGTATGAGCGCTACTATAGAGCAATGTACAATACCTCGGTACGTATTGTAAAAGATACCGCCGAAGCAGAAGATATTATGCAGGAAGCTTTTTTAAAGGCTTTTTCAAAAATAAACACTTTACAGGAAGTTTCCACTTTTGGTGCCTGGTTAAAAAGAATAGTTGTGAATCTAAGTATTAATTCCTTCAACCATAAGGTAAAATTAAATGAAGTAACCTATAACGATGAGTTGAAAAACGAAGCAGATGAAAGTGAGGGAATTATTCTTGAAAATGATTCAAAAAATGAAAAAGTAAAAAAGATTTTAAGAACGCTTAACAATCTTAAGGAAAATTACCGTGTTGCCTTAACGCTGCACTTAATTGAAGGTTACGATTACGAAGAGATTGGGGAGATTTTAAACCTCAGCTATGCAAATTGCCGAACAACGATCTCACGGGCTAAAGAAAGTCTAAGAAAAAAATTACTGAAAGATGAAACCGGCAGGATGCCAGACGCATAAACTGGCAGAAAACCAGGTGAAAATAATTAGTCTGTGAGAAACTTACTGGATTATTTCAATTTATAAAATTATGAAAAAGGATAATATAAACGAGCTTTTTAAAGAGCTGGATTTCGATAATAAGGAACCGGCAACCGGGCATAAGGAAAGGTTCCTGGAAAAGCTGGAAGAACAAAATAGCCATTCCAAAAATTTAGCTAAGGGCTCAAACAGCAGAAGCCTGTGGGCTCCAATGCTTTCGGTGGCTGCGATACTTGCTATAGCTTTTATGGTTTTTGCAGGATTTTTCAGTGAAAACTCCTATAAAAATCAAGGCGATTTAGCTAGTGTTTCTCCTCAAATGAAAGAAACGAAACAGTTTTACACTCAGCTTATTGAAACCGAGCTGCAAAACTTAAAAGCTGAAAATGCCCCGGGAACTGAAGCTATCGTTGAAGATGCTTTAACCCAGCTAGAAAAACTGGAAACAGAATATAAAAAACTTCAAAAAGACTTGCGAAATAGCGGGCAGGATGAACGTGTAATTTATGCGATGATCTCCAATTTTCAGCAAAGAATAGACCTCTTAAAACAAGTACTCGATCAAATAGAAAATATTAAATCCCTAAAAAATAAAAGCGATGAAAACTATATTTAACATCATAATGCTAGCGCTATTAGTTCCGGCAGTAAGTTACTGTAACGGTGATTTAAACGGCCGGCATACCAAGACCAAAAAAGTCTCTAAATCTTACAATGTAAGCGCCACCGATATGCTAACTATCGATAACAGCTACGGAAATGTAGATATTTCTACCTGGAACCAAAATAAAGTGGTGATAGAAGTGAATATAAAAACCAATGGTGACGATGAGGAAAAAGTACAAAAGAAGTTAGACGAAATTAATATAGAATTTAATCAATCTTCTTCTGGTGTGAGCGCGAAAACCCATTTTAAAAGGGAAGAACAATCCTGGTGGAGTTCGCTTTTTAATAGTTCTAACAATGTAAATATGGAGATCAATTATGTGATAAAAGCTCCGGAAAAGCACAGTGTGGATATTAAAAATGATTACGGCGGAATTTATATAGACCGGCTGTTAGGTAACGCTAAAATTAACTGCGATTACGGGAAGGTTGATATTGGAGAATTAAGAGGAAACTCGAATCAGCTAAATTTTGACTATACCAGAAACAGCCATATAGGTTACGTAAAAAATGCTGAAATAAATGCCGATTACAGCGGATACGAAATTGAAGAAGCCGGAAAACTATATGTAAATGCCGATTATACCGACTCCAGGATTAAAAAAGTAGCCCAGCTTGATTTTAATTGCGATTATGGTAGTATTACCATAGAAAAAGCGAAAAGAATCGTTGGCAATGGTGATTACCTAAGTACCAAAATAGGGCGTGTGTTTGAATCTTTAGATCTAAATTTAGATTATGGTTCAGCAAGTATTGAAAAACTTATAAAAGGAGTTTCTAAAGTAGAAATAAACACTGATTACGCCGGAATAAAACTAGGCTACGATAGTGAACATCCATTTAATTTCACCGTAAAATCTTCTTATGGAAATGCGAAAGGCCTGGAAGAGATGGAAATTAGAAAGCGTCACGACGAAAACACCAGTAAACTCTTTGAAGGCTATCACCTGCAAGAAAATAGCGGAAATACCATTTACATCAACACTAATTATGGAAATGTAACTTTTAATAAAAACTAAAATATTTTATCAATCAAAAAACACAAAATCATGAAAAATCTATTTTTAATATTAGCTGTATCATTCATCGTAACTACTCCCGCGCAGTGCCAATGGTGGGGAAGTAACGAAACTGTAAGAGGTAATGGCGAGATGGCTTCAGAAAAAAGAAATACTGCAGATTATGATGAGATCTCGCTGGTAGGTTCAATGGATGTTGAACTGGTTTCTGGTACCGAAGGCAATTTAACCATAGAGGCCGAAAGCAACCTGCAAGAATATATCACTACCGAAGTAAATGGCGGTACTTTAAAAATTTCAGTAGAAAAAGGCTATAATTTGAAACCTTCAGGAAATAACGGAATTAAAGTCACTGTTCCTTTCAAAGATCTTGCAGCGGTTGAAGTAACCGGCTCTGGTGATGTTTGGAATTCCTCGAAAATAAATGCAAAAAAGTTTAGTACCAAAGTAACCGGCTCTGGCGATATTAAATTAGAGCTGGAAGTAGAAGATCTGGCTGGACAAGTTACCGGCTCTGGAGATATCCTATTATCAGGAAAAGCCAGGGACTTTGATTGCAAAGTTACCGGTTCTGGAGATTTTAAAGCTTACGATCTAAAAGCTGAAAATGTAGAAGCTACCGTAATGGGATCTGGAGATATTCAAATTTCAGCAAATTCAAGCTTAAAAGCTAAGGTAATGGGCTCGGGAGATATTAAATACAAAGGAAATCCAAAGAATCAGGATTTTAAAACTTCGGGATCAGGTTCGGTTTCATCACATTAATCCCTTCCGAAGAAATAATAATTGAAAAAGAAAAATTGCTTAAATCCTGTCTTTTGTGGCAGGATTTTTTATTGGTACCCGTAACAGCAAAATTACTCCCGCGATAAAGAAAACCACTAGGAATAAGATTGAATTTCGTACACTTCCGGTGATTTGCGCTACTACTCCATAAAGGAACATTCCTATAACGATTCCTATTTTTTCGGCTACATCATAGAAGCTGAAATAACTTGCGGTATCTATAGCATTACTGGGAAGCATTTTAGAATAGGTAGATCTGGACAGGGATTGTATACCGCCCATTACCAAACCTACTGATGCCGCTGCTACATAAAATTGCTGCGGACTAACAATAAAAAAGGCGTAACCACAGATGGCTATCCAAATGAGGTTGATAAAGATCAGGATTTTAATATTTCCAAATTTCACTGCTAACCTGGAAGTTAACGTAGCACCAACCACAGCAACCAATTGAATTAATAAAATACTAATAATTAATCCTGTAGTGGCATCCTGCTCTCCCCACTCCAATTCTTCAATCCCAAAATAAGTGGCAACCAGCATTATGGTTTGCACAGCCATACTGTAAACAAAAAAAGCACCTAAGTATCTTTTAAGCTGAATATTGTGTTTAAGCGTTATCCATATTCCACGAAGTTCTCTAAATCCATTGAAAAGCACATTTTTAGTAAATGCGGCTTTTTTATTTCCTTTAGGTAAATAAGCATAAGTGTATTGGCTAAAACCAATCCACCAAACTCCCGTTAAAACAAAAGACAAACGTGTAGGTAAAGCTTCACTTTCAAAACCAAAAGTCTCGTAATTTAAGATCATTAACAGGCAAATGATTAATAAAATCACACTACCAATATATCCCAAAGAAAATCCCTGGGCACTAACCTTATCCTGTTGTTCTGGAAAAGCGATATCGGGCAGATAGGAATTATAAAAAACCAGGCTGGCCCAGAAGCCTATAAGAGCGAGAAAATAACAGAGTAAACCAAACCAAAGGTATTCCAGGTTGAACCAAAAAAGACCAATACAGGATAATGCTCCCAAATAGCAGAAAAACTTCAGGAAGTTCTTCTTATTCCCTACATAATCGGCAATTCCCGATAAAAACGGACTTAAAATAGAAACCACCAAAAAGGCGGCTGCAGTAACATAGCTTATTAAAGAATCGTTATTAAAACTTATTCCCAAAAAATCTACAGTATCATCCAGAATAGCACCGTCTTCATCTTTTACTATAGTAAGAGCTCCATAGAAAATAGGAAAAATAGCTGATGAAATAACCAGGCTGTAAACCGAATTTGCCCAATCATAAAAAGCCCAGGCACGTACTAATTTTTTATGCCCTTTGGGAAGTACCTTCATTTATACCGGTTTTTTGCAGAGCCCTAAAATAGAAAAAGCTGCCTTAAAAGACAGCTTTTTCATATAATTTCTAGGTTATATTCTATTTATAACTTGTTACTCCGTATTTTTTGGCTTCAGCCTTTGCTTCCGGTGCCCATTGTTGCAAGTTGTTAATCCTTGTTTGGTTAGACGGGTGAGTGCTCAAGAACTCCGGTGGAGCCTGACCATCACTTTGAGCCGCCATTCTTCTCCATAGATCTGCAGCTTCATCGGGATCGTAACCGGCAATTGCCATTAAGGTTAAGCCTATTCTATCGGCCTCGGTTTCGTGGCTACGACTAAAAGGTAGCATTACTCCTAATTGAGTTCCCAAACCATAAGCTTGTGCAAAAATTTGTTGAGTTTCCTGGCTTCTTCCGCTAACGGCTACAGAACCGGCAACAGCACCAAGTTGCTGCAATTGTGCGGCACTCATTCTTTGCGCACCGTGATCTGCAAGGGCGTGGGCAATTTCGTGGGCCATTACTACGGCTACACCTGTTTCTGTTTCAGCTACGGGTAAAATTCCGGTGTAGAAAACTATTTTTCCGCCGGGCATTGCAAATGCGTTTACCGCATCGTCTTTTACCAGGTTATATTCCCATCTAAAATCTTCTAAAAAACCCTGGTAACCATTCGCGTTTAAATATCTTTCTGCAGCAGTTTCTATTTTATTACCTACTCGCTTAATCATTTGCGATTCAGCAGTTCCGGTTACCACTTCATTTTCAGATAAAAACTGATCGTATTGCTCAAAGGAGCTAGGAAATAATTGATCGTTAGAAACAAAATTCAAATTCTTTTCTCCAGTAAAAGGATTGGTTTTACATGCCACTACGAGCAGTAAAACAGCCACCATACTAATTGATTTTTTAAGTTTCATGTTTATTGGTTTAGTTTTGTTAAAATTACAAAAGCCTTCAAAGCCTGCTTATTGTTTTAAGCATCATTTAACAGTTAATAGGTTTTCAAAAATGATACCATAAAACAAAACCTCCTTTAGAAAGGCACTACTCAAAGGTGCTAAGCATTCAGGAAATATGTAAATTGCGCGTTCTTACCTTGAAAAAATGAATCAGCAAAAAAAAGATCAAATCCCGGTACAAAGATTATTGGTACCTAATTATATAAGATATACTGGAAAAGTACTTTCAAAACTTTCCCCATTCGTAGCTAGCAGATTTGCAGCCCAGCTTTTCTTAACTCCGTTTAAATACAAGCTTCCAGACCGGGAGAAGAATATGGACGAGCTTTCCAAACAACATCGTCTTACCATTCCTAAAACAAATCGGGAAATTGTAGTATACGAATTTGGCAAAAGCAGCAAGAAAATCTTACTGGTTCACGGCTGGAGCGGGCGTGGAACGCAATTAGCTAAAATAGCTGAGGCACTAAAAGATAAGGGTTACAGTACTGTTAGTTTTGATGCACCCGCACATGGAAAAGCCCCAGGTCAAAAAAGTATGATGCTGGATTTTATTGATGCCGTGCAAATTTTAGACGAAAAATATGGTCCTTTCGAAGCCGTTATTGGGCATTCTTTAGGTGGAATGGCGACCCTGCGAGCAGCAAAAGAAGGTTTAAAAGCAAAGAAACTCGTTATAATAGGTACTGCGAATAGCATTACGCATATAACCCGTGATTTCGCAAAAAACCTAAAAATGAATAGAAAGGTGGCCGATAAAATGAAAGCTCACTTTGACAAGAAATTTGATATTGATCTGGATAGTTACTCGGGAGCGATTTCAGCTAAAGACGTCTCAACTCCTACCCTTGTTATCCATGATGAAAATGATGTAGATGTTGAAATATCTTCTGCTTATGATATTGATGAAGCATTGGAAAACAGCGAACTTTATACTACCAAAGGTTTGGGACATCGTCGCATCTTAGGCGATCCTGAGGTAATTAACAAAATCACAACGTTCATCGCGGTATAATCTTTGTACTTTTAAAATAAAAAACCATTAAGGATATTTAATAAAGGTTGGCATTTCAACCATTTTTAAATCCTGTTTGGAAAATTAAATTTTAAAAGCAATGAAAAAGATACTACCGTTTTTACTGGCCGTTTTTGTTATTAGCTGCCAGGGTAATGCCCAAAAAGATCAAAAGGAAGCACAGGACAAGCAAGAGGAATTTGAAATTTCTAAAACTGAAGAGGAGTGGAAAGCCGAGTTAACCGATGCTGAATACCGGGTTTTGAGAAAAGCTGCCACCGAACCCTCGTTCTCCAGTCCTTTAAATGATATAAAAGAACCTGGAACTTTTGTTTGCGCTGCCTGCGGAAATGAATTATACGAAACCGAACACAAATTTATGAGTGGTACAGGTTGGCCAAGTTTTGATCGAGCTATTGAAGGCGGCGTCGCCTATGGTACCGATTCAAAATTAGGCTATCAAAGAAACGAAGTTCACTGTGCTCGCTGTGGTGGGCACCTGGGACACGTTTTTGACGATGGCCCGAGAGAAACTACCGGAAAAAGACATTGCATTAATGGAGTAGCAATGGATTTTGAACCAAAAAAACAATAAGATTTCCGCCTTCGCGGAAATGACTAAAAATATTAAAATGAAGAAATACAGTATAGAAAAACCGGAAACTGAATGGAAAGAACAGCTTTCTGATGAACAATTTCGGGTATTGAGAAAAAAAGGTACTGAAGCACCTCATACCGGGAAATACAACATGCATTTTGAAGATGGAGAATATTTTTGTTCCGGTTGTGGCGAAAAACTTTTTGATAGCGAAGCAAAGTTTGACAGTGGCTGTGGCTGGCCAAGTTTTGATAAAGCTATAGAAGGAAAAGTAGAATATGTACAGGATAAAACCTTTGGTATGATTAGAACAGAAATTCTATGTGCCAACTGTGGCGGTCATCTTGGCCACGTTTTTGATGATGGTCCTACCGATACCGGCCAACGCTATTGCGTAAATTCCGCAAGTATTAATTTTAACAAATAACAACCTAACACCTATAATTATGAAAAAAATATTTTCAATTTTATTTATGACGACGTTTTTATTCACCGCTTGTTCTTCTAATGATGGTGAACGTGGGCCGCAAGGTCCCGAAGGCCCACAAGGCCCTGCCGGTGAAGACGGACTAATTGGAACCACCATAGAGTTTGAAGGGATAGATTTTACCGAAGAAAACGACTATTCGGCTTTAATAAATTTCGACGACAATGGTGTCGAAGTGTTTGAATCTGATGCGGTGCTTGTTTATTTAAAAGACGGTGAAGATGGTACGGCCGATGGATTACCGGTAGAAGTTTTTAGACAACTTCCACAAACTTATTATGTTGAAGACGGAGAAGTACAATATAATTTCGATTTTACGTTTTTTGATGTAAGAATCTTTATGAACGGAACCGCAGATTTTTCTGCGCTCGATCCTGCTTTCACAGAAGATCAGGTAATCAGAATAGTAATTGTTCCTGCAGATTTCGCCGAAACTACTGGGGTTGATGTTGCAAGTTACAAAGCTGTAATGAATGCTTTAGATCTAAAAGAAAGCGATGTTAAAAAAGTAAAAATGACTAAATAAATCATTTTTATTCTAATTATAACTATTTAAGACCTCACAGGATTTTTTTTGAACCTGTGAGGTTTTTTTTGCTTCAAAAAACTAAAATAAATAATTGCCCCTTCCTTTTTATTCTATTGACATTTTCACTGCTACCATACTCCTAACGAAAACTTTTCAGTTTAAGCGATTATTCCTTAAATTCGCAACTTCACTCGCTAAGCGAGATATGATTTATTAAGCCTAATAAAAATTTCCGAATATGAGTAAATACGATATCATTGTTTTAGGTAGTGGCCCCGGAGGTTACGTAACCGCAATTAGAGCTTCACAATTAGGATTTAAAACCGCTATTGTGGAAAAAGAAAGCCTTGGGGGTGTTTGTTTAAACTGGGGATGTATCCCAACCAAAGCACTTTTAAAAAGTGCAGAGGTTTTTGATTACCTAAAACATGCCGAAGATTATGGATTAAGCCTTGAAAAAGCTGATAAAGATTTTTCAAAAGTCGTTAAGCGTAGTCGCGATGTAGCTGCTGGAATGAGCAAAGGTGTTCAATTCTTAATGAAGAAAAATAAAATTGATGTCATTGAAGGTTTCGGAAAATTAAAGTCCGGCAAGAAAATCGCTGTGACCGATAAAAATGATAAAACCAAAGAATACCAGGCAGACAATATTATTGTGGCTACCGGTGCTCGTTCTCGTGAATTACCAAACCTTAAGCAGGATGGTAAAAAAGTAATTGGTTACCGCGAGGCAATGACGCTAGAAAAACAACCAAAATCTATGATCGTGGTTGGTTCTGGTGCTATTGGAGTTGAGTTTGCTCATTTCTATAATGCCATGGGAACAGATGTTACTGTGGTAGAATTTTTGCCAAATGTTGTGCCTTTGGAAGATGAAGAAATCTCCAAGCAATTTGAGCGCAGCATGAAAAAAGCCGGAATTAAGGTAATGACCAATTCATCGGTAGAAAGTGTAGATACTTCAGGTAAAACTGTAAAAGCTAAGGTGAAAACCAAAAAAGGCGAAGAAACGCTTGAGGCAGATGTGGTACTTTCTGCAGTTGGAATTAAAACCAATATTGAAAATATAGGTCTTGAAGATCTAAAGATCAAGACCGATAAAGATAAAATTGTTGTAGACGATTTTTATAAAACTAATGTAGACGGGATTTACGCCATTGGAGATGTAGTTCACGGCCCAGCCCTTGCTCACGTTGCTTCTGCAGAAGGAATTCTTTGTGTAGAAAAAATAAAAGGAATGGATGTAGAACCACTTGATTACGGAAACATCCCTGGTTGTACTTATGCTACGCCTGAAATTGCATCTGTTGGAATGACTGAAAAGCAAGCTAAAGAAGCAGGTTACGAACTTAAAGTGGGTAAATTCCCATTCTCTGCTTCAGGAAAAGCAAAAGCTGCAGGAAAGTCTGAAGGATTTGTAAAAGTGATCTTTGATGCCAAATACGGCGAATGGTTAGGTTGCCATATGATTGGTGCCGGAGTTACCGATATGATCGCTGAAGCTGTACTTGGACGTAAGTTGGAAACTACAGGACACGAAGTTCTAAAAGCGGTTCACCCTCACCCAACAATGAGTGAAGCGGTAATGGAAGCTGTTGCTGCTGCTTATGATGAAGTAATTCATATTTAAGAAGCATATATTTTAAAAATTAAAATCCCCGAAGCATTATTGTTTCGGGGATTTTTTATTTGTTAAGCCTGTGATTACGAATGCAGTGAAGTAATCTCTAAAAATTATTTAATGATCATATTTAGATTGCCGCGTCGGCTATTGCCTCCTCGCAATGACACGAATTGTATGTTTACTGTTTAACAAATTATTCCAACAACAAATCACAATACACAAAACTGGTATCCCAGGATTTTTGATCGTCAGTGAAGCAATTGTCTTCTGATTCTTTAGCAGGTTTATAAGATTTCTCTACCAGCTCTCCTATTTTAAAATTGATGGGCTTTTTAAAGATTGGTCCATCAAAAACGAAGGTGTGAAATTCTCCATTTTCGCCGCAAGGATCCACGTCTTTCGGTAAATCGTTTAAAAAATCCTGATCCAGCATTCTTCCGCAGAAAGATCTATCGAGTTTATCGGTATTTACGCAAACCACAATCGCTTTGAATCCTTTGCTTATAAATTCTTCTAAGAGTTTTTCTGTATTTTGTTTCCAAAGCGGAAAAACTGCTTGCAAACCAATTTCCTCCAGGTGTTTTTCACGGTAGCGCTTCAAATCTTCCAGGAAAATATCACCAAAAACACTATGCGTAAAACCTTCATCTAAAAGTTTATTGGTTTCCATTTCCATCACCTTATTATACTCCTCCATCGAAACTTCCCCGTGTAATTTGATTTGATGAAGCGGTAAACCAATATTTTCAGCTTGTTTAATAAGTAATTCGGTTCTAATTCCGTGCATGGAAATTCGATTAAACTCGGTATTAACGGTGGTCACTATTTTTTCTACCGAATACTCGCTATCCTGTTGAAGCTTATATAAGGCCAGAGCTGCGTCTTTACCACTACTCCAATTTAGATAAGACTTTTTCATATTTTGAATTTAACGCTGTAGTATGAATAACATCACAGGTTTATAATCAACTTCCTGTACGTTTCCATTTTTTGCTTCCAGCATCATGCTGGTTTCATTATTTTTCGTTTAAAAAACTCTGAATAGCCAGATCGTAACCCAATAATCCAAAACCAAGAATTACTCCTTTAGCATTAGGTGCTATATAAGATTTGTGCCTAAACTCTTCCCGGGCGTGTGTATTGGAAATATGCACTTCTACTACCGGAGTTTTTATGCCTTTTACCGCATCTGCCATTCCAATTGAGGTGTGTGTATAGGCCGCGGCGTTTAAAACGATCCCATCAAAATCTTGGTCAGCTTTGTGAAGTTCATCAATGAGTTCGCCTTCTATATTACTTTGAAAATAAGAAAGTTCTGTGTTTTTAAATTTAAACTGAAGTTCAGAAAAATAGGTTTCAAAACTTTTATTCCCGTAGGTATCGGGTTCACGGGTTCCTAATAAATTAAGATTAGGACCGTTGATAATCATTATCTTCATTTTTTACCGATTAGCTGGTTATCCTCGTAAAGGTAAAAATAAGATATAGTTAAAGCATAAAAAACCCTTCAGAAAAACGAACATTCCATATTAGAAGGTTAAATTTTCTGAAGGGTAATTTTGGTTGGCTAATTGTATCTATAATCCAAATTCAATTCCCAAATTTATAGCGTCGAAGTTACCGCCGTCTACACTAATTCCCATATAGGAAAGCATGAGACCAATTTTACCAAAGTTATAACCTGCTTGCGGTTTATAATAAAATCCGCCATCATTACCATCATTAAGCCCAACGGCGTATCCCAGATCTACGCCAAAGAAGAAACCTCTTACTAAAGA
Organism: uncultured Flavobacteriaceae bacterium; assembly: GCA_963727565.1. Classification (GTDB taxonomy): domain Bacteria; phylum Bacteroidota; class Bacteroidia; order Flavobacteriales; family Flavobacteriaceae; genus Salegentibacter. The sequence continues at coordinate 129,926 of CAVSGU010000004.1, forward strand.
AACGCGACCGGAAGCTGCGATTGGCAGAAAAGCAGGGTCTTCAATATCTATACTTACAAGATCACTTTCCATATCTTCTATAAAAAATCGGGTATATCCCACTTTGGGCCCAACATAGAGCATATCTGCAACGCCCACCATATAGGCTAGATCTGCACCGAGCTGGAAATTACTAACTTCTTCACTATCTCCTACGGGTAAACCAATGTTGGCACCAACTCGCAATCCGCTTTGAGCTTGCAAGGCAGCGATTCCTAATAATGTAAAACAAAAAATAAGTACTAGTCGTTTCATAATTATACATTTTTGGTTACTTACCTAAAGGTATCACAAATAGCAATTAACTTACACTCTATTAAATAATTACAGGATTTTAGGTATAAAAAAAGCGGAGAACCTAAGGCCTCCGCTTTTAATTTTCATAGGTGTTTTTAAGAGATTTAGAACATTAGTCCAATCCCTGCCTGGATACCATTATTTTTTATAGCATCATCATCCCAGTTGTCGCTGTCAAACACATCGGTAAAACCTTGTGTGTATCTTGCAGAGACAAAAAAGCCATTGTTAAATTTGTATGAAGCACCAATAGCTCCTCCAAATTCAAAAGTACTTCCGGCTTCTGTATCAAATTCTGCATCAGCCATACCGCTTTCAAAATCATACTCTTCCTCTACCAGGAAATTAAAAGACGGACCTGCTTCAATAGACAATCCATCAATTAAATAGAACTTAGCCAATACAGGTACCTGGATGTAATCCAGTTGATATTCTCCATTTACTGTTTGCCCAGCAAAAGATCTATCGGCTTCAAGTCCTTGTGTGGCATAAAGCACCTCAGGCTGAAGTGAAAAACGCTCACTTAAAGGGATTTCAGATACTAAACCAAGGTGAAAACCTGTTCTACTCTTTTCATCCTCAAATCCATCTGAAGTCATGTTGGTGAAACTTACTCCACCTTTTGCTCCAAAATACACAAATTCCTGTGCGCTTGCTGCAGATGTAAAACCTAATACGGCAATTACTGCAATTAAAATCGACTTTTTCATTACGTTCGTTTTTGTTAGTGTTACAGGGGCAAATGTAGGAACAGACTTCTTAAAAAAATGTTACGCAAACCTAAAGTATTACTAAGATTAAAGCGAATTGTTTATATCTTTAACGTATGAAATGGGCTTCAGCACTACAGGATTATTGTAACTATTTACGCATAGAACGCGGACTTTCAGAAAATTCCATCACCAATTACCGGCTGGATGTTGTGAAACTTATCAACTTTTTAGACGTTAAAAAACATAAGGTGTCTCCTACCCAAATTTCCGAAGAAATTGTTCAGCAATTTATTTATGAGATCGCTAAAGAAGTCAATGCCCGCTCACAATCGCGTATAATATCTGGTTTACGCGGATTTTTTAATTACCTGATCTTTGAAGATTACCGAAAAGATAATCCCCTGGACCTAATAGAATCTCCTAAAATAGGCCGAAAACTCCCAGATACCATTTCTACGGAAGAAATAGACCTGCTTATAGAAACGGTAGACCTAAGTAAAGCCGAAGGAGAACGCAATCGTGCTATTTTAGAGACTTTATATGGCTGCGGCTTGCGCGTTAGCGAATTAACCGATTTAAAGATATCTGACCTTTATTTTGAAGAAGGCTTTATTAAAATAACCGGGAAAGGAAACAAACAGCGCCTGGTACCAACTTCAGACTATACCAAGAAGTTTATTAATATCTATAAAGATGAAGTTAGAATTCACCAGAAAATAAATAAAGATGATTCAGATATCTTGTTTTTAAACAGGCGCGGAAATAAACTTACGCGCGCAATGATTTTTACCATCATAAAACGCTTAGCCGAAAAAGCCGGAATTAAAAAGAAAATAAGTCCGCATACTTTTCGTCATTCCTTTGCTACCCATTTATTAGAAAACGGCGCCGATCTAAGAGCAATTCAGCAAATGTTAGGTCACGAGAGTATCACCACTACCGAAGTCTATATGCATGTAGATCGCAAACATCTTCGGGAAGTGGTAGAGCAATTTCACCCTCGACGCTAAAATGCTATTAAAGTTGGGTTAAAGCGCTTTCAAATCTTCCTATTGCCTTTATTTATTAGTAATTTCAAGGAAAACAATTTTAAAAAATTACTATGGAAACTATGTTTCCTATAAAAACCTAAAAAATGAAAACACTAAAATTTAAAAATGGCGATGAAATGCCAGCCATAGGTTTAGGAACCTGGAAATCTGGAAAAGAAGAAGTAAAAGAAGCTGTGAAATTTGCTTTAAATAATGGTTACAGGCATATAGATTGTGCTGCAACTTATGGGAATGAAGACGCCGTTGGTGAAGCTTTTTCTGAAGTTTTTAATGAAGGAAAAATAAAACGGGAAGAAGTTTGGATCACTTCAAAATTATGGAATAATGCACATAAAAAAGAAGATGTAATCCCTGCGCTTAAAAAAACTTTAAAAGACCTGCAATTAGATTATCTAGACCTATATCTTATTCACTGGCCGGTAGCTTTTAAACCCGATGTGAGTTTTCCTGAAAATGACGAAGACTACTTATCCTTAGAGGAAGCGCCACTTATTGAAACCTGGAATATGATGCTGGAAGCCAAAAAGCAAGGCCTGGTAAAACACGTTGGGGTTTCTAATTTTAGTACGATGAAGTTGGAAGAATTAATGGAAGAAGCCTCAGAAAATCCTGAAATGAACCAGGTAGAACTTCACCCATATCTTCAGCAAAATGAATTATTAGAATTTTGCAGTAAGAACAAAATTCACGTTACTGCATTTTCTCCTCTGGGCAGCGGCGACAGACCCGATGGAATGAAAGCTAAAGATGAGCCTTCACTACTGGAGAACCCGGTTATAAAGAAAATCGCTAAGAAACATGGAGCCAGCGCAGGCCAGGTGCTTATTAAATGGAGCGAAACCCGTGGGACTGCCGTAATTCCTAAATCTACGAACGAGAGTCGTATTAGAGAAAACCTGCAAAGTCCGGGGGTAAATCTGGATGAATCAGATCTAAAAGAGATTGCGGAATTAGATGAGCATTTTAGATACGTAACCGGGGAGTTTTTTGTTACCAAAGGTAATTCCTATGAAAACATCTATGATGATGACGATTACAAATCTTAAGTAGTTAAGACTACAAAGCCTATTTGCAAAACATACAGCAACAAAAAATGCCTTAGAAAATTCTTCTAAGGCATTTTTTTAGTTCTTATTTCAAATCATAAGGCTTATAAAATTAAGCCGTATGAAAATTAATTTCTAGTTACTTACTTCGCGATATTTACTGCTCTGGTTTCACGAATTACAGTTACTTTAACTTGTCCCGGATAAGTCATATCGGTTTGGATCTTTTGAGAAATTTCAAAAGAAAGATTATTAGCTTTCTCATCGTTTACTTTTTCGCTCTCTACGATTACACGTAGTTCACGTCCAGCCTGGATAGCATAAGCTTTTTTCACCCCTCCAAATCCGAAAGCAATATCCTCAAGATCTTTTAAACGTTGAATATAAGAATCCAACACCTGTCTTCTAGCACCCGGTCTTGCACCGCTAATCGCATCACAAACCTGCACAATAGGAGATAATAAAGAGTTCATCTCTATCTCGTCGTGGTGAGCACCAATCGCGTTACAAACTTCTGGTTTTTCACCGTGCTTCTCTGCCCATTGCATTCCAAGAATAGCGTGAGGCGTCTCAGTCTCTGTTTCCGGCACTTTACCAATATCGTGGAGTAATCCGGCACGTTTAGCAAGTTTAGGGTTTATACCCAGCTCTGAGGCCATTACACCACAAAGTTTAGCGACTTCCCTGGAGTGTTGTAGAAGGTTTTGACCATAAGAAGAACGATATTTCATTCGGCCTACTAATTTGATTAATTCAGGGTTTAAACCGTGAATTCCTAAATCAATTACGGTACGCTTACCTATGTCTATAATTTCCTCGTCAATTTGTTTGCGGGTCTTTTTAACAACTTCTTCAATTCTCGCCGGGTGAATTCTACCATCGGTCACCAGTTTATGCAGCGATAAACGAGCTACTTCCCTTCTAACCGAATCGAAACAAGAAAGAATAATAGCTTCCGGAGTATCATCTACGATAATCTCAACGCCGGTAGCGGCTTCTAAAGCTCTAATGTTTCTTCCTTCCCGGCCAATAATTCTACCTTTTACATCGTCACTTTCCAGGTTAAATACCGAAACGCAATTTTCTACAGCTTCTTCAGTTCCTATTCTTTGGATGGTAGTAATAATAATTTTCTTGGCTTCCTGTTGTGCAGTTAACTTGGCTTCTTCTACGGTATCCTGAATCAAGGCCATAGCATCTGTTCTTGCACTGTCTTTTAAAGCTTCTGTAAGCTGTGCTTTAGCTTCATCGGCAGAAAGGCCTGAGATCACTTCTAATTGCTGAATTTGGCTATTATGAAGTTTATCTATTTCTTCCTGTTTCTTTTCAAGATATTCTACACGATGATTATAATCTGCCAGCTTCTCATCAAACTCCTTATTGAGTTTTTTGTTTTTGGAAAGTTCTCCTGAAACCTGAGATTCTTTATCCCTGATACGTTTTTCGGCATCATTCATCTTCTTATCACGGTTCATGATCACTTTCTCATGTTCCGATTTTAGCTCAATGAACTTTTCTTTAGCCTGAAGAATTTTATCTTTCTTGATACTTTCTCCTTCAGATTTCGCTTCTTTTAGAATGTTCGCTGCCGTTTTCTTGGCATTTTTAATGGTTTGCGAAGCTCTCTTTCGCTCCAACTGTTTGGCAATTGCAAATCCTATTGCTATACCAACTAACCCAATAACTATATTTAATAATATGTCCATATTTAAAATTTATGTATAAAAAAAGCCTGTATTAGATAGGTTTTTGTATAAAACTCCATAAAAACAAGTTTAGGGCTAACAAGCTGATCAAGAATCCGCTCTAAGGCGGCGCGCTTTTACAACTTAGACTCACCCTTTTTAAAGAATCTCTGTTGAGTTTATCAAAATATCACTAATACAGGCAGTAACCTTTATTTATTTAAAGAACGTTTACGATACTAAATGCTTCTGCAGCAAATCATTAAGCGATTTTAGTTTATTTTCTGCTTCAAGCGTATCTGTAGATCTATCTATATCTTTTTGCTCGGTTTGGGCGGCAAACTGCAAGGCGCACATCGCCAATACATCTTGCTTATCCCTTACGGCATAACTTTGCTCAAATTGCTTAATCATAGCCTCAATTTTCTTGGCAGCCTTGCGTAAACCTTCTTCCTGTTGAGGATTAATAGTTAAAGGATACACACGATCTGCAATAGAAAGTTTTATTTTTAATTTATCGGCCATATATTTTATTCAGATAATTGAACAATGCATTGATCAATTTCCCTTATTAAGCTGTTCAATTTAAGCTTAGTCTCTGTTTTGAATTCGGTACTGCCCAGCATTGCATTGGCGGCTTTAAGGTTTTGAACTTCAAGATTAGACCCTTCCAGTTTCTGAGCTAATCTTTGATTTTCTTCTTTCACAGTGGTCATTTCTGCCTCTAAAGAACTATGAACCTGCTTTAAATTTTCATATTTATGAAGCAGTTTACTAATCCTATTTTCAAGGCTATCAACGATTTCTGTCAATTCACTCATAAAAGCCAAATGTAATGCTTATCCCCACAAAGTTAACATTCGCGCTCTAATATGCCAATTGTTTTTTCGTCTATTTTTAAAAATAGGCAAGACTATTGCTAAGTTTCTAAGCACTAAGGCTTTAATTTTTGGTTAAACTTTAATTAACTTTACAGCCCCATTAGACCCCAAATAAGAATTTTATATGAAATCTATTTTAGCTGTTTTTCTTTTATTTATTAGCACAGTAGCACTGGCACAGCCAAATGTTCCTAAAGATTATTTTCAGAATCCATTAGATGTACCTCTGGTTTTATCAGGAACTTTTGGAGAATTGCGTTCCAATCATTTTCACAGTGGTTTAGATATTAAAACCCAACAGAGACAGGGATTGGATGTAGTAGCTTCGGCCAAAGGATATGTTAGCCGAATCAATATTCAGCATTATGGCTACGGAAAAGCGCTTTATGTGCAGCATCCTAACGGCTACACTACAGTGTATGCGCATTTAAAGGAATTCTCGCCTGAAATTGAAGCTTATGTAAAGAAGCGACAATATGCTAACGAAACTTATGAAATAGAACTTTTCCCTGAAGCGGGCGAACTACCGGTAGCAGCAGATGAGCTTATCGCTTTTAGCGGGAATACCGGAGGCAGTGGCGGCCCTCACCTGCATTTTGAAATTCGTGATGGGAGCCAGCGCCCAATGAATCCAAAACTCTTCGGAATAGAAATCAACGATAATCGCGCCCCGATCATAGATGGCTTATATGCTTATCCTTTAGATGCCGATGCACACGTAAATAATTCCCGGGAACGGCAAAAAATAAATCTTATTCCGCTGGAAGATGGTAGTTATATTGCCAGTGAAATTGATGCCTGCGGAAATATTGGATTCGGAGTTTCCTCGGTAGATCAGCAAGATGGAGCACCTAACAGAAACGGAGTCTATCGAATTGAAGCTGAGTTAAATGGGGATCGTGTACTCACCTTACCCTTTAAACGTTTTTCTTTTGCTGAAAGCCGCCATTTAAATCAACTTATAGATTATGAATACTACAGTAAAAACAGAAAACGCATTCAAAAACTTTTTGTTGAAAACGGAAATCCACTAAGTCTTTATGAAGATGTCGTAAACAAAGGAGAGTTATATATTCAGGATAGTCTTAATTACAATTACACAATAAAAGTGAGCGATTTTGCCGGAAACGAGCGAATAATAAGAGTTCCTATCCAGGGAATGCAACGCAACGATATTCCGCCTAAAAAAGAAGAAAAAACAGATTATTTCGCGCAGGCAAATCAGCCATTTGCTGCTGAAGCTAACGGAATGGATGTTTATATCCCAAAAGGAAGTCTTTACAAAGATACCTACCTCGATATCGAATTTGGAGAGGATAAAGTGAAAGTTCATAACGACCACACTCCACTGCATACAAACATTACCATAGGCTTTGATGTAAGTGGATATTCTGCTGAAGAGAAAGAAAAACTGTTTATTGCCAGGTTAGGCTACAATGATCGCCCAAATTATTCCTCGACTTACAAGAAAGCAAACCGTTTTACGACCAGGACAAGAACTTTTGGGGAATACACGCTGGCTTCAGATGTTACACCGCCAAAAATATGGCCAACGAATTTTAATGATGGACAGTGGATCTCCAATAACAGCACTCTGCAGGTTAAGATAAGCGATGATCTATCAGGAATTAAGAGTTATCGCGCTACAGTTAATGGTAAATTCATATTGATGGAATATGAATACAAGAACAATACATTAACTCACGATTTTAGCGATGGCGTAGTCACTGAAACCGAAAATAAGCTGAAAATTATTGTAACCGACAATGTTGGAAACAGTAATACTTATGAAGCAACATTTTTCAGGAAGGATTCTTAAAAACAGAAGTAAATAAGTTTTTAATAAAAAAATAAAAGGCTATCTGAAATATCTCAATTTTCGTCAAGCTGAACTTGTTTCAGCTTCTAAGCATATTATCAATTGCAACAGCTTAGATCCTGAAACAAGTTCAGCATGACGTAAGTTAAAGATATTTCAGATAGCCTCTATTAATATTCTTTTGGAAAATAATGTTCTAAAAAAGGATAAGTAATAACCTAACCTCTCCTCCATTTACTCGTTTCCTCAAAAACGTGCTCTAAAATCTTTTTATCTTCTTCAGAAAATTCTATGTCTCGGCGTTTCATAACGATTTCAGCAACTTCAAAAGCTTTTTCGGTTTTGTAAACCGTCGTTCCGGCGCTACCACCCCAACTGAAGCTGGGCACAAAATTCCGTGGAAATCCTGCTCCAAAAATATTAGCGCTAACACCTACTACCGTTCCGGTATTAAACATTGTGTTGATGCCACATTTACTGTGATCTCCCATCATTAATCCACAAAATTGCAATCCGGTTTTAGCAAAACCTTCGGTTTCATAATCCCAGATACGAACTTCAGCATAATTATTCTTTAGGTTAGAATTGTTGGTATCAGCACCAAGATTACACCATTCACCTAAAACTGAATTCCCCAAATACCCGTCGTGGCCTTTATTGGAATTCGCAAAAAGTACTGCATTATTTATTTCACCACCACCGCGACATCCGGGTCCTAAAGTAGTTGGGCCATAAATCTTCGCGCCCATCTTCACTAAAGCACCTTCGCAAACCGCTAATGCGCCTTTAATTAGACTGCCTTCCAGTATTTTAGCATTTTTACCTACATAAATTGGTCCGGTAGAAGCGTTAAGCGAGCAGTTCTCTACCTCGGCACCTTCTTCAAGAAAAATTCGCTCAGGGTTTTTAACGTAATTAGATTCGTGGATAGGTTGAGATTTCCTGTCTTTGGTTAAAAGATCAAAATCAGCTTCAATAGCTTCGCCATTTTTGGAAAAAATATCCCAGGAGTTATTTATTTGAATTACCTCTTCAGCCAATTCTATTTGTTCATAGTCATCTAAAGCTACTTCCTGGTCTTCGTAGGCATGAAAAGCCACAATATCTTCCTGATGAAAAATCGCCTGGTTGGGTTTCAGATTTTTTATTTGCTTCAAAAACTCAGCATTTGGCAAAAAGGAAGCATTAATCATTACATTTTCCTCCAATTCCACCATCGGCCATTTTTCGGCTAAATAATCTTCGGTAATTGTAGAAGTAGTAGATTTTAAAAGTAATTCCCATTTTTCTCGAATAGTGAGAATTCCTACCCTAATATCGGCAACAGGCCGCGTAAAGGTAAAAGGAAGTAAGCGGTTCCTGGCAGAACCGTCAAATAATATATAATTCATCCGCACAAATTTAGGGCTCAAAGTTACAAAGGAAACTACCTCGGGGCAAGCCAATGAGATGTTAAACGGGATTTTTTGATCTCTAAGCATCCCGAGACTTCGGGAAAGAGCAGATAAATCTCAATTATCGAGTAAAATAAAACTGAAAAGTTTCACTTTTTTAAATGCCGTTAAAATGCAAAAGCAGTGATTTGCCGAAAGAATTACGCACAAAAAAAGTCGCCTTAAAAAAGACGACTTTTTGGAATTATATATAACAAAAAACTTATTTCTTAAATTTCTTGTATTTGTTTTTAAACTTGTCAATACGCCCGGCGCTATCAACCAATTTGGTTTGCCCGGTGTAGTATGGGTGAGAAGTTCTAGAGATCTCCAACTTGATAAGTGGATATTCTGTACCTTCTACTTCTATAGTTTCTTTAGTGTTTGCGGTAGATTTGGTAATGAATACATCTTCGTTAGACATATCTTTAAATGCTACCAATCTATAATTTTCCGGATGGATTCCCTGCTTCATCGCTTTAGTTCTTTTAATTTTCGAGGTGCAAATTTAAGTAATTCAATTATAAAAACAAGGATTAGACAAAATTATTTTTAATTCTTATGCAATGTAACGTTTTATTATATTTGCTTACTAACCGGTTATAACTAAACAATCTTTAAATTATGGAAAACTCTACTTCAGTCAAATCGGTTGCTTATCCTTATGGGATAGTTCTTGCTATTTACTCTATCATTGTTCTTGTTCTTCTCTATGCTTTTAACGTAGATCAGGAAAATTGGGTTGTGGGAGTATTAAACGCAATTGTTTCAATCACTATCTTTGTTTTAGCGATTAAAAAATTCAAACAAAATAATAACGGATTTTTAAGTATCAAAGAAGCCTTAAAAGTTGGTTTAGCTGTAGCTGTAATAAGCGGAGTAATTGCTGCCATTTATTCATATATTCATTATAGCTTTGTATATCCTGAGTTTGCAGAAATGAAGTATGACGAAGCAGTTTTACAAATGGCCGAACAAAATATGCCTGAATCGCAACAATCTCAAGCTTTAGAAATGACCAAAATGTTTATTAGTCCCTGGTTTTTCGCTACAATGACTTTAGTCTCAAGTTTATTTTTTGGGTTCATTATATCATTAATCACAGGCTTAATTCTAAAAAGAGAAAATCCAGCTCATTAATAAAAAAATAATGCAGATTTCCGTCGTTATCCCTCTTTTAAACGAAGAACAATCTCTAACTGAATTGTATAATTGGATCGCAAAAGTAATGCGGTCCAATTCCTTTTCACACGAGATCATTTTTATTGACGATGGCAGTACCGATGATTCCTGGAAAACCATTGAAGCTCTTGAAGACAACGACAAAGCGGTTAAAGGAATTAAATTTAACCGAAACTACGGAAAATCACAGGCTTTACACGCCGGTTTCCTGAGAGCCCAGGGAGATGTGATCATCACCATGGATGCAGATCTGCAAGATAATCCAGAAGAAATTCCTGAACTGTATCAACTTATAAAAGAGAAAGGTTACGACCTGGTTTCTGGCTGGAAAAAGAAACGCTACGATTCGGTAATTTCAAAAAATATTCCTTCAAAAATCTTTAATGCAGCCGCAAGAAAAACTTCTGGAGTAAAACTGCACGATTTTAACTGCGGACTTAAAGCTTACCGAAAAGAAGTGATCAAGAACATTGATGTTTACGGCGAAATGCATCGTTACATTCCTGTGTTAGCAAAAAATGCAGGCTATTCAAAGATCACCGAAAAAGAAGTACAACACCAGGCCAGGAAATTCGGAAAAACAAAATTTGGTGCCGAACGTTTTCTTAATGGCTTTTTAGATCTTATCAGCATTTGGTTCCTTTCTAAATTTGGCAGGCGGCCTATGCACCTTTTTGGCGCTTTAGGAGTGCTTATGTTTATTTTCGGTTTTATCTCGGCCGGATGGATCGGTATTTCCAAACTCTACAAACTTTATCACGGTTTACCCAATGTTCTGGTAACTTCAAATCCCTGGTTTTATATCGCGCTGGCGGTAATGATAATTGGAACTCAACTTTTCCTTGCCGGTTTTCTTGGAGAGCTCATTTTACGCTCTAAGCGGGAAAAGGAACGTTACCTAATCAATAAAACCACTTCAAATTTATAATGCCATTAAGGCATTAATCCTTATTTTTGTTTATCTAAACTTATAATTATGGCTCAAAATAAACCAGAAATCCTGGCTAAGGCTAAAGCCTGGCTTACCGATATATTTGACGAAGACACCCAAAAAAAGATCAACCACCTTATAGAAAACGATCCAAAAGAACTGGAGGAGTCTTTTTATAAAAATGCAGCTTTTGGTACCGGTGGTATGCGCGGAATTATGGGCGTGGGCACTAACCGAATCAATAAATATACCCTCGGAAAAAACACCCAGGGACTTTCTAATTTATTGAAAACCGAATTTAAAGGAGAAAAATTAAAAGTAGCCATTGCTTACGATTGTAGAAATAATTCTAAAGAGTTAGCGCAAATGGTAGCTGAAGTGTTTTCGGCAAACGAAATTGAGGTTTATTTATTTTCAGAATTAAGGCCAACACCAGAGCTTTCTTTCGCAGTTAAATACCTGGATTGTCACGCCGGGATTGTATTAACCGCAAGCCATAATCCGCCGGAATATAACGGCTATAAAGTGTATTGGCAGGATGGTGGCCAATTGGTTCCGCCGCAAGACACCAAGCTTGTAGATATAATTAATAAGCTGGAGTATAACGAGGTTAATTTTAAAGCAAAGCCAGAGTTTATTCATAAGATAGATAGTGAAGTAGATAAAGCATTTCAGGAAGCTTCAGTAGAAAACGGAAGTTTTAATACTTCGTCTTCAGCTAAAGACGATCTAAAAATTGTTTTTACCTCGCTGCACGGAACGGCTTGTAAGACCAATCCGCAGATTTTAGAAAAAGCAGGTTATAAAAATGTTTTCCTGGTAGAAGAGCAAAAAGAGCCTAACGGAAACTTTCCAACGGTAAAATCTCCAAACCCGGAAGAACCAGAAGCCTTAAAAATGGCATTGGACCTCGCGGAAGAAAAGAATGCCGATATTGTAATTGGCACCGATCCCGATGGCGATCGTCTAGGAGTTGCCGTTAGAGATCTAAACGGAAAAATGATTCTGCTTAACGGAAACCAAACTATGCTTATGATGACGTGGTTTCTACTGGAAAAACATAAAGAGCAAAACAAACTTTCTAAAAACTCTTTTGTGGCTTCCACTATTGTTTCTACGCCAATGCTCAAAAATATTACCGAAAGCTACGGTGCGCAATATCACGAAGTCTTAACCGGCTTTAAATGGATCGCGAAATTGATAAAAGATAATCCAGGGCTTGATTTTGTTGGTGGTGGTGAAGAAAGCTTCGGCTATATGGTAGGTGATTTTGTACGCGATAAAGACGCTGCAACCGCTACCCTACTCGCCTGCGAGATCGCTGCGCAAATGAAAGCAAATGGAAGCTCTTTCTACGAACAACTATTGCAACTTTATACCGAACACGGACTTTACCGCGAAGAACTTACTTCTTTAGTGAAAAAAGGAATTGAAGGTGAGGCAGAAATAAAGCAAATGTTAGTAGATCTTAGGGAAAATCCCTGGAAAGAGATAGACGGAGAGAAAGTGGTGCTTATTGAAGATTATCACACTTCAAAAGCAAAAAACCTTCAGGAACGCATTGAAGAAGAGATAAATATTCCAAAATCTAACGTGCTTATTTACTATACCGAGAATGGAACAAAGATCGCTGCCAGGCCTAGCGGTACAGAGCCAAAGATCAAATTCTATTTTAGTGTGAATTCGCAACTGGATAAAGTTGAAGATTTTGATACTGAAAATGCAAAACTAGCCGATAAGATCCAGCGAATTAAAAATGAATTACAACTGGGCTAATCGCTCGTATTTATGACCTATTTAAAGAAGATTCTTCAGTTTGCAAAGCCTTATAAGAGTTTTGCAATACTTAATATTATTAGTAACGTTTTCTACGCGCTATTTAGCACCCTGGCGTTTATCTCTTTTATCCCAATGCTTCGGGTGCTTTTCCAGGAAGAAGAGCCTATTAGCACAAAACCGGTTTGGAATGGAGAGTTTGGGAATATTAAAGATTTTGCTAATGATTATTCTAATTATTTTCTAAATCAGCAGGTTGAACAATATGGAGAAGTTGCCGCGCTGGTAAGTATTTGCATCACGGTAATTGTCTTATTTTTTCTAAAAAACCTCTTTAATTACCTGGCACTTTATTTTATTGCCAATCTTAGAAACGGCATGCTTAAAGATATTAGAAACCGTATCTACGATAAAATTGTAGAATTACCGGTTTCTTTCTTTTCTGAAAAAAGAAAAGGAGATTTTATTTCCAGGATCACCAGTGATGTTCAGGAAATCCAGACTTCATTTTTAAGCATGTTAGAGCTATTTGTAAAAGAACCGCTTACGCTAATTTTTACATTAGCAGCAATGATTGCGCTAAGTCCTACGCTAACGTTGTTTGTTTTGGTTTTTTTACCGCTTTCTGGCTTTATTAATTTCTACAATAGGAAAAAAACTCAAATCACAATCTACCCAGGCACAACAGGAAAACGCTAATTTTCTAACTATAGTTGAAGAATCGCTTTCAAGCTTAAAAATTATTAAAGGCTTTAATGCTGAAGATAAATTCAAAAGAAAATTTTATAGCAGTACAGGCCGTTTAAATCAAATTTTAAATACGCTTTTGCATCGCCAGAACCTCGCTTCACCTATGAGTGAATTTTTAGGGGTGGTGGTAATTACTATAATCTTATGGTTTGGTGGAAGAATGGTGCTTATTGATAATACAATGGATGCCTCTACTTTTATAGGCTTTCTTGTTTTAACCTACAATATTTTAACTCCGGCAAAAGCCATCTCTAAAGCAACATATTCTATCCAAAAAGGAAATGCCAGTGCAGAGCGAATCCTGGAAATCCTGGAAACTGAATCGACCATACAGGATGATAGAAATGCGGTGAAGAAAGAAAGTTTTGATGATAATATTGAAGTGGAAAATATCAACTTTAGGTATGAGAAAGAGAATGTGCTGAAGAATTTCTCTATGCAGGTTGAAAAAGGAAAAATGATCGCCCTTGTTGGCCAGTCCGGAAGTGGGAAATCTACCATTGCCAACCTGATAACCCGTTTTTATGATGTTAACGAAGGCGTGATTAAGCTTGACGGGCATAATATTAAAGGGATTACCAAAAAATCCCTTCGGAATTTAATGGGACTTGTAACCCAGGATTCTATACTTTTTAACGATACGGTAAAAAATAATATCGCTTTAGGTAAAGACAATGCCACCGAAGAGGAAATAATTGATGCCTTAAAAGTAGCCAATGCCTGGGAATTTGTTAAGGAGCTTCCTGAAGGACTTGAAACTAATATTGGAGATAGTGGTAATAAATTAAGTGGTGGGCAAAAACAACGTCTTTCAATTGCCCGTGCGGTACTTAAAAATCCGCCGATTATGATTCTCGATGAAGCAACTTCTGCCCTGGACACAGAAAGCGAAAAACTGGTACAGAAAGCCCTGGAGAATATGATGAAGAATAGAACTTCTATCGTAATCGCGCATAGACTTTCAACGATTCAAAATGCCGATAAAATTATTGTTTTACATCGCGGGGAGATTGTAGAACAGGGAAAACATCTGGAACTACTTGCCCAGAAAGGCACCTATCAAAAACTGGTAGAAATGCAATCTTTTGATTAGATGATAAAATAAAAAAGCTGTCTAAGAATTTCCCAGACAGCTTTTTTTATTTCAATGATTCTTATTTCTACAGAATCAACTCTCCGTTTTTAAGTGCTTCATCTATATTAGCACTAATAGTGGTGTGAGTTCGAAAGAATTTTCTTCCATCTTCTCTTTTTAAAACTACGGTAGTTTCACCGGCATCGTTTGTATTAACTTCGGCTACTTCTACCCTATTTCCTACAAGACTCTTGTAATTGGCGATTCCACCTTTTTTAATAATAAAATTAGCCTTTGGTAAATCTAAAGATTTAAAGTTTTGATTTTCAGCCTGATTTATTACTAAAACATCTCCCACCTTCACCGGCTCAGTTTGATTCTGTGCCTCAACTTGAAAGGCGAATATTAACATAATCGGAATTAATAGTATATATCTCATAACAATAAATTTTATTTTACAAAAATATACATAGAAATTTACCAATATGCAATTTTAAAACGTTTTTAGGAAAATTTTCACAGCTTCGCATTTAGGCATAAAAAAAGGACGGAGTATACTCCATCCTTTTTTATAATTATTCTCATTTTGGGGCAAATAAGAATAAAAGATTTAATTCGTTTTCGTTTGGGGCAAAAAAAGACTAAATCATTTTGATATTGTAAATGTAAATTAGAAAAACCTATTTACCAAATAAAAAATGCACTTTATCCGTTTTTTATGCATTTTATCGATGAAATGCATTTCTCCCAAAGAAGGTTTTCTTAGCTTAATTCTTTTATACACTGACTTTAAGAAGAATAAAGTTTTAACTACCTTTGGCTTCCGTTACCCGGGATTCCACAAAATTTATTAAGACTAGCATCCCTTTGAAAACGTCCGAAGATCTACTTATTAAACGCTTACAGGAAAAAAAGACTTCTTCAGAAGCTTTTAAAGAACTGGTATCTTTATACAAAGAGCGTCTATACTGGCATATACGTAACATGGTCAAAGACCATGAGGACACTCATGATGTACTTCAGAATACCTTTATTAAGGTTTTTAAAAATATTCATAATTTTAAAGGAGAAAGCAAGTTGTTTTCCTGGATGTATCGCATTGCAACTAACGAGGCAATCAGCTTTTTAAACAAAAGAGCTAAACGCAATCAGATTTCTTCAGAAGATCTGCAACAGCAGCTTATTGCTAATTTAGAAAGTGATGTTTATTTTGAAGGTGATGAAATTCAGCTTAAATTACAGAAAGCAATTGCCAGTCTTCCCGCAAAACAACAACAGGTTTTTAATATGAAATACTTTCAGGAATTAAAATACCGGGAAATGTCAGAAATTTTAGAAACCAGTGAAGGAGCGCTAAAAGCTTCTTACCACCACGCTGCTAAAAAAATAGAGGAATACTTAAAAACAAATTAAACCTTTTGTACTTTTTATAGTCAAATAAACAAATGAAGAAAGAAAAAATATCATATAATCCCAAGTCAGGCTTTAAAACCCCACCAGGTTATTTTGAGGGTTTTGAGCAGGAATTGCTGGAAAAAATGGAGCTTTCTGAAACCCTGGGAGAAAAAAAATCTGCAGGTTTCAAGACACCAGAAGGATATTTTGATGGGCTGGAAGATGAGTTGCTTGAAAAGGCAACTAAAAATGAACCTAAAGTACGCAAATTGGTTACCAAAGAGGTTTTCCTTTATGCAGCGAGCATTGCAGCAATGGTTATTGCTTTTGCCAGTACCTTCTATATAAATCCTGAAACCCAAACCAGTTGGGAAAACGTAGAACTTTCTGTGATGGAGAGCTATATAGACAATAATAACATAGATCTCTCTACCGGTGAAATTTCAAATTATATTTTTCAACAAGGTTATATCGTAGATGATACCGATTTAGATAAGGTAGACTCTGAAGCAATGATGAATTATCTTGATGAAAATTTAGAAGAACCTCTTTATATATTAGATGAAGATTAATATGAAAAACCTACTTATAATATTACTAATGTTTTCTGGATTGTGGCAAATGCAGTCACAGGAAAAAGACGATCCACATCGCGAGAAAATAAAAGAGTTGAAAACCGCATTTTTTACTCAGGAATTAAACCTTGACAAGAAAAAAGCACAGCAATTCTGGCCAATTTATAACGAATATGAGTCTGATTTGCACGAATTAAGAAAGCGAGAGCATAGAGATATTCCAAATCTGGAATGTATTACCGAAGGTGATGCCGAAGATATGTTAGATGAATATGTTGCAATAGAAAGACAGGATTATATTCTAAAACAGCAGCTCTTTAATGATCTAAAGGAAATAATGACCGCCCAGGAAATTATTAAGCTTCATAAGCTGGAAGATGAATTCCACAAGAAATTAATTAAAGAATACCGCGCCCGTAAAGAGCGCGAAAAGCAGGAAGAAGAATAGAGTACCGCGGTGCAATTTCAAAAGGTATTCAGAAAAGAAAATGGATTTAAATTTCGAGAAAAGCCTCGGAGCATTTAAACCTCGATTATCGAGTAAAATTTAGTTTTTTGGTTAGTTAGTAGTTAGTATCCCGGTGGGTTTAGGCCTTCCGGGATTCTTTTTATCTAAAAGTGAGTTTTGCAATTCGTCCTTTTCCAGCAGCATAGGCAACCGAATCATTTTTAAACCTCAGCGTATAAAAACCTTCATTAGAAAGTTCTTCCCAGGTTTCCCCTGAATCTTTAGAAATTGAAATTCCGCTAAAACCGGTAGCAATAATTTTTTCACCTCCTGTATTTGGGATAAATCGAACACTACTTTTGTAGCCCGGCTCCTGCCCTTCTGCAATTAATTTCCAGGTTTTACCGCCATCTTTGCTAACAGCCTTATTCCCGGTATTTCCTTCAGGGTTGGTATAATCACCACCTAGAATAATTCCGAAGTTTTCATCATAAAAATCCATGGTATATCCGCCGGTGGTTGCTTTCCCATCAAGTAATGGAGTATCAAAAACCTCCCAGGTTTCGCCTTTATCAGGTGAAAAATATACACGCGAAGTCATACCTCCTGATAAAATCCAGGTATTATCGCCCTCAATAGCAATATTAGAATTACTCGCTGCAAAAGCTGCTTCACCTTCAATAACCTCAGGCAAAAGATCACAACTTAATTTTTTCCAGGTTTTTCCCCCATCGCGGGTAATGATTATGGATATACAATTATTGGTAGGATCGCCCATTGCGATTCCCTCTTTATTATTCCAAAAAGCCATCGCATCATAAAAGGCTTTTTCATTTTCTTCTTTATAAACCAATTCCATAGCGCCAGAATCTCCGGTTTTATAAAGCAAAGCAGGACTTCCAACACTTAACATAAAAAAGTCATCATCGGTAGCAGCTACCGCCCTGTATTCAGGAACCAGGCTGTCATATTTCTGGGTATTGGTGCGCCAGGTATTATTGCCAAAGTTATACATTCCAAATGTTCCTTTATTGGCGGCAAAAGCAAGGTTATTCCCAATTATTTCAATCGCCCTAATACTTAGAGAATCATCTTCTAGAATAGTTTCTATTTCTACTGAAGTATATTCAATTTTCGCTTTTTGCTGTATTTTATTTTCAGCTTCTTTTTCATTCTTACAGCTACTAAATATCAAAATCAGGCAAAAAACAATAAGTCTGTTCATAGGTAGAGTTTAAATCGTTTTGTAAATCCATTCAAAGATAAATTTTTCCGAAGTAAATCAACCCATAGTAATCTCCCAAGTACTCAAAGAAAGGTCATTTTAAATTCGAGATAAGCCTGGAAGCATTTAAATCTCAATTATCGACTAAAAAACATACCTTTGCAAATTCAAAATTTAATTATGCGGTTACACAGGAATTTGGTTTTCGCGACCATGGATGCCTTAAATGAAATTTTTAATAATGGTAAATATGCCGATAAGGTCATTGAGCAAACCCTAAAACGCGATAAGCGTTGGGGCTCGAGAGATCGTAGTTTTATTGCCGAAACCGTTTACGATATTGTTCGCTGGAAAAGACTTTATGCTGAAATTGCTGAAGTAAAAGAGCCGTTTGATCGCGAAAATTTATTTCGATTATTTACCGTTTGGGCTACCTTGCGAGGAATTACCTTACCAGACTGGCCACAATTTGAAGGCACTCCTACCCGAAGAATTAAAGGGAAATTTGATAGTTTAAGTAAAATTAGAAAATACCGCGAATCTATTCCAGATTGGATGGACGAACTTGGAGTAAAAGAACTTGGTGAAAAAGTTTGGGAAAAAGAGATCGCAGCGCTAAACTTGCAAGCGCCGGTAATCTTGAGAGCCAACACACTTAAAACTACCAAAGACAAATTACGCAGTGCTCTTAAGGATGAAGAAATAATTTCTGAACCCTTAAAAGGATATAAAAGCGCTTTAAAACTGGAAGAACGTGGAAACGTTTTTAGAACCCAGGCTTTTAAAAATGGCTTTTTTGAAGTTCAGGATGCATCTTCCCAACTGGTAGCTGAGTTTCTTGAAGTAGAACCCGGAATGCGCGTGGTAGATACTTGCGCCGGTGCCGGCGGGAAAACGCTTCACCTGGCTGCTTTAATGGAAAACAAAGGCCAGATTATCGCTACTGATATCTACGGAAATAAACTTAAAGAACTTAAACGCCGCGCCAAACGTGCCGGTGCTCACAATATAGATCCGCGTGCAATTGATTCTACAAAAGTGATCAAAAAACTTTATGGAACTGCAGATCGCGTACTTATAGATTCCCCTTGTAGCGGACTCGGAGTTTTAAGCAGAAATCCAGATGCTAAATGGAAATTGCAACCTGAATTTATAGATAGGCTTATAAAAACCCAGGCCGAAATAATTGAAACTTACTCTCGCATTGTAAAACCGGGAGGAAAAATGGTTTACGCAACCTGTTCGGTTTTACCTTCTGAAAACGAGAAGCAAGTAGAAAACTTCCTGAAGAATACCGAAGAAGGGAAAAAATTCAAATTGGTTAAAGAACAAAAGATACTTTCTTCTGAAACCGGTTTTGACGGATTCTATATGGCACTTTTAGAGAAAAAGGCTTAAGGGTTTATACCCAAATTTTTTGATCGAATCAATTTCAGGTGGAATCCTTTTATTTTCCCTGAAATTGATTCCTGATGAAAAAATATTACTTTATACTCCTTTCTATACTTATTTATTCCTGTTCCGAAGATGAGGCTTCGGTTCCTGAAGAACTTCCACCAGAAAATAATTTTTCTACTGAAATCTTCTTTTCAGAATATATTGAGGGCACTTCCTTCAATAAAGCACTCGAAATTGTAAATCTTACAGGAGAAAATATCGATCTGGAAGCTGAAGCTTATTCAATTAAAAAACAATCTAATGGCGCAGGCGATTGGATGGGAGAGGTTATACTTCAAGGCAATTTAGCTCACAATTCAACTTTCGTTATCGCTAATGAGTCTGCAGATATTTCTGAAATCACTTCTAAATCCAATCAATTAAAAACCGGTGCGCCCTTAGATTTTAACGGCAACGATCCTGTCGGACTTTTTAAAGATGGAGAATTAATAGATATAATTGGAACCCATAACAATTCCGATGATTTTGCCAAAGATCAAACCCTAAGAAGAAAACAATCTATCACCGAACCTTCTATTGAATACAATTTCGAAGAATGGGAAGTATTTGAAATGAATACTGTAGATGGCCTCGGTAGCTATTAAATTATGAAAAAAAAGCAAAGAGTTATGTTATTGCGAGCAAGGAACGAGCGCGGCAATCTTTTGATTTTAGTAACCCACCTATTTTAAAAGGAACTTATTTGAAAAAGTACAGATTGCCGCAGTCGTCTAAAAAGACTCCTTCGCAATGACAGTACTTTAAAGGAGCAATACTTAAAATAAAAATCGATTCGTGAATTCGTGGCAAAACCCCCACAATATTTTCTGTATTAACTTCCTGAAATATTTCCTTTAAAAAACCTAAATTTGTGCTTTCTCGAACAACACAAAACAACATAGAATGATCCTTTTCTTTGGAGACCAGGCCACCAAGGTTTTTGCGGTAGAAACGCATACCAATCTTACGGCTCAAGACATCACAAAATTAAACTGGCTTTTTGGCAATACACAACAAATCAACAAATCTGCTCTGGCAGATTTTTTTGTTGGGCCCCGTGCCGCAATGATCACGCCCTGGAGCACCAACGCGGTAGAAATTACCGAGAATATGGGCATCCACGGAATTATTAGAATTGAGGAATTCTTACGAATCGATAAGAATTATCACGATTTTGACCCGATGCTTTCCCAGAAATATGAAGGTTTAGACCAGGATATTTTTGATATTCATATCAATCCAGAACCGATTATTGAAATTGATGATATTGCAGCTTATAATCAGCAGGAAGGTCTCGCCCTTAATGTAGAAGAAGTTGCTTATTTACAGGGATTAGCCGATAAATTAGGCCGAAAACTTACCGATTCTGAAGTTTTTGGTTTCTCACAAGTGAATTCTGAACATTGTCGCCATAAGATATTTAATGGCACCTTTGTGATTGATGGAGAAGAAAAACCTAGCTCGTTGTTTAAAATGATCAGGAAAACTTCGGAAGAAAATCCGAACGAGATCGTTTCAGCATATAAAGATAATGTGGCTTTTATTAATGGACCACGAGTGCAACAATTTGCGCCAAAACTTCCAGACATTCCTGAATTTTACGAAAACAAAGATTTTGATTCGGTTATTTCTATAAAAGCCGAAACCCATAATTTCCCAACCACGGTAGAACCTTTTAATGGTGCTGCAACCGGAAGCGGTGGTGAAATTCGTGACCGACTTGCCGGTGGAAAAGGTTCTTTGCCTTTAGCCGGAACCGCGGTTTATATGACATCTTATTCCAGGCTTGATAAAGACCGAAAATGGGAAAACGGGATGAAAGAAAGAGATTGGTTGTACCAAACCCCAATGGATATTTTGATCAAAGCTTCTAATGGAGCTTCAGATTTTGGAAATAAATTCGGACAACCTTTAATTTCTGGTTCTGTACTGACTTTTGAGCATTCAGAGCACCAAAGAAGTTTAGGCTACGATAAAGTAATTATGCTGGCCGGTGGAATTGGTTACGGAAAAGCCAACCAGGCGCAAAAAGATATTCCGAAGAAAGACGATAAAATAGTAATTCTTGGTGGTGAAAATTACCGGATTGGAATGGGCGGTGCCGCAGTTTCTTCAGCAGATACTGGGGAGTTTGGAAGCGGTATTGAATTAAACGCTATCCAAAGAGCCAACCCAGAAATGCAAAAACGTGCTTCTAACGCGGTGCGAGGAATGGTAGAAAGCGAAGAAAACCCTATTGTTTCTATTCACGATCACGGTGCCGGCGGACATTTAAACTGCCTTAGCGAACTGGTTGAAGAAACCGGCGGAAAAATAGATTTAGATAAATTACCTGTTGGTGATCCTACTCTTTCAGCAAAAGAAATCATAGGAAACGAATCCCAGGAAAGAATGGGACTTGGTAATTGGCGGTGAAAACTATGAAATCTTACGCAGGGTTTCAGAACGCGAACGCTCCCCTATTTACCAGGTTGGCGATGTAACCGGCGACCACAGGTTTACTTTTGAAGGATCAAAATCTAAACAAAAACCAATGGATCTGGAGCTTTCTGATATGTTTGGAAGTTCGCCAAAGACCATAATGGAAGATAAATCGGTTAATCGAAATTATGAAGATGTAGTTTATTCTTCAGAAAATATAAAAGATTATTTAACACAGGTACTTCAATTGGAAGCCGTTGCCTGTAAAGATTGGTTGACCAATAAAGTTGACCGTTGTGTAACCGGGCGTGTAGCTAAACAGCAAACCGCAGGACCATTGCAATTTCCGCTAAACAATTGCGGGGTGATGGCACTGGATTATAATGGAAAAGAAGGTGTGGCGACCTCAATTGGTCATTCTCCGGTTTCGGCATTAGTTGATCCTGTTGCGGGTTCTAAAAATTCAATTGGCGAGGCGCTTTCCAATATTATTTGGGCACCGTTGGAAAAAGGTTTAAAATCTGTTTCTCTTTCGGCAAACTGGATGTGGCCTTGTAATAACGAAGGTGAAGATGCCAGGCTTTATGAAGCTGTGCAAGGGGTTTCAGATTTTGCGATCTCCTTGGGAATAAATGTTCCTACCGGGAAAGATTCGCTTTCTATGAAGCAGCGCTATAAAGATGGCGAGGTGCTTTCTCCGGGAACGGTTATTATTTCGGCAGCCGGGCATTGTGATGATATTACGAAAGTAGTGGAGCCTGTTTTGCAGCAAAAATCGGAGGAGACATTTATTACATCAATTTATCACAAGACAATTTTAAACTTGGAGGATCTTCTTTTGCGCAAATACTTAATAAGGTTGGAAAAGAAGTCCCTACGATAAAAGATGACAAGAAATTTGCCGATGCTTTTTATAACATTCAGGGCTTAATTAAGCAGGACTTAATTCTTGCCGGGCACGATGTGGCTTCAGGCGGATTAATTACCACGCTTTTAGAAATGTGTTTTGCCGATAATAATCTTGGCGCAGATTTAGACCTTTCAGCTTTAAATGAAAAAGACAGCGTTAAATTGCTGTTTAATGAAAACTGCGGAATTGTATTCCAGGCAAAAGACGATACGGCTGAAAAAGTACTTAGAGATAATAAAATTGAATTCTTTAAAATAGGAAAGGTAACTGAAGGCAACACGCTTAAACATTAAAAACGGTTCAGAAAACCTGAATTTCAATATTTCTGAATTGCGTGATGTTTGGTATAAAACTTCTTTCCTATTAGATCAAAAACAAAGTGGTGTAGATAAAGCTACCGAGCGATTCAATAATTATAAGAATCAGCCGCTGGAATTTAAATTTCCAAAGAATTTTACGGGACAACTTCCTGTCACTTCGAGCGGAGTCGAGAAGTCGGGCAAAAGAATTAAAGCAGCGATTATTCGGGAAAAAGGTTCTAATTCTGAACGTGAAATGGCCAGAGCAATGCATTTGGCAGGTTTTGATGTGAAAGATGTGCATATGACCGATTTAATTTCGGGCAGGGAAACTTTAGAAGATATTAGATTTATCGCCGCTGTTGGTGGCTTCTCTAATTCTGATGTTTTGGGAAGTGCCAAAGGTTGGGCCGGTGCATTCTTATACAATGAAAAGGCAAAAACCGCTCTAGACAATTTCTTCAGTAAAAAAGATACTTTATCCCTGGGAGTTTGTAATGGTTGCCAGCTTTTCGTAGAATTAGGATTAATAAATCCTGAGGACGAAGAAAAGCCGAAAATGCTTCATAACGCTTCCCATAAATTTGAGTGTAATTTTACTTCGGTAGAAATAAAAGAAAACAATTCTGTGATGCTTGGCTCACTTGCCGGAAGTAAACTCGGAATTTGGGCAGCACACGGCGAAGGGAAATTTAGCTTTCCTTATAAAAAAGAGCATTATAATATTGTGGGAGAATACGGTTATGATAAATACCCGGCTAATCCTAACGGCTCCAATCACAACACCGCAATGTTAACCGATGACTCCGGAAGACATTTGGTAATGATGCCGCATTTAGAACGTTCTACTTTCCCGTGGAACTGGGCATATTATCCAAAAGACAGGAAAGATGACAAAGTGAGCCCGTGGCTGGAAGCTTTCGTAAATGCCAGAAAGTGGCTGGAAGAAAAATAAAATTTTCAACAATATTTTTATTAAAACGCCCGATGATATTTTTTATCGGGCGTTTTTATTTATGAATTAACCAAGTGATTATCAAATTAATAAATCAACATTCACAAAGACCTTCCTTTCTCTTTCATTAGTTCCATTTGTCAAATAATTTATATTCTTATTAATATATCTACGTTTATTTTGATATTTCAATTTGAAATAGCTTACAAATTTGCTATTTTGCAAAGCATATAATAATTCTACACCTAAATGGATAAACCAACAAGACTATTTGATTTCCCATACTTTCAGCTGGAAAAACACGCTTTAGAAAAAGCTTTAGTCACTAAATATAATGGTACCTGGAAGGCCATTTCTACCCAAGAATATATAGACAGGGCAAATGCCATAAGCCGGGGATTATTACGACTGGGCATAAAACCAAATGATAAAATCGCCATAATTTCAACCAGTAACCGTACTGAATGGAATATTATGGATATTGGGGTATTACAAACCGGTGCGCAAACCGTACCAATATACCCTACAATTTCTGAAGAAGATTATCAGTATGTACTGGATCACAGTGAAGCTGTATTCTGTTTTGTTTCAGATAAAGAAGTTTTAGGAAAACTCAATTCCATAAAACAAGACACCAAACTAAAAGAGGTTTACACTTTTGATGAAATTGAAGGCAGTAAAAACTGGACAGAGGTTCTTGAGCTTGGAGAAGACAAAAGCAACCAGGATGAAGTTGAGCAATTAAAGAAGGCTGTTAAACCAGACGACCTTGCAACCTTGATTTACACTTCAGGAACCACCGGAAGACCAAAAGGAGTTATGCTTTCACATAAAAATCTTGTGAGTAATGTTTTGGATAGTGCCGAAAGGGTTCCTTTTGAAAGAGGAACTTATGTAGCGCTTAGTTTTTTACCGGTTTGCCACGTATTTGAGCGCATGATACTTTATTTATATCAGTATTATTCGGTTTCTATTCATTTTGCGGAATCCATAGAAAAAATTAGTGATAACCTTAAAGAAGTAAAACCGCACGTAATTACTGCAGTACCAAGATTATTAGAAAAGGTTTACGACAAGATTATCGCGAAAGGTTCTACTGTTGGTGGAATTAAACAAAAGCTATTTTTCTGGGCTGTTGAGCTCGGTTTAGAATATGAGCCATACGGCCAAAACGGATGGTGGTATGAAACCCGACTTAAACTGGCCAGAAAACTAATTTTCTCTAAATGGAAAGAAGGTTTAGGCGGAAATATTGAATTGATAGTTTCTGGATCTGCTGCGCTTCAACCGCGTCTAGCCCGTGTTTTTGCCGCGGCCGATATTCCGGTAATGGAAGGTTATGGATTAACTGAAACCTCCCCGGTAATTGCGGTAAATGATCAAAGAAATAAAGGCTTCAGAATTGGAACGGTAGGAAGACCAATTAGAAACGTAGAAGTTAAAATTGCTGAAGACGGCGAAATTCTTGCTAAAGGACCAAATGTTATGCTTGGTTATTATAAGGAGCCAGAAAAAACAAAAGAGGTTTTAAATGGAGATCACTTTTTCCATACCGGCGATATTGGTGAATTAGATAAAGACGGATTTTTAAAGATCACCGATCGTAAAAAAGAAATGTTTAAAACTTCAGGTGGAAAATATGTAGCTCCTCAAATTATTGAAAACACGATGAAGCAATCACGTTTTATCGAACAAATTATGGTAATTGGAGATGGCGAAAAAATGCCTGCAGCTTTAATCCAACCAAACTTTGAGTTTATCCAGGAATGGGCAAAACGTAAAAATTTAGATCTAGGCGATGGTTCTGAAAAGGCTATTGCAGAAAACGAACAGGTTAAAGAACGTATTCAGGAAGAGGTAGATTTTTATAACGAAAAGTTTGGTAAGTGGGAACGTATAAAGGTAATAGAGCTTACCGGGGAAGTTTGGGGAATTGAAGAAGGCCACCTCACTCCTACTATGAAGTTAAAGCGAAGAAATATAAAAGATCGCTACAAAAAATTATACGAGAAAATCTACAGACCTATTTAATCTCAATAATTTAAAACTAAAGTTAAAACCCTTCATTATGAAGGGTTTTTTTATGCAATTCTTATAAATTCAGGTAATAAATATAAAGCTCTGATTATTTATTCTATTTTATTATGCGTGCATAATATATTTTTCTTAACTTTGAGAATCAACATTCAAGAATGAAGGAAAAAACAATAGATTATGTATTAAGAGCCACCTGGATGGCGGTCTCCAAAATGTATAATGAAGAAGCTGGTAAGGCTGGAAGTACCATGTCTACCGGTTTTGCACTATTAAGTATAGATCCTGAAAATGGAACTCCTTCTACCTCCCTTGGCCCCAAAATGGGAATGGAAGCCACAAGCTTATCCAGAATCCTTAAAACGATGGAAGACAAAGGATTAATTCTTCGGAAAAAAAATCCAAAAGATGGCCGAAGCGTCCTTATATACTTAACCGATTTTGGAAGAGAAATGCGTGAGTATTCCAAAAAAGTGGTATTGCGCTTTGATGATGCTGTAAAGGAAAACGTATCAGAAGAAGATCTAAAAACCTTTATAGAAGTGGCCAATACAATCCTGAATCTTATTTCAGAAAAGAAAATTTACAAAGAAGAGATTAAATTAAAGTAAATAATAAGTAATAGAACTTACTGATTTCAAAATCGGGAAAGTTTTATTTAGAATCGAAAACCTTATAGTAAAACCAGATAACAATTATGAAGAGAAGAATTAACAAAGTAGCAGTAATCGGCTCCGGAATTATGGGGAGCGGTATTGCCTGCCACTTCGCCAATATTGGCGTAGAGGTTCTCTTGCTGGATATCGTCCCGCGGGAACTCAACGAGAAAGAAAAGAAAAAAGGTCTCACTTTAGAAGACAAACAAGTAAGAGACCGCCTGGTAAACGAATCTTTGCAAGCTTCTTTAAAATCTAAGCCCTCTCCTATTTACCATAAAGATTTTGCCAATCGAATAGAAACCGGAAATATGGAAGATGATATTTCTAAGGTTTCTGAAGCAGATTGGATTATTGAGGTAGTAGTAGAACGCCTGGATATTAAGCAAAAGGTGTTTGAAAAACTGGAAAAACACCGTAAAAAAGGAACACTCATAACTTCCAATACTTCGGGAATTCCTATTCAACAAATGAATGAAGGAAGAAGCGAAGACTTTCAGCAACATTTCTGCGGAACGCACTTCTTTAACCCACCGCGTTACCTGAAATTATTTGAAATTATTCCGGGACCAGATACAAAACCGGAAGTTCTGGATTTCCTTAACGAATATGGCGAAAAATACCTTGGTAAGAAATCGGTATTAGCTAAAGACACTCCGGCTTTTATTGGAAACAGAATTGGTATTTTCAGCATTATGAGCCTTTTCCATATGGTTAAAGATATGGATATGACCATAGAGGAAGTAGACAAACTTACCGGGCCGGTTATTGGTCGTCAAAAATCGGCTACTTTCCGTACGGTAGATGTAGTTGGTTTAGATACTTTGGTACACGTAGCCAACGGGCTTCATAAAGGTGTTCCAAACGATGAAGCGAACGATCTTTTTGCTTTACCAGATTTTATCCAGACCATGATGGATAACGAATGGCTGGGTAGCAAAACCAATAATACCGGATTTTACAAAAAAGTAAAGAAAGAGGATGGCTCCAGTGAGATCAAGTCTTTAGACTTAGATAAAATGGAATATCGCGATAGAAAAAGCGCGAAATTCGATGTGCTGGAACAAACCAAAACTATAGATAAACTGGAAGACCGCTATGAAGTTTTAGTAGGTGATAAAGGAAAAGCCGGTAAATTCTACCGTAAGAACTTTGCAGCATTATTCGCTTATGTTTCTAACCGAATTCCAGAAATTTCAGACGAACTTTATAAAATCGATGATGGTGTAAAAGCCGGATTTGGTTGGGAGCACGGCCCATTCCAAATGTGGGATGCTCTTGGAGTAAAGAAAGGTGTTGAGATGATGAAAGCCGAAGGTAAAGAACCGGCGGCCTGGGTGAACGAGATGTTGGAAAATGGTAAAGATTCTTTTTACACTGTAAAAGAAGGAAATACCTATTATTACGATATTCAGAAAAAAGATTACACGAAAATTCCTGGTCAGGATGCGTTTATCATTTTAGATAACATTCGCGAATCAAAAGAAGTTTTCAGCAACAGCGGTGTTGTGGTTGAAGATCTTGGTGATGGAATCCTGAATGTAGAATTCCGCAGTAAAATGAACGCCATTGGTGGTGATGTTCTAGACGGCATCAATAAAGCCATAGATATGGCCGAAAAAGATTACCAGGGATTAGTAATTGCGAATAACGGAAAGAACTTTTCTGTAGGTGCAAACATTGGGATGATCTTTATGATGGCCGTAGAGCAGGAATATGAAGAGCTTAATATGGCGATTAAATATTTCCAGGATACGATGATGCGTATGCGCTACTCTTCTATTCCAACGGTAGCTGCACCTCACTCTATGACTTTAGGTGGTGGTTGTGAACTTTCACTTCACGCCGATAAAGTTGTGGCAGCAGCCGAAACTTATATGGGTCTGGTTGAATTTGGCGTTGGGGTAATTCCCGGCGGTGGTGGTTCTAAAGAAATGACCGTTCGCGCTGCAGATACTTATGAAAAAGACGATGTGGAATTAAATAGGTTAAGAGAACATTTCTTAACTATTGGAATGGCAAAAGTATCTACCTCTGCACACGAAGCATTCGATTTAAACCTTCTTCAGAAAGGAAAAGATATCGTGGTAGTAAACCAGGAAAGACAACTCACTATCGCTAAGAAACACGCTTTGCTGATGGCTGAGAATGGATACACTAAACCAATTGCTCGAAAAGATATTAAAGTTCTTGGTAAACAGGCCTTAGGAGCTTTCTTAGTTGGAACAGATCAAATGAATGCCGGGAAATATATTAGTGACCACGATAAAAAGATCGCTAATAAACTAGCCTATGTAATGGCCGGAGGTGATCTATCTGAACCACAAATGGTAAGCGAACAATACTTGTTAGATCTGGAAAGAGAAGCTTTCCTTTCCCTAACAGGAGAACGCAAAACCCTGGAAAGACTTCAGCATATGTTGAAGAAAGGGAAACCGCTTAGAAATTAGAATTATAAATGTTGAATTTTGGATGAATATTCATTCAAAATTTAAAATTCAAAATTTAGAATAATGAAGAAGACAGCATACATAGTAAAAGCATACAGAACAGCCGTGGGGAAAGCTCCCCGTGGTGTGTTCAGGTTTAAGCGTCCAGATGATCTGGCTGCCGAAACCATAGAATATATGATGAAGCAATTACCCGATTTTGATAAAACCAGGATCGATGATGTAATTGTAGGGAATGCGATGCCAGAAGCAGAGCAAGGCCTTAACGTTGGGCGTTTAATCTCATTAATGAGTTTAGACACCGATAAGGTTCCCGGAATGACGGTTAACCGTTATTGCGCTTCAGGACTCGAAACTATCGCGATTGCTTCGGCTAAAATTCAAAGTGGAATGGCCGATTGCATTATTGCGGGTGGAGCAGAAAGTATGAGTTATATCCCAATGGGCGGTTACAAACCGGTTCCAAATTACAATGCAGCCAAAGAAGGCCATGAAGATTATTACTGGGGAATGGGTCTTACTGCAGAAGCCGTAGCTGAGAAGTACAAAGTTTCTCGTGAGGATCAGGATGAATTTGCTTTCAATTCCCATCAAAAAGCTTTAAAAGCACAGAAGGAAGACCGTTTTCAGGACCAGATCGCACCGATAGATGTTGAAGAAACTTTTGTAGGAAAAGACGGTAAAAAACAAACCAAAACCTATACAGTTAACAAAGACGAAGGTCCACGTGCTGATACTTCTAAGGAAGTATTAGGAAAACTAAGACCTGTGTTTGCCGAAGGCGGGAGCGTAACTGCAGGGAACTCATCACAAATGAGTGATGGTGCCGCCTTTGTAATGGTAATGAGTGAAGAAATGGTAAAAGAATTTAATCTTGAACCAATCGCTAGAATGGTAAGCTATGCACCCGTAGGTGTAGATCCTAAAATTATGGGGATTGGACCGGTTCACGCAATTCCGAAAGCTTTAAAACAAGCTGGATTAAAGCAGGATGATATGCAACTTATTGAACTTAACGAGGCTTTTGCTTCACAATCTCTGGCGGTGATTAGAGAACTTGGCTTAAATCCTGAAACCTTAAACCCAAATGGAGGTGCTATTTCTATGGGCCACCCACTGGGCTGTACAGGAGCTAAACTTTCGGTGCAGATCTTTGATGAAATGCGTAAACGCAATCTAAAAGATAAATACGCCATGGTGACCATGTGTGTAGGAACCGGACAGGGAGCTGCAGGGATCTATGAAGTATTTTAAATGATGAATGTTTAATGTTAAATGAATAAAATTGAAAAGTGAGAATATCATAGTAGACAAAACCTTTAAGTTTTCTCTTGATATCATCTCACTTTTCAAAAAACTTCAAGAGGAAAGAGAGTTTATAATTTCCAGGCAATTATTAAAATCTGCAACAAGTATTGGCGCTAATGTAGAAGAAGCAACTGCGGCACAATCAAAGCGAGATTTTATAAGTAAAATGTCAATCGCTTCCAAGGAAGCCAGAGAGACGAAATACTGGCTAAGACTTTTAGAAGATTCAGAAATAACAAAAATTGAAGTTTCAAATCATTTAAATGAAATCACACATATAATAAACATCATAACTAAAATTATAATTACAGCTCAAAAAAACATTAATAACACTGAATTATAAAAAGCTAGATAAATCATTTAAATTTTATAATTCAAAATTCAAAATAATAGAATGGAAACAACAGAAAATAAAAAAGAACTTCTACGCGGTGGGCAATTCCTTGTTAAGGATACCAAAGCAGAAGATATATTTACTCCTGAAGATTTTACTGAGGAGCAAAAAATGATGCGTGATTCGGTTAAAGAATTTGTAGATCGTGAAGTTTGGCCGAAGAAAGAAGAATTTGAAAAGAAAAACTACGCGCTTACCGAAGAGGTAATGGGAAAAGCCGGGGAACTTGGCTTTCTTGGAGTAGCAATACCAGAAGAATACGAAGGCCTTGGAATGGGCTTTGTTTCAACAATGCTGGTTTGTGATTATATCTCAGGAGCTTCCGGTTCTATTGCAACCGCTTTTGGTGCGCATACGGGAATTGGAACATTACCAATCCTTCTTTATGGAAATGAAGAACAACGTAAAAAATATATTCCGAAGTTAGCTACAGGAGAATGGTTCGGCGCTTATTGCCTTACTGAACCGGGAGCCGGAAGTGATGCGAATTCAGGGAAAACAAAAGCTGAACTTACCGAAGACGGAAAAAGTTACAAAATAAACGGACAAAAAATGTGGATCTCCAATGCGGGATTTGCAAGCGTTTTTATCGTTTTTGCACGTATTCAGGATGATAAAAATATCACCGGATTTATCGTGGAATACGATAAAGAGAATCCAAACGGGATAACTTTTGGTGAAGAAGAGAAAAAGCTGGGAATCCACGCCTCTTCTACCCGCCAGGTATTTTTTAATGATACTGTAGTTTCTGCTGAAAATATGCTTTCAGAAAGAGGAAACGGGTTTAAGATCGCGATGAATGCGCTTAAACGTAGGCCGAATTAAACTGGCTGCAGCATCTTTAGAAGCACAACGACGAGTAACCGATGTGGCCGTAAAATATGCTAATGACAGGGTTCAGTTTAAAACACCAATTGCAAAGTTTGGTGCTATAAAATCTAAACTTGCCGAAATGGCTACTTCAGCTTATGTTGGAGAAGCGGCGTGTTACCGAGCTGCAAAAAACATTGATGATAGAATTAATCTTCGTCTGGAAGCTGGAGAATCGCATTCTGATGCCGAATTAAAGACTTTTGAAGAATACGCGATAGAATGTTCTATTTTGAAAGTAGCCTGTTCTGAGGATGTTCAGAATTGTAGCGACGAAGGTATCCAGGTTTTAGGTGGAATGGGCTTCTCTGCCGATACTCCAATGGAATCTGCCTGGAGAGATGCCAGAATTGCCAGAATTTATGAAGGTACCAATGAGATCAACAGAATGTTAGCCGTTGGAATGCTTATTAAGAAAGCGATGAAAGGCCACGTAGATCTTTTAGGACCGGCGCAAGCTGTTGGGGAAGAACTTACAGGAATCCCTTCAATGGACAAGCCAGATTTTAATGAATTATTCGCTGAAGAAAAGGATATGATCAAAAAACTGAAAAAAGTTTTCTTGATGGTAGCCGGTAGCGCAGTTCAAAAATTTGGTCAGGATCTGGAAGAACACCAGCAATTGCTTCTTAGCTGCTTCAGATATTCTTATTGAAGCTTATATGGCTGAATCTGGAATTCTAAGAGCTGAAAAGAATGTAAAACGTTTTGGTGAAGATGCTCAAAAAGAGCAGATCGCAATGGCTAAATTATATCTATACCACGCTGTAGATACCGTAAACCAGAAAGCCAAAGAGGGAATTGCTTCTTTTGCTGAAGGTGACGAGCAACGTATGATGTTAATGGGACTTAAGCGTTTCACCAAATACGACAGAATGCCAAATGTGGTTGAGTTAAGAAACACTATTGCTGAAAAACTTACTTCAGAAAATAAATATTGTTTCTAAAAATTCTGATAAATCTATTTTAAAAAAGGCCGTCAAATTTAGACGGTCTTTTTTTATTCCTTAATTTTAAAATTATTCCAATCAAAAATTTTAGAATAGACTTCAATAATTAGGTATGAACAACCAAATGAGATTGTTATTTTTAAGCTTCAGCATATTTTTGCTTCCCCTTTCGGTTCTTGCTTTTCAACAAGATTCAATAAGTACTGAAGATACGCTTCCTTCAGAAGAAAAAATAGATGAACCAAACCAGTCCAACTATCTTCCAAATAGCTTAAAAGATTACAATAAAGCTTATTACCAACTTACTCGGTTAAATAATCCATTAGGTTTACCGCCTAATAAATTTAATTTACAAACGCCCCAGGCTACGCTAGAGCATTTTGTAATTAGTTGTAGAAATAAAAATTTTAAAGAAGCCGCCTATGCTTTAAACTTCAACTTATTTCCTGACAATATCACGGAGGAAGAGGCGATTAATATTGCGCAGAAATTATATTTTGTGATGGACCAACGGGTGGCGATTAATTGGGATGGTTTACCAGACCGTCCAGATGGCCAGGTAGATATTAGAACAACTACCAACCAGGCAGTAGCAGGAGAGGCAAGAAGAAGCGTGG
The DNA here is from genome assembly GCA_963727565.1 of uncultured Flavobacteriaceae bacterium. Lineage (GTDB taxonomy): Bacteria > Bacteroidota > Bacteroidia > Flavobacteriales > Flavobacteriaceae > Salegentibacter. The sequence continues at coordinate 163,549 of CAVSGU010000004.1, forward strand.
TTTTTGGGGAAACTCAAATAAAAACCCGTGATATAATTTTTAGGTTACAAAGAATAAAATACCAGGATTATGGAGCTTTTTGGTTAATTTCTGCAAATACCGTGGAGAATACCGAAGAGCTATACCAGGTTTACGGGCCAACATTTTTAGACCGGCATATGCCAACCTGGTCCCAGGCAAAAATAGGCACAGTACCCCTTTGGAAACCGGTTCTAACGTTTTTGCTTCTTATCGTTTCTTACATTTTAGGAAAAGTAGTTATCCTTTTAATAAGAAGAATCGCGCAGTCATTTGATAAGCCAATAATTATGGCTTTATCTAAAAGATTAGGTATTCCCGCTGCTTTGGCTTCTGGAGTGTTATTTTTCTATATTAGTCTAAACGAACTTATTTCTTATTCCGGTGCTTACTCAAGTACTATTTATGCTATTTTACTGGCAATTGTAATTGCATCTGGTACGTGGTTTTTTATGCGAATCTTAGATTTTGCTATGCGTTATGTTGCCGAGCATAAAATTGGCGATGTCACTTCAGAGAATAGCCATGAATCTCGTCAGCTTTTTACTTATTTATCGGTTGCCCGGAGAATTTTAACCTTTACCGTGGTGATTATTGGTACCTCTATTATCCTTTCCCAATTCAGGTCTATGGAAAAACTTGGTGTTTCTATGCTGGCTTCAGCTGGATTGGCTACCATAATCTTAGGTATTGCAGCTCAAAGTACTTTGGGAAATATAATTGCCGGAGTTCAAATTGCACTTACAAAACCAGCAAGGATTGGTGACACTGTTCTTATTGAAGGTCGTTGGGGTTATGTTGAGGATATACGTTTCACCTATATGATAGTAAGAACCTGGGATCTTAGACGATTAATTGTTCCCTTAAAAACAGTGATTTCTGATACCTTTGAGAACCTTTCCATTACCAGCCCGCATTCTTTAAATGAAATTGAACTTTACGTAGATTACCGGGTAGATGTAGATAAACTTAGGGCTAAATTTAAAGAGCTGCTGGAAGATTCTGAAGATTGGGACGAAGAACATCCTGCAATAATGCAGGTTACAGAAATGACCGAAAAATCTTTAAAGGTACGAGCTATTTGTAGCGCCAGTACTGCAGTTATTGCCTGGGATCTTCATTGTAGATTAAGGGAGCAAATGGTGGCATATATCAAAGAATTGGAAGAAGGTATTTATTTTACGCGCTCCAGGGTAGAATTAAAAGAACCTCATTTTAATCCCGAAAACAATCGAAAAGTCGGATAAATAATTAATTTATGACCTCAGACCCTTTATTATTCAGATATATTCTTGCTGGTGTAATTACACTTCTTGTAAGCTTCGTTATAGCTTTTTATATTCTGAAGAAAATAGGCAAGGATCCAAAAAACATCTTGCCGGTGAATTTCGCACAGAGGGTTTGGATTCCACTTTTAATTTTTCTGGCTGCGCTAATTTTAAAAATAGCCCTGCTAAGCAAGATTTTTATATATGAATATACTTATAACATTCTTCAGCCAATTAGCACCCTGGGGCTAATCCTAAGCGCCACCTGGTTAATTATTCTCACGCTTAAGATTTTAAAAAACCGAATGCTGAAGAAGTATGATGTGCATACTTCAGATAATTTAAAGGCCAGGAAAATCTATACGCAGTTTAATATCCTGGAAAATATTATCATTTTTATCATTATAATTCTTGCGATTGGCATTGCTTTAATGAGCTTTGAAAGTATACGCTCTGTAGGGGTAAGCGTTTTAACTTCAGCAGGAATAGCGGGAATTATTATAGGATTTTCGGCTCAAAAAGCTATTGGAACTTTACTTGCGGGAATTCAAATTGCCTTTACTCAACCTATAAGGTTACAGGACGCGGTAATTGTTGAAGGCGAATGGGGCTGGATCGAAGAAATTACGCTCACTTATGTGGTAATAAAAGTATGGGACAAAAGAAGACTGGTAGTGCCGTCTACTTATTTTATTGAAACTCCTTTTCAAAACTGGACCAAGAATTCCGCCGATCTTTTAGGGACGGTGTTTCTCTATACAGATTACACCGTACCTGTAGATAAGATTAGGGAAGAACTGGACAGACTGCTTGAAATCACTCCACTTTGGGATAAACAGGCCAAAGTAGTACAGGTTACCGATGCTACTGATAGATCTATGGAAATCAGGATTTTGGTAAGCGCCAAAGATTCTCCCACGGCTTTTGATCTACGCGTATTTATTAGGGAGAAACTCATAGATTTCCTCAAAGAGAATTATCCCGAGAGTCTCCCTAAAAGCCGCGTTTCCATTAATAAAGAGGAAAGTAAATAACCTAATTAATCAAGAACCTCGGGGCAAGCCCACGAGGTATGAATTGGAAAAAACTTTTTGAAATTTCGAGGCAAGCCTCGGGGAATTAAACCCTCTGGAGGGATTAAAACTCGCTAAGCCAGCTTTCTTCTGAAGTTGTTCCTATACTAAAATTAGCAGCGGTTTCTATTAAGGCTAAATGCGAATATGCCTGCGGAAAATTACCCAGCAATCTTTTGGTTTCAAAGTCTATATCTTCACTAAATAAACCTAAGTGATTACTATAAGAGAGCAATTGATCGAACATTTTCTTGGCTTTCTTCTTCTCTCCTATTTTAAAAAGACTGTCTATTAGCCAAAAGGTACAAATAGTAAAAGAAGAAGTTGGTTCGCCAAAATCATCCTTATTCTTATAACGATACATTAGTCCGTCTTTGCACAATTCTCTTTCAGTTGCCTGAACGGTGCTCACAAACCTTGGATCTTTAGCTTCTATAAATCCATATTGCTCCATCAACAAAGTTGAAGCATCTAAATCTTTAGAACCGTAAGATTGAGTATAAGCCTGCACCTCTTCATTCCAGCCATTTTTATAAATGTCATTATAAATTTCTGCACGTAAAGATTTCCAATGCGTATCATTTATACCCATTCTTAAAACTTCTCCAATCTTTATTGCCCGGTCTATCGCCACCCAGCATAATAGTTTTGAAAATACGAAGTGTCGGTCTTCGGTACGTAATTCCCAAATTCCTTTATCAGGCTTTTGCCAGTTTTCCTCAACAATACTTACTATTCCGCGTACCACGGTCCATAATTCTTCAGAATTCTCCAAAGAGGTTTCAAATTGATTGAATTGCTGATAGATCACCTCCATCAAAATTCCGTAGATATCATTTTGCTTCTGAATATATGCAGCATTCCCGGTTCTTACCGGATGCGAATCTTTATAACCAGATAAATGATCTAAAATATGTTCGGTAAGTTCTTTTTCACCATTTATACCGTACATGATCTGGATCTTCTCATCCTTATCAGGAATAATATCTATGATAAACTGAAGAAAATCTTTAGCCGATTTTATGTGTCCAAGGCCTGCCATTACTTTAATCACCATAGAAGCATCGCGAATCCAGCAGAAACGATAATCCCAGTTTCGTTCTTCCCCAATAGTTTCGGGCAAAGAAGTAGTAGCTGCGGCTAAAACAGCACCAGATTTTTTATAACTAAGGCATTTTAACACCAAAGCACTACGCATTATTTCATTTTCATAATGCGTATAGCGGGTAGTTTTCGCGCTCCAATTCATCCAATAGGTTTTGGTGCGCTGAAATTTTAAATAAGAACGATCTAAAGATTGTGTAATAAGCTTTTCATGATAACCTAACAGACAATAAGCGTTTCCGGTTAATTCGATCTCATTTTGCTCTAAAATATCGTTCAGGTCTAAACTGGAATAAAAGAAAAGGGAATCATACTTACCTTCTTTAGTATAACTTTTAATGTAATTACCCTTATGATCACTATATGTTTTTTCGCGAGAAAAGTCTAAACGAGGATCGTATTTTATTCTAAATTTAGGCTTACCACTAATTAAGCGGATAAATCTAATCACATCTGGCGGTGCGTAGAAAGAACCGTCTTCACGAGGATACCTGGGCATAAAGTCTATAACCTGGAAAGAATTCTCGCCATCAGTAAATTCGGTATTTAAAATATTGGTTTCCCAAAGATATTCCTGGGTTATGGTATAAGAATCATCTACAATTATCTCGTTACTCCCTCCTCGTTCTTCATCTAACAACTTTGCAAAAACAGCTGAAGAATTAAAATTGGGCAAACAACACCAATCCAGCGAACCAGTTTTTGAGATCAATGCAGCACTCTTACAATTTCCTATAATTCCGTAATCTAAATTCTCCATATACTCTTAAAATTCTTTAAAAAGACTTGTAGTGTAAAATGATTTTCGGAAATTTAAGAAAAATCAATTTCGCAACAACAGCATTCACATATAATTATGAGTAAGACGATAATAATTTCCAACCGATTACCATTACAAATTAGCTTAGAAGATAACAACCTGGAAGTCACTCCCAGTGTAGGAGGGCTTGCAACCGGCTTAAAATCATTCCATAAGGATGGTGATAGTATCTGGATTGGTTGGAGCGGACTTACCGAAGAGGAGATTCCTGAAAATCTTTTAGATGATGTTAAAGAAAAAGCCCGTAAAGAAGATTGTGTTGCTGTAAATCTTAGCGAAGAAGAAATTGATGGTTTCTATTATGGATTTAGTAATCGTACCATCTGGCCGCTTTTCCATTATTTTATGGAATATACTGAAGCCGATAAAGATCACTGGGAAACCTATAAAAGTGTAAATAGAAAATATGCAGATGAAGTTCTAAAACATTATGAAGATGGCGATCATATTTGGGTTCACGATTATCAATTGCTGTTAGTTCCCAATATGATTAGGGAAAAACAACCCGAAGCAATTATCGGTTTTTTCAACCATATCCCCTTTCCTTCTTATGAAGTTTTTAGAACACTACCCTGGCGTGATGAGGTTTTGGAAGGCGTACTCGGTGCCGATCTAATTGGTTTTCATACCTACGATTACGAAAGACACTTTTTAAGTTCTGTTAGTCGTATTCTACGTCACCAGGTCAATTTTAATGAAATTACGCTCCCGAAAGGATTGTAAAGGTAGATTCTTTCCCAATGGGAATCGATTACAATAAGTTTGAAGACGCCGCTCAAAATCATTTTAAAAATACCGAAGAACAACGTACCGAATTACAGCGCAGGCTGGATCACCATTCAAATGAAACGCCTGAAGCTAAACTTATATTAAGCATAGACCGTTTAGATTATACTAAAGGAATCGCCAACCGAATTCGTGCTTTTGAATATTTTCTTGATAACCATCCAGAATTCATTGAAAAAGTAAGATTGGTAATGCTTGCCGTACCATCAAGATCTAACGTTCCGCAGTATCAACGATTAAAAAGGGAAATAGATGAATTGGTAGGAAGAATAAACGGTAAGTTCTCTACCGTAAGCTGGACGCCTATCTGGTATTTTTACCGCTCTATGCCTTTTGAAAATCTAATTGACCTTTATACGAGCTGTGATATTGCCTTATTAACACCAATAAGAGACGGGATGAACCTGGTGGCAAAAGAATTTGTGGCTACAAGGATAAATCAAACCGGGGTGCTAATATTAAGTGAAATGGCCGGTGCAGCACACGAAATGAATGAAGCTTTAATTATCAATCCGAATAATTTCGAGCAAATTTCACAAGCCTTGATCCAGGCTATAGAAATGCCGGTAGAAGAACAACAACAACGTAATAAAACGCTTCAAAAGCGATTAAAACGCTATAGCGTAGAAAAATGGGCAAGTGATTTTATGAAAGCCTTGGATAATACAAGTCAGGATCGGGATGCATTTAAAGCCACCAGGATTTCCTCTAAAGTTTCAGGTGAGATTTTGGAGAAATTTAAAAATGCGAAGAATAGAATTCTATTCCTTGATTATGACGGAACACTGGTGAATTTCACTGATAAACCCGAAAAAGCAAAACCAGACCAGGAATTAATAGATTTAGTTCACAAATTAAATCAATCAGCAAATACAGATGTAGTTCTTATTAGCGGTAGGGATAAAGACACCCTTGGTTCCTGGTGGCAGGAAATTCCTGTAGAACTTATTTCTGAACACGGGGTTTGGATGCGCCAAAAAGATAGCGAATGGGAATTATCTGAAAATGTAAATAACGATTGGATGAGCGCGGTGAGACCGGTAATTGAAACCTTTGTAGATAGAACGCCCGGTACGTTTATAGAAGACAAGAATTATTCCCTGGCCTGGCATTACAGAAAAGCCGATCCCGAACTTGGGGAAATTAGAGCCAATGAGCTTTCTAATGTTTTAAAGGAATTGATCTCCAATCGCGGACTTAGTGTTCTTGAAGGAAATAAAGTACTGGAAATAAAAAGTAGCGGAGTAAATAAAGGAAAAGCTTCCAATAAAAAACTGGTAGGCAAAGATTACGATTTTATTTTTGCTATTGGTGATGACTGGACAGATGAATATATGTTTGAAGAACTCCCTGAAGAGTCTTTCACCGTTAAAGTTGGGATGAAGAAAACCAGTGCCCGCTATTATATAGAAGACACTTCTAAAGTAAGAGATATTCTAAAGGATTTCGCTGAAAATTCTTAAGAGCTGAAAGTGTTAAAATCCTTGACATTTTCTAGTAAAGTTTATGCTTAACTTAACTCCAAAAATATGGCAGGCATTCCATTATCATCTAATTTTACATTAAACAATATTACGAACCAAAACTAAAAAACTTAGATCGATGAAATCAGGAAAAATGTTATTAGGATTAATATCAGGAGCAGCTGCAGGAGCAGCATTAGGATTATTATTTGCCCCTAAAAAAGGGAAAGATACAAGGAAGGCGATTTCAGATTCAAGCAATGAAGCTATAGAAGGAACAAAAGGAAAATTCAATGAATTTTCTGACTCTTTAAGTCATAAAGTTGATGCCTTGAAAAACAAAACTAAAGCTAGTCTTTCAAAGTCTAAAGCTGACCAAAAAGCTCACGAAGCAAAAGCTGAAATTCATAATATGAAAGCAAGCTAAATTCTAATTTTAATTAGAATACAATATAAGATCCCGGCATAATTGCCGGGATTTTTTTGTTTAGAATCTTATCAAAATCGCAATTATTTGTGATATCACAGAAACTTTGGGTATTTTAGAAGCTTAAACCACATTTTTATATGCTTAAAAATATATCCACTCTTGCCCTACTCCTTTTTTCAGGATTAATTTTTCAACAAACAAATGCACAAACAGATCAGCGTATCTATGAAATCATCGAGAAAGTGTATCAGCCGATAGTATTGAAGCCGATATACGCAAACTTGCAGGTTTTGGCACCAGGAATACCTTTAGCGACACAGTATCTGATACCCGAGGAATTGGCGCAGCCCGAAGATGGATAAAATCTGAATTCGATTATCTTTCTAAAAACTGCGATAATTGTCTTGATGTTTTTTATCAAAAAGATTTTGTAACTACAGAAGATGGGGAGCGGATTCCGCACGATGCCTGGGTAGTGAATGTTGTAGCCGTTCAAAAAGGAACCAAGTATCCTAACCGATATATAATTATGAGTGGCGATATAGATTCTCGCGCCAGCAACACGATGGATTTTGAAACCGATGCTCCCGGCGCTAACGATAATGCCAGCGGTATGGCTGGTGCTATGGAAGCCGCCAGGGTTTTATCTCAATATGAGTTTGAAAGCAGCGTGGTCTATGTTGGGCTTTCTGGAGAAGAACAAGGTCTTTTTGGAGGAAAAGGACTGGCCGAATATGCTAAAGAAAACAACTGGGAGATTATTGGAGTTTTAAATAATGATATGATCGGAAATATTGAAGGAGTAGACGGCGTAATTGACAACCGTACTTTCAGAATATTCTCCGAACCGGTTCCACCAAATGAAACCGATAGAGAACGAACTATGCGTAGGTTTTACGGCGGTGAAGTAGATGGTATTTCGCGTCAGCTTGCTCGCTATGTTCATAAAACTACGGAAACCTATATGCCAGAAATGAACCCGATGATGATCTATCGTTTAGATAGGTTTGGTCGCGGTGGGCACCATCGTCCTTTTAACGATCTTGGTTTTGCAGGAATTAGGATTATGGAAGCTCACGAAAATTATAACCGACAACACCAGGATATTCGCACTGAAGATGGAATTGAATATGGAGATGTTGTAGAAGGTGTGAATTTTGATTATGCTGAAAAACTTACGGCGGTAAATGCGATAAATATGGCGAGTCTGGCCTGGGCACCTCCTGCTCCAAAAAATGTTGAAATTGGTGGAATTGTAGAACCTTCAGCAAAACTAAGATGGGATAAAGTTGAAGGCGATATTGCCGGTTATAAGATTTACTGGAGAGAAACTACCGAAGCACAATGGCAATATTCCCGTTTTGTAGGAAATGTAAATGAATTTACGCTAGAAGGCATTGTTATAGACAATTACTTTTTTGGTGTTGCAGCCGTAGGAAAAGACGGCCACGAAAGTGTAGTGGTTTTTCCTTCAGGAGTTTTCCGTTAGGATAATTCACTAAAAACTTAAAATATGAAACATTTAAATCACGTACTGGTTTTGTTTTTCTTATCCTTCTGTCTTTTTTCCTGTGGAAATAAAAAAGACAAAAAGGAAGATAAAATAGAGCAAACAGAGGTTCAAACCGATTCTGCTGCAGTAACTCAAAAAACTGAAGCCGAGGAACTTTCTGATTCGCCAAGACATCACGAGTGGGTAACTTTATCTCACGGGGATCGAGAATTCCAGGCTTTTGTAGTTTATCCCGAAACCAGCGAAGCTGCAAAATCGGTTATCGTAATTCACGAAAACCGTGGTTTAAATGATTGGGCAAGATTATTTGCTGATAAACTGGCTGCAGCAGGCTACCTGGTAATCGCACCAGATTTGATCTCAAATACGAAAGGAAAACGGCGTACTACTGATTTTGCTAATCCCGATGCGGCAAGAGATGCAATTTACGCTTTGGATCCTGAACAGGTAACTGAGGATCTGGACGCGGCTTTTAAATACATAAAAGAAGATTCGGCTTCTACTGGCCAGGTTGCCGTAGTTGGATTTTGTTGGGGTGGTTCACAAACATTTCAGATATGCTACCAATAACCAGGAAATTTCTTCTGCCCACGTTTTCTACGGAACCGGTCCTGAAGATGCTTCAGCAATTGCTAATATTTCGGCTCCTGTTTATGGATATTACGGTGGTGATGATAATCGTGTGAATTCCACGATTGAAACCAGCGAAAAATTGATGAAAGAAGCCGATAAAACCTACAAATACGAAATTTATGAGGGAGCCGGCCACGCATTTATGCGCAGCGGTCACCAACCCGATGCAGAAGAAGCAAATAAAGAAGCTCACGATAAAGCCTGGAACCGACTTAAAGATCTATTGAATAATTAATCGATTAAAGAAAGCTGAACACGTTTTTTCTCTTCGTCTACCGAGAGTACGGTAACTTCCAGTTCCTGGTTTAATTTTACCACGGCATTTACATCGCTTATAAATTCATTGGCGAGTTTAGAGATATGTATAAGTCCGCTTTCTTTAATTCCTATATCTACAAAACAGCCAAAATTGGTGATGTTGTTCACTATACCCGGTAGTTTCATACCCGGTTTAAGATCGGCTATGGTTTTTACAGTAGGATCAAAATTAAAAGGCTTTTTCTTCGCCCTGGGATCGGCACCCGGCTTTTTCAATTCTTCCAGAATATCTTTTAAACTGGGTAAACCTAGATCTCCAGATATATAATCTTCAGGATTAATTTTCTCCAGAATTTGTTTGTTCCCAATAAGCGCTTCAGGCTTTAAGACCATTATTTTTAGCCATTTTTTCGACTACAAAATAACTTTCAGGGTGAACAGCAGAATTATCTAAAGGGTTTTCAGCATTTCTAATCCTTAAAAAACCGGCAGATTGCTCAAAAGCCTTTGCCCCAAGTCTTGCCACTTTCAGCAATTCTTTTCGGCTTACAAATCGTTCATTTTCTTTTCTATAATCTAAAATATTTTGTGCTAATCCCGGACCTATTCCGGAAACATAAGAAAGTAATTCTTTACTCGCGGTATTTAGATTAACCCCAATTTTATTCACACATCGCATGACCACCACATCTAACTTTTCCTTTAATTTAACCTGGTCTACTTCGTGTTGGTACTGCCCTACTCCTATAGATTTAGGATCTATTTTCACCAATTCTGCAAGCGGATCACTTAATCTTCGTCCAATGGAAACAGCTCCACGCACAGTGACATCATAATTAGGAAACTCTTCCCTGGCAATCTTAGAGGCAGAATATACCGATGCACCAGCTTCATTAACCGTAAAAACCGAAACTTCTTTTGGTAAATACACTTTTTTAATGAATTCCTCCGTTTCCCTGGCAGCAGTTCCGTTTCCTATTGCAATGGCTTCAATTTTATAAGCGTTTACCAGGCTTTTAATCTTTGCTGAAGCCGCATCTGTTTTCCGCTGCGGAGGGTGTGGAAATATGGCTTCGTTATACAACAGGTTTCCCTGCTCGTCTAAACAAACCACTTTACAACCAGATTTAAAACCCGGGTCTATGGCAAGATATACTTTTACTCCCAAGTGGAGCTTCCATTAACAATTGCTCCAGGTTAGAAGCAAAAACTGCGATTGCATCTTCATCTGCTTTTTCTTTAGCTTCCCCTAGGAATTCGGTGGCAAAAGATTTCTTTAATAATCTGGTAAAGGCGTCTTCAATCGAGGCCTTTAGATATTTTATTCCGGAAAAACCTGGATTTTTTATTACTGATTTTTCAATAAGCTGTAGTGCTTCATTTTTATCAACTTCCAGCTTCACTTTTATAATCCCGAGTTTTTCGGCACGGTGAATTGCCAGAAATCTATGCGAAGGAATTCTATTTAGGGATTCCTCCCATTTTTCGAACTGCGTGAATTTTGAGGCTTCAGGATGTTCCTCTTCAGTTTTTACCCACTTTGTACTTAATTGCGCTTTTCGAGCATATAATCTTCTTAGCGAATTTCTAACATAAGTGTTCTCATTTATCCATTCCGCAATAATATGGCCTGCGCCGGTAAAAGCTTCCTCCCTGGTTTTTACTTTTTCAGAAAGAAATTGTTTGGCAGATTGCTCGATATTTTGAGCGTTTTGCGCCATTAAAATTTTGGCAAGTGGCTCTAAACCGACTTCACGGGCGGTATCTGCTTTTGTTTTTCGTTTCTTTTTATAGGGTAAATAAAGATCCTCAACTTCGGTTAAAGTTGTGGCTTTTTCAATTTTTTCAGCTAAAACATCGGTTAAAGCATCTTGCTCTTTTATTGATTTAAGAACAGCAGCTTTTCGCTTTTCCAGTTCTTTAAAAGTTGTAAGCAGTTGCGAAATCTTTTCTACAGCAACTTCATCTAAATTTCCTGTGGCTTCTTTTCGATAGCGGGAAATAAAAGGGATTGTAGCATCTGCCTCTAAAAGTGCGATAGTGTTTTGTATGCTTTTGGCAGGTAATTGCGCCCGGGATTGTATATAGTCCTGTACTTTCAAATAATGGGATTTCAGGTTAAGTAATTCTTCGACTTAAATTTCAGCGAATTTCAGCAAATATAGGATTCAGAATTCTTAAATAATCCCTTCTTCACGTGAATGTTCTATGGCCTTATGGCTATGTTTAAAGTAACAAACGCTAACGCCAAGACTTTCAATGTTTTTTAGAATTGTTGTTATTTCAGATTTCTTCTTTTTACCTGTTTGCCTAATATAAATCGCTTTTAAACTCTTTGGAAAGATCTTGCAGATGCGCTCGTAAATATCGGCATCCTTTTGGGAATCGTCTCCAATTAGCACATAAGGGATATTTGGGTAGAAAGAAATTATATCTTTAATCTTTTCAAATTTATGATCGTGGCTTCCACGGCCCGTAAATAGAAAATCTGAAATTCCAGTTTTAATTTTTTTAAGTTTTATTACCGCTTTTGGTAACTCGTGTATTTTAGCAAATTCATTAATAAACTCATATAAATTCCATTCGCTACTGGAAACATAGAAAAAGCTGTTTGAAGCGTGGTCTGAATCCTGCCCGGCCCGGCTTAGATGTTTATAATGTTCTACTACATCGTCAAATGCCTTACGCTTATTGATGTTTTTTGAAAGCATCACGTAAAGCTTTTTAAAAACGCTATTGCTATGGGAAATTAAAAAAGTATCGTCAATATCTGAAATGATCCCGTATTTAGAAGGGTGCGGCTTTAAAAACTCCCCCTTCTCTATCATTCCAAAATCTTTAATATTGCAACTCACTTCATATTCGTGCCAGCCACTTTTTAATTCTTCAGAAAAAGGAATGGAAAACCTAAAATAACCATCATCTAAAGTTTTAGTCGTAACCTCAATGTCTTTAAACTTTAACGTGATCTCCCTGTTTTTTAATGGACTAATGCGGAACATGTGAATAATGGCAACTGCATGTTTAAGTCCGCTTCTATCCATTCTATATTTATCTGGCGCCCAGGATTTAAACAAATGCCCATATACATTAAGCTCCTGGTCATTAACATAACCACGATAAAGTTTTAGATCTAATTTCAAAATTTTAGATTTTTATTGAATTTTTCTTATCCCAAAATAATTAAATTTAAGAACATTTTGAAGCTATATGGAAGAAATACAGAAGGTTTTACTTATTGTAAATCCCATTTCGGGAGATATTAATAAAGAAAATATCATTCAAAACGTTGAAGCAGAGGTAAGAAAGATTAATGCCGAGTTAACTACCTACAGAACTACGGGTGAAAATGATCGGAAAAAAATTCAAAATCTGGTTGATGAGCGTGCTTTTGATCGCATTTTAATAGCCGGTGGCGATGGTACAATAAAACTGGTTGCCGAAGCATTAATAGAAAATAAAACCCCAATTGCCATAATTCCCGCTGGTTCGGCAAACGGGCTGGCGCTTAATTTAGGAATCCCGAAAAACTTACAGGAACAAATAAGCATTGCCCTGGGCAATTCTATAACCCAAATGGATATGCTGGAAATCAATGGTGAGCTTTGTTTGCACATTGGAGACCTTGGGCTAAATGCCGAATTAATTAAAAACTACGAACAATCCAGGATTAGAGGAAAAATGGGATATCTTCTTCAGTCTATCCCAACACTTTGGTATAGTAAATATCCTTTTGAATTTGAAGTTAAACTGGAAAATAGAAGTTTTACTAAGCAGGGAATTCTTTTAGCCTTTGCCAACGCTAAAAAATATGGAACCGGCGCTAATGTAAATCCTAAAGGAAAAATTGATGACGGGGTTTTTGAAATCCTTTTATTCAAAAATTTTGACACGCTGGAGATTCTAAAAACTCTTCGTAACGAAACCGATGTGAACTCTGAATTTGTGGAGATACTTCCTGTTAAGGAAGCTAAGGTTTTCTGTAAAAAGCCGGTTGCATTCCAGATAGATGGAGAATATCTTGGAGAAAAAGAAGAAATTTCTGTCAAAATTTCTCCCAAAAAACTACCAATAATGACATCAAAACAGCCTTAAATTAAATATTTATTAACAAAATCTAATAAATAACGGGTTTATAAGATCTAATATGCACATTAACTATTTATATTCCTGAATTTCAGTATATTAACACCAGATAAGGATCTAGCATTAAAAAAGCAATCTTATCGATAAGTTGAATTTTAATAGTTAATGTTAAGTCTTTTGTAAATACGAAAACGTTTGCGCTTAACATGCTGTTTATAATTAGCATAATTTTTTACTAATTTAGGACTTCAACTTAATGGTTTAATTAATCAACTGTAAAATTAAATTTATGAAACATGGATTACTCAAAATCGGTTTGTTTCTAAGTGCTATTTTCTGCTTTGGATTTACCCAGGCGCAGGAAACAGTATCTGGAACAGTAACCGATGGGGAAATGCCTCTGCCAGGAGTGAACGTTGTTGTTAAAGGAACTTCTAATGGTACCGTTACAGATTTTGACGGAAACTATTCCTTAAACAATGTTCCAACAGATGGGGCACTGGTATTTAGCTTTGTAGGCTATGCCCAGCAAGAAATTCCGGTAAACGGAAGAACAACAATTGATGCAACAATGGCAGAAGATGCCGCTGCGTTGAGTGAGGTTGTAGTTATTGGTTATGGAAATGTACAAAAACGGGATGCTACGGGTGCAGTTGCGACTGTTTCCGCAGAGGATTTTAACCGTGGAGTTGTTGCTTCACCTGAAGAATTGATTCAGGGTAGAACAGCAGGTTTACAGGTAACTACAACTAGTGGAGAACCAGGAGCCGGAGTAAACATCCGGATTAGAGGTACAACTTCTGTACGAGGTGGAAATGATCCTTTATTTGTAGTAGATGGAGTGCCATTATCTGGTACTAACGTGGCCGCCGGTGGTTCTAACGCAGGTTTTGGAGATAGCTCTCCTAAAAACCCGCTTAACTTTCTTAACCCTCAGGATATTGAAAGCATGAGTGTGTTAAAAGATGCTTCTGCAACTGCAATCTACGGTTCGCGTGGTGCGAACGGGGTGGTTATTATTACTACCAAATCTGGTAGAGGTTCGCAAAGCCGTATTGATTATAGCACAAACCTTGGAGTTGCTACACCGGCAAATAGATATGATTTACTTGATCGCGAAGAATGGCTTGAAGCTTACGGCGCAATTGGTGGAGATGTTAATTCTGTTGATGAAGGAGCAGATACAGACTGGCAGGATGAAATCACCAGAACTGCATTTACTCAGGAACACAACCTTTCTTATTCAAATTCTTACCAGCAGGGAAATTATAGAGTTTCTTTAGGATACTCTGATCTTATGGGGATTGTAGAGAATTCAGAAATGGAAAGACTTTCAGGTAGATTGAATATTAATCATCGATTATTTGATGATAAATTAAATTTGACCTTACAAACTGGTATATCGCGAGTAAATGATAAGCGAGCTCCTATTTCTAATAATGCCGGTTTCCAGGGAGATTTACTGGGAGCTGCATACAGAGCTAATCCTACGTTACCTGCAAATCCAGACCCAGCACCAGAAGATTTCACGGGACAAATTATTCCTACTTCGCTTTTAAAATATACTGAAGATGAAACTGAAACCGATAGGTTTATTTTAAATGCATCTGCAGAATATGATATCATGGAAAACTTATCGGCTAAGGCAAATGTAGGTTACGATAAGGCTGAATCTTATAGAGGTTTTGCTATTTCTGGAGATATCCAGGGCATTCAAAGCGCTGTTCCTGGTAACGGTAGGTCTCAAATTAATGAGATTGAAAGTACCAATACACTTTTTGAATTTACTGTAAACTATGATAAAGACTTTGAAAATTCTAAGTTCGATGCTTTAGTAGGATATTCTTATCAGGAGTTTGAACGCCGCGGAACCGATGTTGGTGGCTGGGGATTCCAGGATATGAACATGGGCGCAATGATCAACGACTTGCAAAGCAGTAGAGAAGCTATTGAAAATTCTATTCAGGGATCTTACCAACAATATGGTTTTGATGAAAACGGTTTATTTGTAAACCGACTTTTTCCTGAAATAGCAACCGATAGACCAGGCGCTCCATCTGGAATAAATGTAGCCGCTCTTGCAGGCGATACTTTCTACACAGTAGACGAACTTCAGTCTTTCTTTGGTCGACTAAATTATAGCATAGCCGAAAAATATTTATTCACCGCTACTTTAAGAGCCGATGGTTCTACAAGATTTGGTGGAAATAATAAATATGGTTTCTTCCCCTCTGGTGCTTTCGCATGGCAAATGGCTGAAGAAGATTTTATACCTGACACGTTTTCAACCTTGAAACTAAGATTAGGATATGGAGTTACAGGAAACCAGGAAATTCCTTACAACCTTTACACTTCTCGTGAAAGATTTGGAGGCGTTGGTGTAGGTGATAACGGAATTGTAAACATTCCAGGAACAGGACAAGTTACCTTTAGAAATGAAGACCTTCAATGGGAAACAACTTCTCAAACTAACATAGGTCTTGATTTTGGTTTTATGCAAGACCGTTTAAGTGGTTCTCTTGATGTATATTACAAAGAGACTACAGATCTTCTTTTCCAAACCTTTTCTGCACAACCTGCAGCACAAGATTTTGTTTGGGAGAATCTAGATGCTAACGTAGTAAATAAAGGTATTGAGTTTAGTCTTGATTACGACCTGTTTACCGAAGAAGACTTTTATTGGAATTTAGGTTTCAACATTTCTTATAACGACAACATGGTTGAAGATTTTGATGGTAGCGTACAAACCGGTGGAATTAACGGCCAGGGTTTAACAAATGCTTATGCTCAACTATTAGCCGGAGGACAACCTCTTTTCTCTTATTACCTGCGTGAGTTTGGTGGTTTTGATGAGAACGGACAAACAATTTATCCTAATGGAGATGTGCAAACCTTTACTGGAAAAAGTGCTTTACCAACAACCAACCTTGGTATTTCTACCAGATTTGAGTACAAGAACTGGGATCTTTCTGCTTTCTTAACAGGACAGTTTGGTTTTTATGTGTATAACAACACAGAGAACGCTTTCTTTACTGCAGGAGCTCTTAATTCAGGATCAAACGTTACCCGTAATGTAATTGGTAATGGTGAGGCTGCTAATAACGCACCAGATGTTTCAACACGTTTCCTTGAAAAAGGAGATTTCTTGAGATTACAAAATGCTACTTTAGGATATAATTTCGATATTAATGAAGAGAGTTTCCTTAAATCTTTAAGATTAAGTTTAACGGGACAAAATTTA
The DNA here is from genome assembly GCA_963727565.1 of uncultured Flavobacteriaceae bacterium. GTDB lineage: Bacteria > Bacteroidota > Bacteroidia > Flavobacteriales > Flavobacteriaceae > Salegentibacter. Next base: position 180,242 of record CAVSGU010000004.1, read on the forward strand.
TTTCTTATCACAGATTATAGTGGTTTAGATCCAGAAGTGAACACAGATAAATCCTTAAATGGTATTCCTACCGCAGGTATTGAATACACCACTTATCCAAGGGCTACAACTGTGACCTTAGGTTTAAATGTATCATTCTAAATAAAAAATTATTATGAAAATTAATTTAATGAAATCCACGATTGTTCTGGGAGTACTGCTGGGAGTATCAGCATGTACAGACCTGGAACTCGAGGAAACAGATTCTATCTTTCGTGAAGATACGGGAGAAGGATTTTCTGGAGTAGGAGATGTATCCTCTGCTCTGGTTAACAACTACAATAACTTGCGAGGTCAACTAGATACCCAGGAAAACCTGTTTGCATTACAGGAAGTTTCTTCTGATGAAATGTTGGTACCTACAAGAGGAACCGACTGGGGTGACAATGGACTTTGGAGAACTTTGCACCAGCATACCTGGGATGCAAACCACCAGTTTGTACTTAACACCTGGAACAATAACAACAGGAATGTATTTAACTTATCTGAGATTATTGCTCCAGAAAGTAATGCAAATCCTCAGCAATTAGCCGAAGCAAAATTTCTTCGAGCTTTTAGTATGTATTGGGTAATGGACTTATATGGCCAGGTTCCTTTTAGAGAAGTTGATGAAGGACCTTCTGTAAATCCTCGTGTTATGCAAAGATCAGAAGCTTTTGATTTTATTCTTCAGGATTTAACCGAAGCTATGCCAGACCTGCCAAGTACAGGACCAGGACCAGATGCTAAGTTTGCTTCTAAAGCGGCGGCTCATTACCTACTGGCAAAATTGTATATCAATAAGCATATATATACAGGTACCGGTTCAGCCGCTACTGAAGATATGAACCAGGTAATAAATCACGTTGATGCTATAGCTGATGAAGGATTTGGCTTACAAAGTGGTTTCTTCGAACTCTTTACACCAGCAGTAGATTCTGAAACTATATTTTTTACAGAAACCGGTGTAGGTTCTAGAATGTGGAACGGCCTTCATTACTTCCAAACAACTCCAGATAATTCAGGAGGTGGATGGAATGGATTCTCTACTCTAGCCGAATTTTATGATCTATTTGAAGGAGATGATGATAATAATCATCCTGGCGCTAATCAGGAAGAAAGAAGAGGTTATGTGCCATTCGAAGGAACATCTCCTACAACTTCTGAAGGTTATTTCGTTGGAGGAAAGGATGAAGATGGCGATGGTTTTGTAGATGGGTCTGATATCGGACTTGGTTTTCTTTATGGTCAACAATATAATCTGGATGGATCTGAAACGGAAGACCGTGGAGGAAACCCTCTATTTTTCACCAAGGAAATGCCAGGCTTGCTAGGTAATAGTGAAAGTACTGGGATAAGGGTTTTAAAATATCACCCATCAAATGGAGCTTTTGCCGGCCACATGATTTTGTTCAGGTATGCCGATGCTCATCTTATGAAAGCAGAAGCTGTTATGAGAGGTGGAAGTGCAGACGCATCAGCACTTGATATGGTTAATGAGTTAAGAGAACTAAGACAGGCTTCTCCTTTAGGATCATTAACCGACCAGGATATGTTGGATGAAAGAGGTAGAGAATTGTATATCGAATTGTGGAGAAGGCAGGATCTTATTAGATTTGGCCAGTTCAATACAGCCTGGGAGTTTAAAGAAGCCAGAGGCGAATTTGTTAACTTATTCCCTATTCCATCAGTTGCACTTACTTCTAACCCTAACTTAGAACAGAACGAAGGTTATTAATAACTTGAATTAGTTTTATAAAAGAGGCTATCAATGCATTGCATTTTTAGTCTCTTTTCTTTTTTATACACCTAAACTCTTCTTAAAATTTGCTTAAATTGCTAAGCATATAAGCCAACATCAAAACCTGCTTTAGCTTAATGAAATTCAATGTCCACTTCCCTGCCTTTTCGGCTTTCATTTTAATTCTTATTAACTTGTTTTTTATCTCTTGTACAGACGATAAGGAGGAAAAAGAACTACAAGACAAAGAGGAAAATAAAGATGCTTTATTTGCCAAAATGCAATCTGAGGAAACAGGAATAGAATTTGAAAATACTATTACCAATACCAAAGAATTCAACATCTTTAGATATCGAAATTTCTATAATGGAGCCGGTGTAGGTATTGGTGATATTAATAACGATGGTCTCCCGGATATTTACCTAACCTCAAATCTTGGTAAGAACAAACTTTACCTGAATAAAGGCGATTTTAAATTTGAAGATATTACTGAAAGTTCAGGCACAGCAGGAACAAAAAACTGGAGTACCGGAGTTAGCTTCGTAGATATTAACCACGACGGTCTTACTAGATATCTATGTTAGCAATGCCGGAAATATTGAAGGTGCAGATCGTAAAAATGAACTTTTTATAAATAATGGAGATCTAACCTTTACTGAAGACGCCTCTTCCTATAATTTAGATGAAAACGGATTTACCACCCACGCCGCTTTCTTTGATTATGACGGTGACGGTGATCTTGATGTATACATTCTTAACAATAGCTTTATCCCGGTTTCCAGCCTTAGTTTTAATAATAAACGAGATCTTAGAAGTGAAGACTGGGATCTACCGGAGATCTTTAAAGGCGGTGGTGATAAATTACTACGCAACGATGATGGGAAATTTACCGATGTTAGCGAAGAAGCAGGAATTTACGGAAGCTTAATAGGTTTCGGACTTGGAGTTACCGTAGGTGATGTGAACAACGATCAATTACCCGATCTTTATATTTCTAACGATTTTTATGAGCGGGATTACCTTTATATAAATAACGGCGATGGCACTTTTAATGAAGACATTAAAAACCGGGTTTCACATCTTAGTCTTTCTTCAATGGGTGCAGATATGGCCGACATTAATAACGATGCTCAACCAGAGATCTTTGTGACCGATATGCTTCCGGAAAGCGATAAACGCCTTAAAGAAACTACAGATTTTGAGCGATTTGACATCTATAAACTCAAAGAAAGCAGGGATTTTTATCACCAATTTATGCAGAACACCCTACAGCTCAATACCGGGGAAAATTCGTTCTCTGAAATTGCATTTCAAAGTGGTGTAGCACAAACAGACTGGAGTTGGGGTGCCTTGATTTTTGATATGGATAATGACGGCTTCAAGGATATTTATGTGAGCAACGGTATTTACCACGACCTTACTAACCAGGATTTTATGGATTTCTTTGCCAACGATATCCTTCAGGAAATGGTTCTTACCGGTAAGAAAAAAGAATTTGATTCCATTCTAAGTGAAATGCCTAGCAATCCTATTCCCAATTATGCATTTCAGAATAATCAAGACCTAACATTTGATAATAAAACTAAAGATTGGGGCCTAAATGAACCCAGCTTCTCTAACGGCTCTGCTTATGCCGATCTGGATAACGATGGCGATCTGGACCTCGTGGTAAACAATGTAAACCAGGAAATCTTTATTTATAAAAATAGATCTTCAGAAAAATTGGGGAATAATTATTTAAAATTAAAGCTTCGAGGTAAAGATAAAAACACATTTGCCATTGGCAGCAAGGCACTACTCTACCTCAATAACCAGGTGATTTCCCAGGAATTAATTCCTACGCGAGGTTTTCAATCTTCAATAGATTACAGCCTAACATTTGGCCTGGGAAAAGCAAAAAAAATAGATTCCCTCAGGATTATCTGGCCAGATAGATCAACACAACTCATTGAAAATCCTAAGATCAATACCACTTTAGAGTTTAATCAGGCTGAAGCTAATTCAACCTATAAGCCACAACAAAATAATATAAAACCTGTATTTTCTGAAGTAAACGCAAACTTTAAAGCGCATACAGAGAATAACTATATAGATTACGATTACGAAGGGCTCATCTCAAAAATGCTGTCCCGGGAAGGTCCGGCATTAGCTGTGGCAGATGTTAATGGAGATGGTAACGAAGACTTATACTTAGGAGGCGCAAAAGGCCAGGCCGGAGTTCTTTATTTACAGAATAATTCAGGAAACTTCAGCGAAAAAAATCTTGAAGTTTTTACCTCAAATTCAAGTTTTGAAGATACCTATGCTGTTTTTGCTGATGTAAATGGCGATAATAAACCAGACCTGATAGTAGGTTCAGGCGGGAATGAAGCAAACGTAGATAAAGAAGTATTTCGCAATAGAATTTATATAAATCAGGGAAATGGAAATTTCAGGGCTTCAGAATACCAGCTACCTAATTCTGCGCAAAATACTTCAGTAATCGCGCCTTACGATTTTGATGATGATGGCGATACCGATTTATTTATAGGAACTAGAAGCGTGCCGGGAATTTTTGGAATTAACCCAAAACATCAATTATTAGAAAATGATGGAAAAGGAAGTTTTAAAGATGTAACCGATGGGAAAGCTTATATTCTTAACGATCTAGGAATGATCACCGATGCTTCCTGGAGCGATACTAATAGTGATGATAAAAAAGATCTCGTGCTAACCGGCGACTGGATGGCACCTAAAATTCTTTTAAACAACGGAAATTCTTTTAAACTTGCCGATAATAACCTGGACGAAATTTCCGGAGCGTGGACAGCTCTTTCGGTTTTCGATATAAATAAAGATGAAAATCCTGATTTTATTTTAGGAAATCGAGGTACCAATTCGTTTTATCAAACTTCAGCCGAAAATCCGGTTAAAGTTTATATTAACGATTTTGACAATAATGGTACTATAGAGCAAATTTTCACCAGAAATATAGATGGCAAAGATGTTCCTATTCATTTAAGACGGGAATTGGCCGGCCAAATTTCAGCAATAAAAAAGCAGAATTTAAAATTTTCAGAATATGCCACAAAATCTATTCAAGAGCTCTTTTCTACTGAAATTGTTGAAAATTCCATCGTAAAAGAAATAACAACATTTAATAGTCTTTTGGCCTTAAGCGATTCTAAAGGAAATTATGAATTTAAAGAACTCCCCGCAGAAGCACAATTTTCCAGCATTCATGCGATCGAGCATTTAACCACTAAAAATGGAAATAACTATTTCTTGCTTGCCGGAAACGATTTTGACTTAAAACCTCAATTTTCCCGTCTGGACGCAAACAAAGGTCTTCTGCTTAAAGTTGATAAAAACGGAGCTATGGAAATTATTCCAGCAGAAAAATCAGGATTTTCAATTGATGGCGAAGTAAAGTATATCAGGAAAATTTCAAATAAAAATGGAGAAATTTTAATTCTAGTAGCCATAAATAATCAGGAACCAAAAATCTTTAAGTTCGATGAAAAAGCCCTTTAGCCTGATAATTTTAATGATCTTTTTCGCTTCCTGTGAAAAAGAAAAAACACCTGAGGATTTTCTCTTTGAAAAACTTCCGGCAGAAACAACAGGCTTAAATTTTAGCAACGAGCTTACGGAAACCAATGCGCTTAACATTTTAGATTATTTATACTATTACAATGGCGGTGGTGTAGCCGTTGGAGATCTTGATAACAATGGGCTACCCGATATTTACCTTACCGGAAACCAGGTGAAAAACAAGCTTTTTCTCAATAAGGGAAATATGCAGTTTGAAGATATTACAGAAAAGGCTGGCGTGGCAGGAAAATCAGACTGGAATACAGGTGTGGTTATGGCCGATGTGAATGCCGATGGTTTTCTGGATATCTATGTATGTGCCGTCTCTGGAATCAACGGTTTAAACGGAAAAAATGAATTGTTCATCAATAACGGCGATGGTACATTCACTGAAAAAGCCGAAGAATTCGGATTAGATTTTAGGAATTATTCTTCTACCGCTGCTTTTTTCGATTTTGATAACGATGGCGATTTAGATATGTATCTCCTAAACCACGCCGTACACACTGTAAATACTTATGGCCCGGCTGATATTCGCAATAAGCGGATTGCAGAAAGTGGAGATAAACTATTAAGAAATGACGACGGAAAATTTATAGATATAAGCGAAGAAGCCGGCATTTATGGAGGTGCAAATGGTTATGGGCTGGGCCTCGCTACCGCCGATTTTAATAATGATGGCTTTACCGATATTTATGTGAGTAACGATTTTCACGAAGACGACTATTATTATTTAAATAACGGCGACGGTACCTTTACCGAAACGCTAAAATCTAAATTTGGGCATGTGAGTCGGTTTTCTATGGGAAATGATGCGGCCGATGTTAATAATGATGGTTTTATAGATATGATGACGCTGGATATGCTTCCGGAAGATGAAAAAGTTTTAAAAGCATCTGTAGGTGACGATCCCCGAGACCTGGATAAACTGAAAACCGAAGAACTTGGATATCATAACCAGTATACCAGGAATATGCTTCATATTAACCAACGAGGTGAATATTTCCAGGAAACCGGACTTTTAAATGGCGTAGCAGCAACAGATTGGAGTTGGGCTCCCCTATTTGCCGATTTTGATCAGGATGGGTTTCAGGATCTTTTTATCGCAACCGGGATTCCAAAACGCCCTAACGACCTGGATTACATTAAATATGTTTCCAGTAACCAGATCCAGAATAAAATAAATAATACTCGCCTGGTAGATAACGAAGCCCTGGATAGGATGCCTTCGGGAAAAGTACATAATTATGTTTTCAAAGGTTCGGAAGACCTTGATTTTAAAGATCAATCGGGCAAATGGATTGCGCGCGATTCTGTGATCTCTACTGGAATTGCTTATGCCGATCTAGACAATGACGGCGATTTGGATGTTGTGAGTAATAATATTGATGCTAATGCGAGTATTTACGAAAATCAATCTGATTCCACTTCGGCTTACTTACAATTATCATTTAAGCTGAATAATAAAAATACTTTTGGAATTGGCACCAAAGCAATCGCCTGGCAGGATGGGAAAATGCAAACCCGTCAGCTCTATAATTCTAAGGGATTTCAATCTTCTTCAGAACCCATTATTCACTTCGGATTTCAGAAGAATAAGAAATTAGATTCCTTGTTAATTATCTGGCCAGACAATACTTTCCAGAAACAAACTGGAGTTGTTTTAAATCAGCATTTAAAAATTAGCCCAGATCAGAATCTTGAGAAGATCGATTATAAAAGACTTTTTCCTGCCCCAAAACCCTGGTTTGAAAAAATAGATTCTTTACCGGGTATTAATTTTAACCACCGGGAAAACAGGTACACAGATTTTGATCGCCAAAAACTGATTCCTTATCAAATTTCAGATCGCGGCCCAGCGGTTGCAGTTGGAGATTTAAACGCTGATGGTCTGGATGATATTTACTTCGGAAATTCAAAATTTGAACCGGCAGAAATCTATTTTCAACAGAAGAATTCATTTAAAAAGCAGGATCTAAAATTATTGAAGGCAGATGAAAAAACCGAAAACACCTCGGCAGTTATTGCGAATTTAAACAAGGATAGCAGCAATGAACTTTTTGTTACTTCAGGCGGTGGGGAATTTTATGGCGAGGCTGATGCTTTACTAGATAGACTTTATGCCTTTGAAAATGGAGAACTAACGGCTAAAGAATTGCCTGAATATTTCGAAAATACTTCAGTAGCGAAATTAAGTGATATTGATGGCGATGGGGACCTGGACATTTTTGTAGGCGGAGCGGCAGTTTCTAACGATTTTGGAAAACTTCCATCCTCCTATTTGCTTATTAATGAAGACGGAAGTTTTAAGATTCAAAAGAATGCAGAATTAGAAAATTTAGGAATGGTAACTGACGCCATTTGGACCGATTTTGATCAAGATGGCCGGGAAGATCTTATTGTAATTGGCGAATGGATGTCACCGCAATTTTTCAGAAATAACAAAGGGAAATTAGAGAATATTTCAGGAAAAATCCTGGATAAAAAACTAAACGGCCTTTGGCAAAGCATCGTTCCGTTTGATATAAATAATGACGGGCAAATGGATTATTTGCTAGGAAATTGGGGGCTGAACACCAAATTCGCTGCTTCAGCAGAGTTTCCGCTAAAAATGTATTATTCAGATTTTGACAATAACGGAAGTACAGAGACGATTGTGGCTTATGCAAAAAATGAAAAGTATTATCCTGCAAATGGGCTTGATGAATTGGTAGGGCAACTTTCCTATTTACGCAAGAAATTCCCGGCTTATAAGGATTTTGCCGGAAAAACCATTGAAAATATTTTTGAAAAAGAAGCTTTAGAAAAAGCTAAGTTACTGGAAGTACACACAATGGCTTCCGGATATTTGCTAAATCAGGATGGAAAGTTTACTTTTAAACCGTTTAGAAATGCGTTGCAAGTTGCACCTATTTTGGCATTTTTAAAAGCAGATTTTAATAAGGATAGTCAGGAAGAAGTATTGGTTGCCGGGAATTATTTTGGAGTAACACCTTATCACGGCAGGTTTGATGCACTTGCAGGAAATATTATTACGAAAAATGGCGAAATTCTGGAGGGCGTTGAAATTGGTTTAAATTTGACGCAGAAAAGTGTGAGAAGCCTTGATATTATATCTTTCAGTGGTAATGATTATCTTATGGTAAGCCTGAATAACGGCAAACCGGAATTCTATAAATTAAAGGATTAAATGAGGAAATTTCTTTATATAATTATTTGTACTGTTGTTTTAAGTTCCTGTACTAAGGAAGAAAAACCTATTGTGATTTCTGCTGAAAATTATCATCAAACCGTTGATAAGATCACAGATATTATGGTGCACGATATTTTTTCACCTCCGGTAGCAAGCCGAATATACGCTTATTCCAACCTGGCCGCCTACCAAATTATAAGGCAGGAGAACAAAGATTTAATTGATTTAACTTCAAATTTCAAGGAACTACAACCAATTCCAAAAGCTGATTCTACCGCTAAGGTAAACTTTAAAGTTGCAGCACTGGTTGCACAAATGGAGATAGGAAAAAAATTAATATTTTCTGAAGAATTCCTTACTTCCTATCGTGACAGCCTTTACACTAATTGGAAAAAAACGAATGAGGAAGAATTCAATACCTCGAAAGCTTATGGGCTGGAAGTTGCGCAGCATCTTTCTAAATGGATAGATAAAGATAATTATAAAGAAACGCGCACTATGCCTAAATACTCCGTGTATAGTGACGACCCGGGACGTTGGCAGCCTACACCGCCTTCCTATATGGATGGTATTGAGCCACACTGGCCTAAAATTAGACCTTTTACGCTAGATTCTGCTTCCCAATTTAAACCAGCACCTCACCCCGATTTCTCTCTGGAAGAAGGCACAGCATTCTATGATGAACTTATTGAAGTTTATGAAATAAACAAAAAAATGGAGGAAGAGGGAGATGAAGCTGAAGAGGTTAAAATTGCTCAATTCTGGGATTGCAATCCTTATGTCTCTACTCAACGCGGTCATCTAATGTTTGCCACAAAAAAGATAACTCCCGGAGGCCACTGGATGGGTATTTGCAAAATAGCCTCAAAAAAAGCCGATCTTGATTTCGCTCAGAGCTCTTACGCATACACAGCCACGGCCATTGCACTTGCTGACGGATTTATAAGTTGCTGGGAGGAAAAATACAGTAGTAACCTGGTAAGACCCGAAACTTTAATTAATAAGTACGTAGATGAAAATTGGAAACCTGTTTTGCAAACCCCTCCATTCCCGGAATATTCCAGCGGGCATTCTGTTGTATCAGGGGCAGCTTCTATAGTGCTTACCAAAATTTTTGGGGAAGAATTTAATTTTGAAGACGATACTGAAGTAAAATATGGGTTACCGGTAAGATCTTTTAAGTCTTTCTCTCACGCCGCCAGCGAGGCTGCTGTAAGTAGATTGTATGGCGGTATACACTACCGTGCTGCTATAGAAAATGGCCTTGTTCAAGGGAAAAATTTGGGCAACCACGTTGTGAAAGACCTCAACCTACAACCCCTCACCTATTAAGTAAATGTCAAAAAAAAATTGGCTGTTCATCCTTATAGGTATACCTGTGCTTTTTTTGCTCTGGTATTTTGCAATTAAGGATAGAGATTATGCAATTCATTTTGAAACTAAAGCAATTCCAGGCGAAATAGCCTATAGGTTGGATGTCCCTCGTTTTGATAATTTGGAGGTTAATAACACTGCGATTGAAGCTGACTTTTCTAAAGTAATACAAGACGTAAAATTAGGTGATGAGTCCTACGATCTTAATTGGATCATTAGTAAAAAGAATGATTCTATTTATAAGGTAAAAGTGAATGTTAATAATCAAAACCATTCCCTAAAAGATCGCTTTTTATTGCTAACAGGGCAAAACGATTTCCAAAAGGAAATGAAAGAAGAAATACAGTTTTTTAAAGAAGCACTCACTGCTAATCTCAAACTATATTCTGTAAAAGTTAAAGGAAAAACCACTTCTCCTGAAAATATTTGTGCTTGCATAGATGCTAAAAGCAGCGTTGAGCAGAAAGCTTTTGAGATGATGAAAACCATAGATATATTATCTGGTTATATCCTGAATAATGAATTAGAAACACGCGGCAGGCCCAGAATACTAATCGACTCCTGGGATCAAACCACTAAACAAATCAGTTTTAATTTTTGTTTTCCTATCGCTAAAATGGAAACATATCCGGCACATCCTATTATTAAGATTAAAAATATTCCTGCGGAAAAAACCTTAAAAGCCAGTTTTTACGGAAATTATATGTTTTCCCATTATGCCTGGTTGCATTTAATAGATTATGCTGAAAAAAATAATATTGCAGTGAAAACTGAGAATATCCTGGAGGTTTTTCAGAATAATCCTCAAATGGGAGGGGATGAATCTCAATGGCAGGCGGACATATACCTTCCTATTGCCGAATAAGAATATAAAAAGATCACGCTAAACTTTCTGGGAAGTTAAAAGTAAAAAGCCCTCACAGTATGGAACTGTGAGGGCTTTATTATTCAATAATGAGATGTAAGTTTTAAATATGATTAAAGGGACATTGCTTTACCTCCACCTAATTCGTCTACTGGTCCGCAAGGAATATACTCCCCGGGAACCGGATCATACCACATTACATTTTCACCAATCTCTTCACTGGTTTTATATGCCCATATTCCCATATTGCGTACCTCCTGTAAATAAGCCAGGGAACCGGCATCTGCATCTAAAGTAACTTTTAGATCTCTATCCTGTGGATCTTGAGTTTCGGTATTTCGCTTTCGCAATCTCATCCATTTCAGCAGGAGTAGCCTTTAAGTATTTGGCCACCATTTGGTCGTATTCTTCAGGACTTCCTTCTCCTTCTTCTTTATCAAATTCATTTTTAAATGCTCTTGAAAATGCATCTGCAGATTGCTTGAATTTATCCTGTCTTTCCTTAGAAGCTACTTCTTGCATATAGGAATCTATAAATTCAGCAATATTTAGATCTTCGGCTCCGGGAGTTTCAGTTTTGGGAATAATTACCTCTAAAATCTGTTTTAACGCAAAACCATTAGATGCACTTAAAAATGTAGGTTCCCAGTTATAGGTAGGATCATTTTTACAGCTTTGTAAAAGGTTTAAGGTAGTTGGGCCTACGATAATGGCCCCAGCTCCAAGTCCTATGTTTCTTAATGCCTGTCTTCTGTTCATAATTCTAATTTTAGGCGTTAGATTTTTTGAAATTTTTAGAAGCGTGATCTGCTGCTCTTGCCGTCATAGCCATATAGGTTAAAGATGGATTTTGGCAACCAGCAGAGGTCATAAACGAACCATCGGTAACATATACATTAGGAGCTGCGTGCACCTGGTTATTACCATTTAAAACCGATGTTTTTGGATCTCTCCCCATTCGGGCTGTTCCCATTTCGTGAATTCCAAGACCAGGAGCGCCAATATCATCGTACCCCTGTACATCTTTAAATCCGCCTTTTTCCAGCATTTCCACAGCCTGGGCTACCATATCTTCTCTCATTTTAAGTTCATTTTCCTTGAACTCTGCATCAAAAGTTACGGTTGGTAGGCCCCATTCATCGGTTTTATTATAATCCAGGGTCATTTTGTTTTCGTGGTAAGGTAAGGTTTCCCCAAAGCCCATTAAGCCCATAGTCCAGCCACCAGGTTTAACAATAGCTTCTTTTAATTCTTTTCCATAAGATGCTTCGGCGATACTTTCACTCCAGTCTCCACGACCGGCACCTCCCTGGTAACCATAACCACGAATGAAGCCCAGATTATCGCTTCCGTTTATATTTCTAAATCGGGGTAAATAGATCCCATTAGGTTTTCTTCCTTTATAATATTGATCTTCAAAACCATCATATTTTCCGGAAGCACCAGCTTTAAAGTGGTGGTCCATTACATTATGTCCTAATTCCCCACTATCGTTCCCCATTCCGTTCTCAAATCTATCAGATTTTGATTGCATAAGGATACTTGTAGAAGCAATGGCAGAGGCACAAAGGAAAATCACATTCGCTTTAAATTCTATTTCCTCTTTAGTTTCAGCATCAATTATTTTTACACCGGTAGCTAATTTGGTCTCGGGATCGTAAACTACTTCGTGAACTACAGAATTTGGTCTTAATGTCATATTACCTGTACGCTCGGCTGCAGGTAAGGTAGAAGAATTACTGCTAAAATAGCCTCCGTAAGGACAACCGCGAATACATCTATTTCTAAACTGACAATTTGAACGGCCTTCAAACTCCTTATCTCCTGTAAGATGCGCAACTCTTCCGGCAGTTAATACTCGTCCATCTGTAAAGTTTTCGGCCATGCTTTTTTTAAGGTGATCTTCCACGCAATTTAAAGGCATATGTGGTAGAAACTTCCCATCAGGCAACTGGCTTAAACCAAGATTCTCACCACTTACTCCAATAAAAGATTCTACATAATCATACCAGGGAGCGATATCCTTATAGCGAATTGGCCAATCTACACCGTGACCATCGTTCTTATTTGCAGCAAAATCCAGATCACTTAAGCGGTAGCTGTGCCTTCCCCACATTATAGATCTTCCGCCTACGTGGTAACCACGCATCCAGTCAAATCTTTTAGTTTCATTATAGGGATGTTTTATATCGTCTACAAACCAATGCGCACTTGCTTTATTCGTAGTATAACCTGTACGGGATTGTTTTTGCTGGCGCTTCTCCTCTTCCCTTGTTAGTTGTCCTTTAAACTTATAATCCCAGGGATCATCGTTCATTGTAGGATAATCTTCAATATGTTTTACCATACGTCCACGTTCAAGCACAAGGGTTTTAAATCCTTTCTCACTAAGCTCTTTTGCGGCCCAACCGCCGCTAATTCCTGTACCTACGACTATAGCATCATAAGTGTCATTTTCATAATAATTGCTCACTGTCTTGTAGTTAATTAATAATTTAGTTAATCGAATCCTTCCAAATATATAAATTTAAGGTTATAATTTTGCTTCTTTAAAAAAAAGTATACTTTTAAGATTCTAAAATATCAGGAACACACATTCCAGTAACTAAAATTCACTTTATGAAAATTACACCGACCAAAATTTTCTCCCTTTCACTCCTACTTTTTTTATTCCTCGGAATTTATTCCTGTAAAGACCAAAAATCAGAAAAAGAAAATATTGAAACTTCTGAAGCTGAAACTGAAGCAGATGCGGAGCCGTTCTTTAAACTTTCCCTGGCACAATGGTCTCTTAATAAACCAATATTTGCAGGTGATTTAGATCCTATGGATTTTGCTGAAAAGGCAAACGAAATGGGTTTTGAAGGCATTGAATATGTTAGTGCTTTTTATGCTGAAAAAATTAAAGAAGCAGAAAACCCGGAAGAAGCAATGCAGAAGGTTCTGGATACTTTAAAAGCTAAAAGTGAAGAATTTAATGTAGAGAATGTTTTAATTATGATAGATGGGGAAGGCGAATTAGCCAGCCCTGACAAAGCGGAACGTGAAGAAGCCGTTGAAAATCATAAAAAATGGGTAGATGCCGCCAGTTTTCTGGGAGCTCACTCTATACGTGTAAATCTTTTTGGAAGTGAAGAGCCGGAAGAGTGGAAAACTTCGGCTACCGAAGGTTTAAAAGCTCTTAGTGAATATGCAGCTGAAAAAAATGTAAATGTTCTTGTAGAAAATCACGGTTACCTTTCTTCCAACGCTGAATTACTGGTAGAAGTAATTAAAGACGTAAATATGGAAAACTGTGGTACACTACCCGACTTTGGAAATTTCTGTCTTAAAAGAGAAGGTGGAGAACGTTGGGAAGCAAAGTGTATTGAAGAGTATCCAAAATACCAGGGAATAAAAGAAATGATGCCTTATGCCAAAGCCGTAAGCGCAAAATCTTACGCGTTTAATGAAGAAGGCGAAGAAACTACACTAGATTATAAAAGAATCCTTAAAATTGTACAGGATGCGGGTTATACCGGTTTTGTGGGTGTAGAATATGAAGGTGAAAAATTATCGGCAGAAGAAGGTATTGAAGCCACCAGGGAACTTTTAATAGAAGTTGGCAGCGAGCTAAACACTAATAATAACTAAGAGAAGCTAGAGTAGATAATGAAAAGTTTAACCAGATTTCAACTATCAACCATGATGTTCCTCGAATTCTTTATTTGGGGCGGATGGTTTGTAACTTTAGGAACATTTTTAGGGCAAAATTTAAGTGCCACCGGTGCCCAAACCGGGATGGCCTTTTCAACACAATCCTGGGGAGCAATTATCGCTCCCTTTATTATTGGTCTAATCGCCGACCGCTTTTTTAATGCCGAACGAATTTTAGGATTTCTTCATCTCGTAGGAGCGGTTTTGCTTTATATGATGTTTCAATCAGAAGATTTTACTAATTTCTATCCTTTCGTTTTAGGCTATATGATTCTTTATATGCCTACCCTGGCATTGGTGAATTCCATTTCCTTTTACCAAATGACAGATCCTTCTAAACAATTTTCCAGCATCAGGGTTTTTGGAACTCTGGGATGGATTGTTTCTGGAGTGGTAATTAGCCTGGTATTTGGCTGGGATTCTGCTATGGCGCGAGAAGAAGGAATGCTTAAATATACTTTTTTAATGGCTGCGGCTGCTTCTGCAGTCTTAGGTTTATTTAGTTTTACTTTACCTAAAACCCCGCCAAGCAGTAAAGGAGAAAAAGTAACCTTATCTGATATTTTAGGTCTGGAAGCACTTGCTTTACTTAAAGGAAGAAACTTTTTGATGTTCTTTATTTCATCGGTCTTAATTTGTATTCCTTTGGCTTTTTATTATCAAAATGCCAACCCATTTCTTTCTGAAGTGGGAATGGAAGATCCTACTTTTATGATGTCTATAGGGCAAATTTCTGAAGCATTATTCCTCTTATTACTTCCTTTCTTTTTTAAGAAATTCGGTTTTAAAATTACTTTACTGGCCGGTATGTTAGCCTGGGTACTTCGGTATTTACTATTTGCTTATGGCAATGCCGGCGAATTAGTTTATATGCTAATTCTGGGAATTGCACTTCATGGAATTTGTTACGACTTTTTCTTTGTTTCCGGGCAAATTTATACCGATTCTAAAGCGGGACCAAAAATTAAGAGTGCGGCACAGGGCTTAATTACTCTCGCCACTTATGGTGTGGGAATGTTAATTGGTTTCTGGGTTGCAGGACAAATTAGTGACCTTTATTTAAATGCAGATGGCACACACGACTGGCAACAAATATGGATAGTTCCGGCAGGTTTTGCCTTTGTGGTAATGATAATATTTGCTATTTTCTTCAAAAATGAAGATATCGCGAAAAAGGATATTGAAATATAACCAAGCAAAAGATTAAAAAATTATGGGTAAAAAGATAAAATTAGGAGTATTAGGCGGCGGCGGTGATTCCCTTATCGGGATCTTACACCGGGTGGCCTCTTCTATGTTTGATAAATTTGAATTTGTTGGTGGGGTTTTTAATCCCGACCATGAAGAGAGTAAAAAATTCGCTCAGGAATTAGGGATTGGAACCGATAGGGTTTATAAAGACCTGGACCATTTAATTGCTGAAGAAGCAAAATTGCCGGAAGATGAGCGCATAAAAGTTGTCTCTATACTTACGCCAAACTTCCTGCATTTTCCTATGGCAAAGCAGCTTTTGGAAAATGGCTTTAACGTGATTTGTGAAAAACCAATGACCACTTCTTACGAAGAAGCTAAAATTCTTGAAGATACCCTCAATAAATCTAAAACCATCTTTGCGGTAACTTATACTTATACCGGTTACCCTATGATTCGCCAAATGAAAGAAATGATCGCGGCAGGCGAGATTGGTGAAATTCAAAAAATAGACGTGCAATATTACCAGGGCTGGATAAATCCTATTATTCACGATAAAGATGAAAGAAACAGTATTTGGCGTCTTGATCCTGAAAAAGGAGGCATCAGCTGCTGTATTGGTGACATTGGCACGCACGCTTTTGATATGATAGAATACGTTTCAGGCCTGGAAGTAAAAGAACTTTTAGCCGATCTAAATTATGTGTATTCAGATAATAAAATGGATGTGGACGGTACCGTGTTGCTTCGTTTTTCAGAATATGTAAAAGGAGTACTTAGATCCAGCCAGATCGCTACCGGAGAGGAAAATAATTTTGCCGTTAAGATCTACGGAAAAAAAGCCGGCTTAAAATGGGAGCAGGAAAACCCGAATTACCTTTACAAATTGGAAGACGGTCAACCTATGAAAGTTTTAAAACCCGGGCACGAATATAATTCGGCACTTTCTTTAGACGGAACAAAATTGCCCCCGGGACATCCTGAAGGTATTTTCGATTCTATGGGAAATATCTACAAAGGAGTTGCAAAAGCAATTAATGGTGAAAAATACCATCCCGCAGAATTCCCAACAATGAAAGACGGTATACGCGGAATGAACTTTATTGAAAAAGTTGTAGACTCTCACGCCAAAGG
Organism: uncultured Flavobacteriaceae bacterium; assembly: GCA_963727565.1. GTDB lineage: Bacteria > Bacteroidota > Bacteroidia > Flavobacteriales > Flavobacteriaceae > Salegentibacter. Next base: position 197,027 of record CAVSGU010000004.1, read on the forward strand.
AAATGTTTGGGTAAAATTAGAAGAATAAAATCTTAGTAACATGAAAACAGTAAAAGGACCTGCGGTTTATTTAGCACAATTCATGGATAGCAAAGCGCCGTTCAACAGTTTGGATGGGCTGTGCAAATGGGCGGCAGATTTAGGATATAAAGGAATTCAAATCCCAACCTGGGAATCGGCTTTAATAGATTTAAAAAAAGCCGGTGAAAGTAAAGATTACTGCCAGGAGATTAAAGGAAAAGTAGAGTCTTACGGGTTAGAAGTTACCGAGCTTTGTACACATTTGCAGGGTCAACTTGTTGCAGTGCATTCAGCTTACGATACCATGTTCGATAATTTCGCGCCAGATGAAGTTAAAGGCAATCCAAAAGCAAGAACCGAATGGGCCGTGGAGCAAATGAAAAGTGCAGCCCGCGCCAGCAGGCATTTTGGCTTAGACGTACACGGTACTTTTAGCGGCTCACTGCTTTGGCATACCGCACATCCCTGGCCGCAAAGACCGGAAGGTCTTGTAGAAATGGGATTCCAGGAACTCGCAAAACGCTGGACGCCTATTTTAAATGAATTTGATGAACAGGGTGTAGATGTTTGCTACGAAGTTCACCCGGGAGAAGATCTTCATGATGGGGTTACTTTTGAACGTTTCCTGGAGGCAACCAATAATCATAAACGAGTAAATTTATTGTATGATCCCAGCCACTTCGTGCTACAACAATTAGACTATATTTCCTATATAGATCACTACCACGAATTCATAAAAATGTTCCACGTAAAAGATGCCGAATTTAATCCTACCGGAAAAAAAGGTTCTTTTGGTGGTTATGGAGACTGGATAGATCGCGCCGGGCGTTATAGACATCCGGGAGACGGCCAGGTAGATTTTAAAACTATATTTTCTAAATTAACCGAATACGGTTGCGATGTTTGGGCAGTTCTGGAATGGGAATGCTGTATTAAATCTCCAGACCAGGGAGCCCGTGAAGGCGCACCTTTTATCCAAAGTCATATTATTGAAGCTACCGAAAAGAAATTTGATGATTTTGCCGGCAGTGAAATAGACGAACAAAAATTAAAACGAATCTTAGGAATCAACTAATATATTTAGATTAACCTACTTCGGAGCAAGCTCACGAAGCATTCAATCTCGATTATCGAGTAAAACCAGCATAATGCTGGACGTAAGATCACGATTAAATTAATAACCACACGTGATTAATTCCCGCTAAAGGGTAAAAATGAAAAGTAAATGAAGAAAAATATTTTAATTTTAGTAACGGCTGCAGTAATAGCTTCCGCCTGTAAATCTGATAAAAAAGAAAATAAGGCAGATGAAGCCAGTACTGCTCAAGATACTACCGCAATGGCCAGTAATGAAGATAATTGGAACAAACTATTTAACGGCGAAAACCTTGAAGGTTGGAAAGCTTTTAACGCCGATTCAATTTCAGACCAATGGCAGGTAAAAGATGGTGTTATTGCTTTTACTCCGACTGAAGGTGAACGTGAAAGCACTGAAAATCTTATCACTAAAGACACTTATACCGATTTTGAACTTTCCCTGGAGTGGAAAATTTCAGAAGGAGGAAACAGCGGAATTATGTGGGGAGTTCAGGAAAGTGAAGAGTTTTCTGAACCTTACTTAACCGGGCCTGAAATTCAAATTTTAGACAATAAATTGCATCCAGATGCTAAAAACGGTGAAGTTAGACAGGCCGGCGCACTTTACGATATGATGCCGCCAAGCGAAGATAAAACCCGTAACGCCGGCGAATGGAACAAAACAGTAATACGAATTAATCATAAAACCAATAAAGGTTCAGTTCGGTTAAATGGAACTCTAATCAACGAATTCCCGGTTCACGGAGAAGAATGGAGTAAATTGGTAGAAAACTCGAAGTTTAAAGACTGGGAAGATTTCGGAAAAAGTAGAGAAGGCCATATTGCGTTGCAAGATCACAGTGACAAAGTATGGTTTAGAAATATTAAAATAAAGGAATTGGAATAAACCCGATCCCTATTTTATAATTGGGGCTTTCTGAAAAGGTTTTAAAATCGTCATCTTGAATTTATTTCAAGATCTAACATACTTATAATCAATAAGAATATTAGAAGCTGAAACAAGTTCAGCTTGACGAAAACAGACTTTTCAGAAAGCCTTTTTTTGTTTTAGCACTTGCGCTAAACAATTTGTACATTTAATAAAATACCTCGCGGCAAGTCCATGACGCATTAAATGGAAAGATTTTTAGATTTCGAGGCAAGTCTCGGAAAATTAAACCTCGATTATCGAGTAAAAATTAAGCTATGAGAACCGAAAAAGTAAATTTTAAAAATAAGAATGGGGATGATTTATCGGGTTACCTGGAACTTCCATTAAACCAGGATCCGCATAATTTTGTTCTTTTTGCCCATTGTTTTACCTGCAATAAAAATTTCTTTGCCGCTAAAAATATAAGTCGAACTTTAGCGCAAAACGGCTATGGGGTTTTACGTTTCGATTTTACTGGATTGGGAGAAAGTGAAGGTGATTTTGCTGACAGTAATTTTTCTGGAAATATCCAGGATCTTCTAGCTGCAGCAACTTATCTGGAAGATAAATTTAAAGCTCCCAGCCTTTTAATTGGACATTCCCTTGGTGGCGCCGCGGTTTTATTTGCTGCAAAGGAAATAGAATCGGTTAAAGCGGTTACAACTATTGCCGCCCCTTCCACTACCGCCCACGTTCAGCATTTAATAGAAAATAACGTAGACGAGATCGAAAAAAATGGGGAAGCAAAAGTGAATATTGGTGGAAGAAGTTTTAAAATCAAAAAACAGTTTCTAGAAGATATTGACTCGCATGAATTGAAACCTTACCTAAGTGAACTTAGAAAATCACTTTTAATAATGCATTCGCCGCAAGATAATATTGTAAGTATTAAAAATGCCGAAGAATTATACATTGCCGCAAGACATCCTAAAAGTTTTGTTTCGCTAGATGGAGCAGAACACCTTTTAGCTGCTGAAGGAGATGCTACTTATGCCGGCAATGTTATTGCAACCTGGGCTTCCCGTTATTTAACAATTCCGAATAAAGAAATTCCGGAGTCTAATGCCGATGTAGTAGCCGGCTTAGAAAAAGAAGATGCTTTTACTACAAGAATGAAAGCCGGAAATCATACTTTCCTGGCAGATGAACCGATAAGCGCCGGCGGAAAAGACTACGGTCCTACTCCATATCAGTTTTTATCGTCCGGGTTGGCTTCCTGTACTTCTATGACACTTCAAATGTATGCTAAGCGCAAGAAATGGCCATTGGAAGATGTGGAAACGCACGTTTATTACTCAAGAGAACATGAAAAAGACTGCGAGGATTGCGAAAACTCCAACTCTAAAATTGATACATTCAAAAGAGAGATCAAACTCTATGGCGATTTGGATGAAAAACAGAAAAAACGATTGCTAGAAATTGCAGACCGATGCCCTGTTCATAAAAGTTTAACTTCAGCAACAAACATAAAAACCAAATTAATCTAGACTGAAACCCGGTGTTTGTTAACCTATCCTTAAATCTTTGGCTATACAATGGGATACGATTAATTTAGTAATGTTAAATCTAAAAACCAATCCAGATTATGAAACGAATAAGTTTATCACTAGTATTTTGCGCCTCATTATTTATAATAGGTTGTAAAAACGACAAAAAAGAAAACGATACTGAAAATGCTGCCGAAACAGAAATGAATTCTGAGATGGACAACAGTATGGAAAAAGAAGAAGAAACTAAAGAGATCACTGTTTCTTTAGAACCAAAAAGCGGAAGCGACCTTGGTGGAGAAGTAACTTTTACTCAAGAAGATGGCGAAGTTACTATGGAAGCTACAATTACAGGTTTAGCTGAAGGACAGCACGCGATCCATATTCACCAGAAAGCAGATTGCTCTGCTGAAGATGGAACTTCTGCAGGTGGTCACTGGAATCCAACCAATGAAAGACATGGAAAATGGGGCGATGCTGAAGGTTACCATAAAGGTGATATTGGAAACTTTGAAGTGGATGCCAATGGAGAAGGAACTGTTAGTATGACTACCGATGAATGGTGTATAGGTTGTGACGACGAAAACAAAAATATTGTTGGAAAAGCTATAATTGTACACGACGGTGTAGACGACTATACTTCTCAACCTTCTGGTGCAGCAGGTACTAGAGTTGGATGTGGAGTTATAAAAATGTAATCATTTTCACATAAGTTTTAATAAAAAGCGGCTAAATGCCGCTTTTTATTTTTTTCAGGCTCTATATTTACATACTTTTACTCCGCAAGCCACATTTTTTTATGCAACAAGATGCTTTAATTTTAGAACTTCAAAATGGTAACGAGCGTGCCTTTGAACGTATTTACCATTTGTATTCAGAAAGCACCTACGGAATTATTTATAGCATAATTAGGGACGAAAAAATTGCAGAAGAAGTGCTGCAGGATGTGTTTTTAAAAATTTGGGATAAAGCGCCAAGCTATAATTCTGATAAAGGCCGATTTTTTACCTGGATTTTGAATATTGCCCGAAATGCTTCTATTGACAAAATAAGATCAAAAGATTTTAAAAACGACCAACAAAACCTTAAGACCGATAACTTCGTAGATATATTAGAGTCTAAAACTAATTTCTCTGAAGCTGTAGATTCAATAGGACTCAAAAAATATATTGATGCCTTAAAGCCGGTTTGTAAAAAATTAATAGACTACCTCTTTTTTAAAGGCTATACGCAAAAAGAAACTTCAGAAGAATTAGACATGCCGCTGGGAACTGTAAAAACCCGCAATAGAATTTGTATCGATAAATTAAGAGCAATGGTAATTAAATAATGGATATTCAAAAGTACATATCGTCTGGAATTCTTGAACTTTATGTTTATGGAGCGCTTTCTGAACAGGAAAGTCGTGAGGTAAGCCGTGTGCTTAAAAAATATCCTGAAGTTAAAACCGAAGTAGAAGAAATTGAAAAAGCATTACTTACACTTTCAGCTGCTACGGCTCCTAATAATGCCGAACACTTAATTGCTTCAATAAAAGAGAAATTAAGCAAACCAACTACAACTACCGCTCCGGTAGCGACTCCGGTTAGAACCATAAACTGGATCACTTATTCCGGTTGGGCAGCAAGTTTATTATTGCTTATTGGTCTTTTCGTTTTCTTTAACCGAACCAACGAACTAAGAGAAGACTTGCAAGCTGCCACTGCCAGAAATGTTCAAATGGAAGAACAGATCGCTAACGCACGTGAGGATGCTGAAAAAGCAGAAGAATTGCTTGCGGTTATAAGAAACAGAAACGTACAGCGAATCCCGCTAAAAGGTCAGCAGGTAGCTCCTGAAGCCTTTGCTTCCGTTTATTGGAATACCGAAGAGAATACCGCTTATATAGACGCAAAAGATCTTCCTGAACCTCCTAGAGGGAAAGTTTACCAGGTTTGGTCACTTACCATGCAACCCCTTACTCCTACCAGCATAGGTTTGCTGGCTGATTTTGAAGCCGATGATAATAAAGTTTTCAGTCTTGAAAACCAGAACCAGTCTGAAGCATTCGGAATTACCTTAGAGCCTGAAGGCGGTAGTGAAACTCCAACAATGGATCAGTTATACGTTTTAGGAACTGTAGCTGCACCGTAACAATAGTGTAAACACAGATAAGTTTCTGCTCTGGGAAATTTAAATTTTAAAGAATACAACTTCGGAGCAAGCCCACGGGAAATTATTTAGAAATATAATTTTGATTTCGAAAAAAGACCGCCTGGATTCGCACGGGCCACGGAATATTTTAATCTCGATTATCGAGTAAAAAATGAAGGTCTGCCATAATTATTACAGCAAACCTTCACATAACCAACCAAAAAAATAAAATTCGGAAAACCAGGGGGCTAATAAAAACGAATGTGCTTTTAGTTACCCAACTTTTCATAGATATTTACGTAGAAATTCGGCCCGCGGTTTTTATTAGCGCCAATTTTAACTTTTCAGTCTAAGAAATCCAGTTTTTAAAGTCTCGCACTCGCTCCCGACTAACAATAAGCTGAAATTCACTAAAAACTTTCACTTTAACCTCTAAGCGACTATTGGTATAGCTAATAATATCTTCTATACAGTCAATGTTCACAATAGATTTTCGATTAATTCTGAAGAATTTCTCGGGGTCCAGATCTTTTTCTAAGTTTTCAAGCGAAACATCTACCGGGTAATTTCTCCCTGAAGTGGTAGTTAGATACGATGCCTTATTTTCAGAATAAAAACAGCAAATTTCGTTAGCAGGGATAATCTTTAAATGCTGGCCCACCTGAATCGTAAAACGGGTTTTATAATCTGGTTTGTTTCCGGTTTCCAGGATTTTTTTAAAAGCGTTAAAATCTATTTGTGGTGAATTTTTGAGGTAATTTTCTTTGAATTTTGCCACTGCATTTGCTAATTCTTCTTCATCTATAGGCTTCAACAAGTAATCAACACTATTCAGCTTAAATGCTTTTAGAGCATATTCATCATAAGCCGTGGTAAAAATAACGGCGCTATTGATTTTTACCTTTTCAAAAATTTCAAAAGAAATACCATCACTCAATTGAATATCAAGAAAAACAAGATCTGGTTCAGGATTTTCTGTAAACCAGGCAATCCCTTCATTAACCGAATGCAACATGGTATTTACTTCTATATCCAGTTTTTTCAGCATTCTTTGCAAACGGCGGGCAGCAGGCTTTTCGTCTTCTACAATTACAACTTCCATTATTCCCAGCGCTGTTTTTCTTCTTTTTCCATATATTCCTGGATCTTGCGTTCTTCCCATCGCTTATCGAACATAGGATTCAATCTAAAGGCTTTTAGCGCATCAAAGGCTAAACCAATTCCCCAACCGCCTACAACCCATAAAAACCAGGGATACGCCCATTGATTTGAATAGTAATTGATCCCGGCCAGGAATATATTCACTATAATATAGGAGAATAAGTGATTATAAAATTCACGTAATTCTTTAACCCGCTCCCGTGCTTGTAGATATTTGTCTTCTGAAGTTTCCATAATTAGTTGGTTTTATCTTTTTGCATTAGTTCCTTTATTTTACGCTCCTCCCAGTTTTTACCGAGTAAAAGGTTGTAATTGAATACAGATAGCCCGTGAAAAAACACTCCTATTCCCCAGCCAATTGCGGGGAAAATAACCCAAACGAATCCGCCGTAGGTGAGATAATTAAACAAGCCTAAAACAGGAATTACAATTAAGTAAGAAGTTAAATTTCCGTAGAAATCGCGCTCTGCCTTTACCTGCTTTTGGGCTCGTAAATAAGCGTCTTGTTTGGCGTAAACCGGTGCTTGTTTTTCCATTTTTACAATTTTAGTTAAGAGTGGTAGTTTTACACTAAAGGTGTTGTTGGTGTTAGAGATTTCAACTTTTCTATCGGTAAGTAAATGATAGCGTTGCTGAATATTGGAAAGTCCAACCCCACTCCCCCGTTTCAATATTTCTTTTGGCTGAATATTATTTTGCACCACTAAGTTTCGGTCTTCTTCCACGATTGTTATTTCTAAAGGATTCTCAGAATTTACCGTATTGTGTTTTATGGTGTTTTCTAATAACAACTGAAGTGAAAGTGGAACCACCTTGGCATCGGGATTTTTTAATGTTGGCGGGGAAATTAAAAATAATAGCATCTTCAAACCGCATTTTCAGCAAATCCATATAAGTTTTTGCAAATTTTAATTCTTCTTCCAGGTCTACCAAGTTCTTTATTCTTCTGCTCCAATACATAACGATATACCTTGGAAAGCCCGCTGGTAAATTTTTGTGCCTGGTCGGGATTTTCATCAATTAGCGCACTTAACACATTTAAACTATTAAATAAAAAATGCGGATCTAACTGATTTTTAAGCGCATCAAATTTAGCCGAAGCAGTGCCCGCTATTATTTTTTGCTCTTTTACTTTCTTTTCCTGTAAAGCTTTATAGAAATAAATAAGATGAAAAAACAGTGAAATAATGGTAGTAAATAGCAACGGAAACAAGTAATTGTACATTTTCTCGTTCGCTAAAAACTCCTGCAGCGCGATTCCGTCATAAACCACGTAGTGCAACAGGCGACAAAAGAAATACCCTATTAAAGTTAAAACCACAGCGCCAGACGCTCCTACCAGTACCTTTTTTAAAGTAGCTTTCTCCCAGCCTATTTTAGCGCCAAACCACCAAAAATAACTTCCATTTATTAGCGTAAGAATAAAACTGTAAGCGAAAAATATGAACCAGGTTTCAAAATTCAAGAATTTTTCGAGCTCAAAACCTCCAAAGAGCAATTCTAAACCAATAATGAGAATGGTGATCGCAAGACTAATTTTTAATATTTTCAGAAAGAATTTCATCGATTTTTATTTACAGAGCTAAGATGCGTGAAAGTAGTCTTCATTGCTAATTAATATTTCTGAATTGTAGAAAAACGAAACTGAACCGTTAAATTCTTTAGAACCGATTTAAACTGCTTACGAAAAACTCTGGTTTAAATTTTCCTTAACATATAAATCAATAATTTAGAAGCTTAACCAATACCTAAATTATGAATATTTTTGAAGCTTTACGCCAGGAACATGAAATACAGCGAAACCTTGTCGCCAAACTGGTAGAAACCCACGGCGATACTCAGGAGCGCAAAAAGATCTTTGAGCAATTAAAACACGAATTAAAGATTCACGCTGATGCCGAAGAAAGGCATTTTTATATCCCACTGATCAAGAAAGACCTTACCCAGGAAAAAGCCAGGCATAGCGTTGCAGAACACCACGAGATGGATGAGCTTATAGAGCAACTGGAAGATACAGAAATGGACGCTTCAAACTGGCTAAAAATAGCCAAGGAGCTTGAACATAAGGTAATTCATCATTTAGATGAAGAAGAACAGGAAGTTTTTCAAATGGCCGGGAAAGCATTAACCGATAATCAAAAGACTTCGCTCGCTTCAGACTATAATAAGGAAATTAAGAAGATGAGATAATTGGAAAGTCTAATAAATAAGCTTCCGGACTAAATTAAAAAGGGGAGTAAGGCTAAAGAAAAGAAACTGTCGGAAAAAGTTTATTCTCGTCAAGCTGAACTTGTTTCAGCTTCTAATATGTTCTTTAATTATCAACATGTTAGATCCTGAAACAAGTTCAGGATGACTGTTTTAAAACTTTTCAGACAGTCTCTTTTTACTCGATAATCGAGGTTAAATGCTGCGAGGCTTGTCTCGAAATCAAATTATATTTTCCAATAATAATGCTTCGTGAGCTTGCTCCGAAGTTTGATTACTATTTATATCTCTTCTTTATCTACTTTCATTTGGTTTTCATAACCTTTAAAAGGCCTGATAATTAGTCTGGCGGCCTTATCGTAATTCCAGTAATTATAAAGCCAGTTAAAGAAGGTAACCAATCGGTTTCTAAACCCAATAAGGAACCAAAGATGCACAAACATCCAGATAAACCAGGCGAAAAATCCGCCAAAGGAGCCTTTATCCAGGTCTACCACTGCCCGGTTTCTTCCTACCGTGGCCATAGTTCCTTTATCTTTATATTTAAAAGGTTCAAGTTTTTCACCTTCTACGATATTCATAATATTTTTGGCCAAATGTTTCCCCTGCTGAATTGCCGGCTGGGCAACCATTGGGTGGCCCTTTGGGTAATCTTCGGTTTGCATTAAGGCAATATCACCAATGGCGAAAATATTATCATAACCGTTAACTTGATTAAAAGCATTTACCTCATACCTATTTGCTTTTTCAACCATTGCTTCGGCATTTAGACCTTTTACCGGCGCACCGGTTACTCCGGCTGCCCAAATAAAAGTTTCGGTTTTTAGCGCAAGATCGGTGTTGGTAGTTACCAAATGGCCGTCATACTCTTCCACCATGGTATTTAAGTGAATTTTCACTCCTAGCTCTTCCAAAAATTCGTGAGCTCTTTTTGAAGATTTTTCACTCATTGGAGGCAGCACTCTATCCAGGCCTTCCAGGAGATGAATATTCATCTCATTTGGATTTATATCGGGATAATCATTCGGAACAATATGGTTTTTAAGTTCGGCAATGGCGCCACTAAGTTCCACTCCTGTTGGCCCTGCTCCTACTAAAACAAAGTTTAGCAATGCTTTTCTTAGTTCGGGATCATCGGTAATTACCGCCTGTTCTAAATTTTCAAGGATCAAACTACGAATATTCAATGCCTGCGGCACGGTTTTCATCCACATGCCGTTCTTCTCAATACTTTTATTTCCGAAGAAATTAGTCTTAGAACCCGTGGCAATCACCAGGTAATCATAGATCAAATCTCCAATAGAGGTTTCAATCAAGCTTTTTTCGGGATTTATAGATTTTACCTCGGCCATCCTAAAAAGACATTTCTTACTATTACGTGTAATTTTACGCATAGGATAGGCAATAGAGTCTGGCTCCAGCCCAGAGGTTGATACCTGGTAAAGTAGGGGCTGAAAAGTATGATAGTTATGACGGTCTAAAATCACGGTTTGGACGTCTTCGCCAATCAACTTTCTCACTATCGCCATTCCCGCAAAACCGCCACCAATAATAACGACTCTCGGTAAATTTGTTCTTGGAATATTCATAAGCTTGGTTTTACTCGATAATCGAGATTTAGAATACGTTAAACTTAAGTTTAATGTGCAGTATCCTTTTTAATATTCAATTCCAGGTTTAAAGGAATTTATCCAAATTTAAGTTTTCTCCTGCTTTGCCTGAAAAAATAAGGGCGCATTAACGATACTTTATACTTTTTTGTAACATTGCAACCACTTGCGCTACATATAAGTGCTAACCAACTATTGTGAATAAGGAATTAGAACATCAGTTTGTAACCAACCTGGAAAAGCACCAGAATATTGCGCATAAAATTTGCCGGATCTATACGAACGATCAGGATTCGCATAACGATCTTTTTCAGGAAATTACCATTCAGCTCTGGAAAGCTTACCCAAAATTTAGAGGTGAAGCAAAGTTTAGCACCTGGATGTACCGTGTTGCCCTTAATACCGCGATTACTTTATACCGAAAGAAAAAGAGAAGTATACCGACTCAGGATTTTGATACGGTAGATTTTAAGATAAAGGCGGAGGAATATGACGATGAAACCGAGCAGCAATTAAAAGTGATGTATTCTGCAATTCAGGAATTAAATGATATTGAAAAGGCCCTTGTTTTTTTATATCTCGAAGATAAAAATTACAGGGACATTTCTGAAACCCTTGGTATTACTGAAGTAAATGCAAGAGTGAAGATGAATAGGGTGAAAACAAAATTAAAGAACATTTTAAATCCGTAGTGAATAATGGATGGATTGGATTTATTAAAAAAAGACTGGAAAAAACGAGAAGGCAGCCTTCCGCATCTTTCCTACGACCAAATTTACAAAATGCTGTGGAAGCGCTCATCTTCTATAGTGAAGTGGATTTTTGTAATTAGTATTATTGAATTCTTATTCTGGGGAGTCTTAAATATCTTTATGGCCGATCATGAATATTGGGAAGAGATGGAACAAATTCACCTAAAAGAATTTACCGTGGCAACTTATGTAATTAATTATGCCATCACCTTTTTCTTTATCTATTGCTTTTATAAGAATTACCGAAAAATATCTGCTACAGATAATGCGGCTGAATTGATGAAAAACATTTTACGCACAAAGAAAACCGTTAAATATTATATAGGCTATATTTTAATTTCCACTGCCTTAGTAGCTTTGATCTACACCTATTTTATGATGGATTATCACACTTCAAGCACTATGGTGGATGATATGGAGAAATATAGTTTTACTCCACTCCAGTGGTTAATGTTTGCCGGAATTATGATTGGTGGTCTCGCTGTTTTCCTTGGTTTAATATGGTTATTCTACCGGGTGGTTTACGGAATTCTACTAAGAAGATTGAATAGAAACTATAAAGAACTCAAGAAATTGGAGATTTAGAATAATTGATTTCTTATAAATAAAAAAAGTGGCTGTTTGAAATTCTATCAAACAGCCACTTTTTTTATAAGTTAATTTTAAAATCGCCTATACGTGAAGTGCACGGTTATCTGTAGCAGCAAGAGCAGCTTCCTTAACGGCTTCAGCATAAGTTGGATGTGCATGGCTCATTCTAGCTATATCTTCAGCAGATGCTCTGTATTCCATTGCAGTAACAGCTTCAGCAATAAGATCGGCGGTACGGGCTCCAATCATATGCACGCCTAAAACCTCATCGGTCTTTTCATCGGCAAGGATTTTTACAAATCCGTCGGTATCTCCACTTGCCCTGGAACGTCCAAGAGCACGCATTGGGAATTTTCCTTCTTTATATTTAACGCCATCTTCCTTAAGTTGTTCTTCGGTTTTTCCTACGGAAGCAACTTCAGGCCAGGTATAAACAACACCCGGAATTAGGTTATAATCAATATGTGGTTTTTGTCCGGCGATAGTTTCAGCAACAAAAGTTCCTTCTTCTTCGGCTTTATGAGCCAGCATCGCGCCTTTTACTACATCACCAATAGCATAAATGTTATCTGTATTGGTTTGTAGATGTTCGTTCACCTCAATTCTACCTTTATCATCAACTTTTACTCCCGCAGCATCAGCATTTAAACCATCGGTAAAAGGTTTACGCCCTACAGAAACAAGACAGTAATCTGCCTTTATTTCAATTTCTTTATCCTTTTTATCGTCAGCTTTTATAATGATCTCATCATCTTTACGCTCTACCGATTTCACTTTGGTAGAAGTATGGAATTTTACACCTTGTTTCTTAAGCACCTTTTGAAGTTCTTTTGAAAGTGCAGCATCCATGGTAGGAATAATTCGGTCTAAAAATTCAACAACAGTAACCTCAGCTCCCAAACGACGGTAAACCTGACCTAATTCCAGGCCAATTACACCACCGCCAATTACGACCATGTGTTTAGGAATTTCCTTTAATTTTAAAGCTTCAGTAGAAGTAATTATTCGTTCTTTATCCAGCTCGATAAACGGAAGATTGGCCGGTTTTGAACCAGTAGCGATAATTGTTTTTGCAGCTTCAATGGTTTCGGTTTCACCATCGTTTTTCTCAATATTGATGTGGGTTTTATCTTTAAAAGATCCTACACCTTCAAAAACATCAATTTTATTTTTATCCATCAGGAACTTTACTCCATCGCAAGTTTGACTTACTACTGAAGATTTGCGTTCCATCATTTTCTCAAGGTTTACTTTTACCTCACCCGGAATATCTATCCCGTGTTCTTCAAAATGTTTTACGGCATCGTGGTAATGGTGAGAAGAATCAAGTAAAGCTTTACTTGGAATACAACCAACATTAAGGCAGGTTCCTCCTAAAGTTGAATATTTTTCTATGATAGCAGTTTTCATTCCCAGTTGCGCGCAGCGTATAGCGGCCACATATCCTCCAGGGCCAGAACCTATAACTGCAACATCATATTTACTCATAATTTTATTTTTTGTGTTGATTTTTGAACAAAGTAAACACAAAAGTACAACTATTCGTGGCAATGACCAATGCGGAAAAAATTATGCCTTAGGCTTTAACATAAACTGTTTTCTTATTAACAAACTCCATCATTCCATCTTTTGCTAGCTCGCGTCCATAGCCAGATCGTTTAGTTCCACCAAACGGAAGCCTGGGATCTGATTTTACCAGTTCATTAACGAAATAAGCGCCGTCACTAACCTTATCAGCCATCTGCATAGCTTTTTCAATATCTTTTGTGAAAACCGTAGTTCCAAGTCCAAATTTTGATTTCTCTGAAAGTTCAAAAGCCTCTTCAATATTTTTTGCTTTGATCATTGCTGCCAGCGGGCCAAAGGTCTCTTCATCAAAAGCGGGCATTCCCGGTTTTACATTTCCTAAGAATAGTTGGCTGGTGAAAACATTCGTTCTGCTCCCCTCCAAGTAGTAATTCGGCTCCTTTTTCAATAGATCTTTTAACCTGGCTTTGAAGTTGATCTGCCAGATCTTTTCTGGCAAGCGGACCAACCTGGGTAGTATCATCCATAGTATCGCCAGCTTTTAATTCGCTTACTGCAGTTTTGAATTTCGAAACAAATTCATCATAAATTCCTTCCAGCGAGAATAAAACGCTTCGCTGCGATACAACTTTGTCCGCAGTTTAGCATCCTGGCGGTTAGAGCAGTTTTTACAGCCTGGTCAATATCTGCATCTTCCCAGACAATAAAAGAATTATTGCCTCCCAATTCCAGCAAACTCTTTTTAATATATTTCCCAGCTAGTTGTGCTACTGCAGCTCCCGCAGCTTCACTTCCGGTTAAGGTAACCGCCTGCACGGCATCGTGAGCAATGATCATTTCAGTTTGATCGTGATGCACAATTAAATTCTGAAAAACTCCGGGCGGATATCCTGCTTTTTTAAAAACATCTTCGATCATTAAAGCACAGCCAAAAACATTTGGAGCGTGTTTTAAAATACCGGTATTGCCGGCGGTAAGTGTAGGCGCCGCAAACCTAAAAACCTGCCAGAATGGGAAATTCCAGGGCATAATAGCAAAAACACTTCCTATCGGGTCGTGCCTTACATAACTATGAGTGGCATCTGTTTTTATTTCTTCCTGCTGAAGGAAATCTGAAGCATTTTCAGCATAATAATCACAAACCCAGGCGCATTTGTTAACCTCAGCCCGAGATTCAGAAATTGGTTTTCCCATTTCCTGAGTGATCATTTTAGCATATTCTTCCAGATTATCTCTTAATACCTGGCAGCTTTTTGTAAAAGTTCGGTTCTATAAGAAAGCGGTTGTTTACTCCAGTCTTTAAAAACTTCTCCAGATTGATCCAAAACCTTTTTGGTTTCCTCACTGCTTTGTGCCGTATACTTTCCAACTTGCTTCCCATTATATGGGTTTACGCTATAAAATTCCATTGTGTTTTATTTTAAAATAGTTGTTGAAAATTGGCAAAAAGGCCTGAGGAACTCCAACAAGTTAGATCTCCGAATAAATTTCGGAGCAGGCTCTGAAACAAGTTCAGGATGATGATTGGATAATTTTTCAGAAAATTATTTTCACAGTCTAAGAGAAAAATTAATTTCTCCAGCTATCAGCATATCCCGAACCCATTTTACTCCAAAAGCCCGCTACGGCCTGCCAGGAAACTTCTCCATTATCAATTATTTTTCCTCTTAATTTCTCAAGTTCACGCTCGTTTGTTGATGGATGAGCCTGGGCCATCGCATTTACCATAATTTCAGTTACAGTCTCCTGCCATTCTACATTTTGCACAGTTTGCTCTTCGAAAGGATCTTCTACCGTTTTAATGGTTTCCACAACTTCTTGTTTCCACAATTCTGGTGCAACTTTAGCCTGCTTATAATTTATAAGTCTATACACTTCCTGGAAATTATCGAAAGTCTGTTCTACCGAAGTTCCCGGCCAGCGAAGTATAACTTTATCTTCTAATGGGCGATATACAGAGGTAAATAGAGTTCCAAAACCTTCCTTAAACTTGGTATTGTAAAGTGGTGCCTTTAGAAAGGCATCAGCTACCTGATTTGAATTCACATTTTTAACTGAAAGCATCTTTTTCAGAAAAGAAGATCTTTCCAGGGTTTTATTAAAAGCAGCATTTTCCGGCCAGTCTACAATTCCCTGGTGATTGGTAGTAAAAGAGGCATCAGTAACTACAGGAGTTTTATCTGGTGCCAGTTGTACGGTTTTGAATTTTCCTGTTTTATCTACAACGGTAACGTTATAAGACATATGCGAGGGAATTCTAGTTAAAGCCGCAACAGCTTCATCAACAGTACTGCAAAATTCCAACACATAACGCAGAATAAAAGGAATACCGAAGCCTACTCCAACCTCTTTTCTTCCTCCAAAAGTTAGGGAAACAGCCAGGCCATCATCGTTCATACCATCTACAGCTCCAATAAGGCAATCGCTGGTGGCGATCACTTTCTTTTTATTCCAGCAGGTGAGCAATTGTGTGCCCTCCATAAGATCTGGATGAAAATCGTAATTTCTAACCAGCTGAATATCCTTCCCGGTGGTAACCGCCTGTGAACAGCCACTTATATAAGCCGGCGGTTGGAAACCCGTTAAAAAACGTGCCGCTACCTTATCTCCTTTTGCTAATTTGCATAAACGCTGATAAGTAGGCCACATCTCAGGCATATATTTTTTAAGTGCTGCCTGCGAAGTCTTTAGGTCTGGATAATTAGCCGTTCCTTTAGAATTAAGCCAGTTTTTATAAGCCGGCCAGTGGGTTTTATATAATCTCTGCCATTTAGTTCCCGGTTTGCCGGGTTCGGAAATAGCATTGAAATGTAATTGCATAAATTTAAATTTTAAATAATCGCCTCTCTTAGAAAGGTTTCGCAAAATAGTTTTAATTTGCTTTGAACTTTCTAAAATCCAGCATATTATTTAGTTAAAGTTCCTGATAGTTTTGGTTTCTTTTTATCCTCTACCATTTCAGAACTGTATTGGCCCCTAATAGCCTTAATCCAATGCTTCGCTCTATTGTTTAGCTGAAAATCATCGGTCATCATACGGCCACGACTTACCAATATTCCCATATCAGCTCCTTCATATAAGTAATCTCCTTTTCTACTAATTCTTAAGAAAAAGGCCTCATTTTCATTTTCTACCGCTCTACGGTGAGTATCCATTCTATCAAATTGTATATGGCCGGTATCATACATTCTATAGATTCCCGAACTAGGTGCTTTTGTAACGTATTCTATGGTATCTTCAGTATGCTTCACAATTATTTGGCTCCAGCCATCTATATTTTCCTGGCGTGCCCAGCGATCATTTATAGCATCAATATCAAGTTCATAATCTATTCCCATCCATTCCAAAATATGGAAAACAAATAAAGGTGCATCTGCCAGTGCAAAAACGGCGTGGTTAGTTATAGAACTTGCGCCCGTAACTCTTGGATTCAATTCTCCTAAATAGATCTCTCCATTATCCTGATCTATTAAAAAGTCTAATTCAAAATAACCTTTGTAACCTTCTTCCCGTAACTGGTTTCCGAATAGCTGCGTGTACTCAATTGCCTTTTCTCTTAGCTCTGGAGTAAATGCATTAGGGTAAATTTCGTTACCACACCATCCACCTTCATAAGGCGTAAGTTCTTTAAAACCTACCAATTCTGTCATAAGCGGCGCTACAATTGTTCCGTGGCGTGTAACACAAGCTTCTATAGCAGAACCTCTACAACGAATACGTTTCATCACCTTAACTTCCTCTTCTTTCTCGATCTCTTCTGCATGTTTCTCATATTGCTCTTCGTTAGAGATAAAGAAGGTAGTATGGCCAGAATCCCCAAATGGAGTCTGTATAACCAATTCGTTTCCAAGATGCTTGGAAACTTCTCTTAAATGCTCGTAGCTATCTATCTTGGTCAATACGTAAGGCACGCAGGCTACTCCTGCTTTTTCTGCAATACGATTGGTGTTTACTTTATTATCCAAAAAAGTTCGCATTTCAGCGGTGGGAAACATAATTTCCAGACCGAGTTTCTCTGCAAGCTCTTCAGTTTTCTCATTGAACATCAAAAACATTGCTTTCCCGGCTCTCCCGTCTACAGATCTTGTTTTAAGATAATCCTGAACTTCAGGATGTTGTAATAGGTAATTATTAATATCTTCAATACCTTCAAAATCATCGTGTGGGATCTCATTTTTTGGAGAAAATACATTTGGATGTAAACCATCAAAACATTCGATGTAGGTAATGAACTTAAAACCTTTTATCCATTCATCGGCTCCTAGAAGATTAAAATTGGTCGCACTTATAAAGTAAAGGGGTTCTTCATTTTTATGAAAAGACCTTCGGATATCGGAAACTCCACTTAATTCAGATACTGAAGTACTTTGAGGTTTCTTTTGGGCGGCTGGTTTTTTGGAAGCTACCGAGGTTTTCCGTTTGGCCGGACTTTTCTTTACAGGCGATTTTGAGGTTGCCTTCTTTGACTTTTCTGCGGAACCAGCCTGTTCTTTAGCTTTATGAGCTTTTCCTGTAATTGGAATTTTAGTTCTGTCAGTTCCTGTTTTAATTGCCGATTTCTTTTTATTTGCAGCTCCCTTTTTATTGGATGCCTTTGGTTTCTTAGATTCCATAATTTTAGTTTTTTAGGTTAGTAATTTTTTTCTTAGAATTATTTCCCATAGAGCCCATAGAACTCACTGTTTTCTGCCGGTTTAGCACATTATCCTTGAAAACTCTCAGTCCGAGATCTGCCCGGTAACCGTGAATTTCAGAAACGTCTAAAGCAGTAAGAAATCTTATAATTTCCTTGCTCACCACCTGCCCTGGTACTAGCACAGGAAATCCTGGTGGATAAGGAATTATAAAAGAGGAGGCCACAAGGATTCTATTTTCTTCCATAGCCGGTAAACAATCTGTTAGTGGCATATATTCATAATTCTCTTCGTTGTAAGCGAGAAAAAAAGCTTCTCTAATATTTCCTCCCGGTACACCCGGAACTGCCTGAAAAGAATGGTGGAAATAACTAAAATCGGGTAAAGGCGGAAAATCTTCGGTTAAAGATTTAATGCGGTCTTTACGGTTCCTGCCCTCTTTCTCACTCAGGGTTTTAAATTCCTCATCTAACTCATCTGCTATCTTTAACAAGGCATTGGTCAAATAAGTTACACTTCCCCTGGTGGTTCCTATATTCGTCATAAATAAAACCGTGTTCCTGGAGGTTTTATTAATTTGAATATTAAACTTATCCATCAAATATTTGTTTTTAAAAGTATCTCCATCTACCCCTGTTCTACCAATGTGTAAAGTAATTTTGGTGGGATCTAATACAAATTCATCCTGCTCCCAGGCAGCTTCCATCCTGTTCCAGCCATCATCGGAATTATAATATTCTTTAATACCTGATTTTCGATATTGTTCCGGAATAAAATTGCTGATGGTTAATACATCAAAATATTTCTTCAGCTTGGGATGATCGTTGATCTTGGCTCTTAATACCATCGCCAATTCTATACTTTTTTCTACCAGCTCATAACCTTCAAATTGCACCTGTCTTCTACCAACATCCAGCGAAGCCAGCATTTGGTAATTAGGAGAAGTGGAAGTATGCGTCATATAAGCCTCCATAAAGGTATTCTCGCTTTTTTTACGAAAATCCTGATCCCAAATATGAATCATAGAACCCTGCCTGAAACTACTAAGGGTTTTATGCGTACTTTGGGTAGAATACACCCTAATTCTCACCTTATCAGGATCTGGAAGAGTTGGAATTTCATTCTTTTTCAGACCTTTAATATGAGCCTTGTATTCTTCTCGGTAACTATTGCTTTGGTATTTATCACATAATTTCTGAGCAACAAACATTCCTGTTCTTTGCTTATAATTATAAGTGAAACCTGCAAAAGCAAACCAGGCTTCATCCCACAAGAAAATCATATCTGGTTTAATAGCCAGTACTTCCTGCATTACCCTTTCAACGTTATAAACCAGGCCGTCAAAAGTACAGTTGGTGAGTAAAAGCATTTTGACCAGGTTTAATCTTCCTGCTTTTTTTAATTGTAATAATTTTTCTTTGATCTGCTCAAGCGGAACTGCTCCATACATAGAATATTCTTCTATAGGATAGGAATCCAGGTAAACCGGGTAAGCTCCTGCCAGTACAAGTCCGTAGTGATGAGATTTATGACAATCTCTATCAATTAAGATCACATCACCTGGTTTTACCAGGGCTTGCACTACAATTTTATTAGCCGTAGAAGTACCATTGGTTACAAAATAGGTATTCCTGGAACCATAAGCTTCACTGGCTTTTTGCTGCGCTTTTTTTAGCGAACCGGTTGGTTGTAATAAGGAGTCCAATCCGCCGGTGGTTGAAGATGTTTCCGCCAAAAACATATTTCGACCGTAAAAATTCCCGAAATCATTGATCCACCTGGATTTAAAAACCGAGTTACCCCGGGAAATTGGCATTGCGTGAAAAATCCCGGTAGGTTTCTTACTGTAATCTTTTAAAGCCGAGAAAAAAGGAGTTTCAAAACGCTCACTTATTCCTCTTATAATAGTTAGGTGAAGTTCTTGCAAATCTTCAGCCCGATAAAATATTCTTCTGAAAGTTTTTAAAGTACTGTCTTTTAAATTCCCTAAAGCAGTATCAGTTACGTAATAGGTATCAAGTTCCGGCCTGAATTTCTTAATTATCATACCCAAAATTGGTCCTAATTCCTTTGGAGTCCTGGAAGAGAAATCTAATTTTAGAATATTCTGAATAAAAGGTTTGATCACCGGCGTGATCTTTTTGGAATGATACGGAGGTGCATATCGAATTACTACCGCCTGTATATTGTAATTAAACTGAAGCGCTATTAAAGCATCTTCAAAAGAACGTTGTACCACAATCCCATAAGCAAACTGCTCGTTAGAAAGCCTAAGTTCCTTTAGATCGTGCCTTAGCTTACTATCTTCTGCATGAGAAACATCTTCCACGAACATCACTTCAAAATAAGTTTTCCTGGAAACTTCAGCGCGGTCCCCTCTATCGCTTATTTCAACGGTTGGATCATCATCTTCAAGAAAGTCTGGATTACTTCTATACCTGTCACTTACCAGGTTCTTGGTAATCTCAGCAATTTTATTAGAAAGCGCGGTATGCTCGTGCCTGTCTAACATTTCCCGAAGGGTCTCTAAACAAGACAAACCCGGAAAAGCAAAATAGCATTCTACTCCTTCAATATCTTTTAATAATTGCCGAAGATTCTTTTTATATAATTTTTCGTCTTCTGAACCGCGAGGGGATGAATAAAGTTTGGTCGACTCATTTTTTAAGTCGTTCCAGGATTCTACCCTAAATTGGGCGATATTATAATAATGTGAACTGTCTATTTTATTCTCTGGCATAATTAATCTTTTGAATGTAGGGCTAGTTTGTTTCCTTCAGAATCAATAAAAATGGCAAAATGACCAGACTCCGGATTGATTAAGGTTTTGGTCATTACAACCCTGCCTCCTGCTGGTTCAACTCTTTTAAGAATACGATTAAGGTCTTTACCGGCATTGAGATAAAGCAAAGGACCAATTACACCGGGAATAGAATTTGGACCGGTAACAATAGCTCCCCCAATACCTTTTTCGGCCGGAAAAAATGCCATGGCATAATTCCCGTCAAACTGAGTCTCCATATCCATCTTAAAGATGCGATTATAGAAGTCTACCGCCTGTTGAAAATTGATTGCGGGAATTTCAAACCAGCTTATAAAATCTTTTACAGGTGTATCCTCTTTTTGTTTTCTTCTCGTTGTTCCTCCCATTATTCTGTTTTTAATTATCCTCCAAATCCTTTATATCCTGTAGGGTTTTCTGGTGGTTCGTATTCGTGTTCTTTCATTTTTAATTTTGCCAGGCTATCTAATTTTGTAGGTTTAATAAGTGGTCCTAAAGAATTAAGATATGGTAGCTCAGCCCCTTTTTCGTAAATATGAAAATCACCTAAATGATCTCTAAAACTTTTTAAAGGTTGCCCTAAACGCAATACCCCAAGTTCACGGCTTCGTCGCACCCGACTGATATTAAGTTCTAGCGGAAAGATCTCTTCATTGCCTTCTGCCTGGTAAATCACGCGGCCATCGGGACCACAAACTAGTGATCTGCCATTTCCGCCGGATTCCAATCCGTTTACATCAAAGAAATAACACTGATTTACAGCCGCCATCGCTCTTACAATAGATAATTCTATGTCTCTGTCTATAGTACCCGTCATGGTTGGGTGCAAAATCACTTCTGCTCCCATCACGGCGAGGGTTCGAACAGTTTCTGGGAACCACATATCATAACAAATAGATAAACCGAATTTCGCTACTCCCGGAACATCAAATACACAGAATCCCGAACCCGGAGTTACCCCTACTTCATAAGGATAAAAAGGAAAAACTTTTCTATACCGCGTCACAACCTCTCCTTCAGGATTAATCACGGTGGCGGTATTATAGATTTTACCTTCGCTTTTTTCAAAAATGGAACCTGGCAATAACCAAATTCCGTGCTTTTTGGCCATTGCCTGCATTTCCCTTTCAAATTCTCCCGGAATCTCCTGGGCATTGTGGGTTAATGGGCCGTAGCCACATAACTCGCTAAACACTACCATATCTACCCAGGGGTAAAGACTCATGGTAATATCAAGTTTCAGCTTCATCATTTCTACATTAGAAGCGACTGCGGAAACCTTCATTTGTATTCCTGCTATTGCAAATGGATTCATATATTTTTATTTCTTGTTTTCCGTAGAAAATATTTCCACCGGATTTCTCTGATCTATCTCTTCCAAGTTTTCAAAAAACTGATCAGATGATATTTTTTAACGCGTAAAATTTTACGCACTTTTTCCTCCTGAATATTCCTTTTAAAAGAACTTCAAGTGGTATTTTAAAACTTAAGTATGTTTTCGAATTTGGTTTTCCAGAATATCCAGCGCCCTGTTTAATTGCTCTTCGGTAATAACCAGGGGACATAATATCCTTAAAACATTTTTAAAGGTTCCGGCACTTATAAGAATCAGACCCTCTTCGGCGCAGCCTTTTACAATACTGGCGCATAAATCGGTATGCGGTTTCCCGGGATCATTATCTTTTATAAATTCAATCCCTATCATCGCACCCAATCCTCTTACATCTCCAATTTCAGGACATTCTTTTCTGAATTTCTCCAGTCTCTCTGTAATAATCTTACCTATATAAACCGCCCGCTCGTTAAGCTTTTCATCTTTCATATATTGTATAGTAGCTAAAGCTGCAGCACAACAAACAGGGCTACCAATGTAGGTGCCGCCAATAGTTCCCGGTAAAGCAGCATCCATAATTTCGGCTCTACCAAGTACAGCGGCAATAGGAAGCCCGGAGCCCATAGATTTTGCATAGGTGCTAATGTCGGGTTGTACCCCATAATGTTGCCAACTTGCCCAATGACCCGTGCGGCAGAAACCGCTTTGAATCTCATCAAAAATTAGCATAGCACCATGGTCGTCACAAAAAGAGCGAAGGCCTTCCAGGTATTTTTGAGGAATTGGATTAAAACCTCCTTCACCCTGAATTGGCTCTACGATTATTGCAGCAACGCTATTAATATCAACCATACTGTGCGCGCTGTCTTTAAGTCGATTGAGTTCTGTTTCCACAAACTCCTCCATATTCTGCGTTCCGTGGTATTTGTAAAAATTAGGAAAAGGAATCCGGTAAACTTCAGGAGCAAAAGGCCCTGAAAAGAATTTGTAATTCACCTTACTGGTAAGACTCATTCCCATTAGCGTACGCCCGTGATAAGCTTCGGTAAAACAAATTACGGCGGGTCTTTTTGTGGCCTGGCGTGCAATTTTAATAGCGTTCTCTACGGCCTCGGCTCCGGTACTAATAAGCATCGCTTTGGTATGATCGCCGTGCGGAAGTATTTCTGCAAGCTCTTCACAGAGTTTTATATAAGGCTCGTAGGTCACTACATTAAAACTGGTATGCAGATACTTTTCAGCCTGCTCCTGTATAGCTTTAACCACAGGTGGCGGACAATGACCTGCATTCACAACGCCTATCCCACCGGCAAAATCTATATGTTCTTTTCCGTCTACATCTGTAATTATTGCTCCTTTGGCCCTGCTTACGGTGGCAGTATTGAAAACACCAACTCCGTTGGCTACAATGTTTTTTCTCCTATCGTGGAGCTGCTGAGATTTTGTTTGCTCTTCAGTCATAAATATTCGGTTGTTCAGTTGAATGGTTAATCTAAAAATACTAGCGTGCACTAAGAGAGATAGGTATAGGGGCCAACCTCTTTTTCACTGCTTGTTAATATACCATTTTTTTTTCTTATCCTAAGCGCCTTTTAAGCTGAAAATCAATAAGAAAGGCGGTTAACCGTTAATTTAAGAAGAGAAAATCTTTATAATTTTTACTTTAGAAGATGAGCTAGAATATATTTTACTCCATTAATATTCAATAATTTAAAGAGTTTTCAGACTGGGATTGAAGAGAATTCTAAACCTATATATTTTAACTAATTAAAGTTTTCATAAAAGAATAAAATTTAATTTAAAAAAATGCTAATAAACACCTATTCACTTAAAGATAAATTTAATTTATTAATGGAATGGTTGTTTATTTCGTTATAAGAATTAAAGCGGCACAGCAGTTGTACTTTTTACCGGTGAAATGATAAAAGTACTCTGGGTACTTCCAATATGGTCAAGATTGGTGAGTTTAGTTACCATAAATTCCCGGTAGGCTTCCATATCTTTTACCAGAACTTTTAAAATATAATCATACTCGCCACTTACGTGGTAACATTCCAGAACTTCGGAAAGCTTTGCGACCTCGGCTTCAAACTTGGTTAGATAAGACCTGGAATGCTGAATAAGTTTTATTTGGCAAAAAACCATAAAATTCTTTTCAACCTTTTCGGGAGAAATAAGAGCCACGTAATTTGCAATAACCCCTTCTCTCTCCAGGCGTTTAATACGTTCAAAAACTGCAGTTACCGAAAGCCGCAGCTTGTTAGAAATTTCCTTATTGGTCATTTTACTATCCTGTTGCAAGTGCTTTAAGATCTGAAGATCTTTTTGGTCTAATTTCATACTGAAAATTTTTCTAAGCTGAATTTATTAACGACTAAATATAGATTATAATTCTACAAAATATGATTTATATAGTTTTATTTACTGAATATAATGTATTCAATTGACTTTCATTCTTTATAGGCTTAATTTTATATAAACCTAAAATTCAATAAAAATGAAATATAAACCTGCAGATAATATTCAGGATCTTCAATATTTTGGAGAATATGGAGGTGTAAATCCTTCCATCTCCGATTCCTCTACCTATACTTTTCTTTCAGCAAAAACAATGTTCGATACCTTTGAAGGAAATTCAGAAGGTTGCTACCTTTATTCCAGGCATTCCTCTCCTTCAAATTTATATTTAGGCGAGGCGCTTGCAGCAATGGAAGGTACCGAAACAGCAAATGTTGCGGCAAGTGGGATGGGCGCTATCACTTCTACCCTGCTCCAACTATGCCAGGCCGGCGATCATATTGTTTCCAGCCGAACCGTTTACGGAGGGACCTATGCTTTTATGAAGAATTTTATCCCGAAGTTTAATATTCAAACTTCCTTTGTAGATATCACCAATCTTGAACAGGTTGAAGCAGCGATCACCAAAGACACCAAAGTTTTATACTGCGAATCTGTAAGCAACCCCTTGCTGGAAGTCGCAGATATTGAAGCATTGGCTAAGATCGCGAAAAAACATCAGCTTACTTTTGTAGTAGATAATACATTTTCTCCACTTTCCATTAGTCCGAAAGAATTGGGTGCCGATGTGGTAATTCATAGTTTAACCAAATTCATTAACGGTAGCAGCGATACGGTTGGCGGTGTAACCTGCGGTAGCCAGGAGTTTATCAACGCACTTCGCAGTGTGAATGATGGTGCAAATATGCTATTAGGCCCAACGATGGATAGTATGCGAGCGGCTTCGGTTTTAAAGAACTTAAGAACACTACACATTAGGATTAAACAACATAGCAAAAATGCCATGTTCCTGGCTGAGAAATTTCAGCAAGATGGCTTAAGAACGGTTTATCCGGGCTTAAAAGATCATCCGGGCCACGAGACCTTTAAAAGAATGATGAATGAAGATTATGGGTTTGGAGGTTTATTGACCATAGATGTTGGCAGCCTGGAAAAAGCCAATGAATTGATGGAACTTATGCAGGAGAAAAACCTGGGTTACCTTGCGGTAAGCTTAGGTTTTTACAAAACACTTTTTAGTGCCCCCGGCAGTTCTACTTCTTCGGAAATTCCCATAGAAGAACAGGAAAAAATGGGCTTAAGCAACGGTTTAATTCGTTTTTCTATTGGTTTGGATAACGATATAGAACGCACTTATAAAATGATGAAATCCTGTATGCAGGAAGTAGGAGTTTTCAAGTAATTACACTATTTGGAAGTTAAAAGAAGTTCGGAAATGCAGTCTTCTAATATCGACTGTATTTTCGAACTTCTTCTTTTTTGTATATTCACAAAAAATAAAACTTTGAAAAAACTACTACTCCCCCTATTTCTTGCATTTTTTAGCCTTAGCGCTTTTTCACAAACCCAAAATGAAGTTCGACTGTATTTTGGAATAACTGATAGCAAATTATTAAGAGGTGAAGATCTTGATGGAGCCAGCAGTCCTGATGTGGAAAACTCTTACGAATTCGGGTTTCGATACCTACTGGAAGTAACCGATAATTTAGCGCTGGAAACAGGACTTAACTACTGGAAAGGCGATGTAGTGATTAATTCTGCGCTACCCAGGCCGGGCGAAACTTCTAGCTCGCAGGAATTGCAAACCACTTCTATTCCTATTTTTGCCAATTATACTTTTTTAGATTACTTCTTTGTCAATGGTGGTCCGGTGATGGATTTTCAAGGTTCAGAGAGTGAATCTGTAGATCCACAAGCGGGAATTGGCGTAGGCTTTGGCCTTGGCGCTCAATATGCGTTTAATAATTTCAGTATATATGTAAATCCCAATTTTAGAAGATATGCGGTAATTCCTTTTGAGGAAGAAGACAATCATCAAAAACTTACCAGTTTTGGGGTACAACTTGGGGTTGGTTATAGGTTTTAATTAATTTATAGTTTAATACAAAACTTGCTCATTTTCGTGTAAAATCGTAAAATTACAAGCGAAAGTGAAAAATTGATTAAAATAAATTCAACCAAAACCTTTAAAAAAGGTTTCATCATATACTTCATAGCTGAATGGAAAACCAAGACCCGTCTCAAACTGAACAAATTCCTACTAATAAAGAACTCGGTATTTGGCCGGCATTAATTCCCGTTTTTGCGCTTATTGCAATGCTTGCTTTTAATGTATTTGTGTTTGGAGACGATGCATTAAGTGGTTCCAATCAGTTTGTTTTATTATTGGGTGGCGCTGTCGCTGCCATTGTTGGTTATTTCAACAATGTGGAATATGATAAAATGATAGATGAAGTTGCCGGAAATATTCAAAGTACGGCCGGCGCTATTCTTATTCTTTTAATGGTAGGAGCTTTAGCAGGAACCTGGCTTATTTCAGGGATTATCCCTACTATGATCTACTACGGATTACAAATATTAAATCCTACAATATTTTTAGCGGCCTGTGTGATTATTTGCGCCGTGATCTCAGTTGCCACCGGAAGTAGCTGGACTACTTCAGCAACCGTGGGTATTGCATTAATAGGAATAGCTGAAGCTTTAGGAATATCGGTAGGAATGACCGCAGGGGCTATTCTTTCCGGGGCATATTTCGGAGATAAATTATCACCTTTAAGTGATACCACCAACCTGGCACCGGCAATGGCGGGAACAGATTTGTTTACGCATATTCGCTATATGACCCTAACTACGGTTCCTACAATTACTATTACACTTATTATTTTCGTCATCATCGGCTTTAATTTAGATACTACAGGAACTACAGACACTTCTGCTATCCTGGCCTCTATAAAAAAATCATTTACAATTTCTCCCTGGCTTTTTCTTGTTCCGGCAATTGTAATTGCATTGATCGTTAAAAAAACTTCGCCTTTAATCGCTTTATTAATCGGAACACTTTTGGGCGCAGCCGCTGCCTTATTCTTTCAACCGGGAATTGTAGCGCAAATCGCAGGAACTTCAGACCTTAATTTTATTAGTGGTTACCGTGGAGTTATGCAGGCTATTACAGTAGATACCGCAATAGAAACCGATAATAAAAACTTGAATGATCTATTTTCTTCTGGAGGAATGGCGGGAATGCTTGGAACTATCTGGCTAATTATTTGTGCAATGGTTTTTGGAGGAATTATGGAAGCAATTGGTGCCCTGGCTAGAATTAGTAAAGCTTTACTGAATTTATTCCATACCACCTTTGGTTTATTCGCCAGTACAGTTTTTAGCTGCTTAGCTTTAAACGCCACTGCTTCAGATCAATATTTAGCAATTGTAGTTCCGGGAAAAATGTTCGCTAAAGCTTACCGCGATAAAGGTCTTGCTCCAGAAAACCTGAGTAGAGCCTTAGAAGATTCGGGAACGGTAACTTCGGTGCTAATTCCATGGAATACCTGTGGTGCATATCACAGTGGTGTTCTAGGTGTTCCAACCCTAAGTTACGCGGGCTATGCTTTCTTTAATTATTTAAGTCCGTTTATGACCTTACTTTTTGCTGCTTTCGGCATAAAAATTAAGGAATTAAGTCAATCTGCAAAAACTCAAACGGCTTAGAATTTCAGCAATAATAGGCACTACACTTGTTAAATAGGGGTTTTCTATTCAATTTAGAAATACCTATAAGCAAAACTTATTCTTAGATAGTATTTTAAAATTTTAATAACTTTTTTCAGCGAGAACTTTCCCTAAATTTGTACTCGAATTACAATAAAAGTTAAACCAATAAAAATAGAATTTATATGTCATTAGTAGGAAAAAAGTTTCCAAACTTAAGCGTAAACGCAATGGATGAAATGGGTGATACCTTTCAACTAAATATTTTAGAAGAAGCTCAGAAAAACAAGAAAAAAGTATTGTTATTCTGGTACCCAAAAGATTTCACCTTTGTTTGCCCTACAGAATTACACGCTTTCCAAAAAGCAGCTGAAGAATTTGAAAAAAGAAATGTAATGGTAGTTGGAGCTTCTTGTGATACTCCAGAAGTACATTTTGCCTGGTTAAATACTCCAAAAGATAACGGAGGAATTGAAGGCGTTAAATATCCAATCCTTGCAGATTCTAACAGAAACCTAAGCTCTCGTCTTGGAATTCTAGATATTACCGGAGAATCTTATGATGAAGAAACCGGAGATGTTACTCTAGAAGGAGACAACGTAACTTACCGTGCTACTTACCTTATTGATGAAGAAGGTAAAATCTTTCACGAAGGTGTAAACGATATGCCATTAGGTAGAAACGTAGCAGAATTCTTAAGACTTGTAGATGCTTACACTCACGTACAGGAAAAAGGTGAGGTTTGTCCTGCAAACTGGGAAGAAGGTAAAGACGCAATGAACGCCGATAGAGACGGAGTTGCTTCTTACCTAAGCTTAAACTAAGAAAAAAGGGAAAGAGATTGTTATGATAAAAGAACTAGAACAAGATAATTTAAACGAAATAGTTTCAGATAACGAAACCGTTGTGGTACAGTATATGGCCGGATGGTGCGGTAACTGCCGATTGATGAAGCCTAAATTCAAGAAATTAGCTTCAGAAAATGAGAACGCAACGTTCTTGATGGTAGATGCTGAGAAATATCCGGAATCCAGAAAACTGGCTAAGGTAGATAACCTACCAACTTTTGCCACTTTCAAAAACGGAAGTTTCGTTAATCAGGTACAAACTAACAAATTTGAACCTCTAAAAGACCTAGTAAATGAAGTTACCAGTAATTAAACATTTAGCACGCGAGAACGAAGCTCAAAAACTGGAACACACCATAGAAGTACTTGAAAGCTATACTGAACACCGTTCGGTAAAAGACGAGGAAATGGATGTGATAGGTGAATTGATCTCGAATTTATGCGGAGCTGTAGAAGTTAAGCATTCTATTGATGGTGGAACGCCAGAAAAAGATGCCTGTAACAACTTTATGCAAAAAGTAGTTGGTTCTATAGACCGTTAGGAAATCGCGTTTTTATTATAATTTATAAAGGGCTGTCTTATATTTAGGCAGCCCTTTGTTTTTATGATAATTTTAGTAAATCCCTAAAACAGATGTTCTAAATTTATCAAACCAATCTAATAGTAATATCCATGTCGCAAATAACATTAAAAGGTGAAAAAATAAACACCTATGGTAGCCTACCCGAGAAAGGCGAAAGAGCTCCCCATTTTGAACTTATTAAATCAGATCTTAGTACCGCAACTTTAAACGATTTTAAAGGAAAGCGCGTTATTTTAAATATCTTCCCAAGTATAGACACCGGGGTTTGTGCTACTTCCGTTAGAAAATTTAATGAAAAAGCTACCGGTCTTGATAATACCGTTGTTCTTTGCATTTCACGAGATCTACCTTTTGCTCAAAAACGTTTTGTAAACGATGAAGGTTTAGATAATGTCATAAACCTGTCAGACTTTAGAGATAGAAACTTCGGAAAAGATTATGGCCTGGAAATTATGGATGGCCCTTTTGAGGCTTTACTTTCCCGCGTTGTAATTGTATTAGATGAAGACGGCAACGTTATTCACAGCCAACAAGTTCCCGAAATAGGTGAAGAACCAGACTATCTTTCTGCGCTAAAAACCTTGTTATAATGCGAGATAGTTTTCTCGGAAAAAGAATAAGAGGAGGCGGCTATGCCATTAAAGGAGCCTGGTTATTACTAAAACACGAGCAAAGCATACAGGTGCAGTTCGCATTGGCAATAATCATGTCTATTGCCGGCTATTTCTTTGAAATTACTAAAACCGAATGGATGTTTCAGTTTGTAGCTATAGGCCTGGTGATGACTGCTGAAGGTTTGAATTCCGGTTTGGAAGCTATGGCAGATTTTGTACATCCAGATTTTCATAGTAAGATTGGCCATATTAAAGATATTGCTGCCGGAGCGGTTTTTATAGCAGCTATAATCGCGGTAATTATTGGAGCATTTATTTACTTTCCCTACATTTTTTAAAATAAATTATAGTCTAGCTTTCAGAACCTAAGGCACTTAAATTCTGAATTATTTGAAGCTCTACTTCTCAAAAAATAATTGCTTAGATTTGAACGTTTAAGCTTATAAAATAACCTCCTCTAAACTGAAGTCAATTTTCTTTATTTTAGAAGGGGCTAATTTGTATTTTTGCTCAAAATCCTTCAAATCATCTATGGCCAAAAAGAAAACCAGGACTAAAACAAACACCGGGAAAAAGTCGACTAAATTTTCCTTCAAACTTAACCGGCAACAAAAGGTAGTTTTAGGTAGTTTTTTAATGTTATTCGGCCTGGCTTTAAGTGTCGCATTCATCTCATTTTTATTCAATTGGGAAGTAGACCAAAGCACGCTTGGTGAATTCTCAAATCGCGAAGTAGAAACCAAAAACTGGCTAAGTAAATTTGGCGCTTCAGTTAGCGACTTTTTTATGTATAAAGGATTTGGCGTTGCCGCTTTTATCTTTTCAATTTTAGTAAGCTACAGCGGATTTCATCTATTTCTTGGCGTAAAATCTACCAAACTAAGAGAATCCTGGTTTTGGGGTATTTTAATTATGTTATGGCTAGCTATTTTCTTCGGATTTTTTGCTGCTAAGAACCCATTATTAGGCGGAAGAATAGGTTATGAAATGAACGATTTTCTGCAGGATTATTTAGGTTTCTTCGGAACAATTTTATTAATGTTATTCCTGTTTATTGCCTATTTAAGCTTAAGATTAAAACTAACTCCCGAACTAATTGGCGGTTTTGTGAAGTCTAAAAAAGAAAGCCTAAACAAAGAATTTCAATCAAATAAAGAAGAAATTTCAGCTACCGAAGAAGAAACTGACTGGAAAGAACAAGTTGCGCCAAAACAAGAAAAACCTGCCGAAAAAACTTCCGCAGAAATAAAACTGGAAAAAACACCTCCAAAAGAAGAAACCCCTACTCCTTCGCCTAAACCCGCAAAGAAAGAAGATAGTGGCGAAGTGGAAATGGAAGTGGAAACTACCGAGGAAGAGGAAGTAGAAGAAGATAAGATTAGCAATAAGATCGTTAAGGATTTTGGGGAATTTGATCCTACTTTAGAATTAAGTAATTATAAATTCCCTACCCTGGAATTGCTCCAGGAATATGGTGGCGGTATTACGGTAGACCAGGAAGAACTGGAGGAACATAAAAACCGGATTGTAGATACACTTAAAAATTACAAGATTGAGATCGCGCAAATTAAAGCTACGGTTGGCCCAACGGTAACTTTATATGAAATTGTGCCTGAAGCAGGGATTAGAATTTCAAAAATTAAAAACCTGGAAGACGATATTGCGCTTTCCCTTTCGGCATTGGGTATTAGGATTATTGCGCCAATTCCGGGTAAAGGAACTATTGGTATAGAAGTTCCCAATAAAAACTCCACCATTGTTTCTATGCGTTCGGTGATCGCTTCACCTAAATTCCAGAATGCTGAGATGGAATTACCAATGGCTTTAGGAAAAACTATTTCTAACGAAACCTTTGTGGTAGACCTGGCAAAAATGCCGCATATGCTTATGGCCGGTGCTACAGGTCAGGGTAAATCGGTTGGATTAAACGCCATTTTAACCTCATTACTTTATAGCAAGCATCCTGCTGAAGTAAAATTTGTACTGGTAGACCCTAAAAAAGTAGAGCTTACGCTTTTTAATAAAATTGAACGTCATTATCTCGCAAAACTGCCAGATTCAGGAGACGCAATTATTACCGATAATACCAAGGTAATTAATACACTAAATTCCTTGTGTATTGAAATGGATGATCGCTACGAACTGCTTAAAAACGCGATGGTTCGTAACATCAAAGAATATAATGTTAAGTTTAAAGCAAGAAAATTAAATCCGGAAGAGGGCCATAAATTCCTACCTTATATTGTTCTGGTGGTAGATGAATTTGCCGATTTGATTATGACTGCAGGGAAAGAGGTGGAAACTCCTATTGCCCGTTTAGCGCAGTTGGCCCGTGCAATTGGTATTCACTTAATTATTGCTACACAAAGACCTTCGGTAAACGTAATTACCGGTATTATAAAAGCTAACTTCCCGGCGAGAATTGCGTTTAGGGTAACTTCAAAAATAGATTCCAGAACCATTTTAGATGGCCAGGGCGCAGATCAGCTAATTGGTCGCGGAGATATGCTTTTTACCCAGGGAAATGAATTGAAAAGGCTACAATGTGCTTTTGTAGACACTCCCGAAGTTGATAAAATAACAGAGTTTATAGGTTCTCAAAAAGCTTATCCGGAAGCACACCAACTTCCTGCCTACGAAGCAGATGATAGTGGCACAGGTGTTGATATAGATGTAAGTGAAAGAGATAAACTCTTTAGGGAAGCAGCTGAAGTGATCGTTACCGCTCAACAAGGCTCGGCTTCTTTGCTGCAACGTAAACTAAAACTTGGTTACAACCGCGCCGGCAGGATCATAGATCAATTAGAAGCGGCGGGAATTGTAGGACCTTTTGAAGGCAGTAAAGCCAGGCAGGTTTTAGTGACAGATCTTGCAGCCTTAGATCAATTATTAAATGAAGAATAAACACCTAATTACTAAAATGAAAAATTTAATTTTTATTACGCTCGCTATTTTCACCATAAGCTTGCAAGCACAAAATTCTAAAAAAGCTGAAAGCCTTCTTAACGAAGTTTCTTCTAAGGTTAAAACCTACGACAATATGGTGATCGATTTTAAATATAGCCTTCAAAATAATGCTGCCAACGTAAACCAGGAAACTCGTGGCGATGTTAGCATTAAAGGAGAAAAGTATTTATTAAATCTTATGGGAACTACCCAAATGTTTGATGGGAAGAAAGTCTACACTATAATTCCGGAAGATGAGGAGATTAATATCTCTACCTATGTTGAAGAGGAAGAAAATAATATTACTCCTTCAAAAATGTTTAGCTTTTATGAAGAAGGTTATAACTACGAAATGGACGTTGCTAAAAATGTAAATGGTCGTAATATTCAATACGTAAAATTAACTCCTAAAGACAGCAATGCCGAGGTTAAGAATATTTTATTGGGAATTGATAGCCAAACCAAGCATATTTACAACCTTATCCAAACCCAGGATAACGATACAAAAATTACTATTACCGTAAAAAGCTTTAAAACCGACCAGGAGCTGGCTAAAAACCTTTTTACTTTTGAAGAAGCTCGTTACGAAGATTTTTACATCAATAGATTAGACTAAGTTGAAAATACTAGACCGGTACATACTCACCAGTTACTTAAAAACATTTTTTTCAGTTTTTATAATTCTTATGTTCATCTTTGTACTCCAAACCATTTGGTTGTACATAGGTGAACTGGCGGGAAAAGATTTGGATACAGAAATTATTCTAAAATTCCTTCTCTATTTTTCTCCTAAACTGGTGCCACTGGTTCTACCGCTTACCATCCTGCTTACCTCCATCATGACTTTTGGTAATTTTGCCGAAAATTATGAGTTCGCAGCTATGAAATCTTCGGGGATTTCCCTGCAACGGGCAATGCGTAGCTTAACCGTTTTTATTCTATTGGTTAGTGTTACCGCCTTCTTTTTTGCAAATAATGTAATTCCTGCCGCAGAATATAAATCCATAAATCTTCGGAAAAATATTGCCAAGTTAAAACCGGCAATGGCCATTACCGAAGGCGTTTTTAACGATCTTGGAACTATAAATATTAAAGTTGAAGATAAAAGTGGCGATAACGGTCAGTATCTTACCGATGTGATTATTCATAAAAAAACAAATCGCAGCGGGAATTTTACCGTAATGAAAGCCAAAGAAGGAGAATTGGTAGGAAGTACAGATTCTGATGTGCTTTCCCTTATCCTGAAAGACGGTAATTATTACGATGAAATTCAACCTTCAGATTATTCCAAAAGAAGGGATAAACCTTTTGCAAAAAGCTATTTTGAAGAATATACGATAAACCTGGATCTATCTGATTTTAATAATGTAGACCTGGAAGATGAAAGTTATAGCAATACCCAGGGAATGCTGAATATTTCTGAACTCCGCCAGAGTATAGATTCCTTTGCTACTTCATACAATGAAAAGAAAAGAGCTTTAACCGAAAATATGTATCAGCGTACAGATTTTGATAATATTGCGGTGAATTTAAATCCTTCAGATTCTATTAAGGAAATAGAAAATACCATCCTGGAAGAATACGATACTTACCAGGCGGTGCAAATTGTTAACTTATCGCTCGGCTCAGTAAACGGGGCACTTTCTCATCTTAATATTAAAAAATCTGAATTAAAGAATTCAACCAAACAACTCAATAAATTTGAGATAGCATTACACGAAAAATATGTTTTAGCTGCAGCCTGTATAGTGCTCTTTTTTGTAGGCGCACCATTAGGCGCAATTATTAGAAAAGGAGGAATGGGATTACCAATGGTGGTTGCAATTCTACTTTTTCTAACCTATCACTTTATAGGAATATTTGCTAAAAACAGTGCCGAAGATGGTAGTATTAGTCCGTTTATGGCTACCTGGCTTTCAACGCTCATTATGCTCCCGCTGGGAATCTACCTCACATACCGGGCTACTACAGATCAGGGACTTTTTGCTTTCGACAATATTACCGAACCAATAAGAAAAGCGCTCAAAAAAGCTGGTATTATTAAGCCGAAAAGAAAAATAGATTAAATATCTTTGCAGCCCAAAATAACACACAACATGGCTCAGGAAACAACTACCCAAAACACCCTTAAACTTCACAGCATTCAGGAAGCGATAGATGATATTCGTGCTGGAAAGGTGATTATTGTGGTAGACGATGAAGACAGGGAAAATGAAGGAGATTTTGTTGCCGCTGCCGAAAAGGTGACTCCGGAAATGATCAATTTTATGGCCACTCACGGCCGCGGACTCATTTGCGCCCCTATTACCGAAGAACGTTGCAAGAACCTGAAACTGGAAATGATGGTGAGCAACAATACCGATCCTATGGAAACCGGGTTTACCATTTCTGTAGATTTACGCGGCAAAGGTGTTACCACTGGGATTTCAGCTTCAGATAGAGCTAAAACTATAGAGTCACTCATAGATCCCGAAACCAATCCTACAGACCTTAACCGTCCCGGGCATATTTTTCCGCTTAAAGCAAAAGAAGGTGGTGTGTTAAGAAGAACCGGGCATACCGAAGCCGCTATAGATTTTGCAAGACTTGCCGGTTTTGAGCCAGCAGGAGTGATTGTAGAGATTATGAATGAGGATGGAACTATGGCAAGACTTCCGCAGCTAATGGAAGTAGCTCAGCGATTTGATCTTAAAATTGTTTCTATTGAAGCCCTGGTTGCTTACAGGATGCAACACGATTCTTTAATTGAGAAAAAAGAAGATTACGATCTTGAAACCCGTTTTGGAAAATTTAGATTAAGAGCTTACCGCCAGACTACAAATGGGCAGGTTCATCTTGCGCTAACCAAAGGAAGCTGGAAAAGCGATGAAGAAATTCTTGTTCGTATGAATTCTACCCTGGTTAATAACGATATCCTGGGCACACTTACCAATGATGCCGATAAAAAACTGGATAATATGTTTAGGGCAGTTAACGAAGAAGGTCGCGGTGCTATTGTTTTTATAAATCCTGCGGTACAATCTTTAAATTTATTACCAAGACTTGCCGAGCTAAAAGAACGCCAGAAAAAAGGCGAAGTAAAAGCTCCGCCTATTAATATGGATAATAAAGATTTTGGAATTGGTGCACAGATTCTACACGACCTGGAAATTCATAAAATCAAATTGCTTTCTAATACCCAGCAAACAAAACGTGTGGGTATGATTGGCTACGGACTTGAAATTACCCGCTACGTTAATTATTAATTCATTTCAATAATTACCTCATCAAGAGGTCTTCTTACTTTTTTAAATTCAGAAAACATATCGTCTTCTGCACGGTAACCTACCGGTAAAGCCAGAACCGATTTTAAATTATGCGCTTCTAAATTTAGAAGTTCATCATATTTATCGGGCTCAAAACCTTCCATAGGGCAGGCGTCTATTTCTTCGGTAGCGCAAACGGTAAGTAGCGTTCCTAAACTTAAATAAGCCTGGTTTAGCGCCCATGCGTGTACTTCCTCTTCTGCTTTAGATTCAAAACTATCTACCAGAGATTTTTTAAAAGGCTCTAAAACCTCATCTGGGGTTTCCCTCAGGTGTTTTACCCTTTTAAAATATTGTTCAATAAAATCCTTATCAACTTTCTTTTCAATACAAATCACTAAAACGTGGGAAGCAGTATTCAACTGCTGCTGATTCCAGGAAGCGCTTTTTAACTTTTCCTGAAGTTCTTTGTTACGCACCACTACCATTTTTAAAGGTTGTAACCCATAGGAAGTTGCGGTAAGATTAAAAGCTTCTTTTAGAATGTCTATTTTCTCTGAAGAAAGTATTTTCTCCGGATTGAACTTTTTGGTGGCATAACGCCATTGTAAAGCTTTAATATTCGTCATTTTTCACAAATTCTTTTAATAATTTCAAAGGTAAACATTCACATTCATTGCTTAAAGCATCCTCAATAAATTAAACATATAGGTAAACTATTATTCTTTATCTTCGTGTTATAACTGCTGAGGTCTATGAAGCTCTTTAGAAAACTTATTCTTGCTTTTGCACTTTTTGTAATTATAGGTATCCTTATCATATTCGGGCTGGAAGCTTATATTCAAAAAGAAACTTCAAACCTTATTTATTCTGAAATCACAGAATTACCTAAGGCGAAAACAGGAATAATCCTGGGAGCCAGCGTGCACGCAGACGGGAAATTATCGCCTATTTTACAAGATCGTGTAGAAACTGCCTATCAACTTTACCAGCAGAATAAAATTGAAAACTTCCTGATAAGCGGAGATCACAGAACCGATGATTATGATGAAGTTAATGCGATAAAGAATTACCTTTTGGAAAAAGGGGTTCCTTCTCAAGACATTATTTTAGATCACTCGGGTTTTGACACTTACGACAGTATGTTTAGGGCTAAAGCTGTTTTTGAAATTGAAGATGCCATTGTGATCACACAAAAATTTCATTTACCCCGAAGTCTTTATATCGCCAAAAATCTGGATGCTTCCTATAGAGGTTTTGAAGCCGCTCCCGTAGCTTACACTTCTTCTGAAACAATTAAACGCCGCGAACAACTTGCTAATTTTAAAGCTATTTGGGAACTTATTACCAATCAAAAACCCACTACACTGGAAAACCGAATAGATTAAATCTTTGCCAATTTTTTTTTACCTTTAGATATACTAACCTTAAATACCTAACAGATGCTTCAATGGGTAGTGCATATAATAATCGACGCCCTGGTATTGCTTGCCGCGGCCAATATTATGCCTAAGGTAAAGCTTACAGGTTTCAAAACTGCTGTAATTGTAGCACTTATTATAGGTTTACTCAGCTTCCTGTTAAGTTGGGTGATCACCCTGTTATTAAATGTAGCGACCTTAGGGATTTTTTACTTCCTGGGATTAGGATTTATAACCCGCGTGATTGCCTACGCCATTATTATCGAGATCGCTGACCAGTTTAGTGATGATTTTAAGACCGAAGGTTTTCTTCCTTCCCTCTGGTTAGCCATATTTATAGCTATTGTAGGTGGAATTGTAGATGCGATCCTTTTTTAGGTTTTAGTTTTCCAGGACTTTTTTCAAGACCGGTTCTTTTGCTTTTTATTTCGGCGGCCAAACCAGATCATAAATCCGGTAACGGGAAGTGCGGCCACAAATAGGCTGGCAAAAAAGGCTATGATCTTACCGGTAATCCCAAAATATTGACCGGTGTGTAAACCATAGGTCATTTCCTGTAATTTCATTCCGGCACTTTTGCTGGAGTAGTCGTGATCTTTTAGTAATGCCCCGGTTTCAGGATGAAAATAGAAATTTGATTGATGGTCATAATCCAGCGCATCAGGATAGGAACCTGTGGTGATTGGTGCGCTTCCACCCTGCTCCCAAACAAAGAACATTTCATCCCCGGGTTTTAATTTTAAAGTTTCAGCTAAAGCAATATCCATCGCAGATTCAGAATAATTAGCATTTTCAATCTGAATATTTAATTGGTCTTCCGGTTTTTCCTGCCATAAATTTGCAAGATCATACAGGCCGTGATTCATCCATTCATAAGAAAAACTAAGTCCGGTAATGGCAACAAACAAGGCGATTAATGAAATATACAATCCGGTTACGCTATGCCAGTCGTAATTTACACGTCGCCACTTCGCATTCCAT
Source organism: uncultured Flavobacteriaceae bacterium (assembly GCA_963727565.1). Classification (GTDB taxonomy): domain Bacteria; phylum Bacteroidota; class Bacteroidia; order Flavobacteriales; family Flavobacteriaceae; genus Salegentibacter. The sequence goes on from CAVSGU010000004.1 coordinate 235,919, forward strand.
TTTATTTTTAGCCGTTTCTTCAGGTTTTTTCTCTTCTTAGGCCACCACAGGATTATTCCTGAAACTAGCATAAAAACAAAGATAAGCGTTGAAATACCTACCACCTGCTTTCCTATTTCCGGCGGAAGCCAAAGATGCATATGCAGATCTTCTACAATAAGAAAAAAGTCATTTTCGAGATTTTCTTTCTGAAGAAATTCAGCCGAATAAGGATTAAAATAAATATGATGCGGCACTTCATCTATTAGTGTATACACAAAAGCAGACCGATCGCTACCCTGGTAAACTACCATTCCCGGTTGGGCTTCAGGGAAAAGACTTTTAGTTTTGTTTTGAAGATTGGACGGTGCAACATATGCTGAAGCTTCAGGAGTTACTTTTCGGTAATCCCTGGTGATATCTTTAATTTCATCATGAAAAACAAAGATGCAACCGGTAACTGCTACTATAAAAACAATAAGACCGGAACCAAGTCCCAGCCATAAATGAAGTTTAGCAATAAACTTCTTAAAGCTCTTATTTTTTGCTTTTTTATTCTGCATAGAAAACTACTTGGGAGCAAGCTCACGAAGCATTATTAATTGGAAATTATAATTTAATTTCGAGGCAGGCCTCGAGCATTTAATCTCGATTATCGAGAAAAAAGTCACCACCAAAACTCAAAACAATTTTAGTGGTGACCAAAGAAATTCTATTTAATTAAAAATTATAAGTTAAGCTTGCTGCAAAGTTTCTTGGTCTTTGCGGATTTATTGTAGACCAACCGGTATAGTATTCTTCGTTAGTAAGGTTATTTAACTTCAAATTAATCCCAAATTCATCTACATTATAAAACAAAGAGGCGTTTAAAATAGTATACGATGGCAGCGTGAAGACTCCTGCAGTTTGGCGATTAAAGATCATATTCTCACTGGCATAATTTCCACCAAAACCAAGTCCGAAACCTTCAAGATTCCCTTGAGTAAAACGATAACTCGCCCAGAAATTAGCTAAAGTTTCAGGCCCTGCAGATTCTGGTCTTCTTCCAAGAAAATCTACCTGATCAGATTCGGTTAATTCGCTATCGTTATGGCTAAATCCTGCGATTAAATTTAAACCTTCAAAAGGGCTGGCAGTTATACTGGCTTCAAACCCGCGGCTATATTGTTCGCCATCTTGTACAAGATTAAAAGGATTTTCGGCGTCTTGCATTACTATATTAGAAACCTGGATATCGTAATAACTTAAAGTAGCCGAAAGGTGGTTATTCAGTAAATTAAATTTAGTTCCAACTTCAAATTGCTTTGCTCTTTCCGGATCAAAAACCAGAGTTCTGGTTTCCCCGGTTTCAAGGTTATCTACCTGTCTTGGCCCAACATTACTAAAACCATCCATATAATTTGCGAAAAGCGCTACTTTATCTAAAACCGGCTGATAAACCACTCCAAATTTTGGAGATAGCGCAGTCTGGCTATTGGTTTCAGTCTCAAACTGGTCTAATCTTAAACTGGTCATTAAAGCAAGCTGCGGAGTGAAGTTAAGAACGTTAGAAATATACGCGCTATAAATATCTTCTTCAGCAATATTGTTATTTCGGTTTACATTTTCTAATAAACCGGCAGTGGCTTCTTTACTAAGAATTCCGCTATCATTATCTGTAATATAATTTGCCGGCTCGTAAATTCCAAAAACACTTTCGTTTACATTTTGCAAACTTGCATTCCCAATATAGACATCCCCATTTTTAACATAACCCGTATTATTGTCTATCACTCTTCTATTAAAGTAATCCAGGCCAACTACGGTACGGTTACGCATTCCTGCAATTTCAAAATCTCCAATAAAATTCTGTTGAATATCAGTACTTAAAGTTGTAGAATTTTGATTGCTTATATATCGAGTAAAAATAAGCCCTTCATTTAGATTAGTTACTTCTCCGGGTACTTCTTCCCTATCCTGCTTAAAGCGCGTGGTTTCGTATAAATATGAATAATTCCCCAAAGCTTTAGCCGAACCAGTTGAAACCGCTGTTTGTGAAGTCCATTGATCTGAAAGTTCATAATTCATTTGTGCCTGCAAACTAAAGGTTGGGTTTTCTACCGTAAGATCATTACTTGTGTAAGAATTCTCATTATTATAGCCTAATTCTTCCAGATTAGTAGCTGTAAGTGGCGCTCCTCTATCTACAAATAGCATTAAAGGATTGGTACTTTCAGAATCATAAAATTCAGTGTTTACAAAGAACGAAAGTTTATCATTTACCTTATAACTTAACGAAGGCGCTACAAACAGAGACTTATTAAAACCTGCATCCTGGAAGCTATTTTCGGTATGATACGCAGTATTTATCCTTAAAGCAACGTCGCCTGTCTCATCAAGCGGAGTGTTCACATCGGCAGTTACACGGTTAAGTCCGAAGCTTCCAAGGGTATAAGAAATATTTCCGCCAAAATAATTATAAGGCTTTTTGGTTGTAATATTTATTAGTCCGCCATAAGAAACCAGGCTACTACCGTATAAAGTTCCCGAAGGGCCTTTAATCACTTCTATATTTTCCATATTTGCAGGATCTGGGCTCCCGTTAGTTAGTGCCGGCAAACCGTTTACTAAAGTTGGTTGCACAGGAAAACCTCTAAGTGAAAAATATCCTGCGCCATCATTGCCACGCCCTGTAGATTCCCAAAGTTTGGTAAGACCTGAGGCGTTTTTAATCGCATCGTCAAAATTGGTAATTACCTGTTCCTGTAAAAGCTCAGCGGTAATATTATTATAAACCTGCGGATTCTCTATCTTTTTAAGTGGCATCTTTGCTACACTTACGCTGGTATTTCGGGTGAATTTATTTCCATTCCCGTTTCCTCTTAATACAACTAGTACCCTAGTTGCTCTTGCTTCCCTATTAAAATAATAGATGGAATTTTTGTGGTTGTACCCGGCTGTACATTAACCTTTAGGTTTTGGGTTTCATAACCTACATAAGAAACCTGGATGGTATAATTTCCCTCTGGAATATTCTTTAAACTAAATTCTCCCCGGTTATTGGTTTCATCCCCAGTTTGAAGACCTTTTACTTCTATATTTACATTAGACAACGCATTTGCCTCGCTATTTACTACACTACCTTTTATTGCCCCAGTGCTTTGAGCAAAACTAAACTGAATAGCAAAAAGAAATAGGATAATGAGGTTCTTTGAAAGCTTCATTAGTGTTTGTTTTTATTTAGATTGATTTTAAATACCGAGCAAATGTATAAAGCAATTTGAATTTTCAAAAGCTTATTTATAATTATTTTAAATAAAAATAACCGTCGGAAACTGCAGGTTTTTGGGTATCAAACAAATAGATCATAAAAATTTATACTGCTAAAAGCACATTTGATCTTTTCTTAACTGCTGCCGGTTACTAATCTTTTATATTTGCCGCTTAAATTTGCGCTATGATAAAATTGATTGTTACCGATATGGACGGAACCTTGTTGAATGATCAACACGAGATCCACCCCGATTTTTGGGAAATAGAAGAATCGCTGAATGAAAAAGGAATTATGTTCTCGGTAGCCAGTGGTCGTCAATTTTATAACCTGGAAAGCAAATTTGACAGAATAAAAGACCGAATGCTTTTTTTTGCTGAAAATGGTACCCACGTGGTTCATAAAGGAAAAGATCTTTATGTGAATTCACTAGATAAGTCAGCCGCACTGGATTTTATCAGAAAAGGAAGGGAACTTCCCGAAACTCATCTGGTTTTATGCGGAAAAAACTCGGCTTACATAGAAAGTAAAGACGATAGCTTCTTTAACGAGATCAATAAATTCTACAAAAGAATTGAAAAAGTTGAAGATCTTACTGAAGTAGACGACACTATTCTGAAAGTCACTTTTTGCAACTTTAATGGCGTTGAAGAACACACTTTTCCTCATTTTAAAGAATATACAAACGACTATAAGGTAGCTATCGCGGCTAATGTTTTTATAGATATCACTTCTATAACCGCAAATAAGGGAAATGCTATAAGCGGGATTCAAAAAGAGTTAAATATTTCTCCTGAAGAAACCCTGGTTTTTGGCGATTATCTTAACGACCTGGAAATGATGCAGAATGCGAAATACAGTTATGCGATGAAAAATGCGCATCCTGAAATTATTAACGCAAGTAAATATGTAACTACTTTCAGCAATAACGAAAATGGAGTTTTAAAAACCATAGACGAGCTAGGCTTGCTTAAAGCAGAATATACTTTAAAGAGCTAAACCTTATTATCATTAACTTCAATCCAATAGCCATCGGGATCCTGAAAGTAAATTTGCCTGATCCCGTCGGGCCGGTTGGTAAACGTATCTTTTTCACCTTTCCCGTTTTCAAAAGGAATATTATTAGTCCTTAGCAAATCCATAAAGTCTGATAGATTTTCGGTATTAAAAGCAGAATGAAAACCTTTATGCTTTTCTATTAGCGCATCGCTTTCCACCAAATGCAGCTGTACTTTATTATCTCAGCTGAAACCATTTAATATGGTCTCCCAGACCGCCATTATCTATTTGTTCTAACCCTAGAATATCTTTGTAAAATTTCATGGAAGTCTTTAGATCTTTTACCCGAATGGTATCGTGATCTTTTCTAAGCTTAAAAGGATTTGTAGCTGATTTAGCTGCAAATAATATGATTATAGCTGAGCTTCTTTTCTTCATCTTTTAAAATTTTCTTCAAAATAGCAATAAACCTCATTTCTTACAAAAAAATTACTCTTTGATGTATTTTAATGAAAATTACGTAAATTTATTCAGCATAGTTTGTTGATAATCAAACTATCTCACTAACCAAAACTTATAATTATGAAGCAATTCATTTATCTCCTGGCTTTTGTCAGCCTGCCATTACTCGCACAGGAAACAACCCAACCACAAGATTATACCATTGAACAATTTTATGAAAACACTCGAATAGCCGGAGGTTATTTTTCTCCTGATGAAGACAAATTGCTGGTAAGTTCAGATAAAAGTGGAATATTTAATCTGTTTGAAATTGATATTTCAAACGCAGAGATGCAACAAATCACTAATTCTGAAGAAGATTCTTACTTCGCTATAGATTACGTTCCCAATTCCGGAAATATGCTTTATTCCGCAGATAAAGGCGGTAACGAGATCAATCATATTTACCTATTGGAAGAAAATGGAAATTCCACAGATCTAACGCCGGGTGAAAATGAAAAAGCACAGTTTGCAGGTTGGAATAATGATAAATCTGGCTTCTATTATATTTCCAATAAAAGAAACCCACAATTTTTTGATCTCTATGAAATGGATATGGAGAGCAGGGAAAGCGAAATGATCTATAAAAATGAAGAAAATCTTTCGGTACAGGATATTTCTCACAATGGGCAACTTTTAGCACTAACAAAATCGATCACTACCAGTGAAAACAAGCTCTATCTTTATGACCTGCAAACCAAAGAAATGACAGAACTTTCAGAGGAAGCTGCTGAATATTCGGCTTCGGGTTTTGATAAAAATGATGAGCATTTCTATTACATTACTAACGCCGGACGAGAATTTAAAAGCCTGATTGAATACAATTTGGAAACCAAACAAAGCGACAACCTGTTTGAAACAAATTGGGATGTAATGTACAGTTACCTTAGTGAAAATGATAAATACCGCGTGATAGGAATTAATGAAGATGGTAAGAACAGCCTTATAATTAATAATACGCAAACCGGTGAAGAAGTAGATCTTCCAGATATGCAAAATGAAGATATTGTAGCCGTAAATATTTCAGATAGTGAAGAATTAATGAGGCTTACCATTGGTACCGCCAAGGCTCCAAATAATCTTTATGTATATAATTTTTCATCTGGAGAACTAAAAAAATTAACCAACACTTTAAATCCTGAAATCGATGCTGAAGATTTGGTTTCAGCCGAAGTAGTTCGCTACGAATCTTTTGATGGCCTGGAGATTCCAGCCATTTATTACAAACCTCATCAAGCTTCAGAAAATAATAAAGTTCCTGCGCTGGTTTGGGTGCATGGTGGTCCGGGCGGTCAATCTCGGGTAGGATATTTTGCATTAATTCAATATTTGGTAAATCAGGGTTATGCGATCCTGGCGGTAAATAACCGTGGCAGTAGCGGTTATGGAAAAACTTTTTATAAAATGGATGATAAAAAGCATGGAGATGAAGATCTTAAAGATTGTATTTGGGGTAAAAAATGGCTTCAGGATCAAGAATATATAGACGCTGAAAAAATAGGAATTATAGGCGGAAGCTACGGTGGTTACATGACGATGGCCGCAATGACCTTTACTCCAGATGAGTTTGAGGCGGGAGTAAATATTTTTGGTGTTACCAACTGGCTGCGCACCTTAAAATCTATTCCTCCTTACTGGGAAGCTTTCCGTGAGGCGCTTTATGAGGAAATGGGTGACCCGGTAAAAGATTCCATAGCACTTTATAATAAATCACCGCTTTTTCACGCTGACCAGGTTAAAAATCCTGTAATGGTTTTACAAGGCGCTAACGATCCCAGAGTGCTCCAGGTAGAATCTGATGAAATTGTAGCAGCTTTAAAAGAAAATGATGTACCGGTAGAATATATTGTTTTTGAAGATGAAGGCCACGGGTTTATTAAAAAAGAAAATGAAATTAAAGGTTACAGGCAAATCAGGGAATTCCTGGATAAATACTTAAAAGAAGAAGAATAGAGTTGCTCTAATATTGTAGGCAAACTACTTCGAAGCAAGCTCACGAAGCGTTACGATTGGAAAATATAATTTGATTTCGAGGCAAGACTCGAATCATTTAATCTCGATTATCGAGTAAACTCCAAAACTCCGGTTAAACATTTAGTACCGATTTCAAAAAGCCTTATCTTGGCCTTGCAATCGCAATAACTGACTATGCTGTATATTTTACATCATCCTGAGGATAGGGAAAAAATGGAAGAAGACATTTTTCCATTATTAGAAAATACCGAAAAAGAGATTTTAAGCTATCCTGAAACAGACTTTAAGGCAGGAGAAAATGATATTCTAGTCACCTATTTAAGCGATGAAAATTTAAGAGAGTTTTTACCCAGGGCAGCCAAGGAAAATATTAATATTGGTATTTTACCTCATCCTGAAAATACTTATACCACCAAAGGTTTAGGGATTTCAGACGATCCTGAAAAAGTTATCGAGGAAATCCTCAATAATGAAGAGGTGCATAAACTGGATATGCTTTTCTGCAATGATATCCCTGTATTCCAGTCGGTGAATATTGGGAACGTTTTTATTTTTACTGAAGATCATCAGAATAACAACGTCTTTCGGGAAGTGCTTTCCTTCTTTAAAAATATTAGGCACGTATCCTCTCTTTCCCATAACTCTTACGAGTTAACTTCAGAAGATGAAAAAATTATTCGCACTTCGGCCTTGGGAATAATTGTGGTGGAACACGCCCTCAGCTCGGTAGTTTCCAGGAGGCTGGTTTCAGATAGTTCGTTAAATGATGGTATGTTTAGCGCACTTATTATTTCGCCTACCAATTTATTACAATTAATCTGGTTTTTATTACGCAGTTTACTCCCCGGCGGAAAACAACTAAATAAAACCCCGTCTTTTATAGGAGGAATAAGAATTACCAAACTTAAAATAAAAAACGACTCTTCAATTGAATTTACAATAGATGGCGAAAAAGAGCAAGCCGAAGAAATATCGCTTAGGGTAGAACCGGAATCATTATGTCTCGCCCAATCCAGTAAATATGGAACCGAGAAAGATGAAGCCAATCTCAAAAAAAGCATTAAAACCAATACTTTACCAACCGGTGAAAAACGAGAAGAATTAACCAAACGAACCCTGCCAATATACCCAAGGGCTACTACCGAGGAATTTCAGGAGCTGTTTAAAGTATTGCGAGAAAATTCGAAAACCAGTTCTGTTTATGTAGTCATGATGATCCTTTCTACCCTAATTGCAACTTTTGGGCTTTTTGGAGATTCTTCACCGGTAATTATTGGTGCAATGATTTTAGCACCAATTATTGCTCCTATTGTTTCTTTCGCAATGGGAATGGTTCGCTACGACACGAATATGCTTAGACAGGGAATTATAACTATTCTTATTGGTACGGGAGTTTGTTTATTATTTTCGGCAGGAGTTAGCCTTATTATTCCCATTAAGATAATTACTTCTGAAGTAGATGCCCGGCTATCTCCTACTCTTTTAGATATGGGAATTGCCGTAGCTTCCGGTATTGCCGCAGCTTATGCTCACGCTAAAGAAGGCATTGCTAAAAGCCTTGCAGGCGTTGCAATTGCGGTGGCATTAGTACCTCCACTTGCCGTAGCAGGAATTGGAATTGGCTGGTGGGACTGGGCAGTATTTTCAGGAGCGTTTTTATTGTATTTAACCAACCTTGCGGGGATTATTATGTTTGCCGGCATCACTTTTCTTTTCCTTGGTTTTGCGCCTTTTCGAAGAGCCAGGATCGGATTAATTTATACCCTAATTTTAATTGGAATGGTAATGGTGCCACTTTCGCTTTCCTTTAACCGAATTAAAAAAGAGGCTAATATTACCCGTGAATTAGAAGGATCTACAATAAATGAACTGGTAATTAGAAATGTGAGCGTGAGGTTTGAAGAACCGCTAAGAGTTTCCCTAACGCTGGTTGGCCCCGATAACCTGGAAGGTGATGAAATTAGAGAAATTAAAAAAGAAATAGAGGAAAATATTGGCGAACCCATTAAACTTGAAGTGATCTCTGCACGGGGCTTTTAAAAGTTTCAAAAACCAAATAACCGACTGAATTTAAGTTGATTACGAAAATTATAGCGTAAAATATTTCTTTCAGAATAATATTCATTTGTTCCCTGGATTATAAATCTTGAAATAAAAAACTGAGCAATTAGGGAAAACATGTTAACAACAGCCTTAATTGAGTTAAGCTTCTCTAAAAAACACAAATTAATGAGCAATATTTTTTGAATAGCAATAGCGTATTTATAGATTGCGAGTCATTTAAAAATTTAAACAAAGATTATGATTAAATCAAAGAAGATTGCAGGTTTATTATTCGCTTTCGCCCTTTTAGGTACAGCAAGTGTATTTGCTCAAACCCAGCAATTACCGCAACAACAGCAACAAGCTGTAGAAGTAGATGTTAGCGACGAGGAGCTTTCTAAATTTGCTGATGCTTACCAAAGAATTAGAATGGTAAACCAGGAAGCACAAAAAGCAATGGCGAAGAAAGTTGAAGATAGCGGATTTGATATTCAGCGTTTTAATGAAATTCACCAGGCGGCTTTAGACCCAAATACTGAAAGTGACGCAACTGAGGAAGAGAAGAAAAAGCACAAAGAAGTAGTTGCTGAAATTGAAAGTATGCAAGGCGAATTTCAAAAAGAAATGGAAAACGCTATTTCAGAACAAGGTCTTGAGGTTGCACGTTACGAGAAAATCGCAATGGCTCTTCAAACCGATACCGAATTACAACAGCGTTTACAACAGCTAATGCAAGGATAATTTCTAAATAATTTTTAGAAATCTAATAAAAAAAGGTCACCTTCTTAGGCGACCTTTTTTTATGTTTATTTTATAACTTGATTTTTGGTACAACAGCGCAAGTGGGCTATATTTTTAGATAGATTCTAAAAGAAATATCAATTTGAAATCTGGGCCTAAAACTTACTTTATATTAATAGCTTCAATTTTAATTTCTCAATTAAATTGGAGTGCTCTGCACGCACAAAAAACCATGAAACAAAAAGACACTTTAAAATTTGAAAACAAAGTAGTACCCGATGAAATATGGCGCGAGACTTACGTCGCACTTTCTCATTACCCCGAATTAAGGGATACTCCTATTGAATTTAAATTTAAAAAGAAGATCCAGAAATCTTTTATGCAGGCCCAGCCAAAACTTTCAGGTTTACTAAAAAATAAGAAAAATCGTTCTTATTTTGTAATGATTAGTGAACACATAAAGATTGAAGATGAAGTCTTTGATGTAAAAAATGTTCCTTCAGAAGTCTTAATTGGTTGGATTGGTCACGAGCTGGGGCATATTATGGATTATCGCGAACGCAGCGCGGCAAATATGGTTTGGTTCGGTATTAAATATCTTACCTCAAAAAAATATATACAGGAAGCTGAAAGAGCCGCAGATACCTACGCGGTAAACCACGGCCTTGGTAAATATATTATCGCTACTAAAGATTTTATCTTAAACCACACGCACCTTGCAGATTCTTACAAGGCGCGGATCAAGAAATTATATCTTTCGCAAGAGGAAATTATGGCTTTAATTGATGAAATAGATGAAGACGACGATTAAGCGTTTTTTTCGCTTACGAATTTCTCCCACTTCGCAAATTTCTCTTCGTCCATAACTTTTTCCATTTTCACCTGCCCACCTTTTTTCTTATTGGCAGCACTCCATTCCGGGAAAATATCTGGATGAACTTTGGTGACTTTAACCCCTTTTAAAGCTTTAGAACGGGCTACTTTATAGTTCTTATTAGCATTTTTCAGCGATTCATCTAGAGCCTCTTTAAGTTCTTCTTCTGGGGTATCGCCTTCGGTTCCTAAATACCAGTGGTGATGAAACTCGCCATCAATTCTTACTGCAGCAAGGGTAAATTCAGGAATTTTAATATCAAATTTTTCCTCAAGCTCCTGTACGGCATCATTCATTTTATTTACTGAAAGTTGAGAACCAACTACATTTAAAAAGAACTTTGTTCTTCCGGTAATGCGAATTTCCTTCCGCTTTACATCGGTGAATTTAATGGTATCTCCAATTAGATATCTCCACGCACCGGAAACAGTACTAATAAGCAATACGTAATCTTTTTCTTCTTCAACTTCATCTAAAGAAATTACCGGCGCATCATCTACTATAGAGCCATCCTGATTAATATATTCGGCCTTAAACGGAACAAATTCGAAGTAAATTCCATTATCCAGAATAAGTTTCATGGCATTGGTATCAGGTCTTGCCTGTACCGCCAAAAATCCTTCTGAAGCAAGGTAAGTATCAATAACTGTAATAGGTCGCGCCAATAAAGCATTAAAACTCTTTTCATAAGGTTCAAAGGCAACGCCACCTGAAGCATAGACCTGCAGGTTTGGCCAGATATCATGAATATTATCCAGGTTATTATATTCAATAACCTTTTTCATCATTAATTCTAACCAGGATGGAATCCCGCTTAGTGCACCAATATCCCAGTTTTTAGCATTTTCGGCTATGCGCTGTACGCGCTCATCCCATTCTTCAATCTTAGAAATTTCTTCCCCGGGTTTGTAATAACCTCGAAACCAAAAAGGAATATTACTTGCGCTAATTCCGCTAATTTCACCTTCCTTATGGTCTCCTTCTTTTTCCAGATCTGTAGAACTGCCAAGCATCATAATTTCCTTTTCGAAGAAATCTGGCGGAAGATCAAAATTACTCAATGCGCTTACCTGCTTGATCCCTGCTTTCCTAATAGATTCCAGCATTTCATCGGTCACGGGAATACGTTTACTTGATTTCCCCGTGGTTCCAGAGCTCACCGCGAAATAAGGCGGTCTTCCCGGCCAGGTCACATCCTTTTCACCATCGTGAAGTTTGTGCCACCATTCTGCATTTAACTTATTATAGTCAAAGTATGGAACCTTTTCAGCAAAGGTTTTTTGAATATCGTCGGCTTTTAAAATCGACTCAAAATCGTAATGCTTTGCCAAACTGTGTATCCTTTGCTTTTTTAAGTAATTTGGTAAGTACTTCTTGTTGGGCTTCTTCCGCTTCCGGTTCGGAAACTATGGTATCGCGAAGATCTATAAGGCTTTTTATTAAGGAACCTACTATGGGCATAATTCTGGTTTTTATCGGTGGTTGTTTTCAAAAAATGAAGATAAAAAAAACCAAAATCAACACTATTAATGTCTTGACAATTATCAAGAATTTAACCTTTCAAAACACTAAGAATGCTGTAAACTCTCCACGCATTTTTCGGCACACCTTTCTCCATCTATCGCTGCAGAAATTATACCGCCGGCATAACCGGCACCTTCCCCGCAAGGATAAAGTCCTTTTATTTGTATATGCTCAAAACTATAAGGATCTCGCGGAATTCTTACCGGGGAAGAAGTTCTGGATTCCGGGGCGTGAACCACGGCATCATTAGTTAAAAAACCACGCATACTTTTATTGAATTCCTTAAAGCCTTCCTGTAAAGTTTTATGAATAAATTCTGGAAATACATTTCCTAAATCAGCAGAAGTTACCCCGGGTTTATAGGAAGTTACCGGCAGATTTCCAGATATTTTTCCCTGCGTAAAATCTACTAAGCGTTGCGCCGGGACTTTTTGTGTACTTCCGCCTTCCAACCAGGCTTTTTGCTCTATCTGTTTTTGAAATTCCATTGCCGCCAACGGATTCTTTTCAACATTTATAAAGTCTGAAAGTCTTAATTCTACTACAATTCCGGAATTAGCCGTTGGTTGATCACGTTTACTGGGAGACCAGCCATTGGTAACCACCTCTCCCGGGGAAGTTGCACAGGGAGCGATAATTCCGCCGGGGCACATACAAAAGGAATACATTCCCCTACCCTTTACCTGTTTCACGATACTATAAGGTGAAGGCGGAAGAAATTCTCCCCTGGAATCGCATTTATACTGAATTTGATCTATAAGTTCCTGCGGATGTTCTACCCTTACCCCAAGTGCAAACGCCTTGGCTTCAATTTTTATGTTTTTTCGGTGTAAAAGTTCAAAAATATCCCTCGCCGAATGTCCCGTAGCCAGGATGATCTTTTTCGCCTTAATACTTTCACCGCTTAGAGTTTTTATTCCTGCTACTTCATTATTTTTAATAATGATATCGGTTAGCCGGGTTTCAAAAAGAACTTCTCCGCCGCAAGCAATAATAAGTTCACGAATATCTGCAATAATTGCCGGAAGCTTATTGGTTCCTATATGCGGGTGCGCCTCTACCATAATCTCTGGGGTGGCGCCAAAACCTACAAGTAATTTTAAAATTCGGTCTACATCACCGCGTTTTTTGGAGCGGGTATAAAGTTTACCATCACTATAAGTACCTGCACCACCTTCGCCAAAACAGTAGTTGGAGTCTTCGTTTACAATATGTTCAATATTTAAAGCCTTTAGATCACGACGGCGTGTTCTCACATCTTTACCACGTTCAATAATTATGGGTTTAAATCCCAGCTCAATACATCGCAATGCGGCGAATAACCCGGCAGGCCCTGCTCCTACTATAATAATTTCTTCGTTATTCTTTACATTTTGATATTCCGGCAGGCGAATTTTCTCTTCCTTAAATTCTTCATTCACATACACCTCTACCTTTAAATTGATCTTTACCGCCCGTTGCCTGGCATCTATAGATCGCTTTAGAATATTTATAGCGGTTATTTCTTTCTGCGGAATACTGCCGTGACGAGAAACAGCCCTTTTAATTTGTGCCTCGTTTGCAGCTTCTTCGGGACTTACTCTAATTTGATATTGGTATTTCATTTTATAAAATCTAAACTACCTCGAGGCAAGCCCGCGAGATGTTAGGTGTATTTTTTTGTGATTTCGAGGTATCCCGAATCTTCGGGACGGATATTTTAAATCTTCATTATGGGAGCAAAAATATGATTTTCAAATTTGTTGTATAGTTTTTTAAATTTTGAGATATCTGTTAAATAATGACTAACAGAAAATATTTTTTTTAGGCCGCTTTATTATTTTAACTTATTTTGTAAAATATTTCAAACCCTAAATCTTATTACAAATTTTTACTAAAATGAATTTAACCTCACGATATCCAATGGTTTCTTATGAAGAAGCCTCTCCAGAAGTTCAGGCTATTTATGATGATACCAAAAAAACCCTTCAACTACCTTTTGTTCTCAATTGGTTTAAATGCCAGGGTAATAATGCTACTTTACTAAAAGGAAATTGGGGGAAATTGAAAAGCACCTTGATGGAAGGAGAAGTACCAAATGTGCTTAAGCAACTTATTATTTACAATGTATCAAAGCAACGCGGTTGCAATTATTGCTCACACGCTCACGGTATTTTTGCCGATAGTATGAGCGCCATGATCTCTGAAGAAGAAGGTTTTAAAGCTACAGAAAATATTGATTCTCCATCTATGCCGGCCAGTTTTAGAACTGCCGTTAAGATTGTTACCAATGCTGCGCTAAACCATAGTGAAGTATCAGATGAAGACTTTCAGGAATTAGAAAAGGCAGGTTTTACTCAGAAAGAAGTTCAGGAATTGATGGCACAGGCCGATCTAGTGAATATGCTGAATACCATAGCTGATGTTTCCGGAATCAAGATAGACAACGAATTACTGGAAACCCCAGAATAAGTTCAACTTTTATGGAATCCCTACAGGATAGGAACTCGCGGGTTTACAGAATTACCTACGAAACTTTTTCTAAATTCAGCAACAACTTAAATCGTTGTAATAGTTTGAAAGAAGTCTCTAAGGTTTCCGAGCGTTTCTTAAAATATTTGCTGAATTTCCATCTATTCAGGATCAGCGTTAACCAGGCGGGTTCTTACCTGGTTTACTGCCAATGTAATTCAAAAGGGCAATTTGAGCTTATTCAGCAAGAAAATCTGCTTCCATATGAAGTACATATCCTGGAAGACACTATTCCTATTAGAACTGAAAAGATTCCCGCAGAATTAAGCGAAAAAATTTCAGAAACAAATTTAGAGTCGCCTTTTCTCTGGTGCTGGGCCTTTAAAAAAATGGATATAGATTTTACCGTTTCCCTGGTAGCCGATGAGAATAAAGCCTTTGATGTTGGAGATATTGAAATGTTGAAATTGATTAGCGATAGTTTCCAGGCTAAATTCCAGGAAATCTATCTTAAAGAAGAATTAGACAGTAAAAATAAATCCCTTCTTCAGGCTTTAGATGTTATTAAAAATCAGAATAAAAAGATCAATCAGATCGTAGAGAATCAGAAGCAAACTATTGCCGATCGTACGAAAGAAGTGGTGGAAAAAAATGAGAAATTATTGCGTATTTCGGCTTTAAACGCACATAATGTAAGAGAACCTTTATCCAGAATTCAGGGTATAGTTCAGCTTTATGATGTTTTTGATGATGCAACCTGCAGGGAAGAACTTCTGCCAAAACTCAAACAGTCTTCAGAAGAAATGGACCAGGTTTTGCAAGAAGTAATTAAAATGGCCACCACTGAATTGAACCAATTAAAAGCAAAAGAGTTATGAGCACCATTATCCTGGTAGACGACCAGCCCATAGCCAATTTTATCACGCGAAAACTCCTGGAAATTGAAGGTTATAATGAAGATGTTTTAGATTTCACCAATCCCGAAGAGGCTTTGGTCTATTTGGAAGATAAACAGAACACACTTATTTTTTTAGACTTAAATATGCCCGAAATGAATGGTTGGGAGTTTCTGGATTATCTAAAATCTAAATCACAAAAACATAGAATAATTATCCTTACTTCAAGCACCAGCGCTATAGACCAAAACCGAGCTAAAGAATATGATTCTGTGATAAAATATGTAGAAAAACCCCTGAATAAAGACAAATTCAAGGAGCTTCAACCACTTTTGCAACAGCAATAATTAAATCTCGATTCTCGAGTAAATGAGTATACAACCCAACCATAAAGCACTTTTAGAACTAGCCCACGCTAAGATGCATTTTGGAAAATACAAAGGCTATTTTTTAAGTGACATTCCCGAATATTATTTGGTCTGGTATCGCCAAAAAGGTTTCCCTGAAGGAAAGCTTGGCCAGCAAATGAGCGAGGTCTTTGAACTTAAACTTAACGGGATGGAGCAATTGCTTAGAGATATAAGAAGAAAGTTTCCAAAACCCTGAATTTTCCGCAGTTAAAAACCTGGTTTTAACTTTTAAAATATTAGGTTTAAAATTAACGCCTTTTCTATTCTTCTTTGTAATTTAGCGCCCTGAATAAAACAACGCAACAAACACTTCAAAGATGGCCGAAACCAAGTATATTTTTGTCACCGGCGGCGTTTCTTCTTCTCTCGGGAAAGGGATTATAGCAGCTTCACTGGCAAAATTATTACAAGCGCGTGGATTTAGAACCACTATTCAGAAACTCGACCCTTATATTAACGTAGATCCCGGCACGCTTAACCCTTACGAACACGGCGAATGCTATGTTACCGAAGATGGCGCCGAAACCGATCTTGACCTTGGTCATTACGAACGTTTTTTAAATGTAAATACTTCCCAGGCAAACAATGTAACTACCGGCCGTATCTACCAAAGTGTTATTGAAAAAGAACGCCGAGGGGAATTTTTAGGAAAAACCGTTCAGGTAGTTCCTCATATTACCAACGAGATAAAAGACCGAATCCAGATTTTAGGTCAGAATGGCGAATATGATATCGTTATTACTGAAATTGGTGGAACTGTAGGTGATATTGAATCCCTGCCATATATTGAAGCGGTACGTCAATTAAAATGGGAATTAGGCGATGAAAATGCTTTAATTATTCATCTTACCCTTGTCCCTTATCTTGCCGCTGCAGGTGAGCTCAAAACCAAACCAACCCAGCACAGTGTAAAAACTTTGATGGAAAGCGGACTTAAAGCCGATATCCTGGTTTGTAGAACCGAGCACGAACTTTCAGATGATATTCGTCGTAAACTGGCTATTTTCTGTAACGTGAGACAGGAAGCGGTAATTCAAAGTATTGATGCGGCTACTATTTATGATGTTCCAAATTTAATGCTGAAAGAAGGCCTGGATACCGTAACATTAAAGAAATTACATTTACCCGATGATACTACTCCAAATTTAGACAGGTGGAACCAGTTTTTGGATAGACATAAAAATCCTAAAGCCGAAATCACTATTGGTTTAATTGGTAAATATGTAGAATTACAGGATTCTTATAAATCTATTCTTGAAGCCTTTATACACGCTGGAGCTGAGAATGAAGTTAAGGTGAATGTAGAAAGTATTCATTCAGAATTTATAAATGAAAATACCATAGACCATAAATTCGCAAATTTAGACGGAGTTTTGGTTGCGCCAGGGTTTGGCGAACGCGGTGTAGAAGGAAAAATTGATGCTGTAAAATATGCACGAGAACATAATTTGCCATTTTTAGGCATTTGTTTAGGAATGCAAATGGCAGTAATTGAATTTGCAAGAAACGTATTAAAGTTAAAAACTGCCAATTCTACCGAAATGGATCCTAAAACCAAACACCCGGTTATAGATCTTATGGAAGAGCAAAAAGAGGTAACTCACAAAGGCGGAACAATGCGACTTGGAGCCTGGGATTGTAAACTTACCGAAGGTTCTAAAATTCAAAAAGCTTACGGCAAAACAGAGATTAAAGAAAGACATCGCCACCGCTACGAATACAACAATAAATATAAGAAGGAACTGGAAAAAGCGGGAATGCTTAGCACAGGTATTAACCCCGAAACAGGCCTGGTAGAAGTTATAGAATTAAAAGATCATCCCTGGTTTGTAGGGGTGCAATATCACCCAGAATATAAAAGTACTGTTGCTACTCCGCATCCGGTATTTATCGCCTTTATTAAGGCAGCATACGATTTTTCAAAAAATAAAGAAAATGCCAGTCTGGCATAAAATCAATAATGGCCGACTTATTGACCAAAAGCAAGTTATAGTTTAGAAAAGCATGGAAGAAAAGAAATTTGATGTTCAGTCCTTAATTGGATTTATACTTATTGGTGGAATCTTAATTTGGATGTTATACACCAACAGCGCTTCAGAAGAAGTAGTAGACCCACAGCAAGAAACAGAGCAGGTTGAAGTTCCAGGAAATACAGATTCCAACCAACCACCACAACAAGAACAGGACCTACAAAGCCAGGGCGCAGATTCTACTGCCCTTGCCCAGGCACGTGAGCGTTTAGGCGCTTTTGGGTATTCGGCAAGTCTTCCATCGGCTACAGAAAATACTACCACAATTTCTAACGATGTTTTAGAACTTAAAATAGACAATAAAGGTGGATATATTTCAGAAGCAAGGTTAACCAATTATAAAACCTTCGATTCTATTCCGGTTTATTTAATTAAAGACGGAAATGCTTCCTTCAACATTAATTTCACCACCACAGACGGAAGAACACTAGACACTGAAAATCTTTATTTTGAACCTGAAGTAACTCAGAACGGAGATAACCATATTATCTCTATGAAGCTTAAAGTTTCAGAAAACGAATTCCTTGAATATCGTTACGTGCTGAAACCGGGTGAATATATGCTGGATTTCAGCATTAGATCCCAGGGATTAAATGATGTAATAAACAGTTCAAGAGATATTAATTTAAACTGGGAATTAAAAGGTTATCGCCACGCAAAAAGTATTTCCTACGAAAATCGTTATACCGAGCTTATCTATGAATATGATGAAGGTGATGACGATTATTTAGGAAGCGGTGATTTTGAAGAACAGGAAGATGAAAATATTACTTATGTAGCCTTCAAACAGCATTTCTTCACCTCTATATTATTAACCGATAATCCTTTTGAGAGAGGAAAATTTACTTCAGAAAATCTTGTAGAAGATGAAGAAGTAGATACGGTTTATACCAAAAAATTTGCTGCACAACTGCCTTTAGAATTACAGGGCGGCGAGCTTAATTATAATATGGACTGGTATTACGGGCCTACAGATTATAAGATCTTAAACGATTATGACCGTAACCTTGATGAAGTTGTACCATTAGGTTGGGGAATTTTTGGGTGGATCAACAAATATGTATTTATCCCGTTCTTCGCATTTTTAAGCGGAGTGCTACCAAGCTACGGTATCGCGATTATTGTAATGACCATTGTAGTGAGAATTGTACTTTCTCCGGTTACTTACAAATCTTATCTCTCACAAGCTAAAATGAAGGTTTTAAGACCTGAAATTAACGAGCTTAACGAGAAGTATAAGGATAATGCGATGAAAAAGCAGCAGGAAACTATGAAGCTGTATAGCAAAGCAGGAGCCAGCCCTATGAGTGGTTGTTTACCCGCTTTAATGCAAATTCCGGTTTTCTATGCTTTATTCCAGTTCTTCCCAAGTGCTTTCCAGTTAAGACAGAAAGGATTTTTATGGGCAGACGATTTATCAAGTTATGATACTATAGCTCAGTTACCGTTCACTATTCCATTTTATGGAGATCACGTGAGTTTATTCCCAATTTTAGCATCTATCGCAATCTTTATTTATATGATGATGACTACGGGACAAAGTATGCAGCAAGCCCAGCAACCGGGAATGCCTAATATGAAATTTATTATGTATCTGTCTCCGCTAATGATGTTGTTCTTCTTTAACAACTATGCGAGTGGACTTTCATTATACTACTTCACCTCTAACCTAATTACCATTGGTATTATGTTGGTGATTAAATATGTGATTATTGATGAAGATAAAATTCATGCAAAGATCCAGGAGAACAAGAAAAAGCCTAAAAAGCAGAATAAGTTCACCAGGAAAATGCAGGAAATGATGGAGCAGGCAGAACAGCAAAAGAATCAACAGAAGAAGAAGTAAGCGAATAAAAGCTTAAACATAAAAAAGCCGGTTTAAAATATTTTAAACCGGCTTTTTTATTTGAATTTTTTCAGGTTTTGACGCGCTAACAAAATGTGTTATATTTAGATTATAAACTTTCAAAATGGGAAAAAACACTTTAATATCACTTGGAGATTATTTTCAAGATTTCATCAATGAGGAGGTGAAATCGGGAAGATATAATTCAGCTAACGAGGTTATTCAATCAGCGTTAAGATTATTGGAGAGAGAAGAACGGAAAGAGTTAGAACTGATCAAAGCTTTGGAAATTGGTGAAGAAAGTGGGTTTGTAGAAAATTTTGATCCAAAAGCGCATCTAAAAAAGCTACATTCCAATATCGATGAGTAAAAAATATCGCATAAGTCAGCAAGCGATTGAGGATTTAGAAAATATTTGGATTTATACACTTAAAAAATGGTCTAAAACACAAGCTGATAGATATTACAACCTGATAATAGAGGAGATAGAATTTGTAGCAGATAATTTTATGACCGGAAAATCTGCCGAGCAAACACGAAAAAATTATCGAGTTACTAAAGTGAAATCGCATCTAATATTTTACCGAAAAACGGAAAACAACATTATAGAGATCATAAGGATTTTACACGAACGTATGGATATTCCAGGAAGATTGAAATAAGATTTCACCCACTATAGCAATTAACTTAATCGAGTTATATTTTTCTAATTCTTATCGCCAAGTAAAGGCACGAACCTAAACTGCCCAAATTCGGTTTTATCGAATTCTGTAGGAGATTTTCTTATAAAAAGGGTCATCGTTTGCACATCGTCTCCCACAGGAATTACCATCCTGCCTCCAACTTTTAACTGTCCTAAGAGGTCTTTAGGAACAAAAGGAGCGCCGGCAGTTACAATTATTTTATCAAAAGGTGCATAATCTGGCATTCCTTTGTAGCCATCTCCAAAACTAAGATGCTTAGGACGATAGCCTATTTTATTCAGAAACATTTTTGTTTTTCTATAAAGCTCTCGCTGGCGTTCTATGCTGTAAACTTTTGCTCCAAGTTCACATAAAACCGCGGTTTGATAACCACTTCCGGTTCCAATTTCCAAAACTTTATCGCCTTTTTCAATTTCCAGTTTTTCGGTTTGAAAAGCTACGGTATAAGGTTGGGAAATAGTTTGATCTGCAGCAATAGGAAAAGCTTTATCCTGGTAGGCGTGATCTTCAAAACTACTATCCATAAAGAGATGCCTGGGAATTTTCCCAATCGCATCTAAAACCGCTTTATCGGTGATTCCCTTTTTCTTTACGGTCTTCACCAATTGTTGCCTTTTTCCTTTATGTCTATAATTGTCCTGAATCACTTAATTTCCCGTTTAGATTGCAAAAATACTCATTACAAGTCAAAGTTGCCAAGCGAAATCACGGGAGATTCCCCGTCTAATCCCTAAACTATTTGCAATCAAAATGCTATTTTTGTGAAAAATGCTAAAAAATATGTTGAAAGTTGGCGTGCTTGGTGCAGGACACTTAGGGAAGATACATTTAAAATTACTCAACCAGTCTGAAAAATATGAGCTTGTAGGTTTCTACGATGCCAGTTCAGAAAATGCTGAAAAGATTTCTGCGGAATTCGGTTATAAAAAATTCGATACCATAGAAGACCTCATCGAGGCGGTAGATGTGGTAGATGTAGTAACTCCTACCCTTTCCCATTTTGAAGTAGCGAAAAAAACAATTACGGCGGGTAAACATCTTTTTATAGAAAAACCCATTACCAACACATTTGCTGAAGCCGAAGAACTTATCGCTTTAGCCAGGGAACATAAAGTTAAAGGTCAGGTTGGTCACGTAGAACGTTTTAACCCTGCCTTTAGAGCTGTAGCTTCCCGAATTGAAAATCCTATGTTTATTGAGGCGCATCGTCTTGCAGAATTCAATCCTCGTGGTACAGATGTTCCCGTGGTTCTGGATTTAATGATCCACGATATTGATGCGGTTCTAAGCGTAGTAAAGTCGAAGGTGAAAAATATCAATGCCAGCGGAGTTTCAGTAATTAGTGATACTCCAGATATTGCCAACGCAAGAATTGAATTTGAAAACGGATGCGTGGCCAACTTAACCGCCAGCCGAATTTCAATGAAAAATATGCGGAAATCCAGGTTTTTTCAGCGAGACGCTTATATTTCGGTAGATTTTCTGGAGAAAAAATGTGAGGTGGTAAAAATGAAAGATGCCCCTGAAAAAGAAGATGAATACGCGATGATCTTGCAAAATGCAGAAGGAGTGAAAAAACAAATCTATTTTGATAATCCTGATGTTTCTCCAAACAACGCCATTTTAGATGAGTTGGAAACTTTTGCCGACGCCATTAATAATAATACCACTCCAATAGTGACGCTGGAACAGGGCGCTGAAGCTTTGCGTGTTGCCAACGGAGTTATTGAAAGTTTTAGTAAATAATATAAAATCTATTTCAGTCGATTTTAAGGCTGAAATTCATATAAAAACCACACAAAATGAAGAATATAGCAGTTATAGGAGCAGGAACTATGGGCAACGGAATCGCCCACACTTTTGCCCAATTTGGATACAAAGTAAACCTTATAGACATTTCAGAAGAAAGTCTGGATAAGGGAATGAAAACTATTTCTGGGAATTTAGACCGAATGGTTTCTAAAGAAAAAATTAGCGCCGCAGATAAAGAGACAACGCTTAACAACATCACAACATATACCGATATCCCTAAAGGTGTTAAGGAAATAGATCTTGTAGTTGAAGCAGCTACAGAAAATGAAGACCTAAAACTCAAGATCTTTAAGCAACTGGACGAAAATTGTTCAGCAGAAACCATTTTGGCGAGTAATACTTCTTCGATTTCTATTACAAAAATCGCTTCAGTAGTTTCCAATCCGGAGCGTGTAATTGGAATGCATTTTATGAACCCGGTGCCAATTATGAAACTGGTAGAGATTATTCGTGGTTATAATACCAGCGATAAGGTTACTAAAAGCATTATGGAACTTTCAGAAAACCTGAAAAAAGTTCCGGTTGAAGCTAACGATTACCCGGGCTTTGTTGCCAACCGTATTTTAATGCCTATGATAAACGAGGCAATTGAAACTTTTTATAACAATGTGGCTGGTGTTAAGGAAATTGACACCGTAATGAAACTTGGAATGGCGCACCCAATGGGCCCGCTTCAATTAGCCGATTTTATTGGTTTAGATGTTTGTCATTCTATCCTTGAGGTGATGTACGACGGTTTTAAAAATCCAAAATATGCACCCTGCCCGTTATTGACTAATATGGTTATGGCCGGAAAACTGGGAATAAAATCTGGTGAAGGTTTTTATGATTATTCTGAAAGTAAAAAAGCCGAAAAGGTTTCTTCACAATTCAGCTAAGTCCTAAAATTTTTCAATGAGTAAGAATAAATTTAATGAGTTTTTCTATTAATTTTTAAATCGTCATTCTGTCCCGAAGTTTCGGGATATTTCAGAATCTAAGATGTGTAATTAAAACATGTTAGAAGCTGAAACGAGTTCAGCTTGACGAATTCAGTTTTTTCTGAATCTCATTAAAATCTCTAATTAAGTAGAATTTCAATATTAATAGTTGACCAAAATACTTCCATTTAGAGCGGTTAGACCGCAACGGGCCAAAGCCGGCCTGGTAGCTACAAAATCTTTTGAAGATTATACTGAAGCTGAAATAAGAGCGATCTTACAGTATAACCCGTATTCATTTTTACATATTCTGAATCCGGGTTATAAATTTCAGCACGAAATTACCGGCGGACAACGATTTCAAATGGTTAAAAATCGTTACCTCGAATTCAAAGAAGAAAACTCTTTTATAAAAGATGAAAAACCCGCTTACTACCTTTATAAGATTGTAAGCAGGGAAAGTAGTTGCTGCGGAATTATCGCTGCGGCCAGTGCCGAGGATTATGAAAACAACCTCATTAAAAAGCACGAAGATACTATTGCCCATCGCGAAACAATGTTCAAGGATTATCTAAAAGTAGTAGGCTTTAATACCGAGCCGGTATTACTTACCTATCCCGATAATTCTAAGATAAATGACGTGATTGACCAGGTTATGGCAACCCGGCCCGAATACGAATTTGCCACTGCAAACCGGGAAATCCATTATTTATGGAAGATTGATGAGGAAGATCTATTAGAACAAATTAAGGAAGAGTTTGAGCAGATGCCGCATTTGTATATTGCCGATGGACATCATAGAAGTGCTTCTTCCTATTTGTTGGCCCAGGAATCAAAAGCAGCCAATGCAAATCACACCGGAAAAGAAGCTTATAATTATTTTATGAGTTATCTTATTTCGGAAAGTAATTTAAAGATCCACGAATTTAGTAGATTAATAACCGATTTGAATGGGCATACCAAAGAAGAGTTCCTTATTCAGCTAGATGAATATTTCCGGATTGAAAATCACGGGATGGAAGTTTATAAGCCGCTGCAAAAACATCATTTCAATATGTATTTGGATGGGGAATTTTATTCCCTTTATTTGCGAAAAACAAACTATGAATTTGGTGATTCTTTATCTAAATTAGATCCTTATATTTTATATAAAAAAGTGCTTCAGCCAATTTTGGGAATTGAAGACCTTAGAAATGACAAGCGTATTTCTTATATTCACGGTAAGAATGATCTCATAGAAATTAAAACTCGTATAGATAAAGGAGAATTTGCTGTAGGTTTTGGGATGCTTCCGTTAAGCATAAAGGAAATTAAAGAAACTGCCGATGAAGGTTTAACAATGCCCCCAAAGAGCACCTATATTGAACCCAAACTATTAAGCGGATTAACCATTTATGAGTTTGAAATCAACTAAAAAGTAAATTGCATGGATATTTCAGAAAATATTAAAAATTTCCAGGATGAATTACCTAAAGATGTAACCCTGGTGGCTATTTCAAAAACCAAGCCTGTAGACGATCTTTTAGAAGCTTACGAAGCCGGCCAAAGGCATTTTGGAGAGAATAAGATCCAGGAAATGACCGAAAAATGGGAAAAACTTCCCAAAGATATTAAATGGCATATGGTGGGCCACGTGCAGCGCAACAAAGTGAAATATATGGCGCCATACGTTTCCCTTATTCACGCGGTAGATAGTTTGAAATTACTGAAAGAAATTAATAAGGAAGCCGACAAAAATGGTCATTGTATAAATTGCCTGTTGCAGATTAAAATTGCTGAAGAAGACAGTAAATTTGGAATTTCAGCAGAAAAAGCCAGGGAAATATTAGATTCAGAAGAGTTTAAAAAATTAGATCACGTAAAAGTAAAAGGCCTAATGGGAATGGCTACTTTCACCGATGATGAAGCACAGGTAAAAAAAGAATTTGATCACCTAAAATCGGTTTTTAAAGATTTTAAAGAGCAATATTCAGATATGGAAATACTTTCTATGGGAATGAGTGGCGATTATAAAATTGCTATAGATTCCGGGAGCAATATGGTGCGTATAGGAAGTGAAATTTTTGGAGCAAGAGATTAATTAAAGAAAAACAGAAGCATATTTTTTGTACGCAGTAGTAGACATAGAAACCACCGGTGGTAAGTATAACGAAGAGGGAATAACCGAAATTGCTATCTATAAATTTGATGGGCTAAAGGTTGTGGACCAGTTTATAAGCCTGGTAAATCCAGAAAAAGCAATTCAGCCTTTTGTAGTTAACCTTACCGGCATAAATAACGATATGCTTCGCAATGCGCCCAAGTTTTACGAAGTTGCCAAACGCATTGTAGAAATCACCGAAGATTGTGTTTTGGTAGCCCATAACTCAAAATTCGATTACCGCATTCTTCGCACTGAATTCAAAAGATTGGGTTTTGATTTTGAAAGAAGATCGCTGTGTACTGTAGAACTCTCTAAAAAACTTATTCCGGGCCAGGAATCTTATAGCTTAGGTAAACTGGTGAGAGCTTTGGGAATTCCTTTAAGTGACCGGCATAGAGCTAGCGGAGATGCCCAGGCAACGGTTAAACTCTTTAAAATGTTACTCGCCAAAGATGTTGAAAAGAATATTTTAAAGGATGCCGTAAAACTGGAACCCAAACGCCAGGTTGATACCCGCCTGGTTTATATTTTAGAAGATCTACCCGGTATTACCGGCGTGTATTATTTTCATAATGCAGACGGTGATATTATTTATATCGGGAAAAGCAAGAATATCAAAAAACGGGTCACACAGCATTTTACCAGCGAACAACACAAAGCCCGCCAACTGCAAAAAGAAGTTTCTTCGGTAAGCTATGAAGCCACGGGTAATGAACTCGCCGCCTTATTAAAAGAAAACCAGGAAATAAAGCATAACAAACCCAAATACAACAAAGCCTTAAAAAAGAACATTTTTAGCCACGCGCTTTATCATTCTACAGATGAAAATGGGTATATCAACCTACATATAGCCAGAGCCGGGAAAAAGAATAGTATCACTACCTTTTCTTCTTTAAAAAGAGCCAGGAATGTATTAGAAACATGGATAGATAAATATGAACTCTGCCATAGACTTTGTAACCTGGAAAAAGGATCTGGAAGTTGTTTTAATTACACCATTAAAAAATGTCAAGGCGCCTGCATCAAGGAAGAACCAGCTGAAGCTTATAACGAAAGAGTTAGAGCACTAATAGAGCAGCATTCTTACAAAAACCAACACATGCTGGTTATAGACCGCGGGCGGGAAGTAGACGAAAAAAGTGCTTTACTGGTTGAAGACGGGGAATTTAAAGGTATTGGCTACTTTAATTTGAATCATCAAATTAATAATTTAGACATTATTAGGTCTATAATCACACCAATGAAAAACGACAGGGACGCGCAGCATATTATTCAAAGTTATTTGCGCCGTAATTCCAGGTTAAAAATCGTTCAGTTAGACCCGCTGGCTAAATAAGTTCTAAATTACTGACCAGCTTCAGTAATTTATTTAAATTTGAATAATTCGTAAATCACCAATTATTGCCGAAAATAGAACCAAAATCAGGTTGGAAAGCAAAACTTCATGAAGTAATTTATGAAGCCGATACTCCCTCAGGGAAGTTTTTTGATGTGGCCTTACTTATTGTAATTGCCATAAGTATCGCATTGGTGATGCTGGAAAGTGTAGGATCACTTAACACCAAGTATTACTGGCATTTCTATATCGCAGAATGGATAATCACTATAATTTTTAGTGTAGAATACATACTGCGAATAATCGCTATAAAAAAACCTAAGAATTATATTTTTAGCTTTTATGGAATTGTAGATCTACTATCAACACTCCCAACCTATCTAGCTTTTATCTTTGGCGGGCATAATTTACTATTTGCTGTAAGAGCTTTAAGATTACTTAGGGTGTTCAGGATTTTAAAAGTCACCCGCTATATTGGTGAGTCTAACCGTCTTTTATTAGCCTTAAGAAATAGTAGACCTAAGATTATTGTCTTCCTATTTGCTGTACTTATTATTTGTATCATTATGGGTACGGTAATGCATTTGATTGAAGGCGAAAAAGGAGGTTTTGATAATATTCCACTTAGTATATATTGGGCCATTGTAACGCTTACCACAGTAGGGTTTGGTGATATTCACCCGGTAACCCCACTTGGTCGTTTAATCGCTTCATTTATAATGATTGTCGGTTATGGAATTATCGCGGTGCCTACAGGAATTGTTACTTCAGAGATTACCCGCTCGCAAAAAGATAAAATTCCTAAAAATACACAAGCCTGTCCGCATTGTAACGAAACAGAGCATTTAGACGATGCTGAATTTTGCCATAACTGCGGAAAACCACTTCATGAACACTAATTACCTTATTAATATTGTGGGGCCAACTGCCATTGGCAAGACTTCTTTGGCCATTCAACTCGCAAATAAGTTTGATACTGAAATAATTTCAGCAGATTCAAGGCAGTTTTATAAAGAAATGCGCATTGGCACGGCGGTTCCTTCCACAGAAGAGTTACAGGCGGCTAAACACCATTTTATACAGCATATTTCTATTAAGGATAATTATAACGTAGGCGATTTTGAATCTGAAGCCATTCAGAAATTAGACGAATTATTTCAAAATAATAATATCGTGATCATGGTTGGCGGCAGCGGACTCTACACCAAAAGTGTTTTGGAAGGTTTAGATTATTTCCCTGAAGTTTCTTTAGAAATAAGGCAGGAGCTTAACCTGAAACTAGAAAAAGAAGGTTTGGATACTTTACAGCAACAATTGCAAAAATTAGATCCCGATTATTATAAAATAGTAGATTTAGAAAATCCGCATCGGGTGATTAGAGCCTTGGAAGTTTGTATAAGCAGCGGAAAGCCTTACTCCTCTTACCTCAATCAGCCAAAAAAAGAACGCAATTTTACTGCTATAAGTATAGGGCTTAGCGCTGACCGCGAAATAATTTATGATCGTATAAACCGGCGGGTAGATCTTATGATAGCTGAAGGTTTACTGGATGAAGCTAAGAGCACTTTTCCCGAAACGCGAATTGAATGCTTTAAATACGGTTGGTTATAAAGAACTTTTCGCATTTTTAGAAGGAAAAGATTCTCTGGAAACTGCAATTTCAGAAATCAAAAAAAATACCCGGAGATTTGCCAAAAGACAACTCACCTGGTTTAGAAAAGACCAGGAAATAAATTGGTTTGATTATAAAACTCCTGTAGAAGAAATTCAGCAATTCATTGACTCAAAAATCAGTGATAGATCTCATTCTTGAACAATAGAAAAAATCTCAACATTAACCCCTCCGTCCTGCGGCCACCTCCCCTTGAAAATAAGGGGAGGAGCTTTAAAATTCTTTTGAAACTGCAGCCTGCTTCCCTTCAAAATAACTGGAGGAGCTAAAAAAGTTTTTCTAAATTATCTTTGAGAAAAGAAATCAATATTTAAACAGCTTTAGCTTCTGCCCCTGATTTAGTATAAAAAAGCTCCCCTCCTTTCAAAGGAGGGGAATGAATTCAGCTTGCTGAAGAAAGGGGTGGTTGAAACCCATCCGGCCTGCGGCCACCTCCTCTTGAAAGCTAGGAAACTTATTTTCCAATAAAACCTTCAAATCTTTTAAATCTCAATTTTGGCTCCCAAAAGTTTTACAAATTCTGCAATAAAAGCCGAATGCCCTGGCCAGGCTGGTGATGTAACTAAATTGCCATCTACCACCGCTTCAGTAGGTTCAACCTCTTTGTACTTCCCTCCTACCAATTCAATTTCCGGGCCTATGGTTGGGTATGCTGTAAGGGTTCTTCCTTTTAAGACATCTGCGACCGTAAGAATTTGAATCGCGTGGCAAATTGCAGCTACCGGTTTATCTTTTTCAAAGAAATGCTTAGTGATTTCAATTACCTTTTTATTTAATCTAAGATATTCCGGAGCACGGCCACCAGCCATTACCAAACCATCATAATCTTCCGGTTTTACATCATCAAAAGAGTAGTTGAGTTCAAATAAATGACCCGGTTTTTCAGTGTAAGTCTGGTCTCCTTCAAAATCGTGGATAGCGGTTTTTATCTTCTCTCCTTTTTTCTTTCCGGGGCAAACGGTATGGACAGTATATCCTAACATAACCAGCATTTGGAAAGGAACCATAGTTTCATAATCTTCAGCAAAATCTCCGGTTAAAAAGAGTAATTTTTTCATAATTAGTAAGTTTTAAAATCTTTCTTTAAGTTAAGGAAATTCAGCCTAAGCCTTGTGAATCAGGTTTTAAAAAATAGTTAAATGTATTTTTTGAAGTTAGAATTTAAGAACACTTGAGTAACTTTTAAAGCCAATTAAAAACTTCAGTATGCAAAATCGCAGAGCATTTATTAAAAAATCGGGATTATTGATTGCCGCAAGCACGCTACCAATTCCGAACTTTTTATTTCCGAAGAATAAAGAAAAACTAGGTGTTGCCCTGGTTGGATTGGGAAATTACAGCACCGGCCAATTGGCTCCCGCACTTCAGGAAACAGAATTTTGTGAACTGAAAGGTATAGTTACCGGAAGTCCTGAAAAAATCCCGGTTTGGCAGCGCAAATACGGTATTAAAGATCAAAACGTATATAATTATGACAATATGGACCGTATTGCCAATAACGATGAGATAGATGTGATCTATATTGTATTACCTACCGGGTTGCACGCAAAATATGCAATAAAAGCTGCAAATACGGGGAAACATGTTTGGTGCGAAAAACCTATGGCAAAAACTTCAGAAGAATGCCGGGCAATAATTGAAGCCTGTAATAAAAACCGGGTAAAACTTTCTATTGGTTATAGAATGCAACACGAGAAGAATACCCAAACATTAATAAAGTGGGCAGAAACCAGGCCTTTTGGTAAAATGAAAAGTCTAAAAGCAGAAGCCGGTTATTATGGAGACCCAATGAATCCCTGGAAACTGGAAAAAGAAATGGGTGGCGGCGCAATGTATGATATGGGAGTTTACCCTTTAAATGCCGCGCGCTATACCACGGGTTTAGAACCAATTTCGGTAAGTGCAAAACATATAATTAATAGACCCGAAATTTTTGATGAAGTAGATGAAACGACGATTTTTAATCTAGAATTCCCAAACGGAATTACCGCTGATTGTAAAACCAGCTTTGGAGAAAATCTAAATAATCTTGAAGCAAATTGCGAAGATGGATGGTATTATTTAAGACCTTTTCAATCTTACTCGGGGGTGAAAGGAAAAGCCAGCGATGGAACGGTTTTACCTCCATTTGGCAAAAATCAGCAAGCTGTACAAATGGATGATGATGCCCTGGCGATAATTCAGGATAAACCAGTCCTGGTTCCCGGGGAAGATGGATTAAAAGATATTATAATCCTGGAAAAGATATATGAATCTGCCAGTAAGAACGGGGAACGTTTAAGTTTATAATCAGGTTTTGGAATAGGGAATTTTTATTAGGGTTTCTACTCCAGCATCTTTATTGCGTATTTGAAAACTGGCTCTTTTTCCGTAAAGTGTAAGTAAACGATCCCTGGTATTAGAAATCCCGACTCCTTTTTCTAACAAAGCTTCTTGTTTTTCAGTAAGTAGTTTTCCATTATTATAGACGCTAAGCACCAGGTAACCTTTAGATTTAAAAATATTGATTACAATCTTTAGATGTATATTATGGTAAGAATAACCGTGTTTAACCGAATTCTCTATAACAGGTTGCAATAGTAAAGAAGGCACTAATTGATCTAAAAGGCTCTCGTCTATATTTTTTTCGATTATTAAATGATCTGAAAACCTTAGAGTGAGAATATTTAGATAATAGTCCAGCATTCGTAATTCCTTTCTCAAACTAACCTTATAATTCTCGCTGCTATATAAAATTTCCCGAAGCAGGTCGCTTAGATCTGCAATGGTATCCTGGGCTTTTTTAGCATCCATCTCTACTAAAACCGAAATTGAATTTAAGGTATTGAATAAAAAATGTGGTTGCAGCTGAGAAGACAACATTTTCATACGCGTATTGGTAAGTTGGGATTCCAGTAGCGTCTTTTGCTTTTCGGTCTCTTTTACCTGTTTTAAATAATAATAAGTGTAGATGATAAAAATCATCGCAAAGTAGATGAGAAAATTAAGATCTATCACAAATATCATTCGGTCTATGCTGGCTTTTAAACTATAATCGGCAAAAGTCATTAGGCCGAGTAAAATCCCATGGAGATCAAAGAAAAACCGAATTACAAATCCTATTAAAATTGAAAATAAGGTATGCAGTAGAAAAATCCTTATCCACGAATAATTTTCATCTAAAAGTCGCTTAGTACTTATCGCAATCAGGCTCATATAAACCACTACAATAATCCAGTCTATAAGCATATTGTGGATAATAATGTCGTGCCAGGATTCTACGGTTTCCCCGTAAACGAAGGCCCGCAGATAAGCCAGTTTGCCCAGATACACCAGGTTAAATAAAGTATAGAAGGCCGCCAAAAGCAAAATAAGCTTTACATCTATATATTTATTTTTTAAGGCTGAAAAGCTCATTTTGAGGTTCTTTTAAATTCCGAGTTTATCAAATAATTCCTTTTTATTGGATTTGCTGATGCGTAATAACTTATTGTCTTTCATTTTCACATCTACTTCAGAAAAATCTGAATGCACAATTTCTTTAATGTGATTCAGGTTAATAATGGCCGATCTATGAATTCTAAAAAAGGCGTGATCTTTGAAAAATTCTTCCAGGTTATTTAAAGATTCCCTTAGTAAATACTTGCTATTTTCAGTATAAATTTCAGCATAATAACCAGAGGCACAGATATAACTAATCTCGTCGGGTGTTAGTAAAACAGTTTTATTGCCTTGCCTAACCGGAAGTTTTAAGGGGATTTTGCAAGTTTTCCTGTCTTTGCTATAAACTTCAAATAAGGTTTGCAGGCGCTTTTCAAAATTTTCCTGAACTTCATTATTTGAGATATTAAGTACTTTTTTTATGGTTTTAAAAAACCGCTCGTCCCTAAAGGGTTTCAGCAGGAAATCGAAGGCATCTACATCAAAAGCTTTTGTGGCATAATTATCATAAGCCGTTACAAAAACAACCACCGGTTTTGGGTTCACATTAAGCTTCTGCAGAACTTCGAACCCACTCATATCTTTCATACTAATATCAAGAAAAACAAGTCCCGGCTTAAGCTTATTAATTTGGGCAATGGCCGATTTCCCATTGGAGCATTCTCCCAAAACTTCAATTTCCTCAACTTCGGCAAGCAGGTTAAGCACTCTTCTTCTTGCCAGTTCTTCATCATCTACAACAAGTGCTTTCATAATTTTTACATTTGAGATATACCCATGTAATTTAAAACTATTTTTTCTTGTTGAATATTTTTTTTGAATCTAAGTGATTGATATCAAATAAATTAATTTAATGAAGAACCCTGATTTTGCTACCGGAGATTTATTTTATGATGTAAATAGCCTCATATTTGATATAAAGACATAAAAATGCCTGTAAAGTTTTTTCGAGCTTCATTTAAACTGAAGTTTATACTTTACAGGCAATAGTTTGAGGTTCTAGAGAAATTACATACCGGCCACACGCTCTTCATTTATATTTTTAGGATCAATTTTAATAATTTTCGATTTATTGTTTTTTACAACTTTAATTCGATAAAGTTCTTCATCCAGAAGATTACGTTGTCCCTTGGCTTTGTAACTATTCTTTACCATACTCCAGCCTTCGGTTTGTCTCCATAATTCGTTTCTTACCGCTACAGGCAAGGCAACATCTTTAAATAACTGTCTGGTTCGGTTTAATTCTCCATCTTTTGAATAATTGGCTTCAAGAAAGCCTTTATCAGTTGAGAAACGCACCAGGTAAGAATTATAATCCTTATCTTTTACTTCTTCAATAAAATTAGAAATATCAAAATAAGATTCCATAAATGCCATCGGGTTCTCAGTGAATTCGGCGGCGAAACCATCGTTCACCTCGTATCGATATTCATCTGGATTATCGGTTTCTGTCAGAACAATAGGAGAATAAGCAATCTTAGTTTCTTCCAGTTCAGTAATTCTCTGAGCGTAGCTACTAAAGCTAAAGCTCACAAGCATCAAAATAACGACTAATGTTTTCATAACAATTAAATTTTAGGATTTATAAACGGTTTAGGTACAAGCTTGTATTTAATTATATCCTAAAGTTAAGTAGCAATACAGGTAAAATAATCAGTAATGATCCAGACTACATTTTTTTGATAACGAGCAGGTAGAAATTTGATATAAAGCCCGAGGGCTGAATTGTAACCTTTTCAGGAATAAAAAATTTTCACTAATTTTATAAGCTTTTTACACTCAAAAATTTATACCTATTAAGACTTCCACTACGCATAAAAATTATAAAGCAGACGTTGCAAATATTAATAAAATACCAATCGTCTCTCAGCTATTAGACATTGTTTGCCTTAATACAGGAATGGGATTCGCAGCGATTGCACGCGTTACCGAAGACAAATGGATAACATGCGCCAGTAAGGATGAAATTTCATTTGGCTTAAAACCAGGTGACGAACTGGAAGTGGAAACCACACTTTGTAGTCAGGTGCGCCGGCAAAATGAAGCGGTTTATATTGACAATGTAGCTACTAGCGAAACTTACGCTAAACATCCTACCCCGGCTATGTACGGCTTTGGCAGTTATATCTCGGTACCGGTCTATAAAAAGGATGGAAGTTTCTTCGGCACGCTTTGCGCTATAGATAAAGAGCCAGCCAAAGTTGATAACGAAGAAGTTAGAGGAATGTTTCAACTTTATGCTGAATTAATAAGTTTTCATCTTGAAGCAATTGAAGAGAAAGAAAAGGCAGAAGCAGAGCTTAATGAAGAACAACATATAGCCGAATTGCGCGAGCAATTTATAGCAATCTTAGGGCATGACCTTAAAAATCCTATTGCCACCACCAGAATGAGTGCTGAAATTCTTATGAAATTTAGCAAGGAAGATATTGTAAAACGCAATGCCGCGCTCATTAAATCTACCAGCATTAGAATGGAAAATTTAATAGATAACCTTCTGGATTTTGCTCGTGGCCGTTTAGGGGAAGGCATCAAATTAAATAAAACAAAGGATTTTGAAAAGCTAGAAAATATTCTGGAGCAGGTTGTCAATGAAATTAAAATCATATCTCCAAACCGGGAATTCTCAACAAATATTCAAATTGAAAATCCTGTTAACTGTGATCCTGATAGAATTGCACAATTATGCTCTAATCTCCTGGGAAATGCCGTAACCCACGGCTCAGCCGATAATCCTATATCGCTTGAAGCCGTTTGTTTAAATGGAGAATTTAAATTGGAAATTACCAATAAAGGGGCGAAAATCCCGAAGAAAATAAGAGAGAAATTATTTGAACCTTTTTATCGCATTGAAGGTGAGGAACCTAAACAAGGTCTAGGTCTTGGCCTTTACATAGCTTCAGAAATTGCCCTGGCCCACGATGGAGATATCAACGTGAGATCTACAGATAAAGAAACGGTATTCAGCTTTGTTATGCCTGCACAAAACTAAGCAGGGCAGCCAGAATTTTAAAAATTAAAAAGCCTAAAATATTAAATTTAGCGTTCCCAGAACTGCAAAAATAGCTGCAACAACTATCCAGGTTAGGATTAATAAAATGAATAGTTTGGCCAGTATATGAAAACCGGCTGTAGCTGTCTTGTAATTTTCAAGAAAAATATAGAATGGATTCATAGCACAGAAATTAAGGTTAAACTTAAAATCTTTTTTGTAGGCTATAGCTGTTAAGTAAGCTGATCTAAAATACCAATTGAATGATCTAATGTTCTAAGAAATGAGTTCTTTTGGAAACCAGATTCTACTCTTATTTGTTGGAGATCAAGTAGTAATTTTCACCATACTTTTTAAATATAAATCCTATCAAAAAAGTTCAACTTTAATTTAAGGCTATAATAGCTTTTTTGGTATTGGGGAATTCCCCCCTAATTGGTATTTGTAGGGAAATAGTGATTTATTTAACAAGTATTTTCACTTCATTTCAAAGCACCCGGAATAATAAATCTTAAACTATTTCTAAAAAACCGATTATCATCGCGATAAAGGAAGAATTTTAAAATCGATTTGTATTCACTAACTTAGTTAAAATGACCTTAGTAAAATGATAGACTTCGGGAAAAACAGCGCATGATGAAGAATTCAAAGAAAGATATAGCAATAATAGGAGGAGGTATTTCAGGCTTAGTGTCTGCTTTCGAGCTTAGTGAAGATACTGGTTTAAATATAACAGTTATTGAAGGAAGTGACACTTGTGGCGGAAAAATGAAAGGTTATTTTAATGAAGAAAAACAACAATTTCAAGAACATTCCATTCGTGCTTTAGCTTCCACTTATTTTTCCCTTTTTGATGTTTTTCATCGAGCCGACATTTTAGATACGCTTACTCCCGTAGACGATTACATATTTTATGAAAGTAAATCTGGTAAAAAAGTAGCCGTTGATCGTACCGAACCTATAAAATTAGAAACCTTTAAAGAGCTGGTGAAAACCTTTGATTTGTCTATTGGAGATATGATGAGTCTCGCTAAAAAAATTATACACCATATTAATGCTTCAGAGGAAGAGCGCCAAAAACTAGCCTATCAAAAAGCAGGAGATGTGATTGGTGTTGATGATTTTGACAAAGACACCAAACAATTCATTATCAATTGGTTTGGTATTTTAACAGGCGCCAGAATGGAAAGTAAAGCGGTAGACATCATGGATAGTTTTCTGCTTATGTTTTTACCTATGACCGAAAGTCCGCATTTACCTCCAGGCAAACATTCAAAGTCGTATTGCTTTAATCGTCCAACTTCAGAAGTCATTAAGCTCCTGGTCAATAAATTGGAAAAGCGGGGTGTGAAATTTGTATATAATACAAGATTAACTAACATAAGGCATGATGCTAATTCTGATAAGGTAATCTTAAAGACTGAAAGAAATCAATTAGAGAAAAAGGAATACGACGCTTGTATAATGGCTGTTCCACACGAAGTCATGTGGAAGACAGGTTTGATTCCCGAAGTAAAAAAACCCTTTGATGATGAGTGGTCATTCGGTACGCAATATTTAATGGATCATATTCCAGATACTTTTAAAGATTTTACGGGAAGATCATACAATTTAAGTTTTGACGCGCCCTGGAATATAGTATTTCAAATTCAGCATCAAAACGGATTTTGGAAGGATGTGGAATTTCCAGAATCACAGCCTTATAATTTATCTGCCACGTGTAGTTCGCCATTTAATAAAGGTTCACTCTATGGCAAACGCTTTATGGAGTGCACCCCAATGGAAGCAAAACACGAAATTTTGCACCAATTGGGAATTACTTCTGAAGATGAAAGAAATAATTTAGTAACCCACTCTAATATAGATTCTGTATATCTAAAATACACTGAAGATTGGGAACAATACACCAATTTAGAAACAGCTTCTATTGGTATTTTACAAGATAACGGAAAGCGCTGGGTAGATTTATCTCAAATATATGTACGCGGCGCCGAAGATGAAAAGATACAAGTAAAGAGCGCCACAAAGGCTGTATTTCTTGCAGGTGAAGTAGTTGATGTTCCGGGAAAATGGAAAATCCCAACAATGGAACAAGCAGCAATGTCTGGTAAACAAGCAGCGAATGAAGTTTTTAAGTTTTGTAATTTGGATAAGGAAGTCACCATGGATTTTGCCACTTTAAAAGATACCTCAGGTCTTAAATTGATGGAGGGTGTTTTAGCAGGCTTAACCGGAATTGCAAAATTATTTCCAAAAAGCAAAGATGAGGACAAGTAGACAAAATCACCTCAAATAACTTACGAAAAGCTTGAATACTAAATTAAGGTCTTAGTCAGGAAATCTAAACAGCTTACAAAAAGGTAATTCGCAAGTAAATAAAAAAGGCCTGGCTCTAAAACTAATTATAGAACCAAGCCTTCTTAACTATTATTGTAACTAATAAGCTTCTAGTTTGTAACTTTCACAGAAACATTATCAAAGAATACTATTCCTTCGCACGTATCGGCTCCTCCACAAACTACTTCCATTAAAATGGAAACTCCTCCACTTACATCACCTGCAGTAGTAAAATTATAAGTGTTTGTATTCCAGGTGCCAGCAGCTGAGTTTATTGTACCCAAATTATGTAATACGGCAGGATTCCCTTCTGTTGCACTTTCTGAAAAGGCCAGCACATTTACAACAGCGCCATCTATAAACGACTCAATTTTAGAATCAAGCTGTACGGTAAGTTGCTGATTAGGCTGAATAGAACCTGCTCCAAAACGCTCCTGCTTAATACCCGGATTATTTCCCTGACCACTTTGTACACGGGCAGAGAATGTACCTCCGGCTGTATTATTTTCTGTGTTACTTATTCCAGAGAGTTCCACCATTAGTAGTCTCAGAGTCAAAGAATAACCATCCGGTTTCATCACCTGTTTCAAAATCACCATTTGTAATATAATTTCCATCATCTCCAGGTCCAGAATCTCCTCCTCCTGAGGTTTCTGTTTGAATAAAATCATCTACATAGAACGTACCCGATGTATTGCCAGGACCATCAATAAAAAGCACCAATGTGGTAAAGGATTCTGAGGTAGAGAAATTAAAAGTTAGCTCCTCCCAACCGGTACCTGTATGTTCTACTGAAGTTTCTACGGGAGCACCTGCACCCTCAAATTTAAGAAGCACCGGTAAGGCTACTGTAGAATAAACTTTTATTTTTATGGTCTTATCTGTAGCAAAGTTAACCGGTATATCTAGTGGGAATGCGCCACCT
Source organism: uncultured Flavobacteriaceae bacterium (assembly GCA_963727565.1). Lineage (GTDB taxonomy): Bacteria > Bacteroidota > Bacteroidia > Flavobacteriales > Flavobacteriaceae > Salegentibacter. The sequence goes on from CAVSGU010000004.1 coordinate 273,698, forward strand.
TCAAATTCAGCGCCGGTATTTACAATTTTACCAACCTTAGAAGCTGCTGCATTAGCTCCCGATAGTTCCGGGTTGTCTACTACTTCATAAGAAGCCCCATTAAAGGTGTTAAACGTATAGGTAACGTTATCACAATCAAAGGTGATAGGCAGCTTAAGAACAGAATCTGTACAATCTGCAGGACCTGCTCCGCCTTCCCGGAACAAGGATACATTATCAATATTCACCAAACCAACCTCAGCTCCTGAGTCAAATAAAACTCTAGCATTAGGTGCTCCAAATCCGGCAGCGGTAAGTGTAATGCTATAGGTTTGGCGTTCGGTATTAATAAACACCTGTTCTGTGGTATTTGAGAAATCCCCGTCGCTTAAGCCAATTCCGGCAATGATAGACCGTTCCCGATCAGACCATGCATCAAAGGTAAGCGTATACGTGGCCCCCTGGGTGATCTCGAGCTGTTGACTCATGTTAACATCAAATGGATTGCCGGCTGCAGTTACATCTACAGAGTAATAGGTGTTGTCTCCTTCAGTAGTAATAGGAGCCGGATCAGTTCCCACACCTATAGTCCAGGGTGAAGCACCGTCTTCAAAATCTCCGTTTACCAGTAAACCGGAATCAAAATCACCTCCACCACCTCCGGTATCGCCATTTCCTTCTCCATACAAAGCAAAATCATCAATATAATAGGTCTCTTCGGTATTTGTATTCGCTTCAAAGAACAAAATAATTTTATCATATTTTCCACTCTCACTAGCAGCAAACGGGAATGTTAATTCTTCCCACTCATTAGTTCCTACGCTAGTAGTCATTTGCAATTCAGTATTTATATTAGCGTCTGCCTTACTTTCTAATTTCACGAGAACATTATAATTAACAGCAGAAGAATATACTTTAAGTTTTAAACCTTGTTTATCACTAAAATCAAGCATATTATCAAATTCTATCTGATTATTAGCAAATAATGCTTCTCCACTTCGTTCTATCTTTCCTACAAAACAAGAAGCATTTACATCATTTTCAAAATCCGGATTATCCGCATAAGTATATTGAGCATCAAAAGAACCAATTTTTGCGCCCGGGTCATTTTGAAAAGTCATATTAAAATCATCTGCCGTCAAATCCTGTGCAGTCTCGGGTGTACATCTTACCGGAGTTACAACCTGTGCAATATCATCTATGTAAAAAGTACCTGCGGTTGTACCGGGACCGTCTGCAAAAATTGTTACACGTGAGTAGCTATTTGAAGAAGCAAAGTCAAACTCTAACATTTCCCATCCACTACCGCTATGTGTTGCGCTCACTTCTACATCATCACCAGTACCTTCTTCTAATTTTAATAGAACAGGAACAGCAACATCAGACCAGAAATTCATAGTAATCGTCTTTTCTGTAGTTAAATCTATTGGCATCCCTACATCAAAATTAACACCTTCAAATGCTGCACCCTCATTTACGATTTCCCCTACTTGGGAAGCATTATCATTTGTACCGGAAACATCAGGATTATCAACTATACTAAAAGAAGCACCTCCAAAAGTTGCCACTTCATAATTTACATTGGGATCATCAAAAGTAACGGGTAAGTTGATGGGTAAAGGGATATTAATCACAATATCATCTTCAAAAACATCAGATGCTCCCGCTACATTAGAAGCCGTTAACTTTACAGTATAGTTTCCGGTTCCAAATGCTCTGTTTGGATTTATCTCTGTAGTCGTGCGACCGTCTCCAAAATCCCACATATACTTTGAAGCATTCTCAGAAGTATTGAGAAAAGTCACTGCACCAGTGTCCTCATTTAATGTATATGTAAAACCTGCAGTTACTTCGGGTAGTTCTGCGTCGTCTTCTTCACATCCCAAAAAAGTTACTGCCGAAACAGCCAAAATAAGGAATGGTAACAGCCGTGACATTTCTAATAATTTCTTCATCGTATTATATATTAATTGTTTGGAATGTTGCTTTTATAAACCCTCACATAATCCACCAGCATAGTTTGTGGAAAAACAGTTTCTTCGTTAGGTGCTCCTACAAAAGAACCTCCTACTGCGAGGTTTAGGATAATGTAAAAAGGGTCATTGAAAACCCATTCTCCCGGAAGGTCATTGGGGGTAATCTGATTGTATAAAACATCATCAACGTAAAAATTGATATACTCAGGTCCCCATTCAATTCCAAAAATGTGAAAACCCGTATCAAAACGATCGTTTTTAAGAGTATAACTTTTGGTTATAGCATCTCCTGCTGAATATCCAGGGCCATGAACACTTCCCAAAACTACAGTGGGATCCTGACCTCTATATTCCATAATATCAATTTCACCTATTTGTGGCCAGATCTCACCTTCGGTATCTGCGCCCAGAAGCCAGAATGCAGGCCATATTCCCTGACCATAGGGCAACTTAATTCGAGCTTCATAACGACCATAGACTTGCTCAAAATTACCCTGAGTAACTAATCTGGCCGAAGTGTATCCAGAACCTTCAAAGTTCTCTTTTCTGGCAGTGATAAGAAGATATCCATTTTGAACACTTACATTCTCATTACGGTTTGTATAGTATTGCAATTCGTTATTTCCCCAACCATTTTCTCCGGTTCCAATATCATAATTCCATAGAGAAGCATCGGGGGCTCCATCCATATCAAAGTTATCCTCAAGGACGAGATCTGAAAAGGTCGTGACGGTTTGTTCTTCGCTTGTTGTGCAAGCTGATACAGAAAGTACTAATATGGCTAACAGAACTATTCTGGAGACCGCAAGCCCAGCTGACTTGAGGGATTTTTTTATATGTTTTTGACTTTTCATAAAGTTCAATTTTTCTTTTTATTCATTGTAGAAATAAATGTTGTCCACAGTCAGCGCTGAAATGCCCACTGAAGCAAATACAAGTTGAGCCAGATTGGCCTTATCACCATTAACAAAACCGCTTAATCCACCGCCTGTCGGATCTGAAAAGTCCGTGAGTGGAATATCAAAACTTATCCAAGTGCCGCTTTCCAGTTGCCCGCTGGTATAGGTTATCGCACCACCCGTATCATCGCCTCCCCCAAAAACTCCATCTGGTCCAAAATCAATCAATTCAAAAATGATCCTATCTCCCTGATCAATGGATTCATCAATTCTAATATCTACGTGAAAATGGGTCATTTGAGATGCATTAACAGTAGGGTTTGTGAAGCTTGTAGCGACAAAATTTAAGTTGTCATAAGTAATGATATTATTCTCCTCATTTATACTAACCAAGCCACCAGTTGTAGTTTGTCCTTCAAAGAATCCGTTGTAAGAATCTACTGGTACATTAGTATAAGCATCACTGAATACAGAAATCACATTGTCCGGTTCACGTGTTGGTGGGGGTGCAAGATCAAAACCTCCTGTAACTGTCAGATTCGCAGAGCCTTCTGCTTTTACGCCATCCAGGAAAGCGGTTATTTCGGCAGAACCTATGCCTACAGGAGTGATTATTCCCTGTTCGCTTACTACCGCCACATCGGTATTTGAAGACTGAAATGTAAAAAAAGATGGGGCTGCATTTACCGTTTGGTTAACTCCTGAAGCAAGGTTAAAAGTCTGCGTAAGTCCTGTTACAGGCACATCTACATCTATAAAAACCAACTGATCCAGATTGTTCCCATTAAAGATTGCTGGTCTGGGTTGTGCTACTGTACCTAATTTTTCAAATTTAATTTCATCTACCCAAAACGTATAGCCGTCGTTATTTTCAGGACCTTCTGAATACCAGAATAACCCGCTTTCTTCTATGAGTTTACTTGGATCTGGAATTGGGATAATATATTTAACCCAATTGGTACTGATGCGTAGATTTGTTTTGGTTACCAGAAATTTATTTTCACCAAAGTCATTTCCGAAACCTATTTCATTAATGGTAGCTGCTTTTGTTGCTTTTGCATAAAACGTCAATGCATCATATCCAGATAAATCCCTTGCACCTGAAGTTGGAAATACAGCACCTGCATAAGCTCCGTCTGGGTCTCCAACATTAGGAACGTCAATTCGCATAGAGGAAGAACCCTCATAACTCACATCTGTATCGACCGAAAATGCATCAAGCTTAGAGCCTTCAAAAGGGAAATATTGCAAGCCTGTTGTAAAACCATCAATAAATACGTCTCCATTCTCACTATGACCTGCAAATTCAATATCATCAGAATAAGGACGATCACAGCTTAGGGCCATTGTAATTAAAGCCATTAGAAGTGGTGCACTCTTAAAATTGTTAAATATTTTAGTTCTCATAGTGCTTTTCTTATTTACCAATATTGATATGAATATATGTTCTAATTTCCCACTCATTTCCATCAGGGAAACCTACGGGACTAATTGTAGGAGCCTCAGCAAACTCTTCAGTTTCTGTAGGACTGTACCGGTTTGAAAATTCATTAAGTGATCTCCAGGTACCGCGAAGCCCAACTCGTGTGTTAGGTAAAATAAACCAACTGGGTTTACCTACAGTTGTTGAAACATCCAGCATTAACTGAACCGGAAATGTCAGGTTGAAATCCCTGTGATAATCGTATGGTCCCCAATCATTTATTTTAAAAGAGTGTATAAATTTTACTTTATTGTAAATAACACGAATATCTCCTCCAAAACGCTCTATCAATCTTGGGTCACTACCCCTCGCCTGGGCATTACCAAAATATATGTTGCCAATCAAACCAAGGTTAGGACTCATTTTAGACACGATACGCGTATTGGACTCCCAGAGATCATGGGCAGGCACCGAATTAGGAAACGCAAATGAAGTACGATTTCCTAAGAAACCAATCGCCGCATCCATAGTGGTAGGCAAATGCCGGTATACGAACCCGCTACTTATTGCAAGCTTAGCATCTTCCATCTCATCGTTGTCCCAATCATACATCCAGGTTCCCGGTGTGGGATCAAAAGTGAATAACATTTCCCCTGCTACTGTTTCTCTATTTTCGCGCACTGCGAAAGGATCATCTTGAATATTTCGAAGTCTTGCGGGTGCAGGGGCATCGTTAGGAATAGCCTCTACAATTGGTTTCTGCCATAAAAAGTTAGGTGCAATCGTAAAATCACCTGTAGTATATGTGAGTCCGGTAAGGAAGTTTGTTTGGTTTCCACTACCGGTATCTTTTAATCTCCAACCTGTAAAGGTTTGGGTATTATCTGCACCGCCTCTTGCAACAAGTCCCATCGCTGAACCTTGAGCATACCAGTTAATGGGGCCGCTAGAAAAAGTGATTTTGGCTTTTGCACCCCAATTATCCGTAGTGTTCACCCTATCTGTATACACCACATAATTATCTGGATTGTCCCCGGTTACTATCTGAAACTCTCTCCCATTTAAAGGTTGACCAGCCCATATGGCTCCTACCTCAAACCCAAATTTCCCCAGGGTAGTTTTAGTCTGTAAGCTTACCCGTCTTGTTTTTGGCTGCGGAATCGCGATCGAACTAACAGTAGTACCATAATCATCTATATCTTCATGATATATTGCGGCTACATCAAATTTCCCGAATGTTTTGTAGTATTTTAAAAGTACTGCAGGATTAGCTCCCCACCACAATTGTGGTCCAAAAGCGATCTTAAAGTTTTTAAAAGTACGTTTACCGTCTACCTCAAAACCTAAAATTTCCCCATTATAAATATCTAAATTAGGACCATAATTGGCTTCTGGATATAAACCGAAGAAATCTCCTTCATATCCCCAATGATAATGATTGGTTCTGTAAAAACCACGTAGATCAAAATCTTTCGCATTCCATTCGTATTCTGCATTATATACCTGAACGCGGTTAACATCAGTCACGTCAACTTCTCCTTCCGGAGTTAAAACTCTTCTTTTGCGTGCTCTGTTTTCGTAGAAGATCTCATCAATAGGATTCTCAGCAACGTTACCTACAATATTAAAGTTTACTTCAGCCCTCATATTTGCCGAAGGATTTCCTTCAACACCTATATAATAAGATTGCATATGATCAAAGCCCAATTCATCAGGATAGGTTAGTGCATCTGGATCGGCATCTTCAGGGGTAGTAATTAGGCTTCCTCCCGTGTTATAGGTAGTAAATTCTGCACGTAAAGTGCTTAGTCGTATTTTACTTGATTGGCCTGCTTCTAAAGCTGCTTTATCCCCGCGAGCCCTTAAAACCGCATCCATAATTTCAATTCTTTCAAAAGCACTCTCAATATATTCAGCAGTTGCACCCTCTGCATAAGGGTCTACCTGATGCGCTTCTTTTAAAGTGTAATAGGCAGCTCTTGGATATAAATCATATAAACCTCTCTCATTGGTTGGTCCTTTAGCGCAGATCCCAAACCATTCCTCATTCATATTATTTTCACCTACTTCAAAGTCAAAAGTATAGCCCCCGTTGGCCCAGGAGGCATTGGTGTCGTGTGTAGAAAGGTTGGTGGTTTGCCCGTATTTCCACCACCCATCACTAAATTGAAACGTAAATCCGCCTATTGAATTTCCGGCTTTACCAAGACCTGATGCATTGGCATAAATCTCTTTCCAATTTTCTACCAAATAATGAGCCTGGGCTTTTTGATCTTCCTGATTTTCAATAGCATTGAAAGCATCAGAACCAAACTCTGTAAACATAATGGGCTTCCCAAGTTTTTCGTTTACTTCAGAAAATATATTTCCAAAAGATGCTCCACGATAAACGTTGGTACCAAAAATATCTATGTCTTTACATTCCTCTGCAATAATATCTAAGAATAAAACATCTCCATTACATATTGCAATGGGATGAGACTGGTCGATGTCTTTCATAGCCAGAACGGCGGTGTTGAATAATTTGTACATCGCCTGAGCCCTAATTGTAGATTTACGATCTTCTATAGGGATATCCTCGGTTTCGGCACCATCCCAGAATAAGCCATAATTATTTTCATTACCAAGCAAAAACATAAGCAAGCCACGTGTGTCCTTATATTCTTGAGTCATTTCTGTCACTTCCTGAAGTAAAACTTCCTGAGTCGCTGGATTACCATATTCTGTATTGGGAATCCACTGGCCATTTATGGTAAGCCCGTAACGTCCAAAGGAGTGATTAAGCATTGTGTAAATACCGTAATTATCATAGATATAGGTAATCCATTTAGGTTGGATACCTGTATATTGACGGATAACATTGACTCCCATATTACGCAAAAGCCCCATTTCAGAATCTAGTGCAGCTTTAATAATATCGTCAGGTTGGTTCCAGAGACTGTAAGAGAAATTGGTTCCAATGGGAAAATAATCCCAGTTCATCCCGTTTATCATTATTGGTTCTCCATTGATCTGGAGCTGCATACCCTCATCTGTATTGGAAACTGTAACCTCATCTGCCTGAGAAAAACAATTCATTGTGAAAAGAAGAATAAGTATAGCAACAAGGTTCTTTTTGAGCGTATCCATTTCAGTTGATTTGATCTATTATAAATTTAACAGTTTATGAATTAAGAAAAACATTAAAGTCGTAATAATCTCATTTATAATATCTTAAGAAATTTAATTATATAGCGGAAAGTCCTTGGTAGCAAAGCTTAGCTACAAATGTTAAAATTCATCAATGATTAAAAAAAATTGATTTTCAGAGATTTAAGAGCTGAAATATAGTGGAGCTTCCTTGTTCTTTTTAACTTTTTAGATGATCTTCAAATACTTGAGTTGTATTCAACAAGGCTATCTTATGCAGAAAATATAACCGAATGTGTAACCGATTAGATTGCTATTAAATGGTTTTATTTGATATTCTTAAAAATAAAAAAGCCCTAAAACAGTTAATTTCCAGGGCTTTTTGGGATATTTTGTAAGTAAAGTAGCGGAGGAAGAGGGCAATAAACCTTAAGATTTACCACATTGCCTGCCATTACTTATACAAAATGTTGTATGATTTTATTCCATCAATTCAAATTCTCCGGGTTTCCATGTTTTATCAAATAGTGCTTGCTGTGTGCCATAAGTTCTAATCAAAGGAAACCATCCTTCACCAACATTGGTTTGTAGCCAATTGCTTTCTTTGCCTTCGGGTGCTTTTGGTCCGATGTATAAGTCCACACTACCATCTGTATTTATAATCAAATTTTTATCTCTCGAATCGATACTAGTAGCCCTTAGTTTATCTGTTGCATTTTCATTGTCGATAAAACATCGGGTGTTTTCGCTATATAAAGTCAAGGCCCAGAAATTAGAAGCCGGAATTCCTGCTGGTAAATGGATTTTGTAAGTATTTGACCCAAGCAAGAAGTTGCCGTCTTTATCTTTCTTCGTGCTTAAATAGCTTGTAGTGCCAGGTCCTGGCGTATTAGATTGCATACCTGCAGTTACGGTTACAGCTTCATAATAATACTGAGTACTTTCGTCTAAAAAATAATTCGACTTACTGGTTTTGGTCAACGGGAAATTAGTTAACTCTCTGTACCAACTGCTATTTTCATAATAGGGCTCATCTTGACGCGGTTCTATTTGGTTAGCTTTAACCATCAGCTCCCCCAAATTGGCTCCTTCCGTTAGAATCGTTTTTAGTTTTTCTGAAGGATTAAAGGGTTGGCCATTTTCAATACCCAGATATTTTAAGTAGGTATAGAAAATTTTATCTTCTTCCTTCTGTGGCTCATTTTGAATAAACTGATGCACCAATTCAAAATATTTTAATCCCCTGAATGGCATCCCCTGAAATCGCTTATCGGTATTGGAAATGAATTTTGCCGGTTTTGAAACCTCCCCATATTTGCCAACAAGAAAGTTCTCTTTCATTTTTTTGATTTCCGCTTCATCAGTAGACAGAAACCGGGTACCAATCATTATTTTATTGGTTGTACTGTTGATAACAAAATACCCTTCGGTATTGATTTTTGAAGCATCATATCCATGTGGAAGGATAAGGTATTTGCCGCCTTTGCCCTTATCAGCACCCATTAAGCCTAAATCCCCCAAAGAAAGTTGGTAAAAATCCACTACTCCTCCTGCAGAAGCACCAGCAGGATAATCAATAACCACAGGCCCCGTTTGTGAAAGATCTGCCCAACTTATCACATAAGGAGTGGTAGCGTTAGCAGTAAGAATGCCTACTTTTTCATTGAATGATTTGTATTCCACAAAATCCAAATCTGCTCCGCCATAGACTTCAGAATGCGCATTGTACCACATTTGAAAAGTAGTTACAGGAAGCGACCATTGATACACTTCAATAGCTCTTTGTAAACTCAATTGGTCATTCAGTTTGGCAATGGATTCTTTAGTAATATAACTTTGATTCAATTGAATATCACCAAAATTGGTTTTAATCAATTCATCGCCTTGTAATGTTGCATCAGTAAGTGGAATAGCACCAGATGTGGTGGCCACTTCTTTTTGTGCTTGGATACAGCTTGATAAAGCTGCCATAATTGCACAGAGTGCTAGAGTTTTTATTGTTGTTTTCATTTATAAGCAGAATTTAAAGTTTTACCATTTTTTTATAATTGCCCATCGGATGATGGTAAAGTATCCTGCGGCATTTCAATGCGATTTCCACTCAGTTCACACTTGCCAACCAATGAAACGCGCATTCAGCATGCCATCTGTCGTTAGAAGTTTTTTTATCAGTTTTTCATGACAGTGAGTAATTTTTTTACTGCGGAACGGTAAATTGTATGAGTAGTGGCAGACTTAGGACTTTATCGCTGTCAAGCCGCTAAGCTGTTTGAGCGGGCTACAAGCCTTGAAATTTAGAGCTTAATGTCGCCATTACTTATACAAAATGTTACAGCATTTTATTTATTCATTTCTCATTACTAAATATTATTCATTTACCAATTCAATCTCCCCTGGTCTCCATGTTTTATCAATCCAGGGCTCAAGTGGGCCATACATTCTCAGTATGATAAACCAGCTCTTGCCCGGTACAGTCTGCAACCAGTTCCCTTCTTTTCCATTTGGCGCTTCAGGTGCAAAATAAATGTCATACGAACCATCTTCATTTTTTACCATTTCTTCGCTCTGACTACCTACAGTAGGGAATTCCTGATTTGTCTGTAAAAGTGAACGTGTTTGGGTATCGTACAAGGTTACAGCCCAGAAATCATTCACCGGTACATTTGGCGGCAAGTGGAGCTTGTAAGTTTTGGAACCATCAAAAGCTTTCTTATTCGCATCTAGATAAGCAAGAGCGTAGTCTGATCCGGCACCGACCATTGTTGTAGCCATGGCTGGTGTTACACCTGTTGCATTGTAGTAAAACAACACACGTGCATCCAGTCCCATGGCCCCATCTTTTTCGAATGAAGTATTTTTGTTGGCATATGCCGTAGTCCATGCACTATTAGTTTCAGGATAGATAAACACACCTTCGATACGTGGTTGGTAAGTAATAGCACGCGCGCTTGCCGCACCAATTATTGCTGCCTCATTGAGCAGTTTTTTCATTCTATCATCTGGCGCAAATGGTTTGCCTTTCACAATTCCGATTGATGCCAACAAACCTCTGGCTTCTGAATTAATTGCGTCGATAGGCTCTTCCTGAACGAGTGCATTGAGGTCTTGATAAAAACTCAAATCATTGTTTACAAGCGTACTGTATTCCGTTCCTGAAAAATTAATGAATTCAGTTGCCGCAGGATTTGCAGCTTGTGACAATGGATAAATTTTCAGATTGTCTTTGATGTTTTTAACTGCCGGCGCCAATCCATTCTTAATCGAACCACGCAGGAACATAAGGTTGTTATACGTTTTTGGCTTTACCAAAAAATAACCATCAGGTGTTGAACCTGAATAGTCGGGAGGCAAAAACAGGTACTTCCCTCCTTTGCCTCTATCAGGACCAATGGCCCCCATATTGCCTACAAACCTGAACCAGGCATCGTCAATAAACCCCAGCATTCCTGGAGGTAATTCAACCACCAAAGGACCTTCTGCTTTCAAATCTAAATAGGTAAGGGCATACAACGTAGACGTGTTACCTGTTAGATAAAGTGATTCAGGTTTTAGCAGTTCCTCCGTAATAGACACTTTGTTTGAAGCATTGGCACCTAGACTGGCGTTACCTTTACGCATGGCATTTAGCGAGGCGGCACCTTGGTTATCCAAAAACACCTGTACTGCACGCATACGGTCGAGGTTGTCATAAAGGGTTTCAATGGTAGCATCGGTAGGCACGCCATCAAAAAACTCCAACGTTCCTATAGCTGATTCCACTTCGTCAGCCATTCCTATTTCAGCCAAAGGCACAGCCGAGTTTGATGTAGTTGCAGTGGCAACTTCTTTGGTTTGCTCAGCCTTCTTTTCGGTTTGTTTTTCAGCACACCCCATTATAAGGGTTAAAGCCCCCAAGATGGTTAGTATTGTACCGATTCTTTTTGATTTCTTTATCATCGTTATGTTCACTTGAAATTATTTTACCAATTCAATCTCCCCTGGTCTCCATGTCTTATCAATCCATGGCTCAAGTGGTCCATACATGCGTAGAATACTGAACCAACTTTTGCCTGGTACGGTCTGTAGCCAGTTACCTTCTTTACCCTTAGGCGCTTTTGGTGCGAAATACAGATCGTACGAGCCATCTGCGTTCTTCTCAATAGTCTTGTCCAAACTACCCACAGTTGGAAACAATTGACCGGTTTGAAGTTGACCACGTGTTTGGGTATCGTAAAGCGTTACTGCCCAAAAATCGTTTACCGGAACGTCAGGAGGTAAATGCAATTTATAAGTTTTAGAACCATCAAACGGTTTATTGTTATTATCCAACACTCCCAGTGCATAATCAGAACCGGCCCCGGCACGTGTCACTGCCATAGCAGGTGTAACACCTCCTGCATTGAAATAGAAAAACACGCGAGCATCCAAATCCATAATGCCGTCTGTTTCAAACGATGTGTTTTTATCTGCATAAGCCATAACCCAATTAAGGTCTGTACCAGGGTAGATCTCTACACCAGGAACACGAGGTGCATACGTAATAACACGACCAGCCGCGTTACCTAAAGTTGCGGCTTCTGTAAGCAGCTTTGTCATTCTCTCATCGGGGTTAAAGGGTTTCCCCTTTACAATTCCAATGGAAGCCAGTTCGCCACGAATTTCAGAGTCGATTGCATCAGTTGGCTCGCCTTGAACAATCGTGTTCAACATTTCAAAGTATTCAAATGTATTTGGAAAAATGGTCTGAAAAGAACGACCGGACATATTTACCAACTCGGTAGGTGCCGGATTTTCTTTATCTTTTAAAGGATAAATTTTTAGCCCCTTTTCGAAATTATCAACTGCGGCTTCTAAACCATTCTTGATAGAGCCTCTTAAGAATAAAAAATTTCTATTTGTTGGTGGTTTTAAAAGAAAATATCCATCGGGGATATCTCCTGTGTATCCCGGAGGTATCACAAGATATTTCCCGCCTTTTCCTTTATCGGGACCGGTTACTCCCATATTTCCTACATAACGCTGCCATGCATCATCTAAGAAGCCAAGCATTCCCGGTGGGATTTGAATAACCGTTGGACCATCTTTTGCCAAATCGGTCCAGGTATAAGCGTACATGGTTGACGTGTTGGACGTAATTACCGGTGTACGTGAATCCATTAGCTGCTCCCAAATGGCAACTTTATTGGCTCCATTAGCACCTTGCTCGTTTAAAGCAACTTGAAGACTGTAAATTGAGACCGGTCCTATATTATCCAGATAAACATCAACTCCACGTGCACGGTCGAGGTAATCATATACCAATTCACTGGTATTTCCGGTGGGAACACCATCAAAAAAGGTAAGCTCACCGGCTACGGTTTGTACTTTATCCGGAATGGATGCAGCCTTGGTTTTCAATTCTTCTTTAGATAAGTTCTCGTCAGTTTGCGCGTAAACGGACATTGTCGCGCACAGTCCAATAAGTGCTAGTGCAATTGTATTTCTCTTAAGTTTTCTCATTATTTCCCGAATTATAGTTAGTATGCTGAATTAATTAACCTTATATACTTTAGGCATGTTATAGGTACCATCGGTGAGTGGTGCATATGGCCCATAGAAGCGTGATGTAAAACGAAATCCTTCTGCAGGTGCCGGTAGCCAATTCTTGGCTTTTTCCGGATCGGAAGGCTTTTCGTGCTGGATATAGATTACCAGCTTGCCATCTTTAGGAACTATGTCGCCAGCAGCTAACATGAAACTATTAACAGTATATCTATTGATTTCGTTAGCTACAAAATAGCCGTTGGCATCATAGATTGGGATTGACCAGAACTGAGTAACAGGAGGCAAATCGTTCATGTCAAAAGTCAGGGTGTATTTATTCTTGCCACTGAATGGTTTGCCATCGGCATCAGCAAACAAAAATGCCCCACCATGCGATATGTTCTTATCCGGTGCTCCCCAAGCGGCATCGGCAATGATTGCACGGTCCATCCATTTGGTTTCAAAGCCACCATCATTGCGGACAACTCCCCAACCATTCATATTGATCATGTTTGTTTTTAATGTCTTACGAACATTGGCAAATCCAGCCTTAAATCCGTTTTCCAATGCAGTTTGCTGCTCAGGTGTCAGCTTATCCCATTCAAACGAAAGACCTTTTCCAATATTGAAAACCTTAAGCTGCTCTACCATTTCGGCCTCCATCTTAGAATCTTCAATGAGTGGCATGGTTGGGTCGTTTAGAATTACATGGAGTAGCGTGTAATATTGTTCGGCTGTCTGTTTGTCAACCTGACCAAACTGATACTCAGGTAAGCCATCAGGGATAGGGAAATCTCCTTTTACTATTTCTCTATCGGCTTGAGGGATACCTTTATGGTCATTTGCTAACCAATCTGCCAAAGGAGTCATGGTCAACTGATCCTGGTAACCGTTTATTTTCTTGATTTCAGCATCGGTTGAAGTCATGAGAGCCATCCTTGCAAGAGCGAAAGCCGTCTTGAATGGCCACTTGATGATATCAGTGGTCGGGAAATCTGCTGGAATATTGCCGGTAAAATCTGGCGGGACCAAAATGTATTTACGTGCTTTTGTACCGTTGAAAGGCGAACCGACTATCAACCGAAAGATACCGTATTGATCCTGAACCTGGAAACTGAAATAGCGATCTGTGATTTCTGGTACTTCTACAACCACCGGGCCTTCGCGAAGGTCCATAAAGCCAGCCCCATAAAGTGTTGTTGCATTTGGGGTAACCACCGGATAATCTGGAGTAATTTGTTTACGAACCCATGCAAATTGGTTCAAACCTGAATAAACGATATTCTCCTTGGTATCATTCTGGGTGTAGGTCCAGCGCTGGCCATAGTAAATAGCCTGTTGCAGACCATATAGATAGGCACGCTCAGCAATTGCTTCAAGATCTGGTGAGGCTTCAGCAGTTTTCTTCTCAGTTTGTGCATAACTGGTCATCAGTGTAAAACCACCAATAAGTATTATTGCAATAATTTTTAAATATTGATTTTTCATGTTTCCTGGATTTATCAAATTAAAAGAATTAATATATGTGACTTATACTTGTTATTGTTTCATTAGCTTATCCTAGGTCCATGTCTTTTCAATCCATGGCTCAAGCGGGTCATACATTCTAAGGATGATAAGCCAGCTCTTTCCCGGTAAAGTCTGTAACCAGTTACCTTTTTTTACCGTTAGGTAATGGTAGTATTCCGCAATTTGTGTTATATATTGTTGTGTATAATATTTTTACTATTCTTCTAAGTCTACTTTATTCTCTCATACATATCGTAGAGGGCCTGTTGATTTACGTTTATGTATCCATCGAAGCTGTCCAGATCTACGATTAGCATAATAATGGCTGAGAATGAAATCGAAAGAGCTAGAATTAAAATCCAGTTGGTTTTTCTGCTTTTTCCAATTAAATAACCTACTTCAAACATTGAAATTATAATCAGTACTAATAGCGCAATCCAGAGCTGATCAGGGATACGATCTATTGATGCTTTAGATATCCTTTTGGTTTGCATATCGAACATATCATTAACCGAAGAGATAAAAAGTACATTGACAGGAGGTGAGCCTATATCCTGGTTATTCATTTCGAGGATCAGGGACCAGATATTGTTCTGAATTTTTTCAGATTTGTTTATAGCAGTTTTAAATTGATCTCTGTGCTCATTTAACCAGATACGTACTTCCACATAATCTACCAGTTCTTTTTTAAATTTTTCAGCATAGGGTTTTTCCATTAGATCGGCACGTAACCAGGCAGTTTCAATAGTATTCATCTCGTCCAACAAAAATTGTTTCCTATCCTCGAATCTTGATGAACTAAGACCAAAGGTAAATGCCATTATAAATGCTAATAATCCAAGTGTAGATCCAACAAGGGTATTTATCGGTGCCTCATCACTCTCTTTTACTCTTCTATTTCTCCAACGATAGTAACCACTCCCGAGTCTTATTGATATCAACATCATAAGGACCAGCAATAAATAAACCATCCAAAATGGAATTACTGGAATAATATTTAAACTCATTTGGCTATAATTTTTCCTGTTCCAATTTCAATCTTTGCGAAGCGGATCATCAATTTATTTTTGCGATTTCTCTAATTGAATCAATTGGCAATTTTTCAATTGAATCATATGTCATTCTTGCTGTAAGCATATCTAAGATGTTAGAAATCAAAACCTAATCTTAATACAGGGCCATGTTCTACGATATCGAAAATGAACCTTTCTCTCATTGCCAATACCTGTTTCCCCATCTATATTGGGAAACATTATATAGATTTCTGAAAGAAAATTCCACTTATTTACTGCCACCCCGGTTTGTGCAAAACTCTGGTGGGTTCCAGCATAAATAATAACAAGAGTTTACCAAATTTTTCATTTTTGAGGATTATATTGGTTAATTCCTGGAAATCTATTATTATCAATTATGGAAGTTCTAATGTAGACTGATTTTGGTAGTGATATAAGTTTAATACCGTTACTTAACGGTTAAAAATGCTGAATTAATAACAGAACGGGGGGCCTGTGCTTTAAATGAAGAGTGCGAAACCAAAGTTCTATTGAATTTACTTCGAAAACAAATATACTTCTAAATCACTGAAGTATAGCTCTTTAGTTAGGGTGGTAAAATATATTTTAGTATCTTTAATTTATATAATTAATTATTATACGGTAATAAAGAAAGACGCTCCACTATATTCTAAAATCTACGGGCTTTTATTCTTCCTCCCAATAGGTTTAGAACTTTACCATTAGATAACTCATTATATCCAGGACCCTAGAAAGAAATAATTTGAGAATGAATATTCTAACCTAAGCATTTTCTATGAATATTAGAACAAACTATAGTCCTTCAGAACCGATGATTATTCGAGAGCAACAAATATCAAACCTTCCTCCAAACCTAAATGATCAGGTTAAAAAACAATTGGATTGTATACTTTCCAGCGATTTGTTTATTGCATCCAGGGTCTTATCTAATTTCCTCGAATTTGTAGTGAAAGAAACCCTGGAAGGCAATGCAGATACTCTTAAAGAATATACAATCGCTGTTAGTGCACTAGGCAAAAATTCAGATTTTAATCCTCAGATCGATGCCATAGTGAGAATTCATGCCGGAAGGTTAAGACGGCTTTTAACTGAATATTATAAGGATACAGGAAGCGATGATCCTATTAAAATAGAAATGCATAAGGGGTCCTATGTGCCTGTATTTAGTTTAGCAGGTGAAAGTAGAGGTCAAATAGAAGTTGAGGAAGAAAAATTTATCGGGAATGAAGAAAAGTTTACCCGAAATGAAACTAATTCTAAATTGCTTAGCATAGGGGTTTTACCATTTCGCAATTTATGTCCAGATAATTCGCTTCAATATTTTGTAGATGGGTTCGGTGAAGAAATTACTCATCAATTCAGCGTATTTCAGAATATTAACGTAGTCTCTCATAGTTCCATGACAAAATATGGATTAGATGATGCCAATCCCAACCTTGTTGATCTAAATTATTTAATAAAAGGATCTGTAAGAAGTACCAATCATGAGATCAAGATAAGTATTGGATTGGTAGAAACAGACCAGGGAAATGAAATATGGTCAAAAAGCTATTCCTATAATTTAATTCGAGAAGATCTAATTAAAATCCAGGATGAAATTGTGAAAGATCTTTATTTGTTGCTCGGTGGAGAATATGGTTTGATATTTCGAAAGAGTATAAAAAAATTCATCGATGGATCTTATACACCTTCTTTTAACGTAGAGTTGTGGAATTATTACTTTCATATAAATTTCTCCAAGAAAAGTTATTTAGAAACACGCGAAGCTTTAGAAAATGAGTTAAAAAGTAACCCGGATTGTGCAAGCTGCCTTGGTCTATTATCCATAATTTATCTTGATGTGCATGCCTTAGGCTGGCCCGGTATTGAAGAGCCATTAAAGGTTGGATATCAGCTGGCCAGGAAAGCTATAGAGGTAGATCCTTTTTGCGAACGAGGATGGCTCGCTTATGGCTGGGTACAATTATTTTTGAAAAATAAAGCGGAAGCAAAACATGCTTTTGAATATGTACTTGAAATGAATCCAGCAAGTGCATCTTTAATGGCTACTTTGGGCTTTGGTTTTTCCTGTCTTGGTGAATATGAGTCTGCCCAGAAATTCATGGATAATGCTAAGAAACATATCGTGTTTACTCCCTGGTGGATCCATCTGGGTGCGTTTTTTATATATTTTAAAAAAGGAAGAATATTTAAAAGCTTTAGAGGAAGCGTCTTTTATAACTAATGAGGAGATATTCTATAAGCATTTAACTAAAATTACCGCCAAAGGCCAATTAGGCCAGGGAAAAGATGTTCAGCATGAAATAAAGGAATTTTCAAGAAAGTTTCCGGTAATTAGAAATGATATTAAAAAATATCTGGAAATGATCTTATTAGATAGCGACTTAGTAGATCATATTCTTGAAGGTTTGGATAAGGCAGGGCTCAAAAACTAGCTGAGGAAACTGAAACTCTCTAAATACTTTATTTTACTTCATCTTTCTTTATATTTATAAAAATTCACGCAGGATCTTCTTTCCAGTTTATTCCAAAAAACTTCTATCCCCGTTCTATTTTACGGTTAAGTAACCGTGTTACACTTACATGCTAATAAAAGCTAGTCTAAATTTAAGCTATAATAATAGGTTTGAATATTCAGGACTCTGAAGGACTGTGACTTTTAGTTTTTCTTAATTACACCGAATAGTGCGTTAAATGGAAATGCTCTATTTTCTAATTTTTGTCCTGACCAATTGCCTCCTTTTTATTGAAATAAATAAATTCTAATGAAGTCAATGATCATCCTATCGATTGTTTTAATAATGGTGGGAAATCATGGCCTGGCGCAGGAGGAAGCAGACACCCGTAAAGTGTCCAAAGATAAGTATTTCAGCCCTATGGTTTTCCCCGGTTATACTCCAGAACTTGGGTTTAATCTGGGAGGTGGTGTGTTGTGGTCTTTTAGAACCAAAAAATCTGATACTTTATTATTGCGATCATCTGTCCCTATGGGAATTACTTATGGATTTAAAGGAGCTATCTCAATAAAAGCGAATTGGGCAACCTATTGGATGAATAATAAACTAAGGATTTATTCAGATTGGGCATATCGTGATATGAACGACCATTATTATGGAGTGGGTTACCAAAATGGTAAAGATACTCCTCAAAGTGATTCAACTACTGCATATACGAAGAGATGGTTTCAATTTGATACCAGGGCAGTTTATGAAATTGAGGATAATTTTTTTCTGGGAGTAAGACTAGATTTAAATCAAACTATCGCTGAAGATCCTAATCCTAAAATGTTACAGGATCCCGATTATTTAAATTTTGGGCCGGATAATTATAATTCTGGTATAGGCTTAGTTATTCAACACGATTCCCGGGATTTTCCCCAAAATGCTTTAGAGGGGACTTATTTATCGGTAATGCTAACAACCTATTCAAATATTTTAGGTGGAGAAAATGATTATTCACAGATCGATATAGATATAAGGAAATATCTTTCTCTTTCTGAAGAAAAACAACGAATTCTGGCTATTTGGTTAAAGACAAAGGTATCTGGAGGAGATGTGCCCTATAATGAAATGAATCAGTTTGGGCCTTACGATCTAAGAGGATATTACTGGGGTAGATTCAGAGATAAAACAATGGGATATTTAATAGCGGAATATCGCCATAAATTCTATTCGCAAAATGGAGATCCGTCAAAATTTGGAATGGTGTTTTTCGCAGGATCTGGAGGAATAAATGAAGAATTTGGTAAAGCTATTCTTAAAAATGTCTTACCCAATGGCGGGTTTGGGTTAAGATATGAATTGCAACCCAAGCTTAATATTAGATTTGACTATGGTATTGGTTTAAATTCACATCTTATCTATTTCGGTTTTGCCGAACACTTTTAAGAGGATTTAAGCCTATGATCACAACAACTATTTCATAAAGAAATCAGCTAATAAGGATTTCATAATCCTTTTACTTCAACAGTATTTACTCAAAATAATTTTAAGCCAATAGGGATGCATATAAACTTAAATTCTATTATTCAAATGTTTCCGGCTTTTGAGAATATTATAGAAGATCTTTTTATTACAAATTCAGATTTCCGGGAATTATGTAAGGACTACATGTTATGTGCCAGCAAACTACTTGAGTTGAAAAAAAAGAAATCTGCTTATGATAAAACGCAGATTAAAGAATATGAAGAACTACAGGAAGATCTTGAACATGAAATCTTAAAAATAATCACCACAAAGGGAAATAGTCTTAACTAAAATTTATTCCATTTTTATCAATTGGTATAAAATGACAGGAGTTGAAATTCAAGGCAATCTAAATTCAACCTAATAACAAAAAACTTAACCCATTATTTCCTATTCAAAAGATTTTGCTGTAATAGACAACCCTGATGACAATGCTAACAGAAGGTCTTCTCTACCATCCCTATTCGGTTGATTATTAATCAATGATTCCCCTAGCATCCCGGACCCAAGGCTCGGGTATTCGCTGTTCTTGGTATTAACTGTTGTCAAAGACGTTTAAGCTTTCCAAGAGTTTAGAACTTTTACACCCGCACATCCATCCGACCTAGTTTTTTCCCAATTTTAAAAGGTCAGCGCAGACAGCGTTAAAGACAATAACTTTATAGGAAGTATCCGAGGAAAAGACGATTCCTCTTAGAAAGATCATTTGTGATGCTGATATCAAATTGAATTAGTTAATAATTCGTTGGTAAATGCAAAGCAACATTGTATATTGAATCATTTGCTTATCATTCCATAATCTATTATTAGAATCTATACCCCAACGAGATTCCATATCTCAATGACAGGCGATTAAAATTCGATCTTCTTCTTACAGTGCTGAATCTAAAATCACCATCCAATGCATCAAAAATGGAATAATTTTCCAGGGCTTCATTCAAGTCATCATAAAATTCGTCGGGCAAATCATCTCCTTTATTTTTAAAGGAAAATTTATAAGCTCCGTTTCCTGGTCCTGCAATTAAAAAATCGATTGTAAACCTTTTTGATACAGGTAACTTATAACCTATCATCAATCCAATGGAAGTGATATCCAAATCTGCATCAAATTTTACGTCAAAAGTTTCCTGTGCTTCATCAATATACCTTCCATTAAGATCTGACTGGTAATTGGAATATTTTAAATATGCTCCAAAATAGAATCCAGTCATATTTGTATGACCATTATTATTTAGATAGTATCTTACTTCTGGGATGATTTTAAAACCTGAATACGTAATTTCATTCGTTTTAATTTTTTCAGTGTCCAGACCAGATAAAACAATAAGCCCGTTCTCTCCTTTATACCCCAACCCTAGACTCACAGAGAAATGTTCACTTATAAGGCGCTCATAATTAATCGTAATAGATCCATTAATTAAATCTGATAATACCAGATCTATTTCATTTTTTTGAATTTTTTCTAAATCGAGTTCCTGGCTTTGAATGTTAGCCATCACAAATAAAGAAATGACTAAAAAGAGTATTTTTTTCATAACTGTTGTATTTAGTTAAAATATTCATTCAATTACCATTTACATGTTTCTAACCAGATAGTTATAACTAATCTTTTTAATAATTTTTCTCAATGAAGTGACAGCACTATTCCTATTAAGATTTTAATCTTTTTAACCCAACATACCTATCGATTTTGATATAATGGGAGGAATGAGTATTCTGGCAAAAACCATCCTTCCACGGTTTCTGTCTTTCTAACTAAATTCATCATTGTGAGCCATAAAACGGTGCCTTCATGATCTAAAAGATCAATACGTTCGTCAAGTTCTTTCTGATAGTCCAGAGGACTCTGGGACCAAGTGGCAAAAAGAATAACTGGTTGATCCAGACCTATAACGCCCTTGAATACTCTATGTCAACAGAATTTTTTTCATAATTATTTCTTTCTTTAAAATTAATAAGAAGTGTTTATGAACACTTTATTATTTAAAATATCAATTCGGTATAGGTACCCGGCTCCGGAGGGACAATTGGAAGAATTTCACGATAACTTTTCCTGCCCAATCGCACTATGGGATATCAGCAAGATTTAAAGTCTGACTGACCAGGAGTAGATAAATGACCTCTTCAAAATTTATATTAACACATGCCATGATCAATAGAGTTGTTATTATCAATGGATGTTTGGCATTTATATCAATGGGGGGAGGTTTAAAATTAATTGAAAAAACTAAGGATTAATCTTAAAATATGGGTTTAACGGTAAAGTTACCGTGTAATATCCCCTGGTAGTATTGTTTAGTTTGATTTTTGATGCTATCACCATTTTAGCTTTCGTTTGAGCTTTTTAACCTCCTTTAAGGCGGCAGTCATTCGAGCTGCTATACTTAAGAAATGCTGTATTGACTATGGGTTCTATTCAGGCAGGAATTGAGAATATTATTATACCCTCATCTTATGTAATTGAAATCAATCTTAGAGGGTTTAGTGAGAATGATAAGATTTTCAAAGATGCATTAACCAAAGCACAAATTAAAACTGGATGTAAAGCAAACAATACTAAACCATTACAAAAATTATTGGAAGAATTTTCATACACTAGTGACCATAAATTTGAGAAATATTATGTACACCGAATTGTAAAACGCGAAGAGTAATATTATATGATAATTATTTGACATTTTTAAAAAATAAAAAGCCCGAAACACTAGTGTTTTCGGGCTTTTTATTTTTTATTGGCTTGTAACCAGCAGAGGAAGAGCTTATCCGTAAAAGCTAAAAGTTTACTATTACTGGCGCTTCAGAAGTGGGCCATTTTAAGGGCTGTAATTGCTTTTTTCCAAAAATTCCATTGCGTTATCCATTTCAATTATCTCTGCAATCGCTTGTTTTTTGTCATCCGCATTATTATAGTAAGATTCAACTATTTTATACCCCAAATAATATCCTAAATCTGCTGGTCGATCTGAATTATAGTTATAAAACCAATCAGTTTCTTCAAAACGCTTTCTGCTTTGAATATCAGCACGAAATTCTCGCCAAAGTTCTTTTTGATTTTTTTCTCCATAATCAAATATCGCTTTGTTCATAGATTGTTTTCCTAAAAGTAAGGTGGCGATGAAGTCTGCCGCCCCTTCAGTAATAGCTTGTGAGAGTAGAGATTCATTCTCATTATCTCCAGAGGGTTGTTGGGTATGAATCAATTCGTGAGTAACTAAAGACATTATATCACCGATGCTATGCTTGAAAACCTCACCCATAAAACCATCAATTTCTGATATATCTACCTTTTCTTGATTAACCACTGCAATTTCAGTTCCTATCAAGATTAACCCTCTATCTGTTGTCCCCCCTGTTTGAATTGGTGAAATAGCAAAATTAATATCGGGAGCTATAAAGTCTGGATACATATTTAGCATATTTCTGATAGACGCTATCGATATTCGGTCTCCTACCTTTCACGGTAAGGGTTAATGGTCGTACAGTCTTCCAAAATTTTGGTTTATGCTTAATCCAATCTACATATTGCTTCGCAGTGAAATTCCTTAACTCAAGAAACTTCTGAAATTCCGGTGTGGCCTTAGCAATATATAATCTCTGAATTGTCGCGACGCTATCTAACGAGTTTTCAAGAGCATCATATGCTAACCAGAAATTATCTAAGTCTTTGGTTATAATTCTGTAATCAATTTGTTGAAAATTGTTTTGACTTTTACAAGAAGTTAAAATCAATAATGCTATTATCAATTTGAAGAGACTTATTTTCATATTACTTTGAAGGAAATTAAACATAATTATAAGGAACCATTAGAGTCGCGATCGGTTTAATTATCTCTACCCCTAATCACCTGAATAAACTTTTTAAATTTTAATTAATCATATTCACCCTTACAGATGTTGCGTTCTCAAAACTTTCAGGTATAAAAGTATACGTCCTCTTATACAGGTTTCCTTCTCTCACCCGGTTCCACTGAGAATCTCCATCATTTACTATATTGCCTTCCTCACTACAACCATTATTGTCTGTCTCTAATAATTCACATTTGTAGGATTTTATTTTTAGGTTATTCCCATAAACTATATTCACCGAATCTCCCTCAAAAAAATCTTGAATTCCAAAAACTTCACCCATATCAGAAGATTGAAAATCTTTGCTAACAAAGTTTGAATTCGGGATATTAATATTTTTTATAAAATCATTGCTCTCACTTTCATAAACTTCTAGTTCTATATTATACCCGGAATTATTCTCAATAACAAAACGGTAGGTTCTCTCTTCATTATTTCTATCGCAGCCACTGAATAAAAACATTAATAGGGCCATTTTTAAAATTATAAACTTCATATTTAATCAATGATTTTTATTTGCTCGCACCTAACGTCTCGTATAAAAACAGTGCTTTAATTAGGACTGATTTAAGCATCTTTGTTTTATATTTTGTTACCTGAGCTTATTTTACCATTCTCTTTAATACCTCAGCCTTTTTTATATCAAGGTCCGCCGAATATTCTAGCATAGTCGCATCTTTTTCCGTTATCATTTCATAAAAAACACAGGCACTTAAAAAGGCTCCTAAATTTGATGGATGCATATCGTCTTCTAAAATCTCCAATTCTGGATAGGTTTTAAACACTCTATAAAAAACATTTCCGTGATTGGTCTTTTCTAATCCCAAATTTTTAGCGATTGAGTCATAACTACTATTCAATTGGATTAGATAGTCATTATCATCCTCAATTGTAGGAGAGCAAAACTCTTCCATTCGCTCTAAAGATGGATCAATCTGAATTCCTCGGTAACAAAATTTTTTAGGAAAATCTAAAATGGTTGGCCAGGTATTGAAAAGAATTAATCTGGTATCAGCTGAAACCAGATTCTTTATTTTTTCTATTGCTGGGTTAATTTTATAATCAACAGATTCTGGAATTAGTACAGAAACTCCGCCCGTTTGAAGAATAATAACATCCCAATTCTTTTCTTTAATTTTTTTTTCTGTTAACGTTATTTCGTCCGGCTTCTTTGACCTTGTTTTTAAGTTATCTCCAGACTGTGATTCGATAATCGTATTAAAATGAGCATCAAGAGACATTCCCGGGAATGTGATATGATCAATTATAATATTTGGATTAGTTTCATTCATCATATTCTGGAGCATCTCAGGCATATCATTATAATATGTAAGGCTGTTCCCAATAAATAAAACATTTATCTCAGGAGATGCTTTTTCACTTTTTGATTCAGAATTGAGTGAAGTAAGAATAGTTAGTAAGAGTAATAAAAAGTTCATAATTTAAAGATAAGGTCTCGAATAAAAACACTGTGAGCGGGCCGCGTTGCAAGCGAGCAGGAAGTTTCGATTTAAGACAGGTTTTAGCATTGTTTTTATATTTTGTTGGCAACAGTATGTTTTCTTTTTGCTATCTCAATAGCTTTTTCCAAAATTTCATCTCGGTCTTGCCTTATCCCGTCTATTGTTGGTTCAATAACTACATCAATTTTAACTCCTTTTCTTTGGGTTTCTGTACCATCAGGATAAAGAATACCATTACCTGAAATAGAAGTAAGATACCCGCCCATATACTCAAAAGTAGCAACGTCTCCATCAGCCCCAGCGGTTTGATTTCCAACAGTTATAACGTTGTCTGCAGTCTGAAATGCCATAATTGTAAATTCTGATCTACTTATGGAACTCCCATTTACTAATAGAATAATACTCCCTTTAAAAGCTTTTGTACTACCGCCGGTTTTTAAATTTTCTATAATAATAAATTTTCCCGGATAACTAATATCTGGACTGTAAACCGTACTAAATTCTCTTTGTTCGGAATTTATAAATCCTGAAAAGTGTTTATATATAAAGTCTGGATAATTTCTTAAATCAATTATTAAGCTTTTTTTATTTTCGAAAGATTTAAAAATACCAGATACGTCTTCGAAATTTACATTTGCCATATTTATATAGCCTATTTCATTAGTTATCGCCTTTGATTTTACCGCCTTTGGATTATTTCGATAATTAAAATCGCTGAAATCATATCTATTTACTTCAAGCACTTCAATCTCTTCATTTCTTTTTACAGTAAGCTTTACTGAATCTTCAAGACCACTAAAAATTTTTAGATAAGTGTAATTGGTTTTAATTTTCGAATTTGATCCTGCAACATATTTCAAATTTTGATTAGTAACTTCTTTGACATTTCTATCATTTAATTTTAAAATAATATCGCCCAATTTTAAATTATTAAGTTTGGCAATAGAATCATTATAAAAACCTGAAACAACGGCTTTGTTCTCAATATGTGAGATCTTAATAGGAAGAAATTTAGGTCTTTTTTTTGAAAAGCTTATTCTAGCGTGTGTATCATCTAATTTTGCAATTAATTCTTTTATTGTAGCCTGATATTTTGATTTATTTTTTGCGTTTTGAAATTTTGGAATCATTTCTCTTAATACAGAATCCCAGTTTTGGTCGGTAAGATATTTGTATGGGTAAAAATATTCTATAATATTCCAATATTTTATTAATCCTAATAATCTGTATTCTTCGGTTGGATATTCAAAATTACTATATATTGGTTCGTTGGTAACTTTTATCTTCCCCACAGGTTCGGTTGAAACGTAAAAATTCTCACCTCGATTTCTATTTTTCTCAATGTACTTTAATTTTGCCGAAAGTTCATTGGTGAAAAGTGTTGTGTCCTGTATCCAGGACAAGTCAAAATTTTCATCAAAATAATTTTCTTCTGAAATACAGTTTCTACAATTTGAAACTTGTCCTAAGCTGTTAATCCATCTGATATAAATTTTTGATAAAGATTTCTTATCGTTAGCTGCTAATACCTTAGGAAGATATTCTATAAACTCATTGTCCCAATTATATTTTCCCTTTCCAACTTCTGGGTGATAATACTTTAAAAAACCATAAATTTTTCCAAGGGAAGCAATTTTTTCAGTTTCGGAAATAGTCTGTTCATCAGTTTGAAAGTTACAACTGGAGACAACTAGGATTATAAGTAAGAATATTCTTTTCATATTTTTGTCAATGTACGCACGAATGCAAAGCGAGCAGGCGAGCTAGATTGTTCCCAAGAGAATCAGTCGCAACAAATGAGTACAGACTTTCGATTTTAGATAGGTTCAGCATTATTCTTATATATGCTTTTAGTGTATTTATTTTCCGATAAATTCAAGTCCGTCAATCAGGGATTTCACTCCTGAAGTTGCGTGATTTTCATTTTCGTAAATTTTAAACCCTACCGTTTGGTGGTCCAATTTATGCTCGTCTAAATACCCTTTTAGCCATTCCACATTCTCACGATATCCATTCCCATCATTTAATCCAGCTGTTAGAAACATAGAATCAAATTGTAAAACACCTTTTTCCTCAATAGTTTTGAAAATAAAATGTTGATCATACATTGTGCTCGGACTTGCCGAAATATAATTTTGGAACAACTCAGGTCTTAAGACAGCAAAAGACAGAACTCCTAAACCACCAAGAGAGTGACCAAATATTATCTTTTGTTCGAATTTAATTTCAAACTCCTTTTCGATTGAAGGAATTAATTCATCGCCTAAGAAATCGGCAAATTGAGGAAATTTTCCAGTTCTGGAATACAAATCTTCAAAGCCTTTTTCCACATTCATGGTATCCTTTGTAGGCGTGTAATGGGCCCATCTACTCTCCTTTGTACTTGGAAGAGAAAGAATAACGGTAGGATAAATCTTTTGGCCAAATTCATAAAGAGAAGTCACATCTTGAGCAATTCCAGAATAATCATCACCATCCAAAAGGACTAAAAGACTTAAGCTATCTTTTTTTGTTTGAAAATTTTCTGGCAATATTACTTTGTAAGGAACATTGTGGTTAAGATACTTAGACTGAAAAGATTGTATTTGAGAAGTTTTTTGAACTCCCGGAATATTTTCTTGGTTTATCAGAGCCGAACTGTTGCAGGAGAGAATTATGATTGATAAGAAAAGTAAAGATATTCTTTGCATTGATTTGGTTTTTGATACACGGCTTCGTCTTCATCAAAAGAGTGCTCGATGACAATCTGGCTTTCGAATTTGAGACAAGTTTAAGCATTGTTTTTTATATGTTTGACATTTGACTTCTTTTCATACTCCAAATTGTCTCAAATGGTGGTCAGTATGCTTGTAAACTAATATTCCTATCTGTTCCTTTTTCATTTTACCAAAGAAGTCGTGTACAAAATTGGGGTTGCTATACTTTTCATATTCACATATCAATGAAATCCATTTTGATTTTTCGGCATCCAGATCACCATTCGATTCTTTTGCTTTGAACTGATTTGACGTTGGAATATTTTTAGCAAAAGGTTTCTTCGTCTTTTATCATTTTTCTCAAGGCTATCTTTCCAAAAATTTTCCCCAAAAAAGTTTGTTTATAGTTATGCTTAGCTTTTCCAAGAATCCATTCATTCCAATAGGTATTATGTATTAGCATTTGGAAAACGTTCATTTTTCCCCATTCGGCCTTACTATTTTGATTGATCAAATTAATTCTATCAATAAGTTCCTCTCTATTACTTTTGTTGAAAATTGTTTTCATCCTAAATAATATTTACTCAATTTTTTTAGCTTATTGCCAATGTCTAATATAAAACAGTGCGAGCGGGCGAGTTGTATTGTACGCAGAACATTCAGGCGTTGCAAGCGAGCACGGGCTTTCGAATAGGGACAGGTTTTAGCATTGTTTTTATATGCTGTTGTGTGTAGTGCTTATTTGAGTCAGTTGATAAAATAGCATATTCAAAGTTATCCGACCAACCATCTTTAAGAGGCAAAACTTTTCTTTTTCTACCTTCTCTTGTCATCCCAACTTTTTCTAAAGTCCGAATACTTCCAATGTTCTCAACAGCACATCCAGCTTCTATCCGATGTAATTTGAGTTCCTCAAATCCGAATTCCAGAATCTTTTTCAGAGATTCTGTCGCATACCCTTTATTCCAAAAATCAGAATGAAATTTATACCAGACCTCTCCAATTTTGAATTTAGGCTTTCCCAAATTCAAGGAAATTAGCCCAATAAATATTTTACTCTCAATTAATTCTACTTTAAATGTGAAATTTTTTTTCTGTTCATTATTGTTCTTTTCAATCCAATCTTTAATTATTCTTTCTGTTTGATTTAGATTTTCGGGAATCCCCAAAGTATTAAATCGGTCAGTTTCCGGCAGAGAATGTAATTCGTGAATTTTCTCTAAATCCGATAATGAAATAGGTAAAATTAATAATCTATTGGTTTGTAATCTAAGACTCATTTTGAATTTTTGGTGGCATTACGTCTCGTATAAAAACTGTGCGAGCGGGTGAGCACGGAGTTTTGATTCATGACAGACTTAAGCATTGTTTTTATATATTGTTATGCCATTTTTTCTATATTCCTTTTAATTTCTCATATTCCTTTTGCATACTGTAAGACCTCAAACCTACATTTAGTCTTCTTCTATCTAAGTCTTGGAAATTTTTTATTTCAGAACTATCAGTATTATTATAGATACCATAAGTATATTCATTAGTATTTACTCTACGTCTATCAATCATATTTGCCAAAACATTAGCAGGTGCTTCTCCTTTTCTTATATAGTTAAGCAATCTTGGTTTGAACCACGTGGTATCTTTAAAATGCATCAGCATCAATCCGATATCTGGCCGTTCGTTAAAATATCCATGTCCAACCAGATCTGAATTGGGATAACCATACTGGATAAAAATCTTTTTTATGCGTTCTTGATGTATACCGTGAGTTTTACTTGAAACGGCACTGTCAAATCCATCTATACTTACTCTTTGATCCTCAACTCTCATTGCCAGAAGTTCCTTTCTTAGTTCTACATTTATATTTTCTTTAAATTCATTTTCTATGACAGGTACTTCTCGTTTTAATTTTTCCCAATCAGGTGTGGCCTTTAAAACATCAAATATCTCATTATTGTCAATCGAGGAGAAAGAGTGCCCTTTTTCTAGAAGTTTATACAGGTATGGAAATGCACCTTCTGGTTTATCCAATCTGATGTAGAGCTCTGCAAGCATCTCAGTTTCATTAATTACACTTTGATTTAAAAGTTCACACCTCGATTCGGCCTCTTTTAGAAGTCTGAAAGCTTTTTGAAAGTCTTGTTTTAAATATGCTATTTCCGCTTGATAAACAGTCTGATAATATTCCTCAATATAATCACAAGCTTTTCCTTCCTCTGCTGATACATCTGAAAAATTCTTATTTTCCTTTTCATTTTTACAACCTGCAAGAATAACAAGCATTCCAGCTAAAAGGGTGATTTGTAAAACTTTTTTCATTTTAGATCTTTTTAATTCGGCAAAACGCCCCGTATAAAAAATAGTGCGAGATAGTGAGCGTGATTGTCCGCAGGACAATCCGCTGAGCAAGCGAGCACGGATTTTTGAATTGAGACAGGTTTTAGAATTGTGTTTATATAATGTTGTAAGTCCGTTGTATTTTCTCCGGTGCAGTTATTACACAACAAGACGTATCAGAATCTCTTTTTCTTAAAATTTCTTATAGAATAATTTTCCACTTAGGAATAACAATGTAAGCGGGATCAAACCGATGAAACTATATTCTTCTTTTTCAAGAAAACTCACAACTATAAGAATTACAGCTACAGCAAAAATCATTAGGTTATCGAATGTACTTTTATTCATATTATATATAAATCATTAATATCAATTAGTTGTAAATTGAGAAATCGACTATTTCAAGGTTTCCTCCCATTACTTTTTCAATGGCTCACAACGTCCCGTATAAAAATAGTGCGAGCTGGCGAAAGTGATTGTTTGCAGGACAATCAGGCGTTGCAAACGAGTACGGATTTTCGATTCGAGACTAATTTAAACATTGTTTTTATATGTTGTTGTCATGAGTAGCGCCCCGAACAAGAACTCGTTGTAAGTTTCTTATACTTTCCATTCAATCTTAAGACTGAATTATTTTTTTAATCTCTCGACAATCATGGACGAGAAACAGTTAACTCCAATTTTAATAGCTTCTTCATCTACAGCAAAATTAGGTGTGTGGGGCATAGCAACAATACCTTTCTCAGAATTTGATCCACCCAGAAAATAATAGACACCTGGTATAAATTTCTGAAAATGGGCAAAATCATCACTAAATTGTAATGGGGCCACTCCATAAAGCGGAATAATACTTTGTTTCCCGTATATTTCATAAATACTTTTCACTGTGGCATTTGTCAGTTCTGGATCATTCATTGGTGTTTCCATGACAGGCATTCCTTCCTTAAAATTAAATTTTACAGAAATTAATTCTTCAGTATATCTGGAAGTTTCAATTTTATTTTTAATTAATGCCAAATACTCATTTAATTTTTCTTTAGTACTGGCATCAACTAATACTCTTAGTTTCAAACCTTCATTAGATTTCTCTATACCGAAGTCACTCATCAATGCGACGTAATCTTTATAAATTGTATTGGGATTGGTTACCCCTAACTCAGGACTAAATAGATTTTCATTATTCCAAAATTTAGAGTTTGGTCCATATGTTTGAGCATTCCTCATTATTTGCTTTGTATAATTTATTAAAGAGTCCCGGTCGCTAGAAGCTTTATATTCTATTTCAATCAAGGTAAAATGAGCATATACATTTTCCGATTTAGTTGCAATTGTACCAACAGGAAAGGGAGACATGTGCAAGCCCATAAATTTCATCAGGGTTAATTAGTTCAAACAGTCCATTGGCCACCATTCTTTTTGCTCCCTTATTTATTTCTTCCGCAGGTTGAAAAACAAAATATACCGTTCCTTCTAAATTTTCCTTCAAGCTGGCCAGAACATTTGCTATCCCCAATCCTATTATTGTATGTACATCGTGCCCACATATGTGTCTTACACCTTCAATTTTTGATTCAAAATCAACAACGTCAGGAAAATCTGTGGAAATCGCATCTATATCAGCTCTCCAAGCAACCCGCTTGCCTTCTTTCGCACCTTTTAAAATACCAACTACTCCATATCCACCAATATTTGTTTTGACTTCCAACCCAAGGGACAATAAGTAATCTTCTATTTTTTTAGAAGTCATTTCTTCTTTTTCTGATACTTCCGGATATTCGTGAAAGTCTCTTCGGATTTCGACGAGAGAATCAAAAATTACATCCGTTCTGGCTTGAATTGAATTATGAATTGAAGACTGAGCTGTGGCAACGTGCACAAATGCACTTAAAATATAAAGAAGAAATTGCAAAATAATGGCAGTTCTAAAATTTTTAGTAATTGAAGTCATTTTTATTTTTTCTGATTATGGCGGAAAATTAGTAATTAACCATAAAATCAACATGTCATCTATGAGACATAATCATTTTCTTTTTGAAAGATTTACTTGCGTATTCTGCTAAGGGATTGTCTTTCAATACCTAAATAAGATGCTAAATGGCTTAAGCTGATTCTATTGATAATATCTTTGTTTTGACCTATAAAATTCAGGTATCTTTCTTCGGCACTTTCGAATAAAAAACTTTCCACTCTGTCCGTTTCTCTAGTTAGAACTTTTTCAGCTATTAACCTTCCGTACATTTCACTGTCTTTATGCTTTCGATAAGCCTCTTGAAGTTTTTCATATGGCATTTTGACGATGATTGAGGATTCGAGACATTCAATATGATATTTGGACGGTTTCTGTCTCAAAAAGGAAGGATAGTCGGTGGCGTAATCATTTTCACTTGAAAAACCTGTAATAATTTCACTGCCTTTTTCGTTGATGTAATACTTTCTTACAAGCCCCTGATAAATGTAACACACTTCTTTTTGTACTTCACCACTTTTGAAAAGGAACTCTTTTTTATCATACTTTTCCAAGATTAAAATAGAACGGGTGAATTCTTTTGCCTCCGGACTCAATAAAGGAAAATGTTCCATAAATAAATTAAAACAGGTATGTACTACTTTTTCCATTCAGTTCTTTATATGCTATTAATGCCAACGTCTCGTATAAAAACAGTGCGAGCTAGCGGGCTCCTTTCCTTACCTATTTACCCAGTCTAAAGAAAAAAAATACGGCTTCGCCGGCGTCAATCACATTGATGCGTTTGCATTCAGCTATGAATTGACTATTCCTGATTGCCTGGTAAAATTGCTGGATTAATAATATCAGGCCATATTATATTCCCAAAAAACTCAAAAAGAATTTGGAAATCTTATCTATCTATAAGGTTTGATTTCATTCCAAGTGAATTCACTTTGAAATTAAAACAGTGTAGGGAATCCAAATCTATAAATTATCCCCTTATAGAATCAGAGATTTATTTTATTGTTATTAACAACATATTAAGAAGAAAAAGAAGAATTGAATAATTTTGTGAGCTAATAGAAGGATTCAATAAACTATTCAACATATTCCCTATCGTCCTTCAGAGTAAAGAGCTTGATAGGAAAGTTTGGATCAAATAATTCTGATCTCTGAAGAAGGTTTTTTGATATTCTTAAAAATAAAAAAAGCCCCAAAACCATAGGGTTTGAGGCTTTTTGTGATATTTTGTAAGATAAGTAGCGGAGGAAGAGGGATTCGAACCCCCGGACCTGTTACAGTCAACAGTTTTCAAGACTGCCGCAATCGACCACTCTGCCATTCCTCCAATAAAATGCTATACATTTCTGCTTAGCGGATGCAAATATAACAAGCTTTTACAATTACACACAAGGTTTCTACAACTTTTTTAAAGCTTTTTTCGAGTTGCCTAATTATCAGGTTTTAACATATCCTATATTTTTTTAAGTATTGATTCTTACTTAAAATTAATATCTTCATTATTCAAAGTTCAAAAACCAGTTTAGATTACCAGATGTATTAGCAATTGGTTGCCATATGTTTAAAACAAACCCCTTATGAATAAAACTTCTTGCTTGCCTCACCTCTGTCTACTTCTATTCATGCTATATTTTAACGGCATAAGCGCACAAGAATCAGAAGAACTGAATAATAATGCGGCGAATTCAACTTCTAATTTCTATACTTCCCAGCTCAAGACACAAAATTCCTATGATGGTCTTGGCTACTATAAATTATATAACAATAGCCTTAATTATACGATAGACAGACTGAGCATTACTTTAGGCGCAGGATTTCTGGAACAGAATACTATTTATAATAGTAACGCTCCGGGGTTTTACGGTAGTTTTAGTACTAATGTGGAATACAAAATTAACAACAGGTTTAGCTTTTACCTGTTTGGCCGATATTTAACTCCTTCCCTGAATGGAGAAGAAAGAATAAATAATCCTCATATGAACTTTCTATTTCCGCAAACAGAAATTGGAGCGGGATTAAGAGGAAATTTCAATAATGTAAATATAGATGTAGGTGCAAGCACTATTCTAGACACTCAACTTAATCAACCAATGCCAACCACGATTTTAAGGTCTAAAGTATCTATCGGGTTTTAGAATTTCCAGTAGTAATCGCTCCACAGAACTGAAAACTGGATTTATGTCTCAGTTTTGATTTATTTTCAAACCCTTTTCAATTGAATTTTCAGCGCTAAATAAATTCAATTTTATACATTTAAAATTCATGAAAAATTTCTTCTTAATATCAATATTAATCTTTTTAAGCAACGCAGTTTGTGCACAAAAAGAGGAATACCGCGAACTTATGGAACAGGATTGGGCAAATCTTAAAAAGTATAAAGCACAAAACGAGAAAATAATCGAAAATCAGGACTATCCGGATGTGGTTTTTATGGGAAATTCAATTACTGAAGGCTGGGTAAACGCACAGCCCGAGTTTTTTAAAAATAATAATTACGAAGGTCGCGGCATTGGAGGGCAAACCACTCCACAAATGCTTATTCGGTTTATGCCAGATGTAGTAAAACTTAATCCCAAAGCGGTAGTTATTCTTGCCGGCACCAACGATATTGCCGGTAACACCGGATTTTCTTCCGTAGAAATGATCACCAATAATATTCAGGCAATGGCCCAACTGGCTGAAGCTAATAATATAAAAGTGATCCTTGCTTCTATCCTACCCGTTTACGATTATCCCTGGCGACCCGGCCTGGAACCGGTACAAAAAATTGCCGAAATCAATACCTGGATAAAGAAATATGCTGAAGAAAATAAACATACTTATCTCGATCTTTTTACTCCGCTAAAGGATGAAAAAGAAGGTTTGCCGAAAAGATATTCTGAGGATGGGGTGCATCCAAATCTAGAAGGCTATCGTGTAATGGCTCCGCTAACTAAAAAAGCAATACAAAATACTTTATAGCAGCAACAGAGAAAGTTTTACAGACTTATTAAAATTTAAACCGAAACTGCTATATTGCTGCGACTTTAATAAAAACTTCTAAATATTTTACGAAGTATTAATTAGCAAAAATTAAATTAAACTATGAAAAAAATGCTTTTAGTGGCCCTATCTGCCGGAATGGTAGCCTGCGGTACACAAAAAAATGTTGAAAATGCAAATCCCATGGAGTATGCTGAAACCATCACTGCTTCAGAGTTAAAAGAACACCTTTACACCTTTGCCAGTGACGAATATGAAGGAAGAAACACCGGCGAACCTGGACAGAAAAAAGCAGCGGAATACATTGTTAACGAATACCAGGAAATTGGTATTGAAGCTCCTGAAGGTTATTCTAACTACTATCAGGAAATCCCAACCGAATTTTTTGACGGAAAACTTAATGATTCTGAAAACGTGCTTGGTTTCATAAAAGGAAGTGAAAAGCCAGATGAAATTCTTGTAATCACTTCTCACTACGATCACGTAGGAGTAGATGATGAAGGCAACATCTATAACGGTGCAGATGACGGTGGTTCTGGTCCCGTTGGTATTTTAGAAATTGCCGAAGCTTTTAAAGCAGCTCAAAAAGATGGTTATACTCCTAAAGCGATCTATTCTTTTTATTCATTTAACCGGTGAAGAAAAAGGCCTTTTAGGTTCTAAATATTATGTTGAAAACCCTGTATTTCCATTAGAAAATACCGTTGCCAACTTAAATATGGATATGATTGGGCGTATTGATAAGGAGCATGAAGGTAACGACAACTATGTTTACCTGATTGGTAGCGATAAATTAAGTACCGATCTTCACGAACTTAGTGAGAATGTAAATTCAGAATATATGAATATGGATTTGGATTATACTTATAACGATGAAAATGATCCTAACCGTTTTTATTACCGAAGTGACCATTACAACTTCGCAAAGAACAACATCCCGGTGATTTTCTACTTTAACGGAGTTCACCCAGATTACCATAAACCAACAGATACAGTTGAAAAAATTGAATATGAAGCTTTAATGAAAAGAGCTCGATTGGTTTTTCTTACTGCCTGGGAAATCGCTAACCGCGACGAAAGACTGGTAGTTGATAAAGCTGGTGAATAAAAAGGTTGAACCTTTAAAATGCAAAAAGCCCCGGAAATTTCCGGGGCTTTTTGTTTATATAATTAATCTAAAAATTAATCTGCAGCAGGTAGCAATACGGTATCAAGTGCGTGAATTACTCCGTTTGTAGCTTGAACATCGGCTGCAATCACTGTAGCAGTTCTTTCGTTTTCATCTGTAATAGTTACATTATCACCAAGATTTACGGTAAAATCTCCGCCTTCTAGCGTGGTAACATCCATATCATCAGTTAAGTCTCCAGATCTAACATTAGCACCAGCAACTACGTGATACGCTAAAGTAGCTTCTAAAGTTTCTGTAGGGATATCTGCAAGAGCTCCTAATTCCAATTCATCTAATAAAGCTACGAAAGCATCATTAATCGGAGCGAAAACAGTAAATGGAGCAGGATCTTCACTCATCATAAGTGTTTCAACAAAAGTAAAAGAATCTTCTCTTGTTAGGGCCTGTACAAGAATATCGAAGTTAGGATCGGCAGTAGCAAAAGTGGTTATATTTGGTAATCCAATTACCGCATCTACCGCGTGTATAATTCCATTATCTGTTTCAATATCTGCAGCGGTAACAGAAGCAACTCCGTTTATCATTACGCCGTCATCTGTATTTATGTACATACTTAAAGGTTCATCTGAAGTTCCCCAAACGGCCATACTTGGTATGTAACCGGTTGTTAAATCGGTAGACATAATTTCGCCCATTTGTACGTGGTTCAATAAAACCTGGGTTAATAAGGCTTCTGGTACTTCATCAAGACTATTGAATCCGTTATCATTTAAAAAGGCTGTAAACGCAGCGTTATTTGGAGCAAATACGGTATAATTAGCGGTTCCGGTGAAAGTTGAAGTTAAACCAGTAGCTTCAAGTGCGGCTAATAAAGAAGAATAATCTTCATTTCCAACAACAAAATCTGCAATGGTATTGGTTTCAATTTCAATAGCATCGTTTTCAGGAAGAATTACGGTATCTATGGCGTGTATCACACCATTATTTGCCTGAACGTTAGTAGCAACGATTGTTGCAGTTCTTCCGTTTTCATCAGTAATAGTTACATTTTCTCCCAGGTTGATAGTGAAACTTCCGGTTTCAAGAGTTTCTACCATCATTTGATCTGTAAGATCTTCGGCACGAACATTTGCTCCCGCAACTACGTGGTAACTTAAAATACTCGATAAAAGATCGGCAGGAATATCCCCTAACCCGGCTAATTCAAGTTCTGCAAGTACATTAGCGAAAGCAGTATTTGTTGGTGCAAAAACAGTAAATGGCGCGGGAGGTTCACTCATCATTAAAGTTTCTACGAAAGTAAAAGATTCATCTGCAGTAAGGGCCTGTACAAGAATATCGAAATTAGGATCGGCAGTGGCAAAAGTGGTTACATCTGGTAGTCCAATTACAGCATCTACAGCGTGAATTACCCCGTTGTCTACTTCAACATCGGCAGTGGTTACCGAAGAAACTCCGTTAATAGTTACACCATCGTCAGTATTGATATACAAACTTAAAGGTTGGTCTGAAGCCATTCCTGTAGCCATACTTTCAATATAGCCGGTAGATAAGGCACTAGACATAATTTCACCTTCCTGAACGTGGTTAAGAAGAATTTCAGTTAAAACATCCTCGGGAACTTCATCAAGACTGCTAAAGCCGTTGGCAGATAAAAATGAATTAAATGCGGCATTGTTAGGTGCAAATACGGTAAAGTTAGCTGTTCCGCCTAAAGTAGCATCCAGTCCGGTTACTTCCAATGCGGCGCTCAAAGAAGAATAATCAGGGTTGCCCGCAACGAAATCGGCAATTGTGTTGGAAGGGGTGATTACATCTCCTCCATCATCGTCATCACTGCACGCAAAGAGACCAAAAGTCAAAAATGCCAGTAAAGCGATTTTAGTAAATTTAATAGTTTTCATAATTCTAAGTTTTTGTTATGCAGTAAAAGTAAACGAGAAGTAAACTATAAACTGTTTATTCTTTGTTAATTATTATGAAACAAGAGTTAAATGTTTAATTATAAGAGAAATTATTTAAACAGAATTTTATTTGAACAATTGGAGAACAATATTCCATACTTCAATGCCGTTTTTTCTAAAGACGTGTTTAATTTTGAATATATTTACATAAAACTAAAACCTAGCTTATGAAAAAACTTTTTTTAATACTTTTTAGTATAGCGCTATTTACCTCCTGCAGCGAAGATGATGACGCAAATGGAGACGATAAAATTCTTGGCACCTGGTTCATCGCGGAAGCTAATGGTGTCCCTAATTTCGAGCTAAGCGACTGTAATCAAGAGTCTTTTATCACTTTCAACAGTGATAATACAACGTACTCAGAATACTATGTTGCCTCTAGTGCCTCTTGCACACTTGACGATGAGACAAGCAGTGAATGGGAAAAAGATGGTGAAATTTATAGTTTTACGCTTCCTGTCGATTTAGAAGGTTTCGAGAATGTTAGCGGTACAATAAGTTTTAATTCCGACTTAACTGAATTTACTTTCACTCCGTCTTTAATACCTTCGGCATCTATGGTTTTTGAAAAAAGATAATTATTCTTTTAAATTTTTAAAAGCGATCTAAAATTCAAATTTTAGATCGCTTTTTTATTTTTAGCTACTTTCCTTCTACAAAAGCTTTCTCTTAAATTTTCGTAATTTTGCAAACTCTTTTCCGACTTTATGCGGAAGGAATTTCAATTTTAGGTTTATGAAAAAGAAAGTGGTTGTAGGTTTATCGGGTGGAGTAGATTCCAGTGTTTCAGCATATCTTTTGCAACAGCAGGGTTACGAGGTAATTGGCCTGTTTATGAAAAACTGGCACGACGATTCGGTAACTATTTCTGATGAATGCCCCTGGCTGGACGATAGCAATGATGCGATGATGGTGGCCGATAAACTGGGTATACCTTTCCAAACGGTAGATCTTAGCGAGCAATATAAAGAGCGTATCGTTGATTATATGTTCAATGAATACGAACGCGGCCGTACGCCAAATCCCGATGTTCTATGTAATCGTGAGATAAAGTTTGATGTTTTTATGAAAATCGCGCTTTCTTTAGGCGCCGATTATGTAGCTACAGGACACTATTGCCGAAAAGGAGAAATTGAAAAAGATGGTGAACCTATTTATCAATTGCTTTCTGGAAAAGACAATAATAAAGACCAGTCTTATTTCCTTTGCCAGCTTACGCAAGAACAACTCTCCAAAACGCTTTTTCCAATTGGCGAATTACAAAAATCTGAAGTGCGAAAAATCGCTTCAGAACAAAACCTTGTTACTGCAGATAAGAAAGATTCACAGGGACTTTGCTTTATTGGGAAAGTAAGATTACCAGATTTTCTTCAGCAAAAATTACAACCTAAAGAAGGCAAGATCATAGAAATTGAAGCCGAAAAAGACTTATATTCTTCTGAAACACCAGAATTCAGCAATAAACAGGAAGAACTCGATTTTCTTGCTAAGAAATATGAATACGCTGCTGAGGACGGGAAAATTGTGGGAAAACACCAGGGCGCTCATTACTTTACAAAAGGGCAGCGTAAAGGCCTTGCGGTTGGTGGCACGCCAGAGCCGCTGTTTGTTATCGACACCGACGTGGTAGATAATGTAATTTATACCGGGCAGGGAAAAAATCACCCGGGAATTTATAGAAAAGGACTTTTTATCAATAAAGACGAAGTGCATTGGGTTAGAAAAGACCTTGCAATAAGATACTGATGAAACTTTAAAAGTAAAAGCCAGAATTCGTTATCGTCAACCCTTACAAGATGCAACATTACATCAAACCGAGGCCGGAATGTATGTGATTTTTGATGAACCTCAAGCTTCAATTACCGAAGGTCAATTTGTAGCCTGGTATGAGGGCGAAGAATTATTAGGTTCGGGGGTTATTTCTTAAATTCGGAGAAAATTTAAGCAAATGCCCAAAAATAAGATCACACAGCTTTTTAATATTCAATATCCTTTAATTCAAGCCGGAATGGTTTGGGCCAGCGGCTGGAAACTCGCCAGCGCCGTGAGTAATGCCGGCGGACTCGGAATTATTGGTGCGGGTTCT
The DNA here is from genome assembly GCA_963727565.1 of uncultured Flavobacteriaceae bacterium. GTDB lineage: Bacteria > Bacteroidota > Bacteroidia > Flavobacteriales > Flavobacteriaceae > Salegentibacter. The sequence continues at coordinate 313,586 of CAVSGU010000004.1, forward strand.
ATGTATCCTGAAATTCTTAAAGAACATATTGAAAAATGCAAAAAAGCCACCGATAAACCATTTGCTGTAAACGTTCCCCTACTCTATCCAGATATCGATAAGATCATGGAGATTATAATCAGTGAGAAGGTAGAAATTGTTTTTACTTCAGCCGGAAATCCCAAAACCTGGACTAAACATTTGCAGGAACACGGCATTAAAGTAGTCCACGTGGTTAGCGGTGTGAAATTCGCTTTAAAATCTCAGGAAGCCGGTGTAGATGCCGTGGTTGCTGAAGGTTTTGAAGCCGGTGGACACAATGGTAGAGATGAAACTACTACCTTCACCTTGATCCCCATGGTGAAGGAAAAAATTGATATTCCTTTAATTGCCGCAGGCGGAATCGCCACAGGCCGCGGAATGCTGGCTGCTATGGTATTAGGTGCAGATGCTGTACAGATTGGTAGCCGTTTTGTTGCCAGCCCTGAAGCTTCTTCGCATCAGAATTTTAAAGAGATGGTGGTGAAAGCCCAGGAGGGTGATACCAAACTAACCCTTAAAGAACTCGCTCCAGTAAGACTTCTAAAAAATAAATTCTTTGATGATGTTCAGAAATTGTATACTGAAAATCCTTCAAAAGAGCAGCTTATTGAATTACTTGGGCGCGCCAGGGCTAAAAAAGGAATGTTTGAAGGCGATTTGGAAGAAGGAGAGCTTGAAATTGGCCAAATCTCAGGATTGATCCACGAGATAAAACCTGCTGCTGAAATTGTAAAGGAAATAATAGAAGAATTTGAAACCGCTAAGAAAGAAGTTTCAACGCTTTAACTGGAATATTCACTTAGTTTATTCAGTTCCTTTTCAACAAATTTCCGCCATTTATATTCGGCTTCTTTATTAATGCTATGGTTGGTTTCTTTATCAAACTGATTTTGCATATGCTGCCGCTGCTGTTCGATTTCCGAATAAATATTATTCAATACTTTTTTCATCTTCGGGCCGGGCTCGTAATTGCTTAAAGCTTTTCTAAGTTTCCTGGCGTGTAACTCGGTGATATCAAAATGTAATTGCTCGTGGGCAAGTAAATAATCTACTTCTTCAATTTCCTTAACCCAGGAGCGCTTTGGGTAAAAATTACTTCCAACTTCATAGGTAAGTGTTATTCCGCCGCTACTTTCAGTAGCATTCCAGGAAAAGGAAAGCCCGGAATTGGTATTGGCTTTATAAGGAAGGTGTTTTTTAGGACTGGCCTTAAAATCTTCCCATTTTAAAAGCTGAGTTTTATCCCAGGTTATTTTTTCAGTGTCTTGCGCTACTAATGGAAGACTTAAAACAAAAATGAATAAGACACTCCAGAATTTCATGAATATTTAAAGCTAATAAGCTTTTCCATATCTGGATGAAGGCTTTGCATTACCGGGCAGGTACGGGCTGTATTTTCCAGTATTTTACGCGTTTTTTCAGAATAAGTTTCAGGGAAATTAATCATAATTTCTACCTTGGAAATTCGCCTGGGATTAGCCGCCATGGTTTTAGTCACTTCGGCGGTGGTTCCTTTTAAGTTTACCTCAAGTTCTTCAGCCTTAATTCCCATAACAGTTAGCATACAGCTAGCTAAACCGGTCGCCACAGAATCGGTTGGGGAAAATGCTTCGCCCTTGCCGTGGTTATCGGTAGGTGCATCAGTAATTATTTTCGCACCACTTTTAAGGTGCTCGGCTTCGGTTCTTAAACTTCCGGTATAAATAACTTTACTGGTCATTAGCGACTTTTAAATTAAGTTCTTCATCTAAACTCATAATATACACGGCATCATTATAAAACCCACCATTTCGCTTTGAGGTATAATGGAATTTATTCTCGTGATATTCAGTAAAACCGGTATATTTCGCAAACGAATCATAAAGATCTTCAGCCGAAGCCAGTCTTAACAAGATATCTAAGGTAAGATCATAACCTCTAATCACATATTGATTAGGAATCATATTAAATTGTTCTTTATAATCTTCAATAAACTCTTCAGGCACCATATCATCGTATTGTTTATCTACTGAAGGATAATGGAAATTAAGTCGGCCTAAATGCTCATTATCTACCACATCGTCTTCAAAACCGCTGTTTCTATTGGTAGTGAATAATTTAATTTGATGCTCTCTTGCCAAACGATTTAATGCTGAAGTTGTACTACTTATCAAACCGATATTAGAAGACTCCAGGATTACCCAGTTCTCCTGGGTTTTAGAAAGTACCCCTTGTATTTTTTCAGCACTCAGGTAAGCTTCTGAAGGAAGTATTACCCTGGAATTTGGCAAAATTTGAGTGAGTTCGTTCTTTTCCTGGTTTTTAGCAGCATCAGCAATAATAATTACATTTTTACCCACTGCGTTTTTCTCCAGGTAATCAAACATCGCATTTTTCAAGATCTCATCGGTAGGACGTGATTGAAAAAGATTTTGATAAGATCTCATTTCACGGTTAGATAAAGGGCTTATCACCGGAACATTATATTGAGCTAATCTTGCAGCCGCGGCTTCTGTAGTGTTTTGCAACAAAGGCCCAATAACCGCATCTACACTACTAAAATCGTTAGAGTTGATAATATTGGTAACCTCCTGAACATTTCTGCGGGTATCGTAAGTTTTAAGTTGGGTAGAAATCCCGAAGCTTTTAGCCTTTTCTACCGCCATACGCACACCGCTGTAAAAATCTAAAGAAATTCGCAATACGCGATCATCTAAAATGGCCTCTCTATAACTTGAAATAGAATCCTGATCTATCTGGTTTAGATTATAAGGCAATAATACTACGAGCTCTTTTGTATTGAAATTGCTTAATTTACTTGAAAGATCTAATTTCTTATTAGCATTTTCACTTTCAGAATCACCGGCAAGGTCTTCAGCGTCCCCGGCAAAGTTCTCCCCATCATCTGTATTAGGAACCTTTAAAACCATTCCTATTTTGAGTCCGTCTTCTAAAGCAGGGTTTAAAGACATTAAAGAATCTTGTGAAACATCAAATTTTCTGGAAAGACCAAATAATGTTTCTTTAGGTTTTACCTCATAAAATTCAAAAACCTCATCGGTTAGAATCACCGGTTCATCCAAAACATCGGTACCTACGCGTATCATCACCCCGGGCTTCAACACATCTACCTTTGGGTTTAATTCTTCCAGTTCTTTTACCGTAATCCCGTATTTACGCGCTATCCCGTATTTGGTTTCCTTTGGTAAAACTACGTGCTCACGGGTTTCTGAAATTTCTTGATTGGCAGCTCTGGGAATGTCAAGCTCTCTAGAAGAAGCTAATTCTGTATTCCCGGGAGCTTTTTTTCGCTGCGGAATTAAGATCTCTTCACCCCGCTGTAATTCTTCAGAATAAAGGTGCTTATTAAACCTTTTAATCTCATCAATTTCAACATTATAATCCTTGGAAAGTCTATATAAAGTTTCTTTTCGCTTTACCGTATGGGTGATAAACTGAATATCTTCAGTTTCAGCCGAAACTTCTTTTTCCTGTTGACTTAATGGGATCACTAATTTTGAAGATACCTCTAGATTGCCTTTAGCATCGGGATTGTATTTATAGATCGCTTCTTCTGAAATATTGTAGGCTTTAGCGATGCTGTAAACAGTTTCCCCGGCTTCTACCGTATGGTATTTAAATTCCTGGGCTGATGCCGAAAGAGTAGACAGCTGAAATAAAAAACAAACTATTAAAAGGTATTTCATATTTATTGGTTTAATCTCTCAAAGAGAGTTTAATTAAGCTCAAATTTTATTCCCATTCTATAGTAGCCGGTGGTTTTGAGCTTATATCATACACTACTCTATTAACGCCTTTAACCCGATTTATTATAGTATTCGAGGTTTTTTGCAAAAATTCGTAAGGTAAATTCACCCAGTCTGCCGTCATTCCATCGGTAGATTCTACGGCTCTTAAAGCTACTACTTTCTCATAAGTACGCTCATCTCCCATAACTCCTACAGAACTTACCGGCAGCAAAATAGCGCCGGCCTGCCATACTTTATCATACAACATCCAGTCTCTTAATCCCTGGATAAAAATATGATCTACTTCCTGCAAAATACGAACTTTTTCGGCGGTAATATCTCCCAGAATTCTAATAGCAAGTCCCGGTCCTGGAAAAGGATGTCTACCTAACAGCTCATCATCAATTCCCATTTCGGCGCCTACTCTTCGCACTTCATCTTTAAAGAGCATTTTTAAAGGCTCAACGATCTTTAGTTTCATAAAATCTGGCAATCCACCAACATTATGGTGCGACTTTATGGTTGCGGAAGGACCTCCGTTTACCGAAACCGATTCAATAACATCTGGATAGATAGTTCCCTGTGCCAGCCAGGTTACGTCTTTTATTTTGTGCGCTTCATCATCAAAAACTTCAATAAACGCATTTCCAATAGCTTTTCGTTTTTCTTCGGGATCACTTACTCCTGAAAGGGCATCCAGAAATCGTGCCGAAGCATCAACTCCCTTTACATTTAGCCCCATATCTTTATACTGGTCTAAAACGCTTTCAAATTCTCCTTTACGAAGCAAACCGTTATTTACAAAGATGCAATACAGGTTTTTCCCGATGGCTTTATGCAATAAAACCGCAGCAACACTAGAATCTACGCCACCGCTTAAACCTAAGACTACTTTATCGTCTCCTATTTTTTCCTTTAATTCTGAAACCGTTAGATCAACAAATTTACCCGGAGTCCAGGTTTGCGCTACATCGGCAATTTTCACTAAAAAGTTTTCCAGCAATTGTTTCCCATCGGTAGAGTGATAAACTTCAGGATGAAATTGTATTCCAAAAGTTTGTTCGCCCTCAATTCGGTAAGCTGCATTCAGAACATCTGTAGTACTGGCAATTCTCACGCTGTTTGCCGGCAATTCTTTTATGGTATCACTATGGCTCATCCAAACCTGTGAGTTTTCCATAATCCCGTCAAACAAGGTTTCGCCATCTTTTATTACCGAAAGATTTGCTCTTCCATACTCACGAGTTTCCGAAGCTTCTACTTTTCCGCCGTGAAAATGCGCAAAATACTGCGCTCCATAACATACTGCCAGGATTGGTAGTTTCCCACGAATCTTAGAAAGATCTGGATGCGGAGCATCTTCTCCCCGAACTGAAAACGGACTCCCCGAAAGGATTACCGCTTTAAAGCTTGAAATATCGTCTGGAATTTTGTTGAATGGAACAATTTCGCAGTAAATATTGAGTTCTCTCACACGCCTTGCAATCAGTTGCGTGTACTGCGAGCCGAAGTCTAAAATGAGTACGTTTTTTTGCATAGGCAAAAGTAAGAATTTGAGACAAAAATAAAATAGCCAACCGATTTATTTTCTATCTTTATTATAAACCCTCACTTTCAGAAAATGAAATATATAAGTGCTATAATTTTTGCTATTGCAATTGTGATTGCTGCCTGGTTCCTGGGAGAATCTTATGTGAGCAGGGCAAATCCCGATGGAGTTATTTCGGTAACCGGTTCCGGGAGCGAAAATTTCACCTCAGACCTTATTGTTTGGGAAGGCAGTTTTAGCCGAATGAGCCCCAATTTAGAAGAAGCATACAACGATTTGAATGCTGATAAAGAAACGGTAAGAACTTACCTTATAGAAAAAGGAATTAAAGAAGATAATATTGTTTTTAATTCGGTGCAAACATCAGAGCAGCGTGAAAATCAATACCAGAATGGAAATTATGTGGGTAGCATTTTCCAGGGTTACCAGCTTACCCAGAATGTGAAAATTGAATCTGCAGATGTGGAACTTGTAGAAGAAGTTTCTCGTGAAATCACTGAACTTCTTAACAAAGGTGTACAGTTTAATTCTACCCCACCTAGATATTATTACACCAAACTCGCCGATCTTAAAATTGAAATGATCTCTAAAGCTACTGAAGATGCCCGATTAAGAGCAGAACGAATTGCTGAGAATAGCGGTGGAAGTTTAGGCGAACTAAAAAATGCCAGTATGGGCGTTTTCCAGATCACCGGTCAAAATAGCGGAGAGGATTATTCCTGGAGTGGCGCTTACAATACCGGCGATAAGAAAAAAACCGCATCTATTACGATGCGGTTAAATTATGAGATTGATTAAGATAGGCCTTTAAAATATTCGTCATCCTGTCGCGAAGCTTCGGGATATTTCAGAGCCTGCTCCGAAATTTATTCGGAGATCTAACATCTATCGAAATCAATAACTTGTTAGAAGCTGAAACAAGTTCAGCTTGACGGAAATAGAACTATTTCTAATCCATAGTATCCAAAATCATATCAATATCTTCCAATATGGTATTTCAAATATTTATCTCTAAGCTAATTGATTAAAACCCTTTTTCGCAGAATATGTGGATAAAACTCCGAGATTCAGGATGGCCGGTTTTTTCAACCGGACATCCGCGGGGTTTTATTCACGGTTTTTGGCATTTCGCCAAAAAATTCCTTGAAAAAGGCGTCTTTTTCTTTGCTTCGTTTCTTTTGGACGAGCAAAAGAAATGAAGGGCAGGGTAAATTAAACATTCCTTCAACAAGAGCCCTATAAAATAAGTGCCATCATTAACTTACAGACTTTTATTCTAATCCATAGTATCCAAAATCATATCAATATCTTCTTCGGTAGTATCAGGATTGATAAAACAAAAACGAACTACGGTTTCTTTTTTCCAGGTAGTTGGTGTTACTAAAGCCAGGCCCTCCCGATGATTTTTATACGTCCAGTCTTTATATTCTTCAGGACTCCATCCTTTTCTTCGGAATAAAACCACAGATAAACTCGCCGGTCTTACTAACTCCAGGTTATCCCGTTCTTCAATCTTTTTAGCTGCTTTTTTAGCAAGTTCAATTCCGGTTTCAATGGCCTGACGGTATTTATTGGTCCCGTGCATCGCTAAAGAAAACCAAAGAGGCATTCCTCTAACCCTTCTTGTTAACTGAATTTGATAATCAGCCGGATTGAAACCCTGGGCTCCTTCATCTTTAAAAATTTCCAGGTAGGCACCTTTCTGGGAATGCGCATTTTTCGCCAATTCCAGGTCTTTATATATAACCGCTCCACAATCGTAAGGAGAAAATAACCACTTATGCGGATCTATCGTAATACTATCGGCTCGCTCAACTCCATTAAATAAATGTCTTACCGAAGGAGCGGCCAAAGCACCACCACCGTATGCGCAATCTACGTGAAACCACACATTTTCTTTTTCGCAAACATCGGCAATAGTATCTAATTGATCTATAATACCTGCATTTGTGGTTCCACCGGTAGCGACTACTGCAAAAAGTCGATTTCGGTCTTTTTCTTCCAATTCATTAATTGCATTCTGTAGTTCGCGGCCGGTAAGATTTTCTTCTTCGCAATCTATCATCACCACATCGGCATCAATCACCTTTGCCATCGCCTGTATAGAACTATGCGCGCCGTGAGAAGTAAGCATCAACGCTTTTTTCCCTACGTTCTGGCTATCTCTAGAACGCCATTCCTCTCGTGCTGCCACCATAGCCGAAAGATTTGCCGCCGTACCACCACTGGTAAAAACTCCAAAAGCACCTTCGGGTAATCCTGTAAGTGAAACCAGCCATTTCATTGCCTGGTTTTCACAAAAAATTCCGCCGGCACCTTCCATCCAGTATGCACCGTGAATACTGGAAGCCGAAGTCACTAAATCGAACATAATCGCCGCCCGGGTTGGTGCAGCGGGTACAAAGGCCAAATGCCTTGGATGATCTATTGGCACCGTCGCTTTCACCAAAACGTCGCGAAAAAGCTGAAAAGCGTTCTCTCCGCCAATCCCTTCCGGGGTTACGGTTTGACCAACAATTCTTAATAATTCTTCCTCTTTTTTAGGGGCTCCCATTTCGGGAGTAATGTTAGAGATACGGTCTATGGTATATTTCATAACGTCTAGCGTCATTTCTACCAGGTCCATATCTATGGTGTGCATTTTATTCTTTTCCAAAGGTCAAAATTTTAAATTCCGCCTGCAGCGGGTCTAATTCTTTTAATAATACTGAAATCAATTCGGGGCCGTATTCTGCATAAATTTCCGAAAAATTGGTCTGGCGTTCCTGTAGACTTTTATTCGGAAAGAGTTCATTTTGAAGCTCTGCAATTCTACTTACCTCATCTTCCAGTTTTCGTTTTTGTGCTTTTAAAAGACGTTTTTCGAGATTATCGAGGCCTTTTAATTGTTTTACTTCCTGGGCTTTTACCGCGCCAAGAAAAGATTTATCGGTTTTCTCTGCCAGATCATACATCTGCTGAAATTGCTCCACCAAATGTTCTTTCTGTTCAGAAAAATCAATATCTATATTTGAAATTTGCCGCACTTTTCTATTGATAAGTTCGTGCTGTTTCAAAAATAATTCTTTGTTTGAAATATTTAATTTCCTTCGCTTTTCATCCAGTTTTGCTGATTGGATCAAAGCCGAATTCCGAAGCAATAAAACCGGAAAAACAACATTTTCAGCTTTAAAATATTCTTTTAATTCCAGCCAGTATGCGATCTCTCCGCCACCGCCTATATAACAAAGGTTGGGTAAAATCACTTCCTGGTATAAAGGACGAAGCATCACATTTGGACTAAATCTCTCCGGAAATTCTTTTAATTCCTCCAGGATTTCATCCTTACTCCATTGTATTTCGGTTTCGTGCACAAAATATTCGCCATCTCGCTCTATAATTCTTTCCCGCAAACCATCATTCAAATAAAACAGGTTGATTTCTCTCGAGGATTCACTTGAACATTATACCCAAGATCATTCAATTTTTCGGCAGTTTGCGTGGTAGTTTTATGAGAAATTTGTTCTAAAAGTTCATTTTCAGCATAAGGGATAAAAAGCTTTTTCAATTCTTTTTGCTGCGCATCCAGTATCACCAAACCTTCTTCCTTAAAAAGTTCATTGGCAAGATATAAAGTTGCATCGGCAAGATTATCGTGCTGCAGGTAAGCTTTTTTGAATAATTCCTTTAAATAATCGGCATCTTTCCCGCCACCAATTTCAGCTGAAAAAAGTTTAAAAACATCTTCCAGGCCATCGGTAGATAAATTTCCTACGGCATCATTTTCAGCATTTTCCGGCGCATTCGCCCACTGAAACTTCTTTCCGTTTAAATTAAAGAAATTGATCTCCTCAAAATCGTGATCTTCGGTGGCCATCCAATACACCGGCACGAAATTATTTTCAGGATATTTTTCTTTTAATTTTCGGGTAAGGTTAATTGTAGAAACAATTTTATATAAAAAATAAAGCGGACCGGTAAATAAATTAAGTTGATGACCGGTTACTACGGTAAAGGTTTTTTCCTCTGCCAGCGCGTCAATATTTCTTTGTGTGGCTTCTGAAATTTCCAACCCGGAATATTGCTCTTTTAAAGCTTTTACCAGGATTTCTCGATTTTTTATCGGAAAAGAAGACTTTTCTTCTATTTGCGCTTTAAAATTCTCCAGGTCTGGGAAACGATTATAGAAAGTTTTTAGCTCCTCTTTTTCATCGAGATAATCTAAAATAAGCTCGGTAAAATAATTGGTTTCTTTGTACGGAATACACTCGGTTGGCATTAGCAATTTTTTGGATGGTAAAGATACCGAAGTTAAGAATTTTATTCACTAATTTTTAGTTAATTTGGCGTTAGATACTGTTTTTACTCGATAAGTAGTGGTAGTATTTGTGAATTTGCTTAAAGCCGTCATCCTGAATTTATTTCAGGATCTAAGATCTTATTAATATGAAACATGTTAGAAGCTGAAACAAGTTCAGCTTGACGAGAACAAGATTTAATCGCTTATCGAGAAACCCGAGGTAGTTTACAAACGCATTCAACATTTAAAATCAATCAATGAAATCAACTTTACTCGCTGTCGTCTTTCTTTTTTTAGGTTTACAAACCAATGCACAATTACAAAGTCCGGAAGAATTTCTGGGCTACGAGATTGGGGAGCAATTCTCCCGCCACGCCGACGTGGTGAATTATTTTGAACAGGTAGCTAAAAATTCTCCGCTGGTACAATATCATACCTACGGAAAAACCAACGAAAGGCGCCCACTTACCTATGCGGTGATTTCTTCGGAAGAAAATTTGCAAAACCTGGAAGAAATTAGAAACAATCATCTTGGAAACACCGGAATTTCAGAAACTGAAGCAAAAGCCGATAAAGCAATTGTTTGGTTAAGCTATAATGTGCACGGCAATGAAGCTTCCAGTACCGAAGCTGCGATGAAAACTTTATATGCCTTGATCACCGAAAAACAGGATTGGCTGGAAAATACCGTGGTAATTATAGACCCCAATGTAAATCCCGATGGGCGCGATAGATACGTAAACTGGTACAACCAGGTAAAAGCAGAGCCTTACAGCCCACTGCAAGCAGCAGCTGAACATCACGAACCCTGGCCGGGTGGAAGACCGAACCATTATTTATTTGACCTTAACCGCGACTGGGCCTGGGCCACGCAGGTGGAAACCCAGCAACGTCTTAAAATTTACAACCAGTGGATGCCGCATATTCACGTAGATTTTCACGAGCAGGGCATTAATGAGCCTTATTATTTTGCTCCCGCGGCAGAACCATTTCACGAAGTGATCACGCCTTTTCAAAGGGAATTTCAAACTGAAATTGGAAAAAATCACGCCGAATATTTTGATAAAGAAGGCTGGTTATTTTTCACCAAAGAACGTTTTGATTTGCTGTACCCAAGTTACGGTGACACTTATCCAACTTATATGGGCGCCATTGGAATGACCTACGAGCAAGCTGGTCACGGCCGTGCCGGATTGGGAATTAATACCGATGAAGGTTACGAACTCACTTTAAAAGATCGGGTAGCGCATCACCACACCACTGGGCTTTCAACCGTGGAAGTAGCCAGTAGGAATACAGAAACTTTAAATACTGAATTCAAAAAGTACTTTGATAATGAAGATTTAGAATATAAATCTTACGCGGTAAAAGGAAATGCAGATAAAATTGCTTCACTAAAAGAATTGCTGGATAAACACGAAATCAAATATCAAACTGCCGCAGCAGGAAAAGTAAAAGGCTTTAATTATTCCGAAGGTAAAAGAGGAAATTTGAATGCTGACGAAAACACTTTGGTGATCAATACAAATCAGCCAAAAGGTAAGATGGTAAACGTACTTTTTGAGCCTTCCACTACCCTAACCGATTCTCTAACCTATGATATTACTGCCTGGAGTTTGCCTTATGCTTACGGTTTGGAAGCAGTAGCGAGCACACGCGAAGTTTCTTCAGAAGCAAATTCTACAAATGCTGAAATTTCAAATACGGCAAATCCTTCGGGAGCTGGTTATGTTACAAAATGGAATGCACATGCAAGACGCCCAATTTTTAGCTGAATTGCTAAAGGAAAATATTAAGGTGCGTTTTACTGAAATTCCTTTTACCAGTGAAGGAAAGAAATTTGATCGTGGAAGTTTAATTATCACCAAAAGCGATAATAAGACCAAAGAAGATTTTGATAAAACTGTAGTTGAAATTGCTAATAAACACCAAAGAGAACTTGTAGCGGCAAACACCAGTTTCGCCGGTAGCGGACCCGATTTTGGATCTCCGGAAGTAAAACTTATCAATCCGCCAAAAGTTGCGGTTTTAAAAGGCGAAGGCACTTCTTCTTTAAATTATGGCGAGATCTGGTACTTTTTCGAGCAGGATCTTAATTATCCTCTCACCTCTTTAAATACCGATTATTTTAAGAATATTGACCTGGCTCAATTTGATGTCCTAATAATGCCGGAAGGTAATTACGCTGATATTTTAGATGAAGATACCTTGAAAAAAGTAAAAGACTGGGTTAGCAATGGCGGGAAACTTATCGCGATTGGTAGCGCTGTAGAAACTTTTGCAGGAAAAGACGATTTTGCCATTAAGGAAAACAAGTCAGAAGCCAAAGATTCTACGGCTACAGGGAATTTAATTCCGTATGCGCAAAGAGAGCGAGAAGCCGCGAAAGATATGATTACAGGGAGCATTATAAAAACCAAATTGGATAATACTCATCCTATGGCTTTTGGCTACGGCGACACTTATTTGAGTTTAAAATTAAGTAGTGACAGCTACAAACTTCTGGATAAAGGCTTTAATGTTTCCTACGTTCAACAACCGGAAATAGTTGCAGGTTTTGCAGGAAGTTCAGCTATAAAAGATCTTGAAAATTCACTGATTTTCGGGGAAGAAAGAATGGGAAGCGGAAGCATTATTTATATGGTAGATAATCCTTTATTCCGGGCATTTTGGGAGAATGGGAAATTGTTCTTCGCAAATTCAGTTTTCTTTGTGAATAATAACAAATTCAGTTTATAGAAGTCTGAAAATTTACTGCCACGAATGCACGAATGTTTCTTATAAGTTTCTTTCCTGCGAGGTTTCTTTTAACCTCGTAGGTATTTTTCTTAAGGAAACTCTTTCTCTTACCAAAAATTCACTAATTTATTCTACGCTCATTTTGGGGTTTTTAAGTTAAAAATTTAGAGTGAACTACCTCGGGGCAAGCTCACTAAGCATTTTATGAGAAAAACATTTTGATTCGAGACAAACCTAGGAGCATTAAATCTCGATTATCGAGTAAACAACAAACCACAAACGCTAAACAGGTAGTGTAATTCCCGACAAAAGATTGCTGCGCCCTGTAAAAACAGGTCTCGCAATGACAAAACCTAATATTCGTGTATTCGTGGCTTTTTTTAGCAATAGATTGCCACGTCCTGCTATCGCAGTCCTCGCAATGACGCAAATGATTTATTCTGAAATAATCGAAATAAACACTAATTTTGGGTAGCTAAAACTTCATCTTAATGAAATTCAGAATTATACTTTTACTGCTTTGCAGCTTTGCGCTTTCCTCAACTATTCAATCCCAGGAATCAACCGATTTCAATGTAGATTTTGAAACTTTTACTCTGGAAAACGGCTTAAATGTCATTTTTCATATCGATAAATCAGATCCCGTGGTCGCTGTAGCTTTAACGGCTCACGTGGGTTCTGCCCGGGAAAAAGAAGGCCGTACCGGTTTCGCACATCTTTTTGAACATTTGCTTTTCTTAGAATCTGAAAACCTTGGAAAAGGCGGACTTGATAAACTGAGTGCGAGAATTGGCGGTTCTGGTGCCAATGGTTCTACCAGTCGGGATCGTACCAATTATTTTCAAACCGTACCAAAAGACGCTCTGGAAAAAATGATCTGGGCTGAAGCCGATAAACTTGGGTATTTTATAAATACCGTTACCGAACCCGTACTTGCAAAAGAAAAGCAAGTAGTAAAAAATGAAAAAAGACAGGGCGTAGATAATCGTCCTTACGGCCATACAATGTATGTTCTGGATAAAAACCTATATCCTGAAGATCATCCTTACAACTGGCAGGTAATTGGTTCTTTGGAAGACCTTCAAAATGCCACCCTGCAAGACGTAAAGGATTTTTATAACCGCTGGTATGTTCCAAACAATGTAACGCTTACCATCGCCGGAGATTTTGACAGAGAGCAGGCCAAGGAATGGGTTCATAAATATTTTGATGAAATTCCACGTGGTCCGGAAGTAGCCCGCCAGGAAAAACAAATGGTAGAGCTGGATGAAACCAAAAAACTGTATTACGAAGATAATTTCGCCAGGCTTCCGGAATTAACCCTCGCCTGGCCTAGCGTTTATTCTTATCACGAAGATTCTTATGCGCTAGAAGTTTTAGCGAATTATTTAAGCGATGGAAAAAACGCTCCCGCTGTATCAACACCTGGTTGCAGAAAAAGAACTTACAGATCGCGTACAAATGTTTAATTATACTTCAGAATTAGCGGGACAACTAATGCTTCAGGTTACCGCTTATAACGAAGTTGATTTAGATTCTGTGGAAAATGCGGTTTTTGAAACCTTTAAAAAGTTTGAAGCCGAAGGTATTCCGCAGAGCGACTTAGAACGTATTAAAGCGCAGCAGGAAACCAATTTTTATAATAGCCTTTCCAGCGTTCTGGGAAAAGGCTTTCAACTGGCTCAATATCAAATTTTCGCTAACGATCCGAATTATATCAATAAAGACGTAGAAAAAATACTGGCTGTGACTGCAGAAGATGTTATGCGGGTTTACCAGGAATATATTAAAGATCAACATTTTGTAGCGACCAGCTTTGTGCCGCAAGGTCAAACCGAACTTGCCTTAGAAAACTCTGAAGAAGCTGAAGTTGCAGAAGAAAAAATAGTTGAAAATGCCGAAGAAGAAGTTAATGCTTCTGCAGACGCTTCTTACGAAAAAACTCCTTCCAGTTTTGACCGTAGTATAGAACCGGCCTATGGCAGCACACCGGAATTGAACGCACCCGATATATGGAAAAAAACACTTCCTTCCGGACTTAAACTTTACGGAATTACCAATAATGAAGTTCCTTTAGTAAAATTTAGCCTGGAAATGCAGGGCGGCTTATTGCTTGAAAGTCCAGATAAAGTTGGAGTTTCTAATCTTTTGGCAAATTTAATGACTAAAGGCACTAAAAATAAAACTCCTAAAGAACTGGAAGAAGCAATTCAGTTATTGGGCGCAGATATTCAAGTAAATGCTCAGGATGAAAAAATGGTTTTAAGCGGAAGCACACTAGCTAAAAACTATGCGAAAACTATAGACCTGGTGCAGGAGATCTTACTGGAACCTCGCTGGGATTCTACCGAATTTAAACTTATAAAACAACAGGCACTTAGCCGAATTCAAAGACAGGAAGCCGATCCTAACAGTATTGCCAATAACGAATTCAGAAAACTTATTTATGGTGAAAACCATATTTTAGGACAAAATAATTTAGGAACTGAAGCTTCGGTAAAAGCCATTACTTTAGAAGATTTAAAAGATTATTATTCCGAAAATCTTTCTCCAAAGCGCAGTGTTTTTCACGTAGCCGGTGCTATTGAAAAAGAGGAAGCGGTAAAAGGAATTCGTGGACTCTCGGTTGCCTGGCCACCTAAATCGGTTAAAATGCCAGAAGTTGCTCAACCTCAGCTACCGGAGAAATCGCAGATTTACTTTTATGATGTACCCGGCGCAAAACAATCGGTTATAAGATTTGGGGCTCCTGCCCTGGCCGCTACCGATGATGATTTTTATGCAGCCGAAGTTATGAATTACCGTTTGGGTGGCGGCGGATTTGCCTCACAGCTCACCCAGGAATTACGAGAAGGAAAAGGCTACACCTACGGTATACGTTCCGGGTTTGATGCAGGAAAAAATAAAGGTGCATTTTTAATTTCCAGCGGCGTAAGAACTAATATTACTTACGATGCCGTAAAACTAATTAAAGAAATTATTGAAGATTATCCTTCTAGTTTTGATGGAGAAGATATGGAAGTAACTCGCGGATTTATGATTAAAAGTAACGCCAGGAAGTTTGAAACTTTAAATTCTAAGTTAGATATGCTTAGCGAAATAAGCACTTTTGGCCGGGATGAAAATTTTATAAAGCAACGTGAAAAAACAGTAAACGAACTTACCGTTTTGGATATTCGGGAACTGGCAGAGAAATATATTGATCCTGAAAAAATGTATTTTTTAATTGTAGGCGATGCCGAAACTCAAATGGATAAATTAGAAGAGCTTGGTTTAGGAAAACCTGTTTTATTAAATAATTCTAAAGAATAATGATCACTTCTTCTTTATTACTCGTTTTAGGCCTTGTTATTTTAATTTTTGGAGCGAATTATATGGTTGATGGTGCTTCTGCCCTCGCCAAAAAATTCAATATTTCAAATCTTGCTATCGGTCTCACCATTGTAGCTTTTGGAACTTCGGCGCCGGAGTTGGTGGTAAACAGTTTTGCCGCCGCTGATGGATATTCTGATATTGTTTTTGGAAACGTGATTGGTAGTAATAACTTCAACCTGTTTATTATTCTTGGAATTACCGGACTTATTACTCCGCTAGCAGTGCAATCCAGCACCGCCTGGAAAGAGATCCCTATTTCGCTTATCGCGGTGGTCATTCTCTTTATGATGGTTAACGACCAAATTATCTCTCCCGATCAAACAAGTATTTTAAGTAATTTTGACGGTTTTATTTTACTCTTTTGTTTCCTGGCTTTTCTATTTTATGTCTATAAGCAACTTAAAAATGATGATGTAGCCGAAGAAGATAATATTAAACTCCTTTCTCCTTTAAAAACTACGATTTTTATAATTGGAGGTCTTGCCGGACTCGTTTTGGGTGGACAACTAGTGGTGAATAACGCCATAGATATTGCCGAAAATATGGGAATTAGTCAGAAAATCATTGGGCTTACGGTTGTTGCGGCAGGTACTTCCCTACCCGAATTGGCAACCTCTATAGTGGCCGCCACTAAGAAAAATGCTGATATAGCCGTAGGAAATATTATTGGCTCTAATATTTTCAACATCTTCCTTATCCTTTCTACGGCCTCCCTGATAAAACCCATTGATTTTAACCTGAATTTCAACCAGGATCTTTATATACTGGCTGGTGGAACCCTTTTCCTGCTTTTAGCAATGTTCACCGGAAAACGGAAACGCTTAGATCGCTGGGAAGCTTTAATTTTACTGGTGTTTTATTTAGGCTACACCACGTATTTAGTAATGCAGGAATTGTAGTTTATTGAGTAAGAAATTCTAAAAATAGCAGATAAAAACGGTCACGAGTTACTTGCTGATTCTTATGAATTTCTTCTCATTTTCGGAATTTTAATTCAATTAATTTAGCTGAATGAAAAAGATATTTTTACTCCCCGCAGTAGCATTATTGCTTAGTTGCACTAACGAAGCGGAAAAGGAAAAAACAGAATTGCGAATAGACAATCTTGAAGCTGATGTTACTGAACTTAAGATTGAAAAAGATTCATTGGAAAAAGAATTACAATTACTAAAAAGTAGAAATCCTGTAGTTTTCACCAAAGATTTTGATTCCCTGGAAAAGCCGGAAGTTTATATAGTAGAAGCCCTGGAAAGAAATTCACAGCTTATACCTGAAAAATCTGTTTTAGGAGGTACAATGCGATTTGTAGATTCTGAAATTCTAAACGAAAGATTTATTTGGGCTGCTTATGAAGACGGTCACATAGCCGGCGAAGCAATTTTTCAATATAAATTAAACGAAGCCGATAGTATTGACTTTAAACTAATTTCGGAAGTTAAAAATTAAGCAACGGCTGGGTTGGCAAATTTCTCCCGAAGTAAGTCCAGATCTTCTTCGGTAAATCCTTTGAGCTCAACCATATCTCCATTAGCCCTGGGTGCCTTTATAATCAGGTTATAGTTGCTTAAATGAATATTTATCTCAGGGCTAAAATAATAGGTTTTTGGTTTTTGATGTAACCTCGCAATAATCAATTTTTCTTCGTCCCAGGCGATATATTCGGCATTTTTACCTCCTTGTTTGAAAGCAACCAGGGCGTGTAGTAAGCCTGCTATTAAATATAAGACAGAAATAAAAACCGCTCCTTTTCCCTCGGATAGAAAATAATAATAAGCTCCAAAAATTAACCAGAAGGCTGCAAAAATGTAGTACAGGTATTTCTTAAAGAAGCTGGTCTTTTTTATTATTTTTTGCATCTCAGGCGGTAGCTAAATTTTGCTCGGGAGTTAATTCGGTTTTTAGTTTTTCTATATCGGCTTCGGTATAGCCTTTAAGCTCGACCATAGTTCCACCTGCAGGTCCGGATTTTATGGTCAGGTTAGTGGCTGAAACATTTATACCATCAATATTTCTCCAATTATAAGATCTGGTGCTCTGTTGCCATTCGCTGATCTCTATTTTTTCATTATCCCAACGGATAAATTCTAAGGGTAGGTCTTTTTTGAAATACCCATATCCAGCTCCTATTAATCCGAAGATAGTGTAAGGATAAGCAATGAAATCATTCCCTCCTACCAAAATAAGAGCTATGCCCATACCTAACCAGAAACCACCGGTGATATAAAAATAGTTTCTTCGGAAAAAACTGACTTTTTTAGAAATTTGCGGCATGGGTTTTAGAATATTAGAGGAAAGATAATAAATTATTTTAAAGTTTTAAACTGAATGCAATATTGATGGCTATCCATAGAATCTACTCGAATGATAAAACTTAAAAGCTGAATTTTTCAGGTTATAATCTTCGTCATTGCGAGGTACGAAGCAATCTGCAAACCATTGGCAGTGATTTGACAGATTACTTCACTCCGTTCGTAATGACGATTAATTTTATAAAAAACGATCTATTCACGTTATATTCTTATCAAACTAGAAATATGACAAACTGAACAAATTCAATATTTAAAACAATGAAACAAGCTTTACGCTACTTCCTTAAATTCCTTTTGATCCTAATATCTCCGGCTATTGTTTATCTGGTGATGGCATTAATTGGTTCTTTAATTCCTGTGAATTCCAATCCTGAAACTAAAAACGCGAAAATTGATATTTACCTCTATAAACAGGATATGCACACCGATATTTTGCTACCGGTAAAGTCGGAAATTATAAAATGGGACAGGATTTTTAAACCGGAACATACGCTATCAAATCCGCAGAATTCGGAATTTATCGGGTTTGGCTGGGGTGATCTTAATTTTTATAGAAATACCCCGCAATGGGAAGATCTAAAACTGGATGTAGCTTTTAAAGCGCTTTTTCTAAGATCACAAAGTGCATTGCACACGCGATTTTATCAAAAAATACCAGTTTCAGAAAACCTGGTAAAAATTTCAGTTTCAGAAGATCAATATAAAAAGCTAACTGAATATATTCTGAAAACCCTAAACGCTGAAAATAAAGGTGAAATTCAACCTGTTTCAGGTTTACACTATTATCAGGATGATGCGTTTTATTTAGCTGAAACTTCTTTCCATCTTTTTAAAACCTGCAATACCTGGACAAATTCCGCATTAAAAGCCTCCGGACTTAGAGCCTGTTTATGGACACCTTTTCCGCAGGGCATTTTTTACACCTATCGACTGAAGTAAAACTTTAAGATGTTCGAATTTATATATTTTGTAATTTTCAGTAATCGCTTTTAATCATATACACTATTATTAAAACCAAACATACCTCTTTTCTTCTCTCTGGGAGCATCCTTGGATTATTGGTTCTGGCATATTTTGTACTTCCATCTTTTCAGGAATTTATAGACACCACGGTGAACATGCTGTGGAATGGGAGCCACG
Source organism: uncultured Flavobacteriaceae bacterium (assembly GCA_963727565.1). Lineage (GTDB taxonomy): Bacteria > Bacteroidota > Bacteroidia > Flavobacteriales > Flavobacteriaceae > Salegentibacter. The sequence goes on from CAVSGU010000004.1 coordinate 332,726, forward strand.
AAAACACCCAGGAATATTTTGAAGACTTTGGTATGTGGGGTCCTTTAGCGATTATCGCTTTTATCGTGTTGCAAATGTTTCTTATTTTTTTCCCTTCCTGGCTTCCGGTAATTATAGCTGTAAGAGCCTATGGCTTTTGGTGGGGAATTCTAATTGCACTAACAGGTGTGATTATAGCTTCAGTTATAGGGTATTTCATCGGGAAAAGTATAAAGGGTGTTATCCTCAAAAAAATATTTGGAGAAGAAAAGATGGAAAAAATGGATTTCTGGATCAGCAATTACGCATATGGATCGGTAGTCCTTTTCCGCATCTCCCCATTTCTCTCAAACGATGCTATTAGCTTTATAGCAGGTATGCTTCAAATGAAATTTAAAAAATTTATGATGGCTACCTTAACCGGAATGATACCCCTGGCTATTGCAATTGGAATCTTTTCCGATGATATTTCTACCTTAAAAGAAGGACTCTACTGGATTGGAGGAGTTGGTTTTATTGCTTATGCTATTTACATTTATATAGATTACAAGAAAAGAAGGAAAAATAATAGATCAAAATCCTAATCACTTTCCCATCAATTACCACCCGGAAAGCATTTTATATTTTTATCACCTTCAAAAAGACAGGTTTCTCCTTATTTTCTTAACTTATAGCAGTGCCTAACTTACTTTTTTATTGCTCATACCAATCTTGAACCAGACCAAAACCTACGTCATTGGAACGCAATGAATGTTCAACCATAAAATAAAAGTTTATGAGAACCTTAGATGAGATTACAGAAATCCTGGGAGACGATGCTTCCTATTATTTGGAACACGTGAGCGAGAAGATCCCTAAAAATAGGTTAACTGTTCCAGGGTCTGGAAGCGTTGATAATTTTATAGATAGTGACAGAAATCCGCAGGTATTAAAAAGCCTTTCACAATTATATAACCACGGTAACCTGGGCGGAACAGGCTATCTAAATATTTTACCCATAGACCAGGGAATAGAACATTCTGCGGCCTTTTCGTTTTATAAGAATCAGGATTATTTTGATCCTGAGAAAATCATAAAACTTGCGCTGGAAGCAGGATGTAATGGTGTAGCGTCCACCTTTGGTGTACTAAGCCTTCACGCTCGGCGATACGCTCATAAAATTCCGTTTGTGGTAAAATTAAACCATAACGAACTGCTTACCTATCCTAATAAATATGATCAAATCCCATATGGAACGGTGAAAGAAGCATGGAATCTTGGGGCTACAGCTGTTGGTGCAACAATATATTTTGGATCTAAAGAAAGCAATAGGCAAATACAGGAGATTGCGGTGGCTTTTGAGGAAGCCCATCAGCTGGGAATGGCTACAATTTTATGGTGCTATACCAGAAATAGTGAGTTCAAAACGGAAAAAGAAGATTTTCATTCCGCTGCCGATCTTACCGGGCAGGCTAACCATTTAGGAGTAACTATTAAAGCTGATGTAATTAAACAAAAACTACCGGAGACTAATTATGGTTTTAAAAATATAGATTTTGCCAAATACAGCGATGAAATGTATGAGACTTTAACTACAGATCATCCTATAGATCTTTGCAGGCTCCAGGTGGCCAATTGCTATATGGGCAAAATAGGTTTGATCAATTCTGGAGGAGGCTCCAAAGGGGAATCTGATGTTAAGGAAGCTGTTCGTACTGCTGTGATTAATAAGCGTGCAGGTGGTTCAGGTTTAATTATGGGCAGAAAAGCATTTCAACGGCCATTAAAGGAAGGTATTGATATCCTAAGAAGAGTGCAGGATGTTTACCTGGAATCTCAGATTAGCCTGGCTTAAAAGGCATAGCTATAAAAAACAGCAAAGTAGCATTAAATTTTCCGTCTCCTATTTTCCTAAAGGACACGGAAAATTTATTAAAAACTAATTTTGTTAATTCTATACAGTTTTAACCTTCAACTCTTTTCTTACCGGTTTTGGGGCTTCGTGAACTGGTTCAGCATACAAATCGAAATCGGCAGCATCGGTCACTTTTACTTCGTAAAATTCCCCGGTCTTTAGATAAATTGAACTCGCATCGATTAAAACTTCGTTATCCACATCAGGTGAATCAAACTCGGTTCTACCTACAAAGTAGTTTCCTTCTTTTCTATCGATCACCACTTTAAAGATCTGACCAATTTTCTGTTGGTTTAGCTCCCAGGAAATCTGGCTCTGTATTTCCATAATCTGGTTAGCACGATCTTGTTTCACTTCCTGTGGCACATCGTCTTCCAAATTATAGGCGTGTGTATTTTCTTCGTGAGAATAAGTAAAGCAGCCTAAACGCTCAAAACGCATCTCCTCTACCCAATCTCTCATTTCCTCAAACTGCTCCTGGGTTTCTCCCGGATAACCTACAATAAGTGTGGTTCTAATGGCCATTTCAGGAACATATTTCCTGAAATCTTTTAGCAGTTTTGTAGTTTTTTCGCTCGTAGTTCCGCGGCGCATAGATTTCAACAATTCAGTATTGATATGCTGTAACGGAATATCTATATAATTACAGATCTTAGGCTCACGCTTCATCACATCCAGTACATCCATTGGGAAACCGGTTGGAAATGCATAATGCAACCTAATCCACTCAATGCCTTCAACCTTAGCAAGGTTTTCAAGCAATTCGGCTAAATTTCTTTTCTTATAAAGATCAAGCCCGTAATAGGTTAGATCCTGTGCGATAAGAATTAATTCTTTTACGCCATTGGCCGCAAGATTCTTCGCTTCTGTAACCAAATCTTCAATTGGGGTCGATTTATGGCCACCACGCATTAGCGGAATAGCGCAAAAAGAACAGGGCCTGTCACAACCTTCTGCAATTTTAAGGTAAGCGTAATTCTTTGGCGTGGTTGTTAGACGCTCCCCAAGCAATTCGTGTTTATAATCGGCTTCCAGCGCTTTTAATAAGCCGGGAAGTTCTGTAGTTCCAAAATACTGGTCTACATCAGGAATTTCTTTTTGAAGATCTGGTTTATAACGCTCGCTTAAACACCCGGTTACAAAAACTTTATCTACTTCTCCCTGTTGTTTCTGTTCTACAAACTCCAGGATGGTATTCACCGATTCTTCTTTGGCGTTGTCTATAAATCCGCAGGTATTAATCACCACAATATTGCCGTCCTGCTCGTGCACCACGTCTTTATTGTTGCCCTTAAGCTGCCCCATCAACACCTCACTATCATACACATTCTTGCTGCAACCAAGGGTTACTACATTAATACGGTTCTTCTTTATCGACTTTGTCCTCATAATTATATTGTATTTTCAAAGCTGCTTCTAAAATCTTTTTTTCGTCAAGCTGTCCCGAAGCTTCGGGACGGGATGACGTTTTAAAAACTTTTTTACAGTCTCCCAAAAGCGGGTGCAAAGATACAATCTATAATTTGAACTACAGCAGGTTAATATTGAAAGGAATAGCATAAAATATATTTCTCTATGTTCTTTTTTGCATTGCCCAAAAAAGAACCAAAAAACGCTAGGCTTACTTTTCTCTCCTTGAAAACACAACGCTGATTGCCTATCTTGCGCATTGCAACCGCTGCGCTAGGCAATGCTCCTCTGCCCACCGCTGACAATCAGCCTGGTTTTACTACGGAAATAAAAGTAGGCCGAAAATCCTTCTAATAATTTAAAAAATTGCCATTTAAAGTATTTTGTAACTTTCCAACATTAAAAATTAAAGAAATAACTTATAAATGAAAAATTCACTCCTCTCGCTTATATTCTATTTTTCATGCTGAATACCTTAAACGCACAGCAACGTGTAGAGGAAATTCCGCTGAAAATTGGGGTGATGCAAAGAGGAGCCTTAAACGCGATTACCGATGTTGAAGGCGTAAAAGTTGGGCATACTACGCTGATAAAAGGCGATTCGGTGCGTACCGGCGTGACGGCTATTCTTCCGCACGGCGGGAATATTTTTCAGCAGAAAGTACCCGCAGCGGTTTTTGTGGGAAATGGCTTCGGAAAACTGGCCGGCAGTACACAAATTAATGAACTGGGAAACCTGGAAACTCCGGTGATCCTTACCAACACTTTAAACGTTCCCACCGCGATGGATGCGGTGATAAAATATACACTAAACCTGCCCGGAAATGAAGACGTACGTTCGGTAAATGCCGTGGTTGGCGAAACTAACGATGGCTATTTAAACGATATCCGCGGGCAACATGTGAAAAATGCAGACGTAATTTCAGCGATTCAAAATGCGAAAACCGGGAAAGTGGCTGAAGGAAATGTTGGCGCCGGCACGGGCACCATCGCTTTTGGTTATAAAGGCGGGATTGGCACAGCTTCCCGAAAACTGCCCGAAAGCCTGGGCGGATATACTTTAGGCGTTTTGGTGCAAAGTAATTTTGGCGGGGTTTTACAAATTGCCGGCGTACCGGTGGGACAAAAGCTGGGAAACTACAGTTTTAGCAATAATTTACAGAATAATGTAGACGGTTCCTGTATGATGGTGGTCGCTACCGATGCGCCACTGAACAACCGAAACCTGGAACGCCTGGCTAAACGAGCATTCCTCGGACTGGCAAAAACCGGCGGAATCGCTTCCAACGGCAGCGGCGATTATGTGATCGCTTTTTCTACCGCCAAAGGAATGAGAATTCCTTATAAAATAGAGACCAAAACCTTAACACAGGAAGTAGTTCCCAACGATTTGATGTCGCCGCTGTTTATGGCCGCCATTGAAGCTACCGAAGAAGCTATTTTAAATTCTTTATTTATGGCTGAAACCACTACGGGTTTTAAAGGCCGAACCATAAAAGCTTTACCTAAAGAGGAAGTTTTACAATACTTAAAAGAAGCCGGGATTTTGGAAGATTAGCACTAAGGCTATTTTAATTATTACCGACTCATCAACAAAACTCCCTATTGTATTAATAAAAAAGTTAAAAACCTGTTGGTAAATAGCCCAAAGTTTACGGTTTCCCACAGTTTTAAGCCTTGACAATAATTTATATTTGAAAAGCTAAGGATATCCCGGTAGGCTTTTAGTTAAATCTTTATTTTAAACCGGATAAAAGAAGTTACTGTAAGCAATTTTGAAATGAAGAAAATAGAATCGAAATAGAGTTAAGAAAGTTATTAGAAACTGAAGATTTAGAAACATATAGACTATAATATTATTGTAGGAGAATCGATTCAAATTGAAATTTCTAGAATAACACCATGATAAATAAGTTTGTTAATTGTTCATGTGAAGGAGAAAACAAGGATAGATTTTATAGATAATATGGGATCGCGGGCAGACAATCCTTCACAAATTCTGAATTTTGACAATAGTGAAATATTAAATCCAGTAATTTTTAATAGATTGTTCTCAATCTTGAGTTAAGTTTTACGTTCCAAAATAGATAACATTGAGAAAATCTACATATTCAACGAAAACAATACTATTTCTAGTATTTAACGGAAACTGAAATAGTAAGGATTATCGATTAAATGCAAGAGTTCCACGTAAACTACCATCTTAAAAAGACTGGAATCTTTCTGCATTAACTCGACAGGTCAATTATTAATACATCGCTCAAATATTCAAAAATCTAGATTTCAGAAATACGAAATTTTGGAATGGATTGAATTGACAAACAATGAACTTATCTAATCTAGATTCAACGGTAATTTCAAAAAAATGATAGTTACATAAAGAGATAAATACTTTCAAGAATGATTGATTTAAAAAGAACTGTGATTTTGGAAGAAGACGCAGTATTTTAAAAATAACATTTTTGATCAAGTTGCAATACCTTTTCTAATCTTTCAAATAGCAATAGAACTCATTTGAATTTTTAAGAATTGTAAGTTTTTAATGAATTACAGTGATTTCAATAAATCCAATTTGTATAAACTCACAAATAGATAATTGTAAATTTTTAAAGAGTTACTTCAATCCAAGAAGTAGAAACTGGATTCGATGGTTTTAGATAGAACGAATTTTTGAGAATTTAGTTTTCTTTAATGATCTTAATATTCTAAGAATATATAAATATAACCAAAGATACAATCAAGAAACATCAAAGCAATCAATTGCTCAGATCAGACAATAAAATTGTATTATAGATAAATTCAGAGCTTATGAACTGAATTCCTATCAAGAGAACTAATTAAAAAATGAAATTGATGCAACCGAATCGTAAGAGAGAAAATCAACTCAAAAAGAGACCTCATAATTCTACAAATCAATCAGTTCTATTCTAAAACTGGTAAAGATTGGATCAAAGCAATTTTTAAACAGGAATCATAGATTATAACGTTTTATACTCTATTTTTTGTTTCAATAAACTATAATAAGAAGTTTGATATTTTTAAGTATAACCAGATTTCACTGGATTATTTAGGTTCTTTCTAATCACGGATTTTTACAATCCTTATAAAAGAAGAAAGAGTATTCATTTCTAGAAGCAATAAACTGGCTTCCATTTAATTCTAGGAAAAATTGCAATTGCAATTGGAATTTATGAGATCATAGTTTATTTAGAAAATTTAGGAAATAGACCCAGCAGCCAATAACGGTTAATCACCAATAGCCGGCAGCGTTAAAAAGAAAATAATTAAATTCACCAATAAACTAGTTCTAAGCGGACAGCCCCGCGTCCCCTACTCCGCCAACCCGCGATAACCGTAAACGTTGGCAAAAATTTTATTTTAAGATTTAGACTTATTTAGTTTTATTTGCGGACTAACCAAAAAACTAATCAATTGAAAAAATTATTTTTCTTCACTTTTGTTCTAATTTCAACTTACTCCTTCTCTCAAATACAATATGGTGTTTTTGGAGGGATAAATAATTCTGCTCTTTCCAATGGAACAAAATCATTTAATATGAATCACGAAATTGGCTTACATTTAGGAATAGTGGCGGAAAAAGAACTGGGAAATAAAATAGCTTTTAGACCTAAATTGGAGTATTCTCAACAGGGTAACAGAGAGTTCAATATTTCAACCGTGAATTACAAATTAAATTACATCAATTTACCTTTAGACTTTAAATTCTTCAACTCCCCATATATTTTATTTGGTCCTCAAATAGGAGTACTCTTAAATAAAGAGTTTATGAATTATGAAGGCGAACCAGATTCATTCGATTATGGCTTAAATTTAGGATTTGGAGTCGATATTAGTGAATTTTTTATCGAGTTGGGAGCATACCAGGGATTAAACAAACTATTTACTACTGAGATAAGCAATATGACATTTGAACCTACCAATACAGTATTGCAATTAAGTTTAGGATACAACTTATAAAACTCTTGCCAATAACGCATATTCGCAATTGCAACAATTTAACTAAAAAACTAAATTGGACAAATACTTATATTCACTACCATAACTTGCGATAACCGCAAACCGTTCGCACCAATTCAAGACAGAGGACTAAAGAATTTCAATTAAAAACAAATACGGAAATTATACCTGCGAAAACGGCTATGTTTATACTACATTAGCCGAATATGAATAAGAAATTTATATTAGACAGCTTAAAATTCAGGAAACATGAGTGAACCAACAAATATCTGTTTGTCTTGTGGTTTATGTTGTGATGGTACTTTAATTGGTTTTGTACAGCTCGATAATGAAGAGCTGTCACGAGTAAATCAGCTGATGGATATTGAACAAACGGGTGAAAATGGAATGTTTTTTCTACCCTGTAATGAACTTGGCTGCAATGGTTGTAATATTTATTCTCAAAGACCAAAAGCATGTAGAAATTTTGAGTGTGGAGTTTTGAAATCTGTCGAAAAAAAGGAGTTGAGTTTTGATAAGGCCACTGAAGTGATTGATGTAGTTAAACAAAAAAAGATAGCTATTGAAAAACAAGTAGCAACACTTACAGATTGAACTACAATCCAAATCATTTCACTTTAAAATGCTAGAATTGAAAAAGTTGCTTCGGAAAGATAAGTCTGAATTATCCTTATCACAAAGCCATCAGGAATTAAAATTGGAGCTCGAGGAACTTGAGAAGTTACTAACAAAGAGTTTTGGTGTTTCGTTTTTGTAAACAACTTCGGAGCAAGCTCAAGAAGCATTTAAGAATTTAAAGAAAGAATTATGAAGAAATTAAACTTAAATGATGGACAAAAAATACCAATAGTAGGCTTCGGCACCTACAAATCTACAGACCAGGAGGGAATTGAAGCAGTCTCCACTGCTATTTCCAGTGGCTATTCGCTAATAGATACGGCAGCAATTTATGGAAATGAAGAGGCTGTTGGAAAAGGAATAAAAGCTAGCGGAGTTGCAAGAGAAGACATTTTTGTAACTACTAAATTATGGCGTGAGAGTTTAGGTTATGAATCAACCAAAAAAGAATTTGAGAAATCCCTAAAAAGACTTGATCTAGACTACATTGATCTTTATTTGATTCACTGGCCTGCCAATGCTAAAAATTATGCCAACTGGCAAAAAACCAATGCCGATACCTGGCGAGCAATGGAAGAATTACAAGCTGAAGGCAAAATAAAATCTATAGGAGTAAGCAATTTTTTTGAGGAACATCTAGAGGCTTTATTTGAAACTGCCAAGGTTATTCCTGCTGTTAATCAAATAGAATTTCATCCCGGATATTGGCAACAGGAATTAGTTTCCTACTGTAAAAAACAAAATATAGCATTGGAGGCATGGTCTCCTTTGGCAAGAGGGAAAGTATTTGAAAATGAAGTTTTGAAAGCAATCGCCAAAAATCATAATAAATCGGTTTCGCAGGTTTGTTTGCGATGGATTATACAGCATGAGGTAATTGTAATCCCAAAATCTACAAACCCAGAAAGAATTCAGGAAAATATAGAGCTGTTCGATTTCGAACTGACATCAGCTGAAATGGAAAAAATAGATCAGCTTCCTGAAATGGGTTTCAGTGGAGAACTACCTAACATTTGGCCAGATAGAGTTTAAAAAGTTCTTTAAATACCCACGAAGTCTTTTATAATACGGGGCAATTTAAAGCGCTTAAACAAGTGTGAAAATTTGATTTATTTAACATTTTTTTACGTAGCTCGCTTATTTCTTTGTATTTTGAAGGCTATGATCTTAAAGAAGTATACTTTTTTCATTGTTTTTCTAATAATTTTATCAGGTTGTTCCAAAGGAGATAATAGTGCCAGTAGTGCAATGTTTGGAAGCAAACCGGAGACCAAACCTTATAAAATTTCTAAAGACTTAGAGGCCATAAAAGAAGATGGCGTTTTACACGCGATAACCATCTACAATTCCACAAGCTATTTTTTATATAAAGGAATGCCTATGGGCTTTGAGTATGAGTTATTATCTCGCCTCGCCAAAAACTTAGGTTTAAAACTGAAAATCACAATTGCCGAAGATATCGATGATCTATTTGATATGTTGAACAATGGGAAAGGCGACTTAATTGCGTATGGTTTAACCATTACTGAGCCCAGGAAAAACCTGGTAAGTTTTACAGAAAATCATTACGTAACGCACCAGGCTTTAGTACAGCGAATGCCCGATAATTGGCGATCCCTGCCCGGCTACAAAATCGATAAGCAACTAATTTCAAACACGCTAGAATTAAGCAACGATACCGTATGGGTTAGAGAAAATTCATCTTATGCTGAAAGAATTAAGAACTTAGAGAATGAGATTGGTGCTGAAATTCCGGTAGCACATATTAACGGAAATGTCACTACAGATGAAATAATTAAAATGGTAGTGGATGGTGAAATTGAAAGAACAGTTGCAGATCACAATATTGCATCTATCAACAAAACCTACTACCCTATCCTAAATATTGACACCAGGGTTTCGTTTTCTCAACGTATCGCCTGGGCGGTAAGACAGAATTCTCCCGACTTGCTCGAAGCGATAAATAAGTGGATAAACAAAGAGAAAAAGTCAGACGATTATTATGTGATTTATAATAAGTATTTTAAAAATACCAGGTCTAACAGGAGTAGGATTAAAAGCGATTTTTACAGCAAAAACAGCAATAAGATTAGTAAATACGACGATATTATTAAAGAAAATGCTTCTGAATTAGGATGGGACTGGCGCTTCCTTTCTTCCCAGGTTTACCAGGAATCAAGGTTTGATCCTACAGCAGAATCGTGGGCTGGTGCAACCGGCTTAATACAACTGATGCCGGCTACGGCAAAAGAAGTTGGCGTGAGCAACAATTATAATCCAGAACAAAATATAAGAGGAGGCGTAAAGTATTTAGACAGGATGCGCGATAATTTTGAAGCTGTTGAAGATTCGATCCAGAAAGTAAAATTCACGCTAGCCGCTTTTAACTGTGGTGCAGGTCATGTATATGATGCTATGCGCCTGGCTGAAAAGCATGGTAAAAATCCCAATATATGGGACGAAAATGTAGAAGAATATATACTGAAATTAAAGGACAAGAAATACTACCTGGATGATGTGGTTAGACACGGTTTTGTTCGAGGAAGAGAACCATACAACTATGTAAGGGATATATTTTTACGCTACGAGCATTATAAAAAATTCATTGAAGAATAAGATCCACTTTAAAAGGTTTCGCCACAGTTTTTAGCATTTTAATTGATAATATAAAATGGAATTATAGGAGATTAAGCAACTTTATACGCAACCTTTTGCAGAATAATGCATCTACTTATAAACCACAATGATGAAAAAAATAATACTAGTACTTGTTTCTATTATTTTTATTGCCTGTTCAAAAGATGATGATAATGCGAATATCCCAATAACTGAAAAAAATGTAGTTATTTCACACGGTGAAATTTACGAATATGAATTTGAGTTTCCAGGTGATGAATCTGGATATAGTATCACCAGGCAGGCTGAAAATTTTGAATTAAGTAATCTTCAACAAAATCCTACAACCGGAGGTTTTATATATAATTATAAAACACAAGCTGATTTTACCGGAACCGATTTTGTTGAAATCTCCTTAACTACCTATACGATAGGCTTAGATCAAACTTCGGTTACGAGAATTATTAGAATTAATTTTGAAGTTGGGAAATGATATTGTTTACAAACTATAACCTACCCTAAAAATTAATTTATGCTATTTCTAAACAAAAACTATTATTTAATAAGCATATTCCTAATTTTAGTAAGCTTAGGCTGTTCCGAGGATAAGGATGAGTTCAATAAAGATCAACTTAAAGGAAACTGGAAATTAGAGGGTATTTATAATATAGACTTTGATGGAAATATAATTTCTTCGAATCAATATGATCTGGTTTGGGAGATTATGGAAGACAGTATCGAATACACCCGAACGCAATATCTTGGTGAAGGTTTTGGGAATGGCGTTATGAATTCAAAAATTGGATATAAATTCTACCCTGATGGTACTTTTATACATTCCCAAAATAATTTTCAAATAGAAACCTTATCGGAAGATGATTTAATTTTTACTGTAAAAAGACCGGATTATATTACTGAAACCAGATTCTACGCTTTTGAGTAAAATTATAAAATCTATCTTCTAGTGCGTTCAATAAAAACCTTTTGTAATTTCCTTGTAATGCTGTCTTTACTGGCGGTATAAACTTTTTTATTCTTGTGGGTAATGGAGCTTACAGGAATTATTTGCGTGGTGGTGCCGGTGACAAAAATTTCGTCTACTTCTACCAGTTCATCAATATGCACAGCCTTTTCAACTACCTTTATGTTTAAGTCGGCACAGATATTAATCACTTCTGCACGAGTAACGCCAGAGAGAATCTCGGGACCTTCGGGATGAGTATGCAGCACACCGTATTTTACAAAAAACAGGCTGGAGTGTGAACCTTCGGTAAAATATCCTTTGCGTACCAGCAGGTTTTCAGCAAAACCGGCAGCAATTGCTTCTTCGTTGGCCATTACATTCGCCAGTAGTGCTGTCGACTTAATATCACAACGATGCCAGCGTTTATCTTCAGTAGCCATAACTTCCCAGGTCTTTTTTTCAAAACCTTCCAAAGTCACGGGAAAAGCATACAGCAAAATGCTGGTTTCAATCTTTTCGGGAACAAAATGACTTCTGGCTGCAGTTCCCCTACTTACCTGGATATAAACCGCAGCATCTGTTTCATTTAGATTAAGGCGGTCTAAGGCTTCATACATCAAATTCTCCAATGAAAATGCATCAAAAGCTACTTGTATTTGATCCAGGGAATATTGAAGGCGTTTCAGATGTTCCTTCAATTTAAAAGCTTTGCCTTTATAAAACGGAGTTACTTCATAAACACCATCGCCAAACATAAACGCCCGGTCAAAAACCGAAACAAAAGCTTCATCCGGTTTTAGCCATTTTCCGTTTAAATAAACTTCCGAAGGATACTTCTTTTCAGGTTTCATAGTAATAGATTTGTTCTCCGTAAAAAGTCATAATTTAAAAATGGTCGTCATCCTGTCCCGACGCTTCGGGATGTTTCAGAGCCCGCTCCGAAATTTATTCGGAGATCTAAGTTGAGTGTATCGTATTGCTATGTTAGATGCTGAAATAAATTCAGCATGACGATTTATTAATGATTTTGATCTTATGAGTAAAAACAGATATACATTAACTAAAATATTGATGTAGCTGCTGCAACCATTGTATTTCGTAATAACGAACAATACTTATCACAATTACACCGGCGGCCACATAAACCCAGGAGTAAGAATCTCTTTTTAGCATAATTCCGCCTATTACCGCAAAGACCACAAAAGGAATAGCCATAATAAGATTTGGCAAGGGCCAGGCATCACTAAATAACACCGCAATGATCTTCATGGCACCATAAAAAATACTGTAAAATAAAATGATCTTACTTATTAGCGCTTTTAAATTTCGTTGCTTCATTTACTCGTAATTTTCTGGAGATCTCCGGCGATTAGTAGCATTTTCGAAAGCTAATGCCCATTGGTATAGTTTATCTTCTTCAGATGTTTTTGCAAAGAACGTCAAGCCTTTTGGCGCACCCTCTTCGTCATAACCCATAGGAACAGTAATAGCAGGATAATGAGCTACCGCGGCAAAACCGGCATGATAATTATTGATAGATAAAATTCCATCTAAATTGTGCTCCTTCATTGGAGCATCAAAATACTTTTTACCCTTTGCGCTTAACTCAGTTTTTATGGAATCCAGAGTAGCATTATCTGCTGAATCTTCTATGATTCCGGTAAATAAAGACTGTCCATAAGGCATTCTTGCGGTGGAATCTTCATTATTGAATTTCACAATATCATCTACGGAAGAAAAACCGGTTTCACCACCATATTTTTCAAAATATTCAGGCAGATCTTTTTTCATATCCAGGCTTAACAGGCGCAGAAAATTATCCATCTGAACTTCTTCGGCTTCAAATTCTACAATTTCAGCTCCTAAATCTTTTAAATCCTGCACCGCACGATTATAAAGGGAATCTTCCATTAATTCTTTAAAAGCGCCAAAGCGTTTTCCTTCCAGGTTTTGATTTTCAAGATTAAAATCAGCGTTTTTCACTTCTACTGAAGCAGCGTCTTCTTTATCTTCACCGATCATTGCTGAATACAAGATCGCATTGTCTATCACAGATTTTGTGATTGGCCCGGGCGTATCCAGGTAACTGGAAATAGGAACAATCCCACCCCGACTTAAATTCCCGATCGTAGGTTTTAAACCTACCACAGAGTTTTGACTGGAAGGTGAAAGAATAGACCCGGAAGTTTCAGATCCTACCGCTACAGGAGCCAAATTAGCAGCCACGGCAACCGCGCTACCCGAACTGGAGCCACCGGTATCAAAAATCTTTCTGCCGTAAGGATTTAAAGTCTGTCCCCCAACTGCTGAATATCCACTTGGGCAATCATTACAAAAGAAATAAGCCCATTCGCTTAGATTGGCTTTTCCAAGGATTAGCGCACCATTATCTTTTAATTGCTGAACGATAAAAGCATCTTCGGTTTGGTTGTTTTCCAAAGCCAAAGCCCCGGCGGTAGTCGCCATATTTTCTGTATTGATATTATCTTTAAGCAAAACCGGAATTCCGTAAATAGGATGATTTTCTGCAGCATTTTTGAGTTCCTCATCCTTTTTCTCTGCCTCTTCAAGTAAATTAGGATTTAAGGAAATCACCGAATTTAAAGAAAGTTCATTTTCACGGTCAAATTGCTGAATTCTATAGAGATAAAACAGGGAAAGTTCTTTATAAGTAAGTTCTCCATTTTTAATAGCCGATTGGATTTCGGGAATATTTTTATCAAAAATAAGCGGTTTCAGCTCGTTATATTTTTCTTCAGAAAATTGAGCTAAATCGCTTTTAAAAGGTGCCCATAAAGAATCCTGGGAAATATTCTTAGAATCTAAAACTTTAAATTCCATTTCCTTTTCAGTCTCTAGCGAATCTGTTTCAGGATTTATTTTCGAGATCTTCTTTAGATTTTTGATCGTTTCCGCAGGAAATTAAAGCCGGAAGTAAAAGAAGGAGTAAAAGTTTTTTCATCTAATTATAAATTTCAAACGGAGCAAAGTAATTCGCTACTTATAGCAAGTCAAATTATTTGTTTCCAGCATCAAACTGGTTTATTGTTTAAAGAAAGAATCTACAAATTCATATTTATTAAAAACCTGCAAGTCTTCAATACCCTCGCCTACTCCAATATATTTCACAGGAATTTGAAATTGATCGCTAATGCCAATTACCACACCGCCTTTTGCCGTTCCATCCAGCTTTGTAACAGCAAGTGAAGTCACCTCTGTAGCCGCTGTAAACTGTTTTGCCTGCTCAAAAGCATTCTGCCCTGTAGAACCATCTAAAACCAATAAAACTTCGTGAGGCGCATTAGGAATCACCTTTTGCATTACACGTTTTACCTTGGATAGCTCGTTCATTAAATTCACCTTATTATGCAATCTCCCGGCGGTATCTATTAATACAACATCGGCATCTTGTTTTACAGCACTTTGAACGGTATCAAAAGCAACAGAAGCCGGATCGCTTCCCATTTTTTGACGTACAATTGGCACATCGGTTCTATCAGCCCAGATTTGTAACTGGTCTATTGCAGCTGCTCTAAAGGTATCGGCAGCTCCTAAAACTACTTTTTTACCGGCACTTTTAAATTGATGTGCAAGTTTCCCAATGGTCGTGGTTTTTCCCACTCCATTTACACCAACTACCATAATTACGTATGGTTTTACATCTGGCAACTGGATATTTGCGGCTTCCCCGGTTTCGGTTTCTGAAAGTAACCCGGCAATCTCTTCGCGAAGTATTTTGTTAAGCTCCTCGGTGCCCAGGTATTTATCGCGAGCCACGCGTTCTTCAATTCTATTAATCACCTTAATAGTTGTGGCCACTCCAAGGTCACTACTAATTAATACATCTTCTAGATCATCTAAAACCTCTTCATCTACTTTAGATTTCCCGGCCACAGCCTTACTCATCTTAGACATAAAGCTGGTCTTGGATTTCTCCAGCCCTTTATCCAGGTTTTCCTTTTTGTCTTTTGAAAATATCTTTTTAAATAAACTCATTTTTTGGAAGGTTTAAAATCAACAAATTCCGGAAATGCGCTTCCGAAATTTTTCGTTGTAAATATACGTAAATTACTTTGGGGCCAGCCCACGGAGCATTAAGAAGACTAATTTACAATTTCGAGATAAATCCAGGAATATTTAAATCTCGATTATCGAGTAAAAACAAAAAGCCGTCCAGAGGTTATCCAGACGGCTTCGTAAATGTTTTCAAGGAAGTTTGCTCGAATTACTTTTTCTTCAAAAAGTCGTTCACGTCTTCCGGAGCCATAATTTGTTCAACAAAAGTATAGGCACCAGACTTTGGAGATTTAACCATTTTTATTGCTTTGGTCAATCTCTTAGACCCTGTTTGTATCGATGCTACTGATTTCTTAGCCATAACTTATTATTTTATCTCTTTATGAACCGTCATTTTCTTAAGGATTGGATTAAATTTCTTTAATTCCATCCTGTCCGGCGTATTCTTTTTATTCTTGGTAGTAATGTATCTTGAAGTTCCCGGTTGTCCGGTAGCTTTATGCTCTGTACACTCTAGTATAACCTGTACCCTGTTTCCTTTCTTTGCCATTGTAATGTGTTTTTATGCTTAAGGATTATTTTTTCAAAAATCCTTTTTCTCTTGCCTCTTTAATTACGGCAGAGATGCCTTTTTTATTAATATCTTTAAGTGCAGATGTAGATACCTTTAAAGTGACCCATTTATCTTCCTCAGGAATAAAAAAACGTTTCTTTACCAAATTGGCATTAAATCTACGTTTGGTTTTGTTCATAGCGTGAGAAACATTGTTCCCAACCATTGCTCTTTTACCAGTAAGTTCACAAACTCTTGACATTGCTCTATTCTTTTCTCGTTATTTCAAAACAGGCTGCAAATTAACGATTTTTTCACCTAACAAACAATATTAATTTAAAAAAATATTCAAGGTTTCTGAAATTTTCCCGGCTATCCAATCTTTTAGCTGGAAACTCGCTGTTTACCACCTGTTGGAAGGATCTCAATATATAGGTTCGTTTAAATTTTAGCAACTCAGGTTATGCGAAAATATTTAAACTTCTGAATTTC
Source organism: uncultured Flavobacteriaceae bacterium (assembly GCA_963727565.1). Classification (GTDB taxonomy): domain Bacteria; phylum Bacteroidota; class Bacteroidia; order Flavobacteriales; family Flavobacteriaceae; genus Salegentibacter. The sequence goes on from CAVSGU010000004.1 coordinate 349,247, forward strand.
AAATCTTCCAGAAGGCAAATTTAAACTTTTAAATCGAAAATTAAGCTCTTATGGATGAGTTTTAACCTGCTGAAACAGTTCTTCCCTAATCAATTCAATACTCTTATTTACCGCTTTGCCAATCACTTTATCCCGATGATTCCCAAAGGTGAATTTTTTAGCATAAACTTTATCTGGCGTTGCAATTCCTATAAATACAGTGCCAATATCGGCATCGCTATCGCCCTTGGCCGGGCCGGCATTTCCTGTGGTAGAGATCGCATAATCGGTTTTAAAGATCTCCCGAACATTTTTTGCCATCGCCATAGCTACTTCTTCGCTTACTACAGAATGTTCTTCGATTAACTTCTTATCTATTTTCAGCACATCTACTTTAGAACTCGTGGCATAACTCACCACACTACCCTTGTAATAATTAGAAGCTCCGGGCGGAGTAGCAAATAAACTGCCCAGTCTTCCTCCTGTACAACTTTCGGCTGTAGCAATAGTCGCTTTATTCTTTAAGAGTAATCTTGAAATTTGAATTTCTACCGGTTCATCATCTTCGTAACCTACAATGATATCGCCAATAATACTATGAAGATCGCTAATAAGACTTTCTACACTATTTTTTAGATGTTCTTCATTATCGCCTTTAGCGGTTAAGCGCAAACGCACGCGCCCCAAATTTGGCAAATAAGCCAACCTGATATATGGCGGTAATCCATCTTCCCAGGCTTCAATTTTTTCAGCAATGGCGCTCTCTCCCATTCCGTAGGTTAATACGGTTTTATGCAAGATCACCGGCCTTTTAAAATTTTGCTGAAGCCTTGGTATTACCTCATCTTCAATTAAAGCTTTCATCTCAAAAGGAACGCCGGGCAAAGACACATAAGCTTTGCCTTCACTTTCAAACCACATTCCGGGTGCTGTCCCGAATTTGTTCATCAAGGCCAAAGCTTTTGAAGGCAACATGGCTTGTTTTCTATTTAGATCTGAAATTGGAGTGTCTATATATTTCTCAAAAAGAAATTCTATATGTTTAAGCACCTCCTCGTTTTTCACGAGTTTGTCCTCAAAAAATTCACATAAACAATCTTTGGTAATATCGTCTTTGGTAGGTCCTAATCCACCGGTAATGATTATGATATCGGCTCGAACTTTGGCTTCGCTTAAAGCTTCCAGGATATGACTTTTCTCATCCTCTACGGTAGAAATTTGTTTTACCGAGATCCCGATCTTATTAAGTTCTTTCGCAATAAAAGCTGAATTGGTATCTACGATCTGCCCGATAAGGATTTCATCTCCAATGGTAATTATCTCTGCTTTCATTCCAGCTCAAAATCTCTTTTAAGGGCAATACTGGCCACATTTACCTTTTTGGTGATCTTAGTGGCGGCTTCCGGCACATCGTCTTTTTTCTTCCCGGCTTTTGCCCAGGATTCTATCACTTTTACCTCTTCCATAAGTTCCAACCCAAAAAGTTGCAAGTTTGGTTTCATTTTGTGGGCGTATTGATAAGCCAGCGTTGGGTTATCATTGGAAATAGCATCGTTCATCGCCTCTACATCTGGCGGAATTTCCTCTAAAAAAGTCTGCACCACCACCTTCATGAAATCATCGTCACCACCGGCCATTTCTTTAACTTCACTTAAATTGTAGTTGCTCATATCGCTATTTTGTTTGAATTGAAAAAATTTGTTTGTCTTCTATAAAACCTGTCAATCTATCTTCTGCGGAAACCTTGCCAACTCCGGCCGGGGTTCCTGTAAATATAATATCGCCTATTTTTAAGGTGAAAAATTGTGAAACATAAGCAATTAGTTCATCAATTTTCCAAAGCATCAGCTCTGTGTTGCCTTTCTGAACAGTTTCCCCGTTCTTCTCTAAACTAAAGTTAAGCATATTTATATCGGCTACCGAATCTTTAGCTAACCATTTTTCGCCTATAACTGCGGCGCCATCAAACGCTTTTGCCTTTTCCCATGGCAAACCTTTTTCCTTTAATTTTTGCTGAAGATCTCTGGCGGTAAAATCTATCCCAAGGCCAATTTCATCATAATATTTATGAGCAAATTTCTCCTGAATATGTTTTCCTACTTTTTTGATCTTTACCAAAACTTCTACTTCATAATGTACTTCTTCAGAAAAATCTGGTATAAAAAAAGGCTGTTTTTTTAATAAAATGGAAGTATCGGGTTTTAGAAAAATAACCGGATCTTCGGGTTTTTCATTCTGTAATTCAGAAATATGATCGGTATAATTTCTACCTATACAAATTATCTTCATGCTTCAATAATTAATCGGTTAGGGTGATTTTAAAGGCCGGCGCCGGAACTTCTCCTTTAAAAACCGAATGAGAATTATCTAAATTATTCATTTTTTTCCAACCATTAGTATCCTTAAAAAATGAATTGAAATTTTCATCCTCCTCTTCCAACACACCTTTAAAAACCGGTAAATATTTAACTACCTTAAAATCTTCGTAAATAAGCGTATCGGTTTGCCTATAAACACGGTAGTCTTTTTCTTCAATATACTTGTTTTCTTCAATAAACAAATGTTCTACCGCTACAAAAAAACCTTCTTTTGGTATAGAAATTCGATACCTGAGCATTGGAATTTTAGTTTTAAAACGGTGGTCTCCGCGTTCTATAATTAAATTTGAGGTTAACAAATCTCCATCTGGTTTTCCGTCTTCGCCAACTTCTAATATTCTTAACCTGAATTTCGATTTTTTATTCATCTTTATATCGGTAGAAAAAAACCTAACCTCTACCTCTTCCAAAAAACAGCCTGCCTTAAAATTTTCGGGTCTTGCATAGTAGCGCGCTACCATACTTGGAAACTGTCCGCCGCTAAAGTTCCCCAAACCTATGCTTTCCCTTCCGCGGAAATCATTGATCTTTTCAGAATTATTTTCGGTGATATTATATAACTGAACTTCAGAAAGTGAATTTACAGCTGGCTCCAATTTTATAACCCTGCTATTAAGATCGGCGAGTTTTATAGTTTTTGTTTTAAAACCTACGTAACTAAATTTTAAGCTAGCTGAAGTATCTGCACCCTTTAATACAAAAGAAAATCTTCCCTGCGCATCTGTAGAAGTGCCTTTATGCTCCTCCTCCAAAACAATATTTACATAGGCTAAGGCTTGTGAAGTAACGGCATCTACCACCTGACCTACCACACGATTTTCCTGGGCTGTAGAAAACTTGCAGCACAGCAAAAACAGTACGATAAAGGTTTGCTTCATTGTTTATTAGGACAATTTATTATTCAGCTTTCTCAACTTTATAGCGGTAAGCACTTTTTTGGTGTACAGCGGGAAATCGGCATTCTGGATCCAACCGTAATAACCGGGTTCGTCTTCCAGTACCTTTTCTACATTTTTACCTTTAAATTTTCCGAAAGCAAAAACTTCTTCTCCTTTTTTATCGAAAGCAATAAATCCTGCGAAATCAGCAAAACGTTTTCTGGATGAATAATCGGCCAGGTATTTCATATCATTTTGCAAATCTCCATAGCGGTCTAGTTGAGATTTTAAAACTTCGTAAGTAGCCGTAGTATCAGCCTCGGCACTATGGGCGTCTATTAGATCTTTTCCGCAGTAAAACTGGTAAGCGGCTGCTAAGGTTCTTTGCTCTTTTTTATGAAAAATGGTTTGTACATCTACTGCCACCACGTTTTTCATTTCAAAATCTACCCCGGCACGCAAAAGTTCTTCTACCAACAAGGGAATATCGAAACGATTGGAATTATAGCCTCCAAGATCGCAACCTTTTATCATATCGTGAACCTGGGAAGAAAGTTCTTTAAAAGTAGGCTCATTAGCTACTTTTTCATCTGAAATTCCGTGAATAGCAACAACTTCCTTGGGAATTGGCATTTCAGGATTTACCAGCCAGGTTTTGCTTTCCTTATTTCCGTTAGGAAAAACTTTAAGGATGGCAATTTCTACAATACGGTCTTTCGCCACATTTGTTCCGGTAGTTTCCAGGTCAAAAAAACAAATGGGTTTGGTTAAGTTTAATTCCATAAAAAGAGCTTGATTTTGGGGATAAAGATACTATAATTTATGAGCTTTGCTTTTCCAGAAACTTGCAATTTAAGCTCTTTTGAACAAAAATAAATTACATTTTTTACCTTTGAATTTATTAAAAGAAACAGAATGCTTAAATATATTGCGTACGTAAGCAGGCAAAGTCACGTGATCACTGATAAGGCTTTAAAAGAATTGCTTGAAAAAGCGCGAAATAACAACACTGCGATTGCAGTAACCGGAATGCTGATCTATTTTCACGGAAGCTTTATTCAATATATTGAAGGAGAAGAAGAAAATGTTGATTGGCTGTATAGTAAAATAGCTAAAGACAAACGCCACCAAAACATAACCGAACTGGATTCTGGTTTTAGTAAAGAAAGAGCTTTTTCTGACTGGTCTATGGCCTTTAAAAAGCTACAAAAAGATGAAGTTTTTGAAATTCTTGGTTATAAAGATCTGGAAACAGAGCAGCTTTTTGACAATACCCAAAGCCCGGATGAGCATCCTGCTTTAAACCTATTAAATAACTACGTAAAGAATCTTTGAATACGATATCAAAAAGCTTTAAAAAGAAAAAATCGGCTAAAATCAGCCGGTTTTTTTTAGAATATTATTTGAAATTATATCTCTCGATCTTTGTCAAATCCTTCAAGATATTGGGCTACACGTTGTACAAATTGGCCTCCAAGCGCTCCATTTACAACCCTGTGATCGTAACTGTGCGAAAGGAACATCTTGTAACGAATTCCAATAAAATCGCCATCTGGAGTTTCTATTACCGCGGGTACTTTTCTAATGGCTCCCAGGGCAAGAATTGCAACTTGCGGCTGGTTAATTATAGGAGTTCCCATAATGCTTCCAAAAGTTCCTACGTTGGTTACGGTATAAGTTCCGCCCTGAATATCGTCTGGCTTTAATTTATTCTGGCGTGCACGATTAGCAAGGTCATTTACCTTTTTAGCAAGACCAACAAGGTTAAGCTGATCGGCATTTCTAATTACCGGTACTATTAAGTTTCCATCTGGAAGAGCTGCAGCCATCCCAAGGTTTATATTTTTCTTCTTAATGATCTTATCTCCATCTACCGAGATATTGATCAATGGGAAATCACGAATCGCTTTTGCCACGGCTTCCATAAAAATTGGAGTAAACGTAAGTTTTTCTCCTTCTTTCTTCTGAAAATCGTTTTTGTGCTTGTTTCTCCAGTTCCAGATATTGGTAACATCTACCTCGATAAAAGATTGAACGTGAGCTGAAGTTTGAGCGCTATCTACCATATGGTGTGCGATCATTTTACCCATTCGGCTCATTTCTATAATCTCGTCTTCTCCTGAAGGAACTACTTTTTCAGACTCGGCTTTGGCGCTGGCCATTTTTCCGGTATCTGCAGAAGGCGCTTGTTTTGCTTTTGGCTTTTGCTTAGCAGAAGTTCCTTTCTCACGATTCTCAACGTAAGCTAAAATATCGTCTTTAGTTACCCGGTTATCTTTACCGGTACCTTCTACTTCTTCTAACTCGTCAAGGTCTATACCTTCTTCTTTTGCTATATTCTTTACCAGTGGAGAGTAAAACCTGGAAGCATCAGAAAAATCTTTACTTCCTGCAGTTTCTTTTGCAGTCTCTACACTTTCGGCTACTTCCTCAGCATATTCCTCTTCTTCGCTTTCATCGTCAAGATCAAGGTCTAATTCATCATCATCGCTACCGGCAGGAATTTCACCTTCGGTTTCAATAATAGCTATGGTTTGGCCTACCTGCACTACATCATCGGCTTCAAAAAGTTTCTCTACCAATTTCCCCTCTACTTCGCTGGGGACTTCGCTATCTACTTTATCGGTAGCGATTTCCAATACCGGCTCGTCGGCTTCAATGGTATCTCCAACTTCTTTTAGCCAGTTGGTAATCGTTGCTTCGGCGACACTTTCGCCCATTTTTGGTAGCTTAAGTTCAAACTTTGCCATATCTATAATTGAAAGCTTATTTTAAGGTTTATGTTTGCGAATTTAATGAAAATTCAAGTTTAAAAGTATTAAAAAATCAATAAATTAAATTCTCACTATATATTTTCTCTCGTAGAAATGAAATCCGCTTTTGGGTAAAATTACAATTTCATAAGCTGAAACTAAATTTTTCAGTAGAAATATTATTGATTAAGTGGAAGTTTTCGGGGATCCTGTCGTGTATCAAAAACATGGAGAATCCTAATAAGAGTTTCATTTGGAACACTATAAAAAATAGAATTATGCTTTGTTACCACACATTTATAAAACCTCTTTTCTTTTGAGAGTGCAGGAAACTGATAAGGATTTAACTTAATTAGCTCTACCGAATGGTCTAAGGTATTAAAGAAATTTTCACTAACTGTCTTGCTCCAATTATTTTCAAGATAATCAAGAATATTGTCTAACTCCTTTATGGCTGAAACAGCCCAAATAACTTCCCTTTTAGAAGCCATATTTATCTTTTACTTTTCTTGCAACTTCTTTATGAGGAACTCCTGCTGCCCTACCTAAACTTTTTTCAGCATCTTCAATTCTTTTTTTTTGCCAATCAGGCATTAAATCCCACTCCTCAAGGTGATAATCGGTTTGCGGTTCCTCAATATTTTCTTGTTGATGAAAATTTTCAATTAACTCCTGAACTTGAAGCAGTTGAGCTTCATTAAGTCCCTCTAATTTTTCAATAATCGCTTTTTTAAATGCTGAAATTTCCATCTGTTTATTTTTTAGCGCGAAGCTCACTTAAAGATATCAATTTTTAGCAGAATTTTCAAACGGAACCCTGTTGGTAATACTTCTCCCCAACGTCACCTCATCGGCATACTCCAGTTCGTCTCCTACCGAAATTCCTCGTGCTATGGTTGAAGTTTTAATACCGGTACCTTCCAATTGCCTGTAAATATAAAAATTAGTGGTATCACCTTCCAGCGTGCTGCTTAGAGCAAAAATGATCTCCTCTACTTTTCCTGCCTGCACTTTTTCTATTAAAGGTTTTATACTTAGTTGCGAAGGACCAATACCATCCATAGGACTTATTTTACCGCCAAGAACGTGATAATGACCGCGGTATTGATCGGTATTTTCAATTGCCATTACATCGCGAATATCCTCTACCACACAAACAATTTCTGAATTTCTGGAAGGATTAGCGCAAATAGCACACAAATCTGTATCGCTGATATTGTAGCAATTTTTACAAAGTTTTATTTCGGTTCTTAGTTTAGTAAGTGCATCGGCCAGTTGTTTGGTCTGCGATTCGGGCTGCTTTAGCATATGCAACACCAACCTTAAAGCCGTACGCTTACCAATACCTGGAAGTTGAGACATTTCATCTACGGCCTGTTCCAATAATTTTGAAGAAAAATCCATAGTGCTAAATTAAGTTTTTTCCGGCTGTTTATCATTTTTCCTACTACGTGCTTCTACCAAAAAAACATAGCCTCCATAAATCTCTAACAATCAGTACTTGAAAAATCAGGAAATATTAATTTTTATGTAAATTTAAAGGACAAAACTTTCTTAGCATGGGAGAACATAGTAAAGATTTTTTTTTAGGTAGCGAAGGTAGAGCTGGGTTTATAGGCAAACTTTTAAAAGATATAAAGGCGCTGGAAATCATGCTAGAAAAGGATATAATTGAATCAGGAATCTCCCGAATTGGTGCCGAACAAGAATTTTGCCTGGTAGAAGATAATAGCAGGCCTTCTAAATTGTCTCCTATAATTTTAAAGGAAATTAATGATAGCCATTTTACTACAGAACTGGCCCTTTATAATTTAGAAATCAATCTGGATCCTATAAAACTGAAAGCTAATTGTTTTTCAGAAATGGAAAATCAGCTTCATCAACTCTTAGCTAAAGCAAAAGAGGTAGCTGAAAAAAGAAATTCAAAAATAGTATTAACAGGAATTCTTCCCAGTATTTGCAAGAGAGAATTAGAATTGGATTACCTCACTCCCATGCCACGCTACTTTGCTTTAAATAAAATGATAAAAGAATTAAGAGGAACAGACTTCACCTTGCACTTAATGGGTGTAGACGAATTAGATATTCAGCATAACTCTGTATTATTTGAAGCTTGTAACACTAGTTTTCAAACTCATTTACAAATAGATCCTGATGATTTTGTTTCAAGTTTTAATTGGGCCCAGGCAATTTCAGCTCCTGTGCTGGGGCTTTCTGCTAACTCGCCCTTACTTTTAGGTAGAGAATTATGGCATGAGACAAGAATAGCTCTTTTTCAGCAAAGTATAGACACCCGAATGGTATCCCAATCATTAAAAGATCAGCTGCCAAGGGTTGCCTTTGGTAATCACTGGGCCCAGGGTTCTATTGCCGAAATTTTTAAAAATAATATCTCGCGTCATAAGGTGATTTTAGGTAAAGAAATAAAGGCTGATGCGCTGGAAGACCTGGAGCAAGGAAAGGTTCCGGGATTGGATGCTTTAAAATTGTTTAATAGCACAGTATATCAATGGAACCGGCCGTGCTACGGCACCAGCAAAGGAAAAGCCCACGTGCGAATAGAAAATCGTTTTTTACCCGCGGGCCCTACACAAATAGACCAAATAGCGAATTTCGTATTCTGGGTTGGCTTAATGAAAGGCCGGCCGGCAAAGTATGATAAGCTTCCCGAATTAATGGATGCCAAAGATGCCAAAGCCAATTTTGTAAAAGCTGCCCGAACCGGGAAAGAAACCATACTGCATTGGATGGGTGAAGATTATTCCATAGAAGAACTGGTATTGAAAGAATTACTTCCAATAGCCAGATCAGGCCTGGAAAAAATGAAGATAAACCCCGCAGATGTTAAGCGCTTTTTAGATATTATTGAAAGTCGTGCCAGGGGTAGAAATGGAGCCCAATGGACCATAGCAAATTACAGGTTATTATTAAAAACGATGAAACGTGATGATGCCTTACTGGCTTTAACAAGGGCTATTTATTTAAAACAGCAGCAAAACATCCCCGTTCATCTTTGGGAAGATATTAAAAATCCGCCAGCATTATTAAAAAGTTCCAGTCTGGTTTCACATATCATGACCACTGAACTATACAAAGTGGATGAAAATGACCTGGCCCAACTTGCGACTAAAATTATGACCTGGAAAAATATTCACCATATGCCCGTTGAAGATAAACACGGTAATTTTTGTGGCTTGCTCACCTGGTCTCAAATAGAACAATTTGACAAAGATGTTGAGGATCACGCAACGCAGCTTGTAGCTGATATTATGATAAAAGATGTAACTACTATCCGTCCCTGGGAACCAATAGAAGCCGCAGTAAAGATCATGAAAGAAAAGGAAATAGGCTGTCTCCCGGTAATAAGAGAAAAGGAATTAATCGGAATCATTACGAAAAAAGACCTAACAGATTTCGGAATATGACAAATTCTAACTTAAACCCCATGCCAGAGACATCGGTCTCCGCAAAAAGGCTTATTGGTAAAATAGAAGGAGATTCACCCGGACCTACAATTATTTTTACCGGCGGCATCCATGGTAACGAACCGGCGGGAATTTTTGCTATTAAGAATGTATTGAAAAAAATAAATAGTAGTGATAAACCAGTAAAGGGAAATATTTATGGCTTAAAAGGAAATTTACCGGCACTGGAAAACAACCAACGATATTGTAAGGAAGATCTAAACCGGCTGTGGATGCCAGATAATGTAGCGCTGCTGGAAAAAGATCAATTTAAACCAGGCAGCAGTGACGAAGTACAACAAGCTGAGCTGTTTTGGGAACTGAAAAATATTATAACTTCCAATTCTGGACCATTTTATTTTATAGATCTACATACTACCTCCAGCCATACCTTACCTTTTCTTACAGTTAACGATAGCTTATTAAACAGAAAATTCATTAAAAATTTTCCGGTAATAAGCATTCTTGGAATAGAAGAATATCTTGATGGAGCATTGCTTAGTTATATCAATGAACTTGGATATGTTGCTTTTGGTTTTGAAGGCGGCCAACACCAGGATCCAAAAGCTATCGAAAACATGGAATCTTTTATATACCTCTGCCTGGGACTTACCGGAATAATGAATAAGGAAGAGGTTGAATTTAAATTTCACTTCAAAAAGTTACAAAGCCTTTCCAGTGGCCTAAAGGATATTTACGAGATACTTTCCTATTACAAAATAAAAAATGGGGAAGCTTTTAAAATGAAACCAGGTTACACCAACTTCCAGGATATTGTTAAAGGAGAAGTACTGGCTACCGCGAACTCCAGGACCATACGTGCCAGGAAAAATAGTAAAATATTAATGCCCCTCTATCAAGAGCAGGGCGATGATGGTTTTTACACCGTACGCAAAATTCCAAAGATTTTTTTGAAACTCTCAGCATTGCTTAGAAAAACTAGAATAGATCGCATCTTACCATTCTTACCGGGAATAACCTGGGCAGGAAATAAAAAGACCACGCTTATTGTAAATACCAAAATTGCTAAATTCTTTAGCAAGCAAATCTTTCATCTTTTAGGATATCGCAGTCGCAAGCTGGAAGAAAGAAAATACATTATAAAAAATAGAGAATCTGCATCTCGGACAATAGAATATAAATCTGAACCCTGGTATTAGGCTGGTAATGAAAATTGACATCCTGGAATTCTTACTATGTTGCTTTAAAAAAGATTGATCCTGGAATATGGCACTATGATAATTAACGTTTAACTTCGCTGTTTTAATTTTCATTAAATGCAGCCAACCCATATTCTATTGCTTATAGCCGGATATTTCGGTCTTTTATTTTTAGTTTCTTTCTTTTCCAGCAGAGCGGGTAGTAATGCCGAATTTTTTCGTGCTAACCGGGAGTCACCCTGGTATATTGTGGCTTTTGGGATGATTGGCGCTTCGCTTAGCGGGGTTACTTTTATTTCGTTGCCTGGTACGGTAGCTACAGATAGTTTTAGTTATTTTCAGGTAGTTCTGGGTTATACCGTGGGTTATGCGGTGATCGGGCTTATTCTATTGCCACTCTATTACAGGTTAAACCTTACTTCTATTTATTCTTACCTGGAATCCCGATTCGGAAAATATTCCTATAAAACCGGGGCTTCATTCTTCTTGCTTTCCAGGATTGTTGGCTCTAGTTTTAGGTTGTTTTTAGTCGCAAATGTGCTGCAGCTTATTCTTTTTGATGAACTGGGAGTCCCATATTATGTTACCGTTTCGGCAACTATATTTCTTATTTGGTTATACACTTTTAGAAGCGGAATTAAAACCGTGGTCTGGACAGATACCCTGCAAACATTTTTTATGCTGCTTGTCGCTTGGAGTGACTTTAATCGTGGTTTCAGATGAATTGGGTATTACAGCGGGCGGAATGATCAATCATCTTTCAGAAAGCGGACTTACAAAAATCTTCTTTTTTGAAGATTGGAAAAGCAGTGATCACTTTATAAAACAATTTGTGAGCGGTGCTTTTATTGCAATTGTAATGACGGGGCTCGACCAGGATATGATGCAGAAAAACCTAACCTGCCGAAACCTGAAAGAAGCTCAAAAGAATATGTTCTCTTTTACCATTGTGCTTACCGTGGTAAATATGATGTTTCTTATTCTGGGTGTGCTACTTACCCAATACGCCGACCTAAGCGGAATAGATGCCATTAAAGATGAACTTTTTCCTGCTATTGCAACCGGCGGTGAATTGGGAATTGGCGTAGCTATTCTTTTTATTCTGGGACTTATCGCTGCAGCGTATTCCAGTGCCGATGGTACTTTAACCGCGCTTACCACTTCTTTTAGTATTGATATTCTAAATATCGAAAAACGCTATGAAGAGGCAAAACAAATGAAAATTAGAAAGCAAATTCACATTACTATTTCAATTTTATTTATCGTGGTAATGCTGATTTTCAAATATGCGATAGCCGATAAAAGTGTGATCAATAAACTGTTTGAATTTGCCGGTTATACCTACGGGCCTTTGCTTGGGCTCTATACGCTTGGTTTGTTTACCAGCATTAAAGTGAAAGATAAGCTTGTACCTATAGTAGCTATTTTGGCACCAATCTTATCTTATATAATTAGTATAAATAGCCTGGTGTGGTTTGGCTTTGAATTTGGCTTTTTTATTTTAATTCTAAATGGTTTCCTAACCCTACTGGGATTAATATTGATTCGTTCCAAGCATAATTAAAGTACAGGCTACTTCAATTTCAATATTATTTTTTCTAAGTATTTCGTAAAATTCCTGATTTTCGGTTCCGGGATTAAAGATTACCCGTTTTGGATTTAAAGAAACAATATAATCGTAGTATTCTCCCTGTCGCGGTGGGCCAAGATAAAGTGTTACCGTATCTATATCCTGAAACGGAATTTTCTCGGTTTCAATTTTAACTCCTTCCACTTCTCCTTTACGCAATCCAATTGCCACGGTAGGTTGATTATACCTAACCAATCTCTTAATGGCAATATTTGAATATCTCGCCGAATTTAATGAGGCTCCAAGAACTAATGTTTTCTTCTCCATATTACAAAGCTAAGGCTTAGGCCCAAGTGTAACAAATATACTTTAGCAGAGTCTTTTGTGTAGATATGCTTGCTGGAATATAGATGTGATGGTTAGTAAACCGGCAACTTATCTTTAGGCTGTCTGGGAGTTGTGGTTCAGCTAAACTAGTATCAACTTCTAAGTTGTTTTAATTAATAGCAGCTTGGATCCTGACAGGAGGACCATTTTTTAAAACTCTCAGATGGCTTTTTTTAAATTCTTTTGAAAATACTGTAACATTTCATTTTTCTGCTCGTCTTTATAGTAGGAGAAAGATCAAAAATTGCAAAAACTGATGTTTTTCTATTATGTTATACAAAGTATATGGCATAACAAATTAACGGGGTCATTCATCGATCAAAACCGGTAAATTCTATTCATCACAACTATGAATTTATCAAGAAATACATTTAAGTAATATGTATTACAAGGAATTATTTTAAACATACTAATCATCAAAATCAATCAAAAAATGAAACAGTTATTTTTAATTTTAGCATTATGTATAGGCAGTTTTACTGCAATGGCCAATGAACCCGTGGGCAAAATTTCGGGTTCAGTAATGGATGGCGACCTGGAAGAACCTATTCCTTATGCCACCATTAGTATTACCGATATGGAAGGCAACCTGGTTTCAGGAAACACTTCAGCAGCCGATGGTACTTTCAGCATAGATAAAATCCCTAATGGCACTTACACTTTTAAAGTGCAGTTTATGGGCTACAAACCCTTTTCTAAAGAAATTGAAATCACCAAAGATCACAAAACATACAACTTTGGGAATATCGAGTTAGAACCAGATGTAGCGATGCTGGAGGGTGTTACGGTAGTTGCAGAACGCACTACCATAGAACAAAGAATTGACCGCAAAGTGATAAATGTTGGAAAGGATCTCACTACTACCGGCGCCAGTGCTTCAGAAATAATGAACAATGTACCTTCGGTTAATGTAGACCAGAACGGTAATATTGCGCTTCGCGGAAATTCTAACGTACGTATTCTTATAGACGGCAAGCCAACCAATATGGATCCGGCTCAATTGCTAAAACAAATTCCATCGACTTCTATAAAAACTATTGAATTGATCACAAATCCTTCAGCTAAATATAACCCGGAAGGAATGAGTGGGATCATCAATATTGTATTACATAAAAATGCTAACGATGGTTTCAACGGGAATCTAAATACTGGCGTAACCATTGGCGAAAACACTCGCTATAACGGTTCGCTGGATATGAATTATAGAAAAGGGAAATTGAATTTCTACGGAAATTTCGGCACCCAGTTTGGGGATCGCAACAACCTTGGGCGAATTAATTTTACCGAAGATAATTACCGTCAGGCTTTCGATATCACCAATAGCAGAGAATCTTATTTATACAAGCTTGGGGTAGATTTTTACCTGAACGACAAGAATACATTTTCATTTTACACGAACCAGAACCATTATGATGGCGGACCTCTGGGCGCACTAAGCATAATTTATCCTACTAATCCCGAACTGAATCTAACGCAAAACCTTGATGCTAATTTCAATAATATTAATAGCACCTACAATTTTGCTTACGACCGAAAATTTGAAAAAGAAGGGCATAAAATTCTATTTGAACTAGATTACAATACTTTTGATGAAGATGAAAATTCAGTCTTCAACTTTGAAGGAGACACTGATGGTTTTACAGATTACCGTGATCACGTAAAAGAAACAAGGGAAAATATTATTGCAAACGTAGATTATGAAAATCCTCTTTCAGAAAATAGCAAGCTGGAAGTTGGTGCCGAAGCGAGACTTTTAGACACCGATAACGATTACACCACTACCAGCACTTTCCTTGACGCTGCTACTTATCAATATAAAAGAGATATTTATTCATTTTACACTACTTACGGGCAGAATTTCGAAAAATGGTCTTACCAGCTTGGTGCCAGATTGGAGAATTTTAGCGTAGATGCAATTTACAACGGCGAAAATGTTTTTAGTGATGATTACTTTAATATTTATCCCAGCGGATTCTTGAATTATACTCCAAGTGAAACAAATTCTTATCAATTAAGCTATAGCCGAAGAGTTGATCGTCCAGGTTTTGGGCAGGTTAGTCCTATTCGAGAGATCAGTACGCCAAGATTAACTGTTTCCGGAAATCCTGAATTAGATCCACAATTTACCAATTCCCTGGAATTTAATTACACCCGAAAATTCACTAAAAAAGGAAGCTTAACTGCGGGAGTATTCTTCAGAAATATTAATGATGAAATCAGCCAGGTTTTTATAGAAGATCCCAACGAAGAAGGTTCACTTCTACTGCAATTTGACAATTTTGAAGATAATAATGCTTATGGTTTGGAACTTGGCACCAATTATAAATTCACCGATTGGTGGAGCACCAATACAAATTTAGACTTATACAGCCAGAAATTAAAAGGCGTGGTTGGCACCGAGTATTTAGAAACCGATAACACCGCCTGGACTTTTAGAACCAACCATAGTTTTAAAGCAACCGAGAATTTGACTTTTCAATTATTCGGGTTTTACCGAAGCAAAGCCAAAGACCTGCAAATGGATATGGACCCAATGTATTTTATGAATTTAGGAGGCCGATATTCTTTCCTGGAAGGTAAAGCTACACTTAGCCTTAATTTTAATGATGTTTTTGACACCCAGGAATTCAGCTTCACCAATGGAAGACCTTTACCTCAAGAAGGAAGGTTTAAAGGAGAAACCCAGAACGTATATGTAGGCTTTTCATATAGATTTGGTGGTGGAAAAAACAGGGCTCTAAAAAGAAAACAAAGAGACGATAACGAAGCCGATGGCGGCGGAATGTTCTAAAGAATTTAGATAGTTTGTAGTTTAGTTTAATTAGCCAAAAAACCCGGTAGATGATACCGGGTTTTTTATTTTAACATTTAATTCTTCTCCAATGTGATTCAAGTCACATTCTAATACCTACAATTACATTTATATTTGCATTTAAATGGAAAAAAGAAGCACATTTATCATTTTACTATTCACGGTAGTTATGCTGTTTAACAGCATAAAGAGTGGTTTTATGATAAGCTTCTACCTGGTAGATAATTCAAGTTTTACAGAATTATTTTGTGTTAATAAGGACAAACCTGAAATGGAATGTAATGGAAAGTGTGAAATCTCCAAATTAAGTAAGGACTCTACCACCAAGGAGAAACCAACACATCTTGATTTTCTACAGCGGCAAGTAGTTCTCTTTTTTAACCCAATGCAACAACTGGAAGTTTTTCAGTTTTCAAAAGAAGAAAAAACTCCAGTAGCTTATTTAAATAATTATACCTACCAATACTTACCAAAGTCTTTCCATCCACCTTCTCTTAAAGCTTAATTTTTTCAGATTTATCATAAAAATCCATCGGTATAAACCGGCGGATACAATCTACTTATATCAATTTTTAAATAGAATTAAATGAGAATTTTAAGCATATTATTATTCCTATCCTCTACCCTATTGCTACAAGCGCAGTCTAAAATAAGTCTTGTAGACGAATTTAGTATGGAACCTATAAAAGATGCAACTATACAGGTTAAAGGCAGCAGTAAAGCAGCTGTCAGCAACAAAAAGGGAGAAGTTTTTATAAATTTTTCTGAAGAAGATACGCTTCAGATAAGTCACCTTAAATACCGAAAACAAAATATTTCAAACATCAAACCGGGTAACGTGATCTACCTGGAAAGATTCACTTTTAGAATTAGTGAAATCCTTCTCCTGGGAAACCCACAAATAGATCCTGCTCAAAGCCTGGTAAAAACTAATTTTAGAGAAAAGGTGGTGCAACCCAAAAATGCCGGAGAGCTTTTTAGCGATATCAACGGGTTTTCACTTATTAAGCGAGGTAGTTACGCTATGGATCCAAGTATGCGTGCCAGCCAGTATGAACAATTAAACATTCAGTTTGACGGTGGTACTAAGGCGATGCACGCCTGCCCTAGCCGAATGGATCCTATTACCACCCTGGTAAATCCCGAAGAAGTTAGTAGAATTGAGATCATTAAAGGTCCTTTTAGCGTTAGATACGGAAATACTTCTGGTGGAATTATTAATATGGTAACCGATAATGCAGTGGAAACCACTGATACATTTTCCGGCAGCGTTTCTTCAGGATACGAAAGTAACGGGAATTCTATGGTAAATATGGTTCAACTGGAAGGCCACCTAAATAAATGGGATCTTTCGGGAAATTTCAGCCAAAGAGATTATGGCGATTATGAAGATGGAGATGGGAGAAGCATTCCTTCCTCCTTCCGCAGCCTGGGTTATAATTTGGAAGCAGGTTACTCTTTCAACGAAAGTAACAGGTTAAAAGCAGGTTTCCGGCAGTCCTTTGGTCGCGATGTAAAACACGCAGGATTAATGATGGATACCGATGAAGATAATAGCAGTATTTTTAGCCTGGACTATAACTACAGGGCTGAAGCGGGAAAATTTAAAGGTTTAACTGCAAAGGTCTACTACTCTTTTGTAGACCATATTATGGACAATTACCAGCGCCCTTCTTTTAATCGAATTGAAGCAATTTCTATGGTAGAAGCAACCACTTATGGTGGAAAACTGGAAGCCGAATGGAAGCTAAATAACAAGTGGCGGTTATTTTCTGGAATAGATGTTACAAATCTCTCCCGTGACGGGCAAAGAGAACGCCTGGTTAAAATGAATATGGCAGGCGAACCTTTAGCAATGCCTATGGAATTCCAGGATAAGGTTTGGCAGGATAGCTATGTAAATGATTATGGCGTTTTTGCCGAAGCCAGGTTTATACTCAACAAAAAGAACATTTTTAATTTTGGAGCTCGTATAGATCATATTGTTTCAGAAAGCCGTGACCCAGACGAAAGTTTTGCTGAATTATACCCGGAAAATGGAAAGCGCAACGAACAACTTTTTAGTGGAACTGTGGCTTATAAACACCTATTAAAAGAGAATTATTCCCTGGAACTTTCCTACGGAAGAGGTGCCAGGCCGGCAAATATGGAAGAACGCTATATTGCCTTTTTCAATATTGGAAGAGATCCTTATGAATATGTAGGAAATCCTAACCTGAAACCGGAAGTAAATAATCAATTTGAACTGGGCCTTAATGGAAAAGAAGTTTATACAGGTGCCCTGAAAAATTTCAACTTCTCAGTAAGCGCATTTTATTCAATATATGAGAACTATATCGTTGGTTTAGTAGATGAAAGCTTAACCCGAAAGAATATGCCAAATCAACCGCCTGTGCATCCAAAAGTGTTTAGAAATCTTGATGAAGCCTACAAGACAGGTTTCGAACTCTCGGGAGAACTGGTGTTTAAGTCCGGTATTAAACTGGGCACAGACCTGGCTTACACCTACACCCAAAATGAAGATCTTGGAGAGTCGCTACCGCTATCTCCACCATTGGTGAGCAGATCACGAGTAGAATATGAAAATTCTAAATTCTGGACCGGGATCTATTACAATATCACCGCAGACCAGGAGAATATCGCTCCTTCTTTTGGAGAGACCAGAACTCCCGGTTATAGTTTAATGGATTTAAAAGCCGGAACTACCGCTATTAAAAACCTAAATATTGGCGTGGGAGTCTTAAATGTTTTTGATAAATATTATTACAGCCATTTAAATTTCGCATTTAATAACCAGGCAGACTTTACCCGCCAACCAATCACGGAACCGGGCAGAAATTTTACGATTTTTATTAATTATAATTTCTAATTAAAGGCTATTACAAAATAAAAAATCCCGCTATTTGCGGGATTTTTTATTTTTATAATTCAAGTGCTTTTAAGCCTCTACAGCATACATTTTATCACGTTGCTCTTTGATCTTTTTATCACTCATATATTCATCAAAAGTAGCATAACGATCTATAGCTCCTCCAGGTGTTAGTTCAATTACACGGTTTGCAACTGTTTGTGCAAATTCGTGATCGTGTGTGGTGAACATTACCGTTCCTTTAAAATTCTTAAGCGAATTATTAAAAGCAGTAATAGATTCCAAATCAAGGTGGTTTGTAGGTTCGTCTAACATTACAACGTTAGCTCTCATCATCATCATTCGGCTTAACATACAACGCACTTTTTCACCTCCGGAAAGAACTTTACAAGTTTTTAGTGCTTCTTCCCCACTAAATAACATTTTACCTAAAAATCCGCGTATATAAACTTCTTCTCTTTCCTCATCGGTTTTAGCCCATTGTCTAAGCCAGTCTACCAAAGTAAGATCATTTTCAAAAAACTCTGAGTTATCTAGCGGAAGAT
Organism: uncultured Flavobacteriaceae bacterium; assembly: GCA_963727565.1. GTDB lineage: Bacteria > Bacteroidota > Bacteroidia > Flavobacteriales > Flavobacteriaceae > Salegentibacter. Next base: position 368,042 of record CAVSGU010000004.1, read on the forward strand.
AAGATTGAGAAGTGGTAACTCCCCAGGAATATTTACCAGATACCGGTTCCTGGTTTCCGTTTATAATTTCATAAAAAGCGGTGGTAGCTCTAGAATCTCTAGAGTAAATTACAACTTTATCGCCTTTAGCAAGGTTGATATTTACATTTTTAAAAAGCGTTTCGCCTTCAATAGATGCTTCCAGTTTCTCTACATTTAAGATCTGGTCTCCGGCTTCGCGTTCGCGTTCAAAAATAATTGCAGGATACCTTCTACTGGAAGGTTTTATATCTTCAATATTAAGTTTATCGATCATTTTTTTACGGGAAGTAGCCTGTTTAGATTTGGCTACGTTCGCACTAAAACGCTGTATAAACTCCTGTAATTCTTTCTTCTTTTCTTCAGATTTTTTATTCTGCTGAGCACGCTGTCTTGCGGCAAGTTGAGAAGATTCATACCAGAAGGTATAATTACCACTGAAATGATTTATTTTTCCGAAGTCAATATCAGAAATATGAGTACATACGGCATCCAGGAAGTGACGGTCGTGAGAAACCACGATTACCGTGTTATCGTAATTAGCAAGGAAATGCTCTAACCAGGAGATGGTTTCGTAATCCAAATCGTTGGTAGGCTCATCCATAATTAGCACATCTGGATTTCCAAAAAGCGCCTGGGCCAATAGCACCCTTACTTTTTGAGTACCATCAAGGTCTTTCATTAAGGTTGCGTGATATTGTTCTTTTATTCCCAAATTAGACAATAAAGAAGCGGCATCACTTTCGGCATTCCAGCCGTTCATTTCTTCAAATTCTACCTGTAAAACGCCTACTCTTTCTCCATCGGCATCGCTGAAATCTTCTTTCATATAGATCTCATCCATTTCCTTCTTGATCTTCGCAAGAGGCTGGTTCCCCATAATTACGGTTTCTAAAACCGGGGTATCGTCATACAAGTTGTGATTCTGCTCCAGTACAGACATTCGTTTACCCGGCTCCAGACTTACGTGGCCAGAAGTTGGCTCAGATTTCCCGGAGAGGATATTTAAAAATGTGGATTTTCCGGCGCCATTGGCTCCAATAATTCCGTAGCAGTTGCCCTGGGTGAAAGTGGTGTTCACTTCATCAAACAAGACCCGCTTGCCAAATTGAACCGAAAGATTTGATACTGAAAGCATAAAAATAGAATTTGTAAATTTTTGCAAAAATAACCAATCTTCAAGACTTATCTAAAGATTAACGTTTTTATTATTCTTTTAACTCTCGCTTAACATCCGGGATATATGGCTGTGGCTATATTTGCTTTTACTGCAATATTTAACAGCATTCCAGGCCCTTAGTTCTTAAAGATCTACATGAAATATTATCTACTTTTTTTTCTTATCGGAGTTATACTTTTTACCGGTTGCACAGACTCTAAAAAAGACCAGGAAGGAACTTTTATTGGAGGGCAAATCATGAACCCCTACAATCCTTATTTTGTACTTTCTAAAGACAATAAAACCATTGATACGCTTTTTTTAGATCAAAACAATCAGTTTGGGAAAAAGCTGGAGAATATAGAACCCGGAATTTATAGTTTTAAGCATCCACCCGAAAACCAGATCATGTATTTGGAACCTGGAGATAGTGTTTTGGTTTGGTTAAATACCATGCAATTTGACGAGTCGCTTAATTTTAGCGGTACCGGGGCTGCAAAAAGCAGCTTCCTGCTCGATATGTTCCTTAATAATGAACGGAACAATAATATGATGCTTTCCTATTATAAGATCAATCCTACCGAATTTGCTGAGATTACCGATTCAATAAAGAAATCACGAAAAAATAAATTAAAGTCTTTAAACCAAAAAGAGCAGTTTTCTGAATCCTTTCTAAAACTTGCCAATAACAGTATAGACTACGATTTCTACCACCTTAGAGAACGCTATACTTTTTTAGTGAAAAAATACTACAACGAACTAGCTCAACAAATTCCGGACGATTTTAATAGTTATAGAAAAAACCTGAATTTTAACGATACCCAACTCAAAGAATATTATGGATATCTAAACTTCATTGAAGACCATCTAAGAACCCGGTCTATTGAGCGATGCCTGGATGAACTTGATACTAATTCTAATTGTTTCGAACTTCATTCTGTAGAAAATATCCAATACCGAATTAATCTTGCCGATTCTTTGATTGAGCAAAATGAGATCAAGAATATTTTTATAAACCGGCTGGCAATTCAAGGTCTTGTTTTCTCCAATAATGCTGAAAAAATCGATAGTATTTTAGGCATTCTTGATCGAATTAATTACAAGGGTGAGAACCTTCCACATCTAAAGCAAATGGCTAATATTCAAAAGAGCCTGCTACCCGGAAATAATATCGGCAATCTACCTTTAGTCACCTTTGAAGATGAAATAGTTCGCTTAAAAGAAATTTCAAACAAACCTATTGTTACTTATCACTGGTCTTTAGAAGTACCCGAACATTATAAATGGCAGCATTCTATTATTTCTAACCTAAGAGAGAAATATCCTGAACTGGAGTTTGTAGGAATAAATATTGATGAAGGGTCTAAACAATCCTGGAAGAATACTGTGCAAGCCTATGATATGAATAAAAGCAGGGAATATAAATTAAACTCCCCAGATATTAATATCAATTTGCTTAAGAACTACCTTAATAAACTTATTTTCCTGGATACAGACGGCACCATAGTAAACGGGAAAGCACAGCTTAATACTCCTAATTTTGAAAGGCAGATCCTGGAGTTTTTGAACGAATAAAAAGGCTATTTAAAGAGTTCTGATTACGCCACGTCAAGCTGTCCCGAAGCTTCGGGATTATTTCAGCTTCTAACATGTTAGATCCTGAAACAAGTTCAGGATGACGTTAAACTTAATACCTCTTCAAATAGCCTTTCTGGAAAATTTTAATCAGAAAATCTTATTGATTTCCCTTTCTTATAATCGGCAAGGAATTTCTCCAAACCAATATCTGTAAGTGGATGTTTTAAAAGCCCTTCAATAGAAGAAAGTGGCCCGGTCATAACATCTGCACCCAATTTCGCACATTCTAATACGTGCATGGTGTGACGTACAGAAGCTGCAAGGATTTCGGTTTCAAAACCGTAGTTATCGTAAATCAGTCTAATTTCAGCAATAAGGTTAAGACCGTCGGTAGAGATATCATCTAAACGACCAATAAACGGAGAAACATAAGTAGCTCCCGCTTTAGCAGCCAATAAAGCCTGTCCTGCAGAAAATACTAGCGTACAGTTGGTTTTAATCCCATTATCACTAAAATATTTTATCGCTTTAATTCCTTCTTTAATCATAGGAACTTTTACAATAATTTGCTCGTGCAATTCTGCCAGCTCCTCACCTTCTCTAACAATCCCGTCAAAATCGGTTGCGATTACCTCAGCACTAACATCTCCATCTACAATATCACAAATCGCTTTATAATGCTTGTAAATATTATCTTTTCCGGTAATTCCTTCTTTCGCCATAAGAGACGGGTTGGTAGTAACGCCATCTAAAACACCAAGTTGCTGAGCCTCTCTTATTTGATCAAGATTAGCCGTATCAATAAAAAATTTCATAATCTATAGTTGTTTGTTAATATGTTGTGTTCGCAAATTTATAATTTATAATGCTTAAGCAGCATTTTTTCATAGACTTTATCGGGCAAAATTCGCTTTAATCCGACAGAAAATTTTTGAAGTGCTTCCCCTACTTTGTAATGTCCACGAGGATCTTTTTCCTGAATAATTTTATGCACCGCTTTAGCCATAACAAATGGATCTTTCCCTGCATCTACATCTTCATTCATCAATTTCAGGGTATTGCCATAAGGTTCTTTGTAAGGAGAATCTTCCAGCACCGGCGCGTGATAACGCCCGGCCGCTATATTAGTAGCGAAATCACCCGGTGCCACGTTGGTCATTTTTATATTAAAATCTTTCAATTCCATTCTAAAAGCCTCGGTAGTGAGTTCTAAAGCTCCTTTAGACGCCGAATAAATTCCGCGGTAAGGCAAGCCCATATAACCGGCAATAGAAGTAATATTTATGATAAGTCCGCTGTTTTGCTTTCGCATTTCAGGCAAAACCGCTTTAATTACTTTTATAGGTCCAAAATAATTGGTTTCAAAAGCTTTGGCGATTTCTTCATCTGGAGTCTCCTCAATAGGCCCGGTGATACCTACTCCTGCGTTATTAATAAGCACATCAAGCTTACCTTCTTCCGCAATTATTTGCTCAATTGCAGCAGCAATAGTTTCTTTTTTGGTTACATCTAAAGCAACCATGGCAAAAGGTGGATGAGATATTTTTGCGGGATTTCGGCTGGTACCGTAAACTTTAAAATTATGTTTAGATAAATATTCGCCTATAGATTTTCCAATTCCGGAAGAAGCTCCGGTTATAAGCACTACTTTTTGAGGAGATGCATTTGTTTTCATAGGCTGCAAAGATGCGATAAAATTTAGAACCTTTTAGAAACAAAAAATGGCAAGCACCCCACATCACACCGCTACGACCGCCTACCCTTGCTGCGTTCCCGCCCTGGGGGATTCAGCAGGAGCTGGTTGTGTGGGACTTGCCGCTGCAAATATACAATCTTTCCTACTTTGCGCAAGTATTTTTTGAAGTGAATTAAGTATTTTAGCAAGGTATTTAATGCAAAGAATCAATGAATAAATTTAAGTTCCTGTGCCTGTTATTATTAGGCTTAATTATTTTTTCCTGCGGAAGTAATTCCGATAAAAAAACTTCTTATTTTAAGTTGAAAACTGACGAAAATAAGACTGAATTTCAACTTGGCGAGACGATTCAAGGCTCGATTGAAAATCTAAAAGACCGCCAAATAGATTCTATTCGCTTATTTTTTCAGCAGAAATATTTAAAAACCCTAACCGCGGAAACTTCATTTTCAGTTTCTTTAGAAAACACAAAATTAGGACGCCAAAAACTGGAAGCCATCGTTTTTTCTGAAGGAGAAACCGATACTATTAGTGACGAACTAAAAATTTACAACAATAAAGCGCCGAAAGCTTATACCTATAAAGTGATTAAGGAATATCCTCACGATAGCGAGGCATATACCCAGGGACTGGAATTCTACCAGGACACTTTATATGAAAGCACCGGGCAATATGGAAATTCTTCCTTAAGAAAACTTAATCTAGAAACCGGGGAAGTTTTAAATAAGATCAACCTGGAGGATACTTATTTTGGCGAAGGACTTACCATTCTTAATAACAAACTTTACCTGCTTACCTGGCGCGAAAAGGAAGGTTTGATCTATAACCTGGACACTTTTGAGCAAACCGGTACTTTTGGTTACAACCAAAGTAAAGAAGGTTGGGGTCTATGTAACGATGGCGAAAAGCTTTATAAAAGTGATGGCACCGAAAAGATCTGGATCTTAGATGCAGAAACACTTGCTGAAAAAGATTTTATACAGGTAGCTACAAACACCAAAATTTACTCGAAATTCAATGAGCTGGAATGGGTTGATGGGAAGATCTACGCCAATACCTACCAGTTTCCCAGCGTTACTATTATCAACCCAGAAAATGGAGCGATAGAAGGAGTAATAGATTTTAGAGGTTTACGAGAACAATTATCAAATCTTCCAAGTCTAGATCCTCAAAATCATGTTCTAAACGGCATTGCCTACAATCCAAACACCCAAAAACTCTACGTGACCGGAAAAAACTGGGATACGATTTTTGAGGTAGAAATAATAGAAAAATAATGGCTACCACTCCCGAAATATTTGAACAGAGTTTTTTAGTTGAGAAAAAACATTTAGACGAGCAAAACCACGTAAATAATGTTCAATATGTGCAATGGGTCCAGGATGTAGCCAGGGCTCACTGGGATGCGCGTGCGACTAAAGAGCAGAATGATAAATTTTTCTGGATTGTCGTAAAACACGAAATTAGCTATAAACAACAGGCTTTTTTAGGAGATAAAATATTACTGCAAACCTATGTTGGTGAAACCTCTCACGTAAAGTCTACCCGTCACGTTATTATAAAAAATGCAGATAGCGGGAAAGTATTGGTTGAAGCAAAAACCACCTGGGCGCTTATGGACCAGGAAAAGAAGAAACCTGCAAAGATTTCAGAAGAATTAAAAAAGGTTTTTCAGCAATAGAAACTCTGTATATTAAACATTTACTTACCAAAAGTTTAAGAAACAAACTTAATATTTTGTTTAATGTTTTTAATTAAACAATAAACATTTATATCTTTAGTTAAAACTTAAACTATGGAAACTTTTAAAATAATACTTCAGCTAATTGTTGGCCTGGGAATACTTAATGTTTGGCTATTACGATTCAATAAGAAAACTACTTACCGTGGCGGAGAAGCGGCAAATATGAAAGACGAATTCAAAGCCTATGGATTATCAGAGAACCTGGTTTATCTAGTGGGTTTTATAAAAGTCAGCTTAGCTTTAATGCTTCTGGCAGGCATTTGGCTGGAAATGCTGGTAGATCCTGCTGCAATTGGAATGGCCGCAATGATGCTTGGTGCTATTGCGATGCATTTAAAAATTAAGGACAGTTTAAAACAAACTTTGCCAGCTATAATTCTGCTTGTAATTTGCCTGATAATTTTATGGCTATAAAAAAAGCCATTCCTAAGAATGGCTTTGCAAGTATAAGTTTTATGCTTTTTACACTTTAAAAAGTGGTTTTCCCTTCATCATAGCTTTTACTTCATTTTTAACCGCTTCCAGTTCACTTTCATTATCTATGTTAGTGATTACACGCTCAATAAAGTCTACAATTTTAGGCATATCGGCTTCTATAAGTCCGCGGGTTGTTACTGCGGCAGTCCCAATTCTAATTCCTGAAGTCACAAATGGCGATTTATCGTCAAAAGGCACCATATTTTTATTTACGGTAATTTCAGCTTTACTTAAAGCTTCCTCTGCTTCTTTTCCGCTTACATCTTTATTTCTAAGATCTATAAGCATACAATGATTATCGGTTCCCCCGGAAATAACTTCATAACCTTTATCCATAAAAGCTTCGGCAAGTTTCGCAGCATTCTTTTTCACCTGTACGGTGTAATGCAGAAACTCATCGGTTAAAGCTTCTCCAAAAGCAACCGCTTTTGCAGCGATAATATGCTCTAAAGGCCCGCCCTGGTTTCCAGGGAAAATTCCGCTGTTAAGCAAAGTAGACATTTTTTTAAGATTCCCGTTTTTCAATTTTTGTCCAAACGGATTTTCGAAATCTTTACCCATCATTATAATTCCGCCACGAGGCCCGCGAAGGGTTTTATGCGTAGTTGAAGTTACGATATGGCAATGCGGCATTGGATCGCTAATTAAGCCTTTGGCGATAAGCCCGGCAGGATGTGCGATATCGGCAAGTAGAATTGCCCCTACACTATCGGCGATCTCTCTAAATCTTTTATAATCTATTTCTCTTGAATATGCCGATGCTCCGGCAATAATCATTTTAGGTTTTTCCTTTTTGGCTATTTCAGCAACCTGGTCATAATCTATAAGTCCGGTTTCCTTATCTACCCCGTAAAAAACAGGATTGTAAAGTTTTCCGGAGAAATTTACAGGAGAACCGTGCGTTAAATGCCCACCGTGAGAAAGATCAAATCCTAAGAATTTATCTCCCGGGTTTAAACAGGTATGAAATACAGCCGTATTTGCCTGTGAACCCGAATGTGGTTGCACATTAGCATATTCAGCATTAAATAATTCTTTTAAACGATCTATGGCCAGTTGTTCAACTTTATCTACCACTTCACAACCGCCGTAATAACGTTTGCCCGGGTAGCCTTCAGCATATTTATTGGTAAGAACAGAGCCTGCAGCTTCTAAAACCTGCTCACTTACAAAGTTTTCGCTGGCAATTAGCTCAAGTCCATTTAGTTGGCGTTCTTTTTCTTCCGCAATTAAATTAAAAATTTCGGTGTCTCGTTGCATCTCAAAAGTTTACGTTAAATATTCCTCAAAAGTAAGAAATACATTCGGTTAATAACAGGAAAATAATATATTTGGAGACATTAGATTTCTTAATAAAAACAAAAAATTATATGCCTATTACAGCTAACGACCCAAATAGAAAAACCTGGTTGGAAACCTCGGAAAATACCGATTTCCCTATTCAGAATATTCCTTTTGGGGTATTCCTAACCCGGGACGATGTAATTACCATAGGCTCCCGTATTGGAGACTTTGCCATAGACCTAGGTGCTTTGCATCAATTGGGCTATTTTGAAGGAATTCCATTAACCGATGATATATTTTTACAGGACACCCTAAACGACTTTATCTCTGACGGAAAAAAGACCTGGCGCCTGGTTCGTAACCGAATCGCCGATATTTTTGATGCAAATAATGAGAAATTAAGAGATAACGAAGAGCATAGAAGTCGTGTGCTTTTTACGCTAGATGAAATTGAAATGCAAATGCCGGTTCAGGTTGGTGATTACACCGATTTCTACTCAAGCAAGGAACACGCTACCAACGTAGGAACGATGTTTCGTGATCCAGACAACGCATTATTGCCAAACTGGCTACACATTCCTGTAGGTTATCACGGAAGAAGTTCTTCTATAATCCCAAGTGGAATTCCTGTTCACAGGCCACAGGGACAAACCAAACCAAAAGATTCTGATACTCCTGTTTTTGGACCATCAAAAAGAGTAGATTTTGAAGTTGAAATGGCTTTTATCACTACTGATGCCAATCCACTGGGAGAACCAATTCCAATAGAGGAAGCCGAAGAATACATCTTTGGAATGGTATTGTTTAACGACTGGAGTGCAAGAGATATCCAGGTATGGGAATATGTGCCTTTAGGGCCATTCCTTGCCAAGAATTTTGCTTCTTCAATTTCTCCATGGATCGTTACTTTAGATGCTTTAGAGCCTTTTAGAACTGAAGGACCTAAACCTGAAGTAGAATTATTTCCATATCTACAAAGCACAGGTAAGAAAAGCTTTGATATTAACCTTGAAGTTTCTCTGAAACCTGAAAATTCTGAAGAAACACCGCTGGCAAAAACCAATTTCAAGCATATGTATTGGAATATGAGTCAACAGTTAGCTCACCATACCGTTAATGGTTGCCCGGTAAATTCTGGAGATATGATGGCTTCGGGAACTATTTCAGGAAAAACGCCAGATAGCTATGGTTCTATGTTAGAATTATCCTGGAAAGGTGAAAAACCAATTAAACTTAAAGACGGAAGCGAACGTAAATTCATTGAAGATCACGATACGGTAATTATGCGCGGCTATTGCGAAAGCGAAGGCCGTAGAATTGGTTTTGGTGAAGTAAGCAGCCAATTATTGCCGGTTTTTGAACCAAAGAAAAAGTAAACAGTATATTGAATTATTAAAAAACCTCATAGAACCGAATCTATGAGGTTTTTAATTTTTAAGGAAGTAGCACCAGTTTTATCAATCCTTCTTATTTCCTTTTTTAGTCTTTTCTTTCTGGGTTTGATCCATAAACTCCCGTTCTTCGCGAGCACTGGCCTTTTCAGAATTTTCAGATTTCTTTTTGGCTTTTTTGTCTTTGGATTCTTTCTCTTTATCAGCTTCCTTTTGTTTTAGATCACGAAATTCCTCTTGCTCTCTTTCCTTATCCTCCTGGTTTAAGGACTCCCAGTTCTTCTCCATCTTTTTAATATCTTCCTTCTTCGTCATCGTATTTTTTTTATTGGTTTGCTACATAAAAGATACAAAGGCAAATCCATCAAACTTAGCCTATAAACAATTTTAACAGGATTTTATCGACCTAACTAAGTTCATTCAATTTTGCTGCGTCAATATCCTGGTGAGAAGAATGATGAACAACTTTTTCATCATTTAAAACAATAAACTGCGGACTTTCGTGACGTACACTTAGCTCCTCGGCAACCGCGTTAGAAACTTCACGATGCTTTCTAGATCCAGAAAGTACAACTTTACATTTTCATTTTCCTTCGAACTGACTTTCAAAATTTCTCAATACCATTTTACTAATTCCGCAACTTGTAGAATGCTTAAAAATACCAATAAGCTTATCTTTAGATTCCTCTTTGGCTATAGTTATTTGATCTTTATCGGTTAAATCTGTCCAGGGAAAAGACGACTTTTCTTTCGTCTCATCTCCGTCACCTTTAAATATTTTATCTAGTAATCCCATAGTTAATTTTCTTTCGTATAAAATTAATTCTTAATAAATTTAATCTGCTCCTCAATTCAAAATTATTTTTAGAAATTTTAACCCAAGTGTCAATTTGGCGTTAAATTCAGAATAAAATCGGTCATTTTGTCTTAATATTTTAATGGTATATCAATTGCTTTATTCTTCTCAAAAACAACAACTATGAACTTCAACAATTTTACTATAAAATCCCAGGAAGCCATCCAGCAGGCCCAGCAGCTTGCTCAGGAAATGGGGCATCAGCAAATTGAGAACGAACACATTTTTAAAGCAATAAGTATTGTAGACGAAAATGTAGCTCCTTTTTTATTGAAAAAACTGAATATAAACGTCAGCCTTTTCAACGATATTCTGGATAAAACTTTACAAAGTTTTCCAAAGGTTAGCGGCGGTGATATTATTCTTTCCCGTGAAGCAGGGAAAGCGGTAAACGAAGCTTCCACTATTGCTAAAAAAATGAAAGATGAGTATGTTTCTATAGAACATCTTATTCTGGCTATTTTTAAATCTTCAAGTAAAGTCGCTCAAATCTTAAAAGACCAGGGAGCAACTGAGAAATCTTTAAAAGCAGCGATAGAAGAATTGCGAAAAGGCGATCGTGTAACTTCACAAAGTGCCGAAGAAACCTATAATTCTTTAGATAAATACGCCAACAATTTAAACCGAATGGCCGAAGAGGGAAAATTAGACCCTGTAATTGGCCGGGACGAAGAAATTCGTAGAATTTTACAAATCCTTTCCCGAAGAACCAAAAACAACCCAATGTTAGTTGGAGAACCGGGAACTGGTAAAACAGCCATTGCCGAAGGTTTGGCGCATAGAATTATTGCCGGCGATGTCCCAGATAACCTTAAAGACAAGGTAATCTATAACCTGGATATGGGCGCGCTTATTGCCGGTGCAAAATATAAAGGTGAGTTTGAAGAACGCCTTAAAGCGGTGATAAAAGAAGTAACCTCCAGCGATGGAAATATCGTATTATTTATAGATGAAATCCATACACTTGTAGGTGCCGGTGGCGGCCAGGGTGCTATGGATGCAGCGAATATTTTGAAACCTGCTTTGGCTCGTGGTGAATTGCGTGCTATTGGCGCCACTACTTTAGATGAATATCAAAAATATTTTGAAAAAGATAAAGCGCTGGAAAGAAGGTTTCAAAAAGTAACGGTAGATGAGCCTGATACTGAAAGTGCAATTTCTATCTTACGAGGAATTAAAGAGAAGTATGAAACCCACCATAAGGTTAGAATTAAAGATGAGGCAATTATCGCAGCGGTAGAATTATCTCAGCGTTATATTACCAACCGGTTTCTACCAGATAAAGCCATAGATTTAATGGATGAAGCAGCTTCTAAACTGCGTATGGAGATCAACTCTAAGCCTGAGGAACTGGATGTGCTAGACAGGCGTATCATGCAGCTGGAAATTGAAATTGAAGCTATTAAGCGTGAAAAAGATGAAGCTAAATTAAAAGTGCTTCGGGCGGAATTAGCCAATTTAAAGGAAGACAGAAACGAGCTGCACGCACGCTGGCAGAATGAAAAAGGTGTGGTAGATAATATCCAGAATTTAAAATCTGATATTGAAAACTTTAAAGCGGAAGCCGAACGCGCCGAGCGTGAAGGAGATTACGGGAAAGTAGCTGAAATTCGCTATGGAAAAATAAAAGAAGCCCAGGAAAAACTGGAAGAACTGCAAAAAACCGTAGCCGAAAATCAGAATGAAAAATCCCTGATCCAGGAAGAAGTAACAAACGAAGATATTGCTGAAGTTGTAGCTAAATGGACCGGAATTCCGGTAACCAAAATGTTACAAACCGACCGCGAAAAATTATTGAAACTTGAAGATGAGTTACATAAACGTGTGGTTGGCCAGAACGAGGCTATAATCGCAGTAAGTGATGCAGTGAGAAGAAGTCGCGCCGGTTTACAGGATCAAAAAAGACCAATTGGATCTTTCTTATTCCTGGGAACAACAGGAGTTGGAAAAACCGAGTTAGCTAAAGCGCTTGCAGAATACTTATTCGATGATGAGTCGGCAATGACACGTATTGATATGAGTGAATACCAGGAAAGACATTCGGTGAGCCGATTGGTAGGAGCACCTCCGGGATATGTTGGCTACGATGAAGGTGGCCAGCTTACCGAAGCTGTTCGTAGAAAACCTTACTCTGTGGTACTTTTAGATGAAATTGAAAAAGCACACCCAGATACTTTCAATATCTTATTGCAAGTGCTGGATGAAGGAAGGTTAACCGATAATAAAGGACGCCTGGCAGATTTTAAAAATACCATTATCATCATGACTTCCAATATGGGAAGCCATATTATCCAGGAGAAATATGATAATATGAAAGACCTGGATACCGCAATGGAATCTGCTAAAACAGAGGTGCTGGCCTTGCTAAAACAAAATGTAAGACCTGAGTTTATAAACAGGATAGACGATATTATTATGTTTAGTCCTTTAACCCAAAAAGATATCAGAAAAATTGTTTCTCTTCAGCTTAAAGGCGTTAAGAAGATGCTGGAGAAACAGCATATTGTTCTTGATGCTACAGATGAAGCAATTAGTTTTCTTGCCAGTCGCGGTTTTGATCCGCAATTTGGTGCAAGACCGGTAAAAAGAGTAGTTCAGCGGGAAGTTTTAAATAAACTATCTAAAGAAATTCTCGCTGGAAATATTAAAACCGACAGCATTATTCTGATAGATGAATTTAACGAGGAGTTGGTATTTAGAAATGAAACCAACCCGGTAGAAACAACATAAACTTTAAATTATTGAGCAAAAAAAAGGCTGGGAAAATTTTCCCAGCCTTTTCTCTTTTTCATAGGTGCAAATTACATCCTATCAATTTCTTTTTTTAATTCTTCTTTAGATCTACCGGTTTTTTCCTGTAGACGACCTAGCATTTCATCAAACTTTCCTTCAGAATAAGTGGTATCATCATCGGTTACATTGCCATATTTTTGCTTAAACTGGCCTCTAACTTGTTTCCACTTTCCTTCTAACTGATCTTCATTCATAATAATTGGTTTTAGGTGTTAATTACAAATCTAAGATACAAGATGACTCCCGCTTAAACTCTCAAGAAACTCCCATAATTCTCTTAAGGATTTGTTATTTTTGGGAATTAAAATCCTTCAATGAAAAAGTCCCTTTTACTACTTGTTACGCTTACCACTTTATTCAGTTGCGCCACCACCAAGAAAATTGACGAAAGCAATTTAAAGCTACGCTATTTGGACGATGTAGTTATTCCGCAAAATCTTGAAATTGGCGGAACCAAAGTAGGAGGACTTTCTGGTATAGATTACCACGAGGGAAATTATTATTTGGTGTGCGACCAGCCTTCTAATCCAAGAATTTATAAAGCCGAAATTCCACTAGTAAATCGCTCTATAGATACTGTTTTAATCACGGAAGTAATTAAGCTGAATAAAGAGGAAGACTTTTACAATAAACACACTCCAGATTTAGAAGGTATTCGGTTTGATTCTGAAAGTGGAACACTGGTTGTTTCTGCTGAAGGTTCTATTCAAAATGCTAAAGATCCCTCGGTTTTTCAAATTTCTACCGAAGGCGATTTTATTTCAGCTTATAAAATCCCGAAATATTTTGAAGCTTCAGGAGAGCAAAAACCTAGGAATAATGGTGTTTTTGAAGGAATAGCTGAAAGTTTTGATAAATCTGGATATTGGGTAGCGATGGAACTTCCGTTGGAAAAAGATGGACCAAAACCAAAAATATATCCCACCAACTCGCCTATTAGAATCACCAAATTCAATAAAAAATCACAGTCGGCTGAAAGTCAATTCACTTATAAATTAGATGGAATATCAAAATTACCCATTAACTGGTTTGCGGTGAATGGCGTGACAGAAATATTAGAATATGCAGAAGATAAATTCCTGGTTTTGGAACGGGCTTATTCTGCAGGATACGGTTCTAACGGGAATACAGTGAAGATCTTTGATGTAGATGCTTCAGAAGCGACCAATACTTTAGAGATGGAAAACCTTAGCAAAAACAACTACCAAAATGCTGAAAAAAGACTGGTTTTCGATTTTAAGTCGGTCAAAAAATTTCTAACCAAAGAGACTATTGATAATATTGAGGGAATGACCTTTGGCCCTGAATTACCTAACGGGAAAAAATCTCTAATCCTGGTTTCAGACGATAATTTTAGTAGCTTTAGTGAGCAAATCACCCAATTTATTCTTTTAGAACTGGAAATCAATTAAGTTATGAAACGCTATTTTTTAATATTAAGTCTTATTCTTTTAACCTCCTGCAATTTTGGCGATGAAGAACCTTCGGAAATTATGGATGATGCTAAAAAGCCTTCAGAAGAAATAACTACGTATTATTTTATTCGTCATGCTGAAAAAGATACCACCGATACCTCGAATAAAGATCCGGAATTAACTGAAGCCGGCATAAAACGCGCAGCAAGCCTGGACCAAAACCTTTAAAGACATTGATTTTGATCTAATCTATAGTTCAGATTATAAACGTACCGTAAATACTGCGAAACCAATTGCGGAAGATCAAAATAAAGAAATAAAATTCTACGATACTGAAAAACTCAACGATAAGGATTTTCAGGAAAACACAAAAAACAAAACGGTTTTGGTAGTTGGCCACAGCAACCTTAACCCGGAATGGGTAAATTATATTCTAGGAAAGAAAAAATACCAGGATTTAGATGAAAGCGTATATGGAAGTCTTTTTATAGTAACTATTCATCCTAATGGAGACCGCACTTCGCAGGTTTTATATTTTGATTAAATAAACAAGGATAAAACATAATTATAGTTTGATTCGCCCCCTTAAAAGGAAAATCCTATCCCAATATTATAAATTAATCCCTTATAGATCATATCAAGGAAACCACTATCGGCATCTAAATTTAATTCCTGATTTTCTGAAGTACCGTCTTCATATTCCACTCGTATGGGTAAACTGGAAGGAAAAGGATTGAAAGCGTAACCTACCTCTGGCCTAAAATAGAAGAAGCCACCCCACTTCGCCCCCGCTTTGATGTTAACTGAATTATTAGAAAAATCTAAATAACCATCTCCGGTGGCACCGTTTTCATTTTCTGCAAAATCAGGCAAGTTTCCGTTTAAACCATAATTTGCATAACTGATTCCGGCATATAAACCTTTTCCCGGTTTAAAAAAGTAGTAATTAATACCTGCTTCAAAATAATCGAATTCCTGTTCCATAATCTCCGCCCCTTCCTCAGTATCAAACCCAAAGTCCCCGCTATCCATATTTATTTTAGAATAATCTGCACTTATGGCAAATTTTCTATTCAGTAGCGGAAGCACATATTCTACGTTTGCACTTATAAGATTTGGAATACCTGATTTAACCCCGATACGAAAAGGTCTTACATTTTCAAATTCATTTTCTACCTGTGTTTGTTGACCAAATGAAGTTGATGTGATCAATAAAGCGAAAGCCATAAGAAGTATTGGCGAAAAATTCTTCATCGTTAAATTATTAGTAAATCATTAGTTTTTCAAAGCTATACATCACTATATAACAGAACAATACCGCTTTTAGGGTATTTTTTTCATATATTGTAATAGCTGAAAAATAGACTTTTATGAGTGCGGACTTTAATTCTATTGCCAATTATTGGAAAGAAACCTATAGCCAGGAATGTAAAAAGACTAAAAAATATGAGCATTCAGCTCAATTTAAAAGAATGGCCGATTTTATGGCGCCAGGGAAATCTTATTATTATATCGCAAATTTTCAAAGTTTAGAAATTGAAATGATTTCTGACTCCGTTTGTAAATTCATTAAAAAGGACAGCATACCGGAAGATGGGGTGAAATTCCAGGAAATTTTAGATTTAGCACTGCCTGAAGAAATTGAAAAAATTAAGCGAAAGGAACAGGTGATAAGAGCTTTCTTTCTTGATTTTTTACCTCGCGAAAAGGTTCAAAATTACAAAGTTCTTTATACTTATGTCCTTAAAGATTACAAAGGTAATCGCAAAGTTATGCTGCAGCAGGCAACGCCGCTTTCCCAGGATTCGGAAGGCCGCTTTATTCACGTTTTTAGTATTCATACAGATATAAGTCATTTAACCAATCAGAGTGTTGAGGAAGTTTCATTTTTAAATATTCGTGGTGGAAAATCTTATTTAAATATTAGTACTGAAAATGGGAAGTTTGAACCGCAAAATCATTCTGCAGGCACTAATATGGCCAGGCTACTTTCAAAGCGAGAGTTGGAAATCACTAAATTAATAGCCGAAGGTTTAAACGCTGAGGAAATTGGAGAGCGGCTTTTTATTTCATCGCATACGGTAAGAACACATAGAAAAAACATTCTTAAAAAAACCGATTCAAAAAATACTATTCAGCTGGTTGCGCGTACTATTGCAGCCGGATTAATTCAACCTGATCTATAAAAAAAGCCCGGGGAAAATTTTCCCGGGCTTTCTTACTTTTATCATCGAAATTCTTAAACTTAAAAATTCCTGCGCATTAATTATCCATTCAGGATATTTATCGCTTTGGTGTTTACAAATTCTTTAAGTCCGAAACCACCGTGTTCACGGCCGTAACCTGAATTTTTAACGCCACCAAAAGGCATATTTGGTTGTGCAAGCCCAAAAGAATTGATGAATACCATACCGGTATCAAAATGCTTACTGGCCAGTTCTACCGCCTTATCTACATCTTCAGAGAAAATTCCTCCTCCAAGTCCGAAGCGGCTATCATTGGCAATTCGCATCGCATCTTCATCATCTTTGGCTTTAATTAAAGAAGCAACGGGACCAAAAAGCTCATCGTCGTAAGCGGGTTGTCCTGGTTTTACATTTGCCAGCACTGTCGCCGGATAGTAGTAACCATCTCCATCTGGAATATTACCTCCACATAAGACAGCCGCGCCTTTTTTAACGCTATCTTCTACCTGCCCATGAAGTTCCTCTCGCAGGTCTTTTCGAGCCATTGGCCCTAAATCACTGTCTTCGCTCGTTGGATCTCCAGCTTTTAAGCTCTTCATTTCTTCAACAAAAGCTTCTTTAAATTGCTCGTATACTTTATCTACTACAATAAAACGCTTGGCTGCAACACAGGTTTCACCATTGTTATAAACTCTTCCCTGTACACACCATTTCACAGCTTTTTTTACATCTGCATCTTCCAACACCATATAACCGTCATTAGAACCAAGTTCCAATACCGTTTTCTTTAAGGTTTGCTCCGGCTTTTTCACCAATAATTTTTCCTGCACCTGGGCTTCCGGTTAGGGTAACACCACGCACCAGGTCATGTTCAATTATAGCATCTGACTGATCATGATCTATCAAAATAACCTTAAAAAGATTTTTTGGTAAACCTGCTTCATTAAATATTTTCTCGATTAGCAAACCAGAACCGGTAACACTTTCAGCGTGTTTTAACAAGACTCCGTTACCAGCCATAAGATTGGCAATAGCGTAACGAATAACCTGGTAAGCAGGGAAATTCCAGGGTTGGATTCCGTAGATTACTCCAAGTGGTGAATAGGTAACTATTCCGCGACCGCCATCTGGCAATTCACGTTCTTCATCTTTTAAATTATCTGGACCGTTTGCCGCCGTCCATTCACAAATACCCGCACAAAGGTCAACTTCCTGTTCACCTTGCTTCAGGAGTTTACCCATTTCAGAAGTCATTAACTTCACCAATTCATCCTTGTGCTCGGTTATTTTTTCTCCAATGGCTTTTATTACTTCAGCTCTTTGTTTAGGAGATTTTTGACGCCATTTTAAAAATGCCTCGTGACAATCTTCCACAGCATCTTTAGCCTCCTGATCTGAAAAATAATTGTATGTTTTTAATTCTTTTCCCGTAGCGGGATTAATGGTCTTTAGTGTTTTCTCTTTCATAACTATTTTTTTTTGGAATTTTAAAGTTATGAAGTGTACTAAAGAATAAGGGCTAAGGCGCTGTTAAAGCTTTTAAAACAACGCGTTAATTATGAAGAATTAACACAATAAAGTAAGAATTTTCAACGGTTTTTTATTCTAAAAGCTTAACCTCTATATTCTTATTTTCTATTTTAGAGAGTAACTCCAGCTGCCGGGCTTCGTATAGATCGTCCAATTCACTTAATGGAGTACTCAAGTCGTCGGTTTTATAATTTTCGTAATCTACAAAGCGAATTCCTTCTATAGTTCGTGGATTATAGGCTTTTCTAAAACGCAATCCGCCTTCATTAATTTCAAAACTATAAGCAAGATAATCTACATGATAATTTTGGGTATTGATCCAATACATATACACATCTTCGTGATCTTCGCCACCACCCTCAGCATCAAAAGTGACTTTTATTTCATAGTATTCTTTATTATTAATAGTGTCTTTCCCTATCAATTCTTTATTTACAGCATCATCATTTAAACCGAAAGGCAGCTGTACAAAATAGTGAACTGAATTCACCGAGTTAGCATAGACAGTTTCCATAGAATCTGAAAGTTTTACTACTGTATCTTTATAAAACCTGGTAAAGCCATCATTATTTACAACATCGCGATATTGGGTTCCGGTAGAATCGGGCATAATACGCTCTAATTCAAAATCTCCACCTTCACGCTGACTTTTGTAGGTCCCCTTTCTGAAGTCAAAACTAATTTCAGCATTTTTATAACGTTCCCCACCAGCCTTAGCAATGGCTTTATCAATAATTTGCTGTGCAGTTTCCTGTTTGGTATTACAAGCATAGGTTAATGCAATAATAAGAAGCCCTAAAACGTACTTTTTCATCCGTAAAATTATAAGTATTTGAAGGCAGCAAAGGTAGTTAAAATGCTAAAAAGACACCTAACATAGTTTACATATACAAGTAAGCCTGAGATTTACTCGATAATCGAGATTAAATGCCCCAGGCTTGTATAGAAATTATATTTTCCAATACTAATGCTTATTGAGCCTACTCCGAAATTGTGTACTATATTTTAATCCCATTTTACTATTTTGCAGCTTCAAACCAAATACACCTATGAAAACTCGATTTTTACTTTTAGCCTTTTTAAGCTTTGGATTATTTACCGCTTGTGAGGTAGAGGATGATTCCCCTGATGACACGCAACAGATCAATGAAGAATTACTGGGCATCTGGTATATTGACGCAATGATCGTAGAAGGCGAGGAAATACCTTATAATGATCACGAAGAATGCGGCAAGGATTATGTTGAATTTAACGAAGATGGTACTTATCAGCAAGTTGATATTTGGGGTTGTGAAGAAGATGTTGATGCCGAAGGAACATATACAGCAACCGAAAACACCATTTCCCTTACCTTAACTGACAGCGAAACGGTTGTTTTGGATATTGCCACACTAAATGCTAATGTACTTCTTGTAGAAGGTATGGAAGATTTTGATGAAGACGGCGAAGAAGAAAGAGTACAGCAGCGTTTTACCAGGGAATAGTGAAGCTAATACTGAAAAATTTCTGTTTAAAGTGTTACGAATTTTGTAAATACAAGGTTAGTTACTATAATGCTTCCTATTTTTGTTGATTATGAAGAAGAATACCAACACCATAAATATAAAGAACCGCAAGGCAAGATTTGAGTACGAAATTCTTGATAAATATGTGGCAGGAATTAAACTGGCGGGTACAGAGATTAAAGCAATAAGGCAGGGAAAAGCTTCTATTGCTGAAAGCTTTTGCGAGTTTCAGAATAACGAACTTTTCGTGATCAATATGCATGTAGAAGAATATTCTCATGCCACACATTTTAATCATAATCCAAAGAGTGAGCGTAAGTTATTATTGCAACGCCGCGAATTGAGAAAATTAGAAAAAGAAGTTAAGAACTCCGGACTTACCATTATCCCACTGCGCGTTTTTATTAACGATCGCGGACTTGCGAAAATGCAAATTGCACTCGCAAAAGGTAAAAAGCTCTACGATAAACGGGAAACTATAAAAGACAGGGAAAGCAAACGAAAATTAGACAGGATTAAAAAAGAGTACAACTAAATCCTGGATGAAGCCGGCAAAACAAATTTTACCCCTAATTGTTTTTTCACAGTTTTGCTGCACCTCGCTTTGGTTCGCCGGGAATGCGGTAATGCCAGAGCTTTACCTCAACTTTAATTTGAATGAAGAAGCGCTAGGGCATTTAACCTCTGCGGTTCAGTTTGGTTTTATTTTAGGCACACTCATTTTCGCTTTCTTAAGCCTGGCCGATAGGTTCTCCCCCTCAAAACTCTTTTTTATTTCTGCAGTTTTTGGCGCGATCTTTAACCTCGGAATCATTCTCGAAAACAACAATTTAAATACTTTACTCCTACTGCGCTTCCTCACCGGATTTTCTTTAGCCGGAATTTATCCCGTAGGAATGAAACTCGCCGCCGATTATTACGATAAAGGTCTGGGAAAATCACTTGGATACCTGGTAGGCGCACTTGTTTTAGGAACTGCTTTTCCCCATTTTTTAAAGACTTTTACTGGCACCGAAAACCTCCCCTGGCGTTGGGTAATTATAGCGACTTCCCTGTTCGCATTTTTAGGCGGACTTCTAATCTTCTTATTTGTTCCCAATGGTCCTTTTAGAAAAGCAAAAGGCAAGTTTAAGATTGATGCAGTTTTCAGTGTTTTCTCTAATAAAAAACTACGCAGCGCAGCTTTTGGATATTTTGGCCATATGTGGGAACTCTATACTTTTTGGGCTTTTGTACCTATTATTTTGGCCGCTTATAAATTCTCTTTTCCCAATGGCGATTTTGATGTTTCATTCTGGTCATTTCTTATCATTGGTATCGGTGGAGTTTCCTGCGTATTGGGAGGTTATATTTCAGAAGTTTTAGGAGTAAAAAAAACCGCGACTACAGCTTTGTTTTTATCAGGAATATGCTGCATCGCCTTTCCTTTTATTTTCCTGCAAGCTTCAACACCTGTTCTTATTACTTTTTTATGTTTTTGGGGAGTTGTGGTTGTAGCAGATTCACCCCTATTCTCTACCCTGGTTGCCGGAAATGCTCCCCCAGAAATTAAAGGAACAGCACTCACTATTGTAAATTCAATAGGCTTTGCCATTACCATTGTAAGCCTTCAGTTAATCAATTATTTGTATCAATTAGAACCTGTATATAGTTTAAGCCTGCTTGCCATTGGACCTGCATTTGGGTTATTGGGATTATTTACGAAGAAAAAACTATAAATTCAGAACACATTTAAATCAACGAACCATAACTATTTTACTTATTTTTCCACTTTTTTAAATTCATTCATCATCATGCATCAAAAAATTATCATCATTTTTCTTATTCTTTCATCATTTAATTTAACCGCGCAAATTACCGGCAAAGTTACCGACACCGAAAATAAGATACTTCCTTACGTAAATATTTATACGGAAAACGGAAAATTTGGAACCACATCTAATGAAAATGGTATTTACGAACTAAAAATAAACGATCCGGGAGATTATGATCTGGTGTTTCAATTTTTGGGTTATCAAACACAAAAGAAGACTGTTTCTATTGAAGAATTCCCATATCAACTAGACATAAGTCTGAAACCGGAAACCACCAGTTTAGACGAAGTAAATATTTCTTCTGGAGAGAATCCTGCAAATGCCATTATTAGAAAAGCCATTGATTTTAGAAAGCGAAATGCCGAAAAATTAGAGGCCTATACCGCAGATTATTATTCCCGCGGATTATGGCGAATTAAAAATGCTCCGGAGAAAATACTGGGACAGGAAATTGGCGATCTTGGCGGTGGCCTGGATTCTACCCGAAGCGGGATCGTTTATTTAAGCGAAACTATTTCTGAAATTTCTTATAAAAGGCCAGACGATTTTAAAGAAAAGATCATTGCCTCTAAAGTGAGCGGTGACGATAATGGTTTTAGTTTAAACTCGGCCCAGGAATCTTATTTCTCATTTTACGAAAATACTATCGAGATTAATAGCGAAATGGTTTCGCCAATTGCCGAGTACGCTTTTAATTACTACGATTATAAGTTAGCCGGAACTTTTTACGATGAAAACGGAAACCTCATCAACAAAATTAAGGTGAGTCCGAAGCGGGAAAAAGACCGTGTTTTTTCAGGACATATTTATATCGTGGAAGACCTGTGGCAAATTTTTGGTGTAGAACTACAAACTACCGGCCAGGCCATTCAGGTACCGCCGATTGAAACTTTAGATTTTAAACAGAATTACCGGTTTTCAGAAGAAAATGGTTTTTATATTCAAATTTCACAAACCGTAGATTTTCAATTTGCGATGTTTGGAATTTCCGGAGATGGGCGGTTTACCGCGGTTTACAGCAATTACGATTTTGAACCTGAATTCAACAAAAACAGTTTTGGCAGTGAGATTATGTCTTTTGCAGAAGCAGCCAATAAAAAAGATTCCACTTACTGGCAAAAGTTGCGACCGGTGCCACTAACCGATGAGGAAATTAACGATTATGTAAAAAAGGACAGTATTCAAACCCTAAGAAATTCCAGGCCTTACAAAGACTCTATTGATGCGGTGCGAAATAAATTCAATTTAACCGCTCCAGTTTTTGGTTATTCCTGGCAGGATTCCTTTAAAGACAGGTATTTTAATATAAGTTCTCCGCTAATGGGCACGCATTTTAATACCGTGCAGGGCTGGAATACTTCTAGCACAATTTCTTATAGACAGAATGACGCTGAAGACGAGAACTCCGGGAAATTCTGGCGTTTATATTCCACGCTTAATTATGGTTTTAGCGATGAGCGTTTTAGAATAAAAGGAGGATTTCAGAAACAATTTAATAATTCCAGCAGACCGGTTTTAAAAATTTCCGGCGGAATAGAAACCGCACAAATAAACGATAGAACGCCCATCTCTGAGCGATTAAACGATATTACTACCATATTCTTTGAACGCAATTACCTCAAACTTTACGAACGTTCTTTTGCCGAAATTGCGTACCAGCAGGAAATTTCTAACGGCCTCTATTTCTTCGGAGATTTGAGTTATGAAAACAGAAATCCGCTATTTAACAATACCGACCAGGTAATTATTGATAATGAAGGTGTAGAATACACTTCCAACAATCCAATAGATCCTCAACATTTTGGCACCATTTTATTCAGAGAACACGATATTTTCAAACTGAATCTTACTACCAGAATAAGATTCGGACAAAAATATATGAGCTATCCAAGCGGAAAATTCAATATTAATAATGAAAAATATCCTACGCTATATTTAAGTTACCAGAAAGGTTTTGGTGCCAGTATAGAAGAATATAATTTCGATCAATTTAAAGCCTCGGTAACGCAAAGCTTTAAACTGGGCAATAAAGGGGAATTTGGTTATAACTTAAACGGCGGAACTTTTTTAAATGCTGATGAAATGGCCTTTCTAGACTACCGTCACTTTATTGGCAATCAAACCCGGGTAAATAATGGATTTAGCAATTTATCCAGATTCAACCTCCTGCCCTATTATGCGATGAGCACTAATAAAACTTATGCTGAAGCTCACGCCGAACACGATTTTAAAGGTTGGATTTTAGGAAAAATCCCATTTTTAAATCAACTGAATTACAATTTGGTAATTGGGGCCCATGCGCTATATACCGAAGACCAAAAACCTTATTCTGAATATTCGGTGGGAATTGATAATCTCGGTTTTGGAAAATACAGATTACTAAGGTTAGATTACGTAGTTTCCAATATGGATGGCCAGCGGGAAGGCGCGTTTATCTTTGGATTGAAGTTTTTAGGGGTTTTGGATTAAAAGCCCCCTAACCTCCCGAAATAAATTCGGGACAGCACCGAAGGGGAACTCAAAATTATAAAAAACTTATGGGGTTTTCTGCCACGAACACTAAATCAACTTTAATGTAATCCCAGAAAACGGAATTTTAAGGCATTAAAAAACCTCACAGATTCTTAACCTGTGAGGTTTTTTGAATGTCATAGCGATGAAAAATCACTAATAAGATTGCTTCGTTCCTCGCAATGACGAGTGGGAATATAGTTCGTCTATTCTTCTTCGCCTGAATTATCCTTATCTGCCGGCTTTTCTTCTTCTGTAGCGGCAAAATCTGTAATTCCGTTTTTAATTAGCAGGTTATACCATTGAAAGATCTTTTTCATATCGCTGGCATAAACACGATCTACATCATAATCTGGCAAAACTTCGGCGAAATACTTCTCCAATTCAGCTTTATTAGATTTGTGACTAATCGCTTCTCCTCCATTTTCCTTTTCTTTCATCTTTTCAAAGATTTCCGCAAGCGGAACTTCTTCGGTATATGTATAGATGGCGATTTCGCTTAACAAACTTACATTATGGCGAATATTCACGGCCATTTTTTTTCCGTCAGGAATTGATTTTACAATAAATCCGCCGCGGCTTTGAGCGGTTAGTTCGTATAAACCGGGTTTTCCCGAAATCGCTAATATTTTATCTAATCCCATAGTATGTTTTTATTTCCTCAGTGAGGGTTTTATTCCCCGAGTCTTAGCTCGGAATTATAAAATAGTTTTCTAATTTGTGCCTCGTAGACCTTTGCGAGGTTTTTGATTTTTAGGCTGGCAAATATCAGCTGCCAGAACTAATTATCAAAGTGATTAACGCCCTTTTTTCATTTCAGGAAAACGCATTTTATAATCGATCTTTATTTTCCCTTTTGAAATGCCGGCGAGTTTACCTTTAAGTAAACGCTTCTTTAAGCTGGAAAGTTTATCGGTAAATAAAATTCCTTCAATATGATCGTATTCGTGCTGAATAACCCTGGCGGCTAAACCGGTAAAAGTTTCCCGATGTTCTTTAAAGTTTTCATCCTGGTATTCTATAACGATTTTTGGCTTTCTAAAAACGTCTTCCCTAATTTCAGGAATACTTAAACAGCCTTCGTTAAAAGCCCACTCTTCTCCTTCTTCTTCAACAATAGTTGGGTTGATAAAAACTCTTTTTAGTTTTTTAAGTTCTTCCCGCTCCTGTAATTCTAACTCCTCATCCTCTGCAAACGGACTCGAATCTACAAGGAACAACCGAATTGGACGGCCAATTTGTGGCGCGGCTAAACCAACGCCAAAAGCATTATACATGGTTTCCCACATATTTTCTATCAATTCATCCAGTTTTGGATAATCTTCCGGAATTTCTTTACATTTTTTTCGTAAAACCGGATCCCCGTAGGCTACAATTGGTAAAATCATTCTTCTTAGAATTTATATTTTATAATGAATAATTTATAATATCATTTCCCGGAATTTTGGTTTCTTACCGCCGTGATCCTAGACGCGATAAAGATCGATGTCAACTCTTTAGCTTCAATTATCAATTCTTTTGAATCTTTCTCATTTAGCAGATCTTCATCCTTCGCAAATTCTATCCAGAAAATACATTCATCAGCTTCTTCAATTACTATTCCTAATTTTGAAATAAAAGCTTTTTTTGATTGCCCTAAACATGCGGCCCTGTAATTCGCTGCAACAGAAGTACTACATCTAATTAACTGACCCTCAATATGGCTTCCTAATTTATTTTTTGGAAGATTTATTGCTAGTTTCACACATTTATGCGCAAAAACATTGGAACGTTTAATTAAGTCAGTTTTCATGATTTCAAACAACTGAAATTATACATTATTCAATATATATTATACATTTTATGGCTACTCGTATAAATAAGATTGCAGATATAATTGTTGCACTAATTTCATCTATAAGCGCTTTATCTCTGCGTTTCTTCTTTTTAAGTCCGCTGTCTATCATAGACTGAAAAGCCATTTTTGAGGTGAATCTTTCATCTATCCTTTTAAGTGGCATTTCAGGAAACTTTTTAATAAAAATTTTTAAAAATTGCAGGATATAGACTTCAACTGCAGAAGCCGTATCGTCTTTTTGCTTAGGTTCTCCTACCAGCACCAATTCAACGTTTTCTTCTTTAAAATATTTTTCAAGAAAATCCAGAAGCTCTGGTGTTTTAACGGTAGTTAATCCTGAGGCAATCATTTTGAGCTCATCGCTAACGGCAATACCGGTGCGTTTTGTCCCAAAATCAAGTGCCATAATTCGTGCCATCTTCAAAATTTGCGCAAAGGTAAGGTTTATATTGCTTTAGAACCAAAAATTAGGCTTAAGCTCTTATATTTGCTAAAAATCAAGAAAAATGGATCATTTAGAAGCTAAGATCAATGAAGCCTGGGAGAACCGGGATTTACTAAAAGATACAGAAACCATAAAAGCCATTCGCGAGGTTATTTCGCTTTTGGACGCCGGAAAATTAAGAACCGCAGAGCCTACCGAGAATGGCTGGAAGGTAAATGAATGGGTAAAAAAAGGCGTGGTACTTTATTTCCCTATCCAGCAAATGGAAACTTTAGAAGCGGGAATCTTTGAATATCACGATAAAATTCCGTTGAAAAAAGGTTATAAAGAAAAAGGAATTCGTGTGGTTCCAAATGCAGTAGCGAGGCACGGAGCCTATATCTCCAGCGGAGTAATTATGATGCCAAGCTATGTGAATATTGGCGCCTATGTAGATGAAGGCACTATGGTTGATACCTGGGCCACAGTAGGAAGCTGTGCGCAAATTGGTAAAAACGTTCACCTTAGTGGCGGAGTAGGAATTGGCGGGGTTTTAGAACCTTTACAAGCTTCTCCTGTAATTATTGAAGATAACGCATTTCTTGGATCAAGAAGTATTGTGGTTGAAGGCGTTAAAGTTGAAAAAGAGGCTGTGTTAGGCGCTAATGTGGTGCTTACCGCTTCCACCAAAATTATAGATGTTACCGGAGACGAACCTAAAGAAATGAAAGGAATTGTACCGGCAAGATCGGTAGTAATTCCAGGAAGTTATACCAAGAAATTCCCTGCCGGAGAATACAATGTTCCCTGCGCATTAATTATTGGAAAGCGTAAAGAGTCTACCAATAAAAAGACTTCTTTAAATGATGCATTACGCGAATACAATGTAGCGGTGTAATTTTAGCTATAGGAAAGCTAACAGTAGAATCGCAGATGAAAATACTTATAATTCAGCAAAAAATGGTTGGGGATGTGCTTACATCCTCAATCTTATTTGAAGCCCTTCGGAAGAAATATCCGGAAGCTGAATTACATTATTTAATTTATCCGCATACTAAGCCAGTAGTAGAAAATAATCCTTTTATAGATAAGGTTATTGAATACGCTCCGAAGATTGGAAAAGATCCCGTAAAATTCCTGAAATTTTTGAATTTTATCCGCGGGGAATCTTATTCTGAAATAATTGATATCTACTCTAAAATAAGTTCGGGCATTATAGCCAGCTACTCCGGCGCACGAGTAAGACTTGGTTTTCAGAAAAATTATACGCGTCCATTTTATACACAAACTTTCACCTACAAAGAGAACCCGGAAACCCACGCAGGTCTGGCTGTAGAAAACAGAATGCAGGTTTTAAAAGGGCTTGATCAGGATTTTCCTAAAGAGCTAAAACCTAAAATTTATATTTCTTCGGAAGAAAAAGAAGTCTTCAGAAATAAACTTCAAAGACAAGGCGTTAATTTAAACCAACCGGTAATTATGTGCGGCGTATTAGGGAGCTCCAGTATGAAATCCTATCCCGGGAATTATATGTCCTGCCTTTTGGACGAGTTGATAAATCAGGTGCCAACCGCTCAAATACTTTTTAATTATTTACCCTGGCAAACCGCTGAAGCGCAGAATATTTATAACCAGTGTAATCCCGAGACCCAATCTCGAATTTTCCTGAATATTTACGAAAATTCTCTAAAAGGCTTTATCCTTAATGCTGCTAATTGTGACCTTTATTTTGGTAATGAAGGTGGAGCAGCAAATATTATGAAAGCATTGGAATTACCTACTTTTTCCATTCACTCTCCTATTGTAAAGAAGAATTACTGGGCGATCTACGAAGATGACGAGAAACACGTTTCGGTTCATCTTGAAGACTTTCAGCCTCATCTTTTTAAAAGTTGCCCACCTAAGTTTAGTAAACAAAAGAATGCCGAACTCTACCAGAAACTAAACCCTGAACTCATTAAATTGAAATTAAATGAGTTTTTAAAAAACCTTGAAATATGAACTACCGGTTTCTAATTTACATCAGCTACACCTATGCATTTCCAATTGGAGAACCTTTGGAAAAGGAAATTAAAAAGCGAGGTTACGAAGTAAAATGGTTTGCTGATGAACCAGAAACCCAAAAAAAATTCAGTGAAGACAAAGCTGTTTTAGCAGATATTCAATCAGTTATGGCTTATAAACCTCATATTATTTTGAGTATAACAGATAGCATTGCAGATTTTATTCCTGGAATTAAAGTACAGATTTTTCATGGTTTTCTGGCTAATAAGCATAGTTTCAAAAAAGGACATTTTAGGATTAGAGGATTCTTTGACCTTTACTGCACTCAAGGACCCTCTACTACGGAACCATTCAAGAAATTACAAAAAAAACACAAACATTTTGAGGTAATAGAAACAGGTTGGTCTAAGGTAGATCCTTTGTTTCCTATAGAGAAAAATTCTACCGAAAAACCTGTGATATTGATTTCTTCGACCTTTTCGCCCAAATATAGTCTGACATATGTAGAAGAAGTCATAAATGAAATTAAACGATTATCCAAAGTAGGAAAGTGGGAATTCAAGGTCGTTTTACATCCAAAATTGACTAAGGATAAGATCGAAATTTTCAAGGCTATGCAGAATGAAAACTTAACTTATTATGATACCACAGATATAATACCGCTCTTCAAACAGGCAGATATTATGTTTTCTGATACAACTTCTGCAATCACCGAGTTCATACTTCAAAAGAAACCTGTGGTAACTTTTAAAAACAATAAGCCCGGAGAACATCTTATTGATATTACCGAAGTTAATGAAATTGAGCATGCCCTTTCAAAAGCTTTAGCCAGACCACAATCTATTATGGAAGCAATTCAGAATTATATTGATGTTACTCACCCCTACTATGATGGTAATTCAAGCCAGCGTGTAATTAATAGTTGTATCGATTTTTTTAATAGTGATAGATCTTATTTGAAAAAGAAACCCCTTAATTTAATTAGGAAATTAAAGGTGAGAAAAAAACTTGGTTTTTATCCACTCAGATCATATTCAGAAACCTCCAACAATTGAATTCCGAAAACTAATTTGTGATTTTCAATATTTAAATGTAGAAATGATTTTAATCTTTTAAATTTGTTCCCACTTTTTATTTGAGGGAGTATCTAGGGGTTTTAAATAAAAAACCTAATACTATTCCTTATTTTTTAATAAATTATCCAAATTAAAGCCCTGAATTCCCGGGTTAAACTTATATCGAATGACAGAACCTTTAGAAAATATTCAAGTAGATGCCGTTATAACCTGGGTGGATGGAAACGATAAAAATTGGCAGAAAAAAATAAATGCTCATTCTGAATCAAAAATAAATTTCTCTTCTGAAAATCATCTTAAACGATACAATTCAATTGGAGAAATTGATATTGCGATCAAATCTATAATCAAGTTCGCGCCCTTCATTAAGAATATTTTTTTAGTAACCGATAATCAATCGCCTGAATCTTTTGATTCACTAAAATCATTAGCTCAAAAGAAAGGTATGAACTTAGAACTGGTAGATCATAAAATTATTTTTAGGGGATTTGAAGAATATCTACCCACCTTCAACTCTTGCTCTATTATTTCTATGTTGTTTAAAATACCTAACCTATCTGAGCATTTTATTATTTTTAATGACGATACTTTTGTAATGAAAGAAGTATCTGTTAATGATTTCTTTATTAATGGAGAACCAATAGTAAGAGGCAAATGGCAAGCGTTCAATGAAGATAAAAAGTTACGAAAATCTTATCACGAAATTTTGAGTTTTTTGGATGTCCCTATAAAAAAAGATAAAATTAGTTTCAAGAAATTACAGCAAAATAGCGCCCAATTGGCTGGAATGGATAAATATGTTAGACGTTTTCACACGCCAGTTAGTGTGAGAAAGTCAACTCTAACAAACTTTTTCAAAGAAGATTCTTTACTTAGAGAGAATATACAACACAGATTTAGAAATCAAAATCAATTTCTTCTCTCTTCCTTATCGGAGCACCTGGAGATTAAAAATAATACTTATCATTACCGGAATTATTCGCAATTAACATACTTCCGATCTTATAAAAACTTATCGTCGACTAAGTTAAAGTTGAAATGGTTTGAAAAAAAACAGAAAAAACTTTTCCTCACTTTTCAAACCCTGGATATGGCAGATGATGAGATATTAGATTATATATTAGATTGGATAGAAAAAAGATTAAGTGAAAACTAAGATATTCTTGATCTTATAAAGTAGAAAACTCAAAGTGAGAAAAAACCTGGGGTTCTCCACACTAAAAACCTAAAGCAAACCACCGACTTTTTAAAAATTTAGATTTGGAATAAATTTGAGGTTTATAAAATCTAAAAAAAGCAAAACTCCTGGTAAACCTTTTCATCCTATTTTTTATAAACTCCAATAAAGGCTTTAAAATCTTTATAATATAGTTTACTTTTTAACTTGACCCTGTTTTTAAAGCTCAAAAATCTCCAGGAATTAAAGCTCACTAAACGATCTATTATTTCAGCTGTTCGTTCTGTTGAAATATGGAATTCATAAAGTTTTTTAGGGTCTACTTTTCCGTACCCCGAGAATCTATTCACTTTATTTTTAAAATGAATAATACTTAACCAGAGTCTTTGGTTTCTAATTCTGGTCATGTTTTTTTCATATTTCCAGGAACCATGACGTGTTCGAAACCAAACCGTTTTAAAATTATCCTTCTTTTCTATAAGGCTAATAAAAGGGTTATTCAATTTCGTTAACACACCTAAACGCGTGCTTTTTCCCGTTTCTAATGTATATCCATCAATTATATCAAGGGCCTGGTGATCTTGATAATTAAAATAACTTTGTACAACCCTGGTATAATTCTCGTGAATACAATCGTCGTTATCAAGACGGGATGTAATTATATATTCCTTAGAATCGAGTTTATTAATATTATTTACTATCTCTGGTAAAAAATTATCCATTCCATCAATAAAAAATGGAATGAAATTCTCGTAAGTTTTTCTATAGTTTTCTACTTTTTGCTTATAAACTTCAGGGGTATTAATATCAAAGAAAACTAACCATTTAAAGTTTTGATTGGTTTGATTTTTTACCGAGGTAAAACAGTAATTTTCGAATAAATCAAAACGTTCTTCTAACCATTCATCAGTTAGTACTTTTTCGTTATTTTTTGTAATAGTCCAATCATCAGCCCGCAAATTAAAACGTGTAAGGATATAATGTTGAAACATAATTGCACATTGTAAATGAATCTTTATATTTTGAATTTTTGCTTAAATGCTTTTTTCGTCTTCGTTTGTGTACCATTCACTTCGCTTATCCAGTGACAATAACTCTAATTACCTCTTTACACTATGTAAACCGCGAGAAATTTTTCCTTCGATCTGAAAAATTAAGAGCTTTTAAATTCATATCTGGTTATTTAATGCCCAAAAGGTTTTTAAATTTTTGCTTCAGTTTTCGGTTCTTACCACGATTAACGAAAAAAGAATGTGACGTAAAACCACATTTTTTTAAACACTTCGGCTTCAGATTCTATTTCATGACTTCTGCATATTCTTCAGCCATAATTTTAATAATTTCCCTATCCGGAGTTAACCGGGCAAAATTTTTCATCCGCTCGGGAAAATTAAGAGGTTTAAAATTCATCCTGTTTAAATCTACCAGGTAGAATTGGTAATCGCCGTTATTAAGCTGAATCAAAGTATTGCCCGGACTATGGTCTAAAAATTCTATATTATTTTCGTGCAGCTTAAAAGTAAACCGGGTGAAAGCGCGCAAAATATCTTCGTGCCCAGGGATAGCCAAATCCAGATCTCTGAAAGTAAGATCATAATCTAAATGTTCGCTTATATAAAAACTTTTAGTAAGCGCACCTTTACTGGTCTCTTCAGCAAAAGCGATAGGTTTAGGTGTTCCTATTCCTTTCTTAATCAGTTTTTCTGCAAATTTAAACGAGCGCTCAGCTTTAGATTCTCTAAAAAGCACATAGACATACCTGTTGATGTAATTAGGTTGTTTAAAAGATTTAATATTGAATTTCATACCTTCTTTTTCAACCACCTTAATGTGATTCCTGCGGTGCTTTTTTCCGGCAAAAAAAGATTGGCCAATCGAATTGAAATTCAACAGAATTTCTTCAATATTCTTTTTAGATAACTTATGATATTTTGAAATGAATATCTTCATCAACTTATAAAATTAAAGTTTTTATTGAGAAATTCCAGACGCGGAATTAGACCAGCAAAATACCCAAATATCGCAGTGTAAATTACTATTTTTGCGATCGCATTAGAGATTGCTTAATCAAAAACTTAGGTTTATAGTAATTTGCAAATATAACTATTGCATCAACGAATAAAGAGAAAGACCTAATGAAAATCCTTCATTTATCGGCAGTAAAAAGTTGGGGAGGCGGCGAAAACCAAATCGAATTGCTGTGTGAAGAATTCAAAAGTGATTTTCCCGAAGTAGAAAATCTTATTCTTTGCGTAAAAAATGGTCTATTTCATAAAAAATTAAAACATACTGACTTAAACTTCAAAACAGCACCGCTTAGTTTTAATTTTGATCTTCGGTATAGTTTAAAAATCGTGAAAATTTGCAAAGAAGAACGTATAGATCTTATTCATATTCACGATCCCAAAGCGCTTTCGCTAGTGGTTTTAGCAGATAAGTTTTATAATTTACCGCTAATGGTTTTTAGCAAAAAAACCTCTTTTCCTATTAAAAATAGAGAGCAAACACTTTATAAATACAACTATCCAAAACTTAAACGTATTCTGTGTGTTTCGAAAAAAACCAGGGAAATAGCTGCGGAAAAAATTAAAGATCAAATCGTTTAAAAACGATCTATCATGGGATTTCAATTAGAAAGCAAAACCAGCTTTCGGCTGAATTTAAACTTCGAAAAGAACTTTCACTGCCCGAAGATGTTATAATTGTTGGAAATATTGGAAATCATATTCCCGCTAAAGATCTCACTGTTTTTATTGAAACTGCTGAAAAGACACTTAAGCAGCAGAAAAGTTTAAAATTTCATTTTGTTCAAGTTGGACAATTCACTCCTGAAACCTCAACCTTTCTTAAACTCTTAAAGACAAAAAAATTAGAATCACATATTAGTTTTTTGGGCTTTAAAGAAAATGCATCAACAATAATCCCTCAATTAGATTTTTTGATGCTCACCTCAATTTCTGAAGGAGTTCCTAACGTGATCTATGAAGCTTTCTATCATAAAACTCCAGTTATCTCCACAAATGTGGGCGGAATTCCCGAAATTGTGACCCATATGGAAAATGGTCTTTTAGCCGATGCTAAAGACGCTGAAAAATTAGCCGAACTCTTGCTATTTTTGCAGGAAAATAATGCGCTAATTTCTCGATTTACTGAAAATGGTCATAAAAAACTGGTAGAAAATTTTACCACAAAACAAATGGCTCAACAAACACTACAAGAATACAAAAACGTCCTTAATGGAAGATATTAAAACCGAAATGCAAAACGCCCTGGCAACCCTAAAACGTGGCGGACTTATACTCTACCCTACCGATACGGTTTGGGGAATTGGCTGTGATGCTACCAATGCTGAAGCGGTAGAAAAAGTATATACACTTAAAAAACGACAGGAAAGTCAGGCATTAATTTGCCTGGTTTCAGACTATAAAATGCTGAATCAATTTGTAGAAGATGTACCGGAAGTAGCTTACGATATTCTCAAATTTGCGAAAAAACCTACTACAATTATTTACGACGATCCAATTCGCGTAGCTGAAAATTTAATCGCCGATGATAATTCTTTGGCAATTAGAGTTTCCAAGGATAAATTCAGCAATGATTTGGCAAAAAGATTTCGGAAACCAATCGTTTCTACCTCGGCAAACATTAGTGGTGAAAAAACACCCGGTTCCTTCGCTGAAATCAGCCCCGAAATTTTAGAAGGTGTGGACTATGTAGTAAATTTGCAAAAAAATAAAAAATCGGCTAAACCCTCCGCCATCATTAAATTAAGTAACGATGGTAAGGTAAAAGTGATTAGGAAATAATAACGAAAAGTTTATTGATGAGTTCGTCGAAAACTTTTTTACGTCAAGCTGAACTTGTTTCAGCTTCTAAGATCTTAGAATTATCAAATTAGATCCTGAAACAAGTTCAGGATGACGTTTAAATTTCTAGTTTCTTATAATGTGTTTAGCAATGAAGCCAGGTTCTAAAAGCTTAGGTTTCAAAAGAAATTACAATAGTGAAGAATTATAAAGGCGCTTTATCCCACAATATATTCAGGGTCATCACCCAGGCCTCGGAAGAAATAAAACTTGAAAGCTATGTTATTGGAGGCTTTGTTCGCGATCATATTTTACAGCGAGGAGAACCTAAAGATATTGATATTGTTGCGGTAGGAAGCGGCATTGAACTTGCGAAAAAAGTTGCCGAAATACTTCCGCACAAACCCAAGGTCCAGGTTTTCAAAAATTATGGTACGGCAATGCTGCGTGCTTATGATATGGAAATCGAGTTTGTAGGTGCGCGTAAAGAAAGCTATCAAAAAGACAGTCGCAAACCCATTGTAGAAGACGGAAGTTTGGAAGACGACCAAAATCGTCGCGATTTCACCATAAATGCGCTGGCGCTTGGTTTGAATGAAGATAACTTCGGAAATCTTTTAGATCCTTTTGATGGGATTGAAGATCTAAATTCGAAGATCATCAAAACCCCGCTGGATCCCGATATTACTTATTCTGATGATCCCTTGCGAATGCTTCGGGCTATCCGGTTTGCAACGCAGCTAAATTTTAAGATCGAGAAAGAATCTTTAGATGCAATTAGCAGGAACAAGAAACGCATCAAGATAATTTCCAAAGAAAGAATTACCGACGAGCTGCATAAAATAATGCTGGCGGAAAAACCTTCAAAAGGCTTTTCGCTATTACATAAAACCGGATTACTCCATATCATTATGCCCGAATTGACGGCTCTGGAAGGCATAGATGAAATTGAAGGCCAGAAGCACAAGGATAATTTTTGGCATACTCTAGAAGTGGTAGATAATATTGCAGAAAACACTGATGATCTTTGGCTACGCTGGGCAGCTTTACTGCACGATATTGGAAAAGCTCCTACTAAAAAATTTCACAAAAAAATTGGGTGGACTTTTCACGGGCACGAGTTTGTAGGCGCAAAAATGGTTTTTAAACTATTTAAACGTCTACGTCTTCCGCTAAATGACAAGATGAAATATGTGCAGAAATTGGTTTTAATGAGTTCGCGGCCAATCGCTATTGTGGACAACGATGTAACCGATTCTGCCGTACGCCGACTTATTTTTGACGCAGGTGAAGATATTGAAGATTTAATGACGCTTTGTGAAGCAGATATCACCACTAAAAATCCAAATCGATTTAAGAAATACCACAATAATTTTAAAGTGGTTCGCACCAAAATGAAAGAGGTGGAAGAACGTGATCACGTTCGTAATTTCCAGCCTCCGGTTACCGGTGAAGAAATTATGGAAACTTTTAATATTAGACCTTCCCGCGAAATTGGTATTATAAAAGACACCATTAAAGAAGCAATTCTGGAAGGGGAAATTCCAAACGAACACGATGCCGCGAGGAATTTAATGCTTAAAGAAAGGAAGAGAATTGGGATTATCAGTGAGTAGTGAGTAGTGAGTAGTGAGTAGTGAGTAGTGAGTAGTGAGTAGTGAAGTTTATGTTTTTAACTTTCAACTTAAAAATATGTATAGAAAATCGGTTAAAATTTCCCTGATCCTGGTTTACCTGGTTATTGTTGCCGGTGCCGTGGTAAGAATGACGGGCTCCGGAATGGGTTGCCCAGACTGGCCAAAATGTTTTGGATATTATATTCCTCCAACCGAAGTTTCAGAACTGGAGTTTCAGGCTAATCGGGAATATGAAAAAGGACAGGTAATAATTGTTGATGAGACTTTAAAAGTAGCAGCAAGCAACTTTACTTCCGCAGAAAACTATTCCGAAGAAAATTGGGAAACCTATACGAAACACGATTATGCCATTTTTAATCCAACGCATACCTGGGTTGAATACATAAATAGGCTTGCCGGTGCTTTAGCGGGCTTTGCCGTACTTATTATGGCTGTACTTTCCTTTAAAAAATGGAAAAAAAGGAAACGAATCACTTTGCTTTCCTGGCTTAGCGTTTTTCTTATGGGCTTCCAGGCCTGGCTTGGCGCAACCGTAGTTTATTCGGTTTTATCGCCGGTAAGGATTACCATTCATATGGTAATGGCGCTGGTAATTGTAGCTGTATTGCTTTACTTGCTATTTATTTCAGAAGAGAAAAAACTAGCTCACGAGCCTAATAAAACTTTTAGAAATCTAATGGTTTTTGCCGTAGCACTTACGCTAATACAGGTGGTTTTAGGAACCCAAGTAAGGCAGTTTGTAGATGAACAGGTTAAAATATTTGGTTATAGCGCTAAAGATATGTGGCTGGAAAATCCTAACCTCACCTTCTATATTCATCGTAGTTTTTCTATCCTGGTTCTACTTGTAAACCTTGTACTCTGGTGGAAAAACCGAAAACTTCAACTAAAATTTGGTAAAATAAACTGGGTTTTATTGTTCATTTTCCTGGAGATTTTAACCGGCATTGCCATGTATAATTTCGAATTTCCGTTCACATCGCAACCGCTACATTTGGTGATTGCCGCGGTATTGTTCGGATTTCAATTTTATTTATTATTGGAAAGCTTTGCCGCCGGCAGAAAGTTGAAAACTTCGTAACTTTGCCCATTAAAATTTGATATTATGGTTTACCGATTTAGAGTAATTCTTGATGCAGAGGAAGATGTGTTTAGAGATATAGAAATACTGCAGGAAAACACGCTGGAAGATCTTCATAATACCATTTTACAGTCTTTTGGGTTTGATGGTACAGAGATGGCTTCGTTCTATTTAAGTGACGAAAAATGGGAACAGGGCGAAGAGTTTTCCCAATTTGATATGGGTGGTGAAGTTCGACTAATGAATGAAACCAGCCTGGAATCTATTCTGGATGAAGATAATAGAAATATTATCTATGTGTACGATTTCCTAAAGATGTGGACTTTTCTAATAGAATTGGCCCAGGTTGGCGAAATTGAAGATGGCAGAGATTACCCAAACCTTATGTTTGTTCACGGGCAAATTCCCGATGAAGCACCAGATAAAGATTTTGTAGGAGAAGATGATGGCGATGCAGGTTCCGGTGATATTTTTGACCAGGGCTACAACACCAACGATTACGACGATCTTTCTTTTGATGAAAACTGGAATTGATTGCGAAGCAATTATCCCGAACTCGCTTCGGGAACCTGGTTTATCGTCATCCTGAATTTATTTCAGGATCTAAGTCGTTCATATCTCAATAAGAATCGTCATTACGAACGGAGTGAAGTAATCTTCAACTTAAATTACCAAAATCTGACAGATTGCTTCGTACCTCGCAATGACGATAACTTGAATAATAAAATTTTTGCTACAGTTTATCCCTTATATTCGGGACGGAAAATAACAATACTAAGATTTCCGCCTTCGCGGAAATGACCAAAATTATCATACTGAATGATCAACCTTTTTAATGCGCAAATTGAATCCCTTTCTATTCACAGGGTGGGCAATAAAAGCCGGAATGAGAACATTTTTCTCTCTGCGGCTCCTTATCAATTAAATGATGAAATTACTCCTTTAATCAAGGAATATTTTCTGAAACCATTTAGGGAAAAAGAAGAAAATTACTTCAATTTTTCTCACGATACCGATATTGAATTCAACGAATTATACAATTTAGCAAATGCTATTTTTGATAATCCTGAGAATATTCATGAAGCTTCAAAGAAGATCACCACTTTATTATTTGAGCAGTCTTCCCATCCACACATCAAGAGCGGGGAAGTATATGTAGTGTATTTTGAAAACCTACAGATTGATAATGAAAAGGTTTCAGGAATTGGAATTTTTAAATCTGAATTAAAGCACGACTTCCTGCAATTTCAAGAGAATGGCAGTATTTTGGAGATGATCGTTCAGCAGGGAATCAATTTGAATAAACTGGATAAAGGTGCGCTCATTTTCAATAAAAACCGCGCTGAAGGATATAAGATCCTCTCGGTAGATTCTAATAAATACGATACTAAATACTGGCTGGAAAACTTTCTAGGGGTTGATGTAATGCGTGATGAAAATTACAACACTAAAAGTTACCTAAACTTCTGTAAGAATTTTGCCAAAGACGTGGTTTTGCCTGCGGAAGACAAAAAAGAAGAAGTTATGTTTATGAACCGAAGTATGGATTACTTCGCCAAGAATGACGACTTTGAAGAAAGTAATTTCCTGAATTCAGTGATAGACAATCCTGATTTGGTACCCGAATTTCAGCATTATAAAACTGAAAAAGCGCCTAAATATAAAATTGAAGATCTTACCAACTTCCCAATCGCCAACAAAGCGGTGACCGATGCCCGTAAGAAAATTAAAAGCGTTATCAATCTTGATACGCACATCCAGATTAAAATGGATTTTGTAAATGCTGAATCGGCCGATAAGTTTGTGGAAAAAGGCTGGGACGAAGAAAAGCAGATGTATTATTACCTGGTTTACTTTAATAAAGAAGAAAAGAGTTAAGAAAATCTTCTAAAAATAATAGCCACGAATACACAAATAATATTAGTGAATTCGTGGCTTTTTTTTCAACTGTTTTTACATTAAAAAAGTTGTATGAAAAGTATAGTTTCGTCAAGCTGAACTTGTTTCAGCTTCTAACCTGTTCTGATTATCGACATTTTAGATCCTGAAATAAATTCAGGATGACGATTTTAAGAAAAGTTTTCACACAACCTCTTTTTCTTTTAAGAACTTTCCAGCAAACGTTTCATATTTACATCTTCATAATTACGACGCACAAAATCTAAAGCAGTTCTAAGAATTTGCCCCATGGTGCTTGCGCGTTTAAACTTCATATCGTTGGTATAGCGATATAGATCTTTCCTTAAGGTTTTTACATTTGCCTGGGTAGAGACGTGATCATTTATCATGCAACGCAATAATTCCTTGTAACGCGGGCGGGTATTAATAATCCTTTTAGCGAGCAGAGAGCGCTCCTCTTTCCTGTATTGCTCAATGGAAGATTCCTGCAGTTTCTCCTGTACCAGTTGCACCATCTTAAGATTCTCTTTAAAAAACTGCGGTCTATAAACTTTTAAATTTCCTTCAAAACACTGCTGATCAAAATCTATCGCCCTTATTTGATATTCAACGTGATCAAAATCGTGAGTTGGGATTACCACGTAGTTGTAGGAACGCATATCTCCCAATAATCGTACTGTACAGCGCTCATTAAATTTCACAAATTGTTTGGCTATTTGGGTTTGCGCCCTATTATCACAAGTGGGTAAATGTTCTTCTATAAAAACATCTCCGGGAATACCGGCAATATGTTCTTCAATTAAAGTGTCTTTATATACTAAAAAGTTGATACGGTGTGGAGAAAGCAAATGCTCAAATTCGAGTCCGTAGATTCTGGAAGCATCGGCTTTTTTTACGTAGAAATAAGTAAAACTATCATTTAAGATATTTCGCACTTTTATGCGGAAGGGTTTCGAATTTCCGAAGGTGCAATAATCTATAGCATCAACATTTAAGAATTCCAGCGAATCGTCACTTCCGTCAGAATGCATAATGGTATATACCTGTTTCAGGCTGTTATCTATTTCTTCCCTTTCAAAATCGGGGTAATAACAACGCACCCAAAAAGTATCTTCTTCGTGCTGATCGTATACCACAACCGAGCCTGAAAATCGCAACAAATCATCGTAAAAAACAGGGATTTTGGTGTTTCGGTTATGTTTGGCCAGATATCGATTTAACCTCTCATTTACAGCAAATGAAGGTTTCTTCTTAGACATCAGCTTTTCTTCCATATTATATCAGCTTTTCATCAAAAATAAGCTTTCTAAGGCGAAATCTGTAACAATTGTCTAACTTCGTCGTCATACTTTAAACTTTTCTTCAATTTTGGAAACAATTCTAAGTCTCAAAGACCTTACTAAAAAATATGGCGCGCTAACCGCGGTAGACAGCTTGTCTTTCACCATAGAAAAAGGCAACGTATATGGTATTTTAGGCCCTAACGGAAGTGGAAAATCTACGACCCTTGGGATGGTACTAAACGTAGTAAATAAAACCTCTGGGGAATTCGCCTGGTTTGGTGGCAATACTGAAACACACGAAGCTTTGAAAAAGGTAGGTGCCATAATTGAGCATCCTAACTTTTACCCTTATATGACAGCGGTGCAAAACCTGGCGTTGGTTTGTAAAATTAAAGATGTTCCCAGTGATAAAATTGAAGAAAAACTGGAAATCGTAAACTTGCTGGATAGAAAGGACAGCAAATTTAAAACCTTTTCTCTGGGTATGAAGCAGCGTCTTGCTATAGCCTCTGCCCTGCTCAACGATCCGGAAATTTTAATTTTAGATGAACCTACAAATGGATTAGACCCGCAGGGGATTCATCAAATTCGAGAGATAATTAGGAAGATCGCAGCTGGAGGAACTACCATTTTGCTCGCTTCGCATTTACTGGATGAAGTTGAGAAAGTTTGTTCTCATGTGGTGATTATAAGAAACGGCAAGAAACTTTATAGCGGTCCTGTAGATGCTATAAATGCCAGTCACGGTTTCTTTGAACTACAAGCCAAAAACATGCAGTTATTGCAAGAGTTACTTATTGCACACCCAGGAATAGAAAATGTTTCAGAAAAGGAAAATGTGGTCACGGCGATTCTTAAAGAGCCTATGGATGCTGAAACTATTAACGAATATTTATTTGAAAAAGGACTTTCACTTTCATACCTGGTAAAACGAAAAGAAAGCCTGGAAGAACAATTCCTTGAATTAACCAAACAAACTCCATCTGCATAATGTTACGACTTTTAGAGATAGAATATCATAAATTACGCTATAGCCGTTCGGCAAAAATACTGGTTCTTACCTATTTTATTTTAATAACATTTATTGCTTTAATAGCATCTATCGAATTTAATTTAGGCGCCATTAACTTTCGCGTAGCCGACCAGGGGATTTTTAATTTTCCATATATCTGGCATTTTAATTCTTATATAGCCGCCTTACTAAAATTATTCCTGGCTATTGTAATTGTTTCCATGATGTCTAACGAATATACCAACAGGACACTAAAACAGAATTTGATAGATGGCCTAAGCAAGAAAGAATTCATCGCTTCTAAGTTCTTAACCGTAACGGTGTTTTCTTTGATCTCTACCCTGTTTTTATTTGTGGTTTCACTCATCTTAGGACTTTCATTTTCAGATTTTACCGAGGTTTCTATCATCTTTTCTGATATGGAATATATGATCGCCTATTTTGTAAAACTCACCGGTTTCTTTGCTTTCTGTATGTTTTTAGGAATTCTAATAAAACGTTCGGCTTTTGCGCTGGGTTTTCTGTTTATCTGGTGGATATTAGAAAGTATTGTTTACGGGGTTTTAAAGTGGAAAATTTTCAGAGATTCTGAAATCGCTGATAATATCGCAAGATTTTTTCCGCTGGAATCTATGAGCAATTTAATTAAAGAACCCTTCTCAAGGCTATCGGCGGTACAAACCGCAGCCACTCAAATAGGTTCAGAAATTGAGAAAGACTATGGAATTCATTGGTATCAATTAATAATTGTGATAATCTGGACCGCTATTTTTGTATTTTTATCCTACAAGCTCTTAAAAAAGAGAGATTTGTAGGTAATAGTATGAAAGCAGCCGAATGAAATTCTCTCATCTTTTTTTTATATTTTTTCTGGTCTTGAGCTCACAGCTTAATGCCCAGCAAGAGGCTGCTAACTGGTATTTTGGAGTTGGTGCCGGGCTCTCTTTTCCCGGCCCTAATGATGATCCTGTAAGCTTGAACAATGGCAGGTTACAAACCCTGGAAGGTTCTGCGAGTATATCTGACCGAAACGGAAATTTACTTTTCTACACCAATGGCACGGTTGTTTACGATAGAAACCATAATATAATGCAAAATGGAAATAGTCTAAAAGGTGACATTTCCACTACACAATCTGCTATTATAGTACCACGGCCGGCTAACCCCGGTCGCTACTTTATTTTTACTGTAGATAAGCCTGATTATTATCTCACCCCTGGAAACCCTATTGAAGGCGTTAATTTTTCTGAAGTAGATATGAGCCTAAATAATGGCAATGGCGCTATAATTAACGGACAAAAAAACATACACTTAGTAACCTACAATCCATCAAATAGTTTACAAAACGAGTTTAAAAGTTCAGAAAAAATAACCGCCGTAATTGCGGGAGATTGCACTTCCTATTGGGTAGTCACCCAGTTTATGGATAAATTTTATTCATTTAGAGTGAGCTCTTCTGGGGTGGATACCAACCCGGTTATATCTGATATTTCCAATAATTTCGCTCCTATTTTAGATGATCAAGAGATCAATATTACTTCCCGGGGATATTTAAAAATTTCCCCTGATGGCCGTAAAATGGCTGCTGCTTATTCGCAAACTTCCCTCGGCAGTCCCAGAACCGGTGGAGGAAAAAATAGCGGCGAAGTTTATCTGTATGATTTTGATGACGAAACAGGAAGGGTTACTAATGAAGAATTACTCTTGCTGGATACTTATCCTTATGGCGTTGAATTTTCTCCAGAAAGCACTAAACTGTATGTCACAACCAATGAATATGAGGGTGGTGAGATCTTACAGGAAAGTAAAATATACCAGTTCAACCTGGAAAGTTCTAATATTAGAAATTCTGGAACAGTGATCAATTCTTCCAGCAATGTGGCGGGAGCACTTCAATTAGCAATAAACGGAAAAATTTATCGCGCGGGATACCCTAAAGATGGTGGCTCAGAATCGCACAGCTCTATTTCAGTTATAAGTAATCCTGGAATGGATCCAGGAAATGTGACTTACCGGCATAATTCAGTAGATATCTCTCCTAACTATGTCAAACTTGGGCTTCCTCCTTTTGTTCAATCCTTATTTCAGGATAGTTTTGATGTAGATAATCTTTGCTCCGGGGCATCTACCAAGTTTACTATCACCGGCGAAAAAGATTATGATTCTGTTTTATGGGATTTTGGCGATGGAGACACTTCCACTACCGAGAATCCGCAACATACGTTTCCACAACCCGGGACTTATGCCGTAAGTTTAATCAAAACAATTTCAGGTATTCCGCAAGGTCCGGTTTGTAAAGAAGTTACTATTACCGAGCTACCAAATATTTCCAATAATTTCACCCTTACTCAATGTGATGTGGGCGATAGCGACCCTAATGATGGTATAACCGAATTTAATCTGCAACTCGCTCGCCAGGAACTCACTTCTGAAGATCCCAGTCTTCAGCTTTATTTTTATGAAAATGAGAATGACGCGCAAAATGATACCGAAAACCAAAACGCCTTAGATAATATTTACAGAAACAATTCCCAGGATCAGGAATTAACGGTAAAAGTTATTGGTTTTAACTCAGATTGTTTCGAGATCGCCAGCATTAAACTACATACTACAAGCAGTGTAGTTCTGGAGCCCGAAGCTGCCATTGGATGTGAATTATTTGATGGTGACGCTGAATTTGATCTACCTACCATTGAACAAAATATTATTGCTGAATTAGGGCTAAATAGCAGCGTAAGTTTAAGCTTTCACGAATCTGAAAACGATGCAGCAGTTGGCGAAAATCCTCTTTCGGGCACCTATATATCTGGAGCGAAAACAATTTATATAAGAGCAGAAAATGCCAATGTTTGTTACGGTTTTGGATCTATAGACTTGCAAATAGCAGCTTTTCCCAGAATAAACAATATCCTGGAATTACAAGCCTGCACCTCAGATTTCCCCGTAACGCTTGGTGATGATCTGAATATAACCAATCCCGAAAATTTTGACTTTTCATGGAGTACAGGAGAAAATTCGGAAAGCATTCAGGTAAATGAAGCAGGAGCCTATAGCCTTAGAATTACCGATACTAATTTAGGTTGTGGCCAGTCAATAGATTTTATCGTAGAAGAATTCCCAAATCCTGAAATTTTAGAACTGGAAATTGAAAATCACGGTCAAAATAGCACTGTAACTGTGCTTACTAACAATATTGAAGATTTAGAATTTTCTATAGACGATCCCAACGGCCCGTATCAAAATAGTCCTACTTTTAGAAATGTTTCAGGCGGCCCGCATACATTCTACGCCAGAAGTGCTAATTCCTGCGAAGTCGCCGAATTTGCAGAAATAATCTTCGGCTTCCCGGCTTTCTTTACGCCAAATAGCGATGGGTATAACGATTTTTGGCTTCCGTATGAAACAAATAACAAGGATTTCCAGGTGGAATACATCTATATTTTTGACAGGTATGGAAAACTATTAAAACAATTACCTGGAAATACTTCTGGATGGGACGGTAATTATAATGGAAGACCAATGCCATCTAATGATTATTGGTTTAAAGGCAAACTGGCAAATGGTCAGGAATTTAGCGGCCATTTTACCCTAAAACGTTAAGGAAAAGTTTATCAGTTTGAATAGGCAGGATTATTGATTAGTTTCGTGAGAATAAGCCATTAAACTACCTTGCGGCAAGCCCAAAAGGTAATAAATAGAGAAATTTTTGAATTTCGAGCCAGGCCTCGAAGCATTTAAATCTCGATTATCGAGTAACACGAATGAAGTTTAAGATAGAATCAGACTACAAACCCACAGGAGACCA
Source organism: uncultured Flavobacteriaceae bacterium (assembly GCA_963727565.1). GTDB lineage: Bacteria > Bacteroidota > Bacteroidia > Flavobacteriales > Flavobacteriaceae > Salegentibacter. Next base: position 413,040 of record CAVSGU010000004.1, read on the forward strand.
GCCTAAAGCGATAGAGCAACTGGTAAGTGGGATCAATAATAACGACCAGTATCAAACATTGCTGGGGGTAACAGGATCAGGTAAAACCTTTTCTGTTGCGAATGTAATTCAGGATGTGCAAAAACCTACCCTGGTTCTTGCTCATAATAAAACACTTGCCGCGCAGCTTTATTCAGAATTCAAGCAATTCTTTCCGAATAATGCCGTGGAATATTTTGTGAGTTATTACGATTATTATCAGCCTGAAGCCTTTATTCCTACTTCGGGAACTTATATTGAAAAAGACCTTTCTATTAATGAAGAAATTGAAAAACTAAGGCTTAGTACAACTTCTTCGTTGTTAAGCGGAAGACGTGATGTGATTGTAGTTGCTTCAGTTTCCTGTTTGTATGGTATTGGTAACCCTGTGGAATTCCGTAAAAATGTGGTTTCTATTGAACAGGATATGCAAATTTCCAGAACCAAATTTCTACACCAACTGGTTCAGAGTCTTTATTCCCGTACCGAAGCAGAATTCACCCACGGAAATTTCCGAATTAAAGGAGATACGGTAGATGTTTTTCCAAGCTATGCCGATAATGCTTTCAGAATTCACTTTTTTGGGGATGAAATTGAAGAAATTGAAGCTTTTGATCCGGGAACCAATGATATTATTGAGAAATATGAAAGGCTGAATATTTATCCTGCCAATATGTTCGTAACCTCGCCCGATGTGATGCAAAATGCAATTCATCATATACAGGACGATCTTGTAAAGCAAGTAGATTACTTTAGAGATATTGGCAAACATTTGGAAGCAAAACGACTGGACGAAAGAACCAATTTTGACCTGGAAATGATTCGCGAGTTAGGCTATTGTTCAGGGATTGAAAACTATTCTCGTTATCTTGACGGAAGGCAACCCGGCACTAGACCTTTCTGCCTTTTAGATTATTTTCCAGATGATTTTCTAATGGTAGTTGATGAAAGTCACGTGACCATTCCGCAAGTTCACGCTATGTATGGCGGGGATAGATCCAGGAAAGAAACCCTGGTAGAATATGGATTTAGGCTTCCGGCCGCAATGGACAACCGACCGCTGAAATTCGAAGAATTTGAGGCTTTACAAAACCAGGTGATTTATGTAAGTGCTACGCCGGCAGATTACGAATTACAGAAATCTGAAGGAGTTTATGTGGAGCAGGTTATTAGACCAACCGGACTTCTGGACCCGGTGATTGAAGTACGACCAAGTTTAAATCAAATAGACGATCTTATTGAAGAGATTCATACAAGAATCGAGAAAGACCAGAGAACGCTAGTTACCACGCTTACCAAAAGAATGGCCGAAGAATTGGCCAAATACCTTACCCGTATTGATATTAGATGTCGTTATATTCATTCTGATGTAGACACCCTGGAACGTGTTGAAATTATGCAGGATTTACGCCGCGGTTTGTTTGATGTACTTATTGGGGTGAACTTATTAAGAGAAGGACTGGATCTTCCGGAAGTTTCACTCGTTGCCGTAATAGATGCTGATAAAGAAGGTTTTTTAAGAAGTAACCGTTCCCTCACTCAGACTATTGGCCGGGCCGCCCGACACGTAGAAGGAAAGGCGATCTTGTATGCCGATAAGGTTACCGATAGTATGCAAAAAACCATTGATCAAACCGAATATAGAAGAACCAAGCAGATAAATTATAATAAAGAGAATAACATTCGTCCTACTCCACTGGTGAAGAAACTTGAGAACAGTACGTTGATCAAGGAAAAACTGGATGTGTATGATGCTGAAAAACCATTAACTACCAAAGCTGCTGAAGCAGAGGTTGCCTATATGAGTAAACCCGATCTGGAAAAAAGAATTAGGGAGAAAAGAAAAGCCATGGAAAAAGCGGCTAAAGATCTCGATTTTATGGCAGCAGCAAAACACCGTGATGAAATAAAAATGCTTCAGAATAAAGTTAAAGAAGCACAGAGCTAGGGAAATCCCTAATTATTCGAAGGTTTCAGAAAGAAAGGTTTTCAAAAAGTATATTTAAAAATCCAAAACACATCTAACTAAAAAACAATTTATTCCTTAACCGGTATTTTTTAGTAGGATGAAAAAAATTATACTCTATTACTTTTTGCTTTTTGCAATCCCAGTAATTTCTCAAGTTGGCATTGGCACCACCGAACCTGGAGCACAATTAGATATTGTTGCTACAGACATAAACAACCCTTCTAAGATAGACGGAATTCTTATTCCCAGGATAAAGAAATTCCCTTCCCAGGATCCCGGCAGTGAACAACACGGAATGCTTATTTTTTTAAGCGACGATTTTAATAATTCCCCGGCAGGCTTTTATTACTGGCATCAGCAAGAAGGAGAATGGAAGTCTATAGTTTCAGATGCTAAAGCAGCTAATTTCTATGAGCCAAATACCACCGAGAGCCCCGGAAATATAACTGACAATTTATTCAGAAAAGGAAATATAGGTATTGGTACTGAAAATATTGAGAGCAAACTACAAATTGCGATAAATCCCGGAGATGCTGGGGATATTAAAAAAGGTTTGGAAATAGACAATAACAATCCCGAAAAAACCAGAAATACCTACGGCATAGAAATAACAAATCGCAGTAAAACTGATGCTATAAAATATGGTATCAAATTAAATGTTTCTACAGATGGAGAGGCTGAGCGTTATGGTATTTATAATGTTACCAGTAAGGCGACCGGCAGTAGAGGATATGTATGGAATATACAATAAAGTAGGAAGAACAGAAGGTGCAAGCAGTCAAAACTTTGGTATTTTTACCGAAATAGGATCATCTACCGGTAGAGGTAATATCTATGGAATTTACGCCCGTGCCGAAGGTAATTCTAGCTCTCGGGTTTTTGCCGGATATTTCGCTGGCCCTGTAGGAATAGGAAAAACACCGGCAGAAGAATATACTTTACCGGATTCCCGGGGAGAAGAGAACCAGATTTTAGTTTCAGATAATTCAGGAAAAGTCGATTGGAAACACAATCACACCCGAAATTATGTGAGTACAGGAACTCAAGCAGGCACTTACATCATTGGTGATGAAGTATATTATTTAAGGGTTTCCAACAGTCCGTCTTCAATTACAATCCCTGACGCTTCTTCCAATAAAGGCCGGGAATTGGTTTTAATTGGCTGGCAGGGAAGCGGCAGCACTACTTTAAACTTTCAAAATGGCGATACATTATTCGAACTTGAAAATGGCACCAATATAACAAGTATTGCAGCAAAAGAAATTCTCACTATCATAAGTATAGGAACTCGCTGGCTACTACTTAGAAAATAAAAAAGCACCGCTTTCGCAGTGCTTTTCTATATCTATTAAGTTTATTAGTTTTTAGTGTACAATAATAGGATCAGCCGTTCCGTCTGGATCTCCATTCACGGTTCCATCGGTAGAAGCAGGTCCTAATAATAAAACTCCGGCCGCATGCGGTGAAGCCATAGAAGTACCGTTAATTGAATTATAACCACCGTCTTTCCAGGTAGATTTAACAGCAACTCCTGGAGCAGCGTAATCTACCGGAGGATTTCCGTAGTTAGAGAAAGAAGCCCAGTTATCGTTAGAATCCATTGCAGAAATGGTAACGATATTTGCGCCATTAACTCGTGCAGGAGAACTGGTATTAGCATCAGAACTTTCATTTCCTGCTGCAAGGGCAAATATAATTCCGTTTTCAGAAGCAGAAAGAATTGCACTATCCAAAGCATCAGAAGTTGGACCTCCAAGACTCATATTTGCAACATCTCCAGCGCTTCCATAAGCAGCAACATGGTCTACACCGGCAATTACACCAGAATAAGATCCGCTACCACGGCTATCTAAAACTTTTATCGGTATCACTGTGGCTCCCGGAGCTACACCAATCACACCAATATTATTATTTAATGCAGCAATAGTTCCTGCCACGTGAGTTCCGTGCCCATTACCATCATCGGTAGACTTACCATCTCTTCCAGAAGTAAAAGCATTGAATCCTCTTGAGGCATCAACATTTAGATCTGGGTGATCTGTATCAATTCCTGAATCAATTACCCAGGCTACATTAGATCCGGTATAAGAAGCAACACCGTTTACACGAACAATTCCGTAAGGAGTTTCCTGACCGGAATCTCCTCCGCTACCATCATCTCCATCGCCTGGATCACCATCACAAGGTGCCCCATTTGGAGTTCCACATGGTGGAGCAAATTGTACTACTCTATCTTCTTCAATAAAAGCAATCTCTTTTTTCTTGCGTAGTGATTCTACCTGGTCAAGATTTAATTTAAGCGCAACCCCGTTTATAGTTTTACTATAAACTGCAAGAAGTTCGGCATCAGGAATATTCGCTTCAGACAATACTTTTTTGGTAGTATTAGCTACAGCTTCCTGGGCCTTGGTATAACTCTGGGGATACTTGGAAGTAGCATCTCCGGTTACTTTTTTATTGAAAACAACAATATATTGGCCTTCAATAATATTTGAGGAAGAGGGCGCAACCAATTCTTCATCAATTTGCTGATCTCTTTGTTCATCTTGCGAACATGAGAACAAAAAAGTGGCAACTAATGCAGTTACCGCGAGTGGTTTGAATTTGTTTAAAATCATAAATTTAAATGTTTGGTTAAAAAAAGGTTAATAGATCGGTCAAATCTATCATTTTATCGACGAAAAACAAACTTTCATCTATAATAATTCGTAATTTAACAAATATGATGTTTCCACAATTTCTAAATTTATTGCATAAAAAAACGCGCTATTTGTTGTTTCAAATAGCGCGTTTTCAAATTTAAAAAATTATATATTTTTAATCTTCAGCCTTTTCGCCTTGCCATTCTATAAATCCACCTTCAAGGTTATAAGTATTTTGAAAACCCATCTGGTCTAAAATAGTACAGGCCTGTGCACTTCGTTTTCCCGAACGGCAATAGATATAATAATTTTTATCCTTATCCAGCTTTTCAACTTCATTTACAAACTCCTGACCTTTATAAATATCAAGGTTTTTTGCAGTTGGAATATAGCCATCTTCTACTTCTTCTTGAGTTCTTACATCCAAAATTACTGCCTGGTCATCTTTTTCTAACTGTGATTTCCATTCTTCCTGACTAAGTTCTTTCATAAACTCTTATTTTTTCAATTTTCCCTAAAAGGGAATTCATTAATATTTTCCTTTTTATTTCACGTAAAGATATTGAAAGTTTTAAAAAATCGCGGTTTCAGCGGACTGGATTACACATTTAAAATTTTAACATTTCATTTGAATTTAAACAATAAAACGACTTATATTTGTATGTACAAATGTTGTTGAAACAAATGAAACTTGAAGATCAATTAAAGACCAGTAATTTACCATTAGCTCGAAAGTTAAGTCTTGGGATATTGGTGACCGCAAATTATATAGATGATAAGGTTGCCGAAGCACTAAAACCTTTCGATATCTCCATTCCTCAATTTAATGTACTGAGGATTTTGCGGGGACAAAAAGGAAAGCCGGCTAACTTGAGCACTATTCAAGAGCGTATGGTAAGTAAAATGAGTAATACTACCCGACTGGTAGATAAATTGATCACTAAAGGTTTAGCTGAAAGAGTTATTTGTGAAGCCAATCGCCGCAAGGTAGAAATTAGCATTACTAAAGAAGGGCTTCAACTTTTAAATGAAATAGACCCTATAGTAGATGCGGTGGAAGCAAAAATGACCGAGAATTTAACCGAAGAAAACATAGAGTATATTACAAATTGCTTAAACGAAATAAGAAAATAATTATGGAAAATTATAATGAAAAATTAAACTGGCGATATGCCACCAAGAAGTTTAATCCAGAAAAATCCTTAAGTCAGGATGATGTAAATTATTTACAAAAAAGCATCCAGCTTTCGGCTTCATCTTACGGATTACAGCCTTACGAAGTATTTGTAGTAACAGATAAAGAGACGAAGGAAAAACTAAAGGCCGCTGCCTGGGATCAGTCGCAACTTACCGATGCTTCCCACGTATTTATCTTCGCAGGACTTAAAAAACTAAATGAAGATTACATAGATTCTTATTTAGAGAACATCAGTAAAATTAGGGAAGTTCAGGTTCAGGATTTAAGCGGATTAAAAGATATGCTTACTTCAAACATTTTAGGAAAGTCTGAAGATCAACAGAAAATCTGGGCACAGAAGCAAACCTATATCGCATTAGGAAATTTACTTTCAGCTGCAGCTCATTTAAAGGTTGATACCTGCCCTATGGAAGGTTTTGATGCTGAAAAGTTTGATGAAATATTGGGAATTTCAGGAACAAATTTAACTACTGCTGTTATTGCCACGGCTGGTTATAGAAGTGACGAAGACCAATTACAGCACGCCAAAAAAGTAAGAAAACAAGAAGAAGAATTATTCCATTTAATATAAATCAAAACTAAATTAATTAAAATCAAAAATTGTTATGAAAAAGAATCTATTTAAAGGTGCCCTTGCATCTGCAGTTATCGTATCTCTTTTATCTTTTACCAACGTAAACGCGCAGGAAAAGAAAATTGAAGTAAAAGACAGCAACATTGAATGGGAAGGTGAAAAAGTAACCGGTTCTCACGAAGGAACTATAGACTTGAAAGACGGTTATTTCACTATGGAAAATGGTGAGCTTAAAGGTGGTGAATTTGTAATGAATATGACTTCTATTACGGTAACCGATCTTGAAGGCGAAGACAAAGGAAAGTTAGAAGGTCACTTAAAGTCTGATGACTTTTTTGGAGTGAATAACCACCCTACCGCCAAATTGGTAATTACCAGCGTTGCAAAGAAAAGCAATGATACTTATGGTGTAGTTGCCGATCTTACCATTAAAGAAAAAACAAACTCCATTACTTTCGATTTAGATATGGATAAAAATTCGGCTTCTACCGAATTAACAATAGATAGATCTAAATACGATGTTCGTTACGGGTCAGGAAGTTTCTTTGATAACCTTGGAGACAAAACTATCTACGATAATTTTGAACTGGACGTAGAATTGAAATTCTAAACTGCACCGGGAAGAAAATTGCTATTGAAAAAGAAAAATTGAATTATTATGGAAAAACAAATAAATACCCAGGCCAGTAATATCGCCTGGAAAGGAAAGAAAGTTTTAGGATCACACTCAGGAACCATCGATCTAAAAGATGGGAAATTCAAGTTTGAAAACGATGAAATAGTAGGTGGCGAATTTGTAATGGATATGACCACAATTACTGTAACAGATCTTAAAGGAGACGATAAAGCAGGATTGGAAGGTCACTTAAATTCAGACGATTTCTTTGGAGTAGATAACCATCCAACATCAACACTGGTAATTACCAGCGTAGCCAAAAAAGATGATGGCACTTATGGTGTGGTTGGAGATCTTACTATTAAAGAAAACACCCATCCGGTAACTTTCGATTTAGATTACAACAATAATACTGCTACTACCAAATTAACAATAGATCGTTCTAAATATAACGTGAAATACAATTCCGGTAGCTTTTTTAGCGGACTTGGAGATCAAACGATTTACGATAATTTCGATTTAAATATTGAGTTGAAATTCTAATAATTAGATTGCACAATTCCAGCCGGAAAAGTTAAATTTACTTTTCCGGCTTTTCTTTTTATAAAATCGACTTGTTTATTTAAAAGAGCTTTCTATCTTTGAAGCAATGAAAGCCAATAATTGGCATTTATTATATTTTATGAAAACAATTACAACAAATACCTGGTGGTGGAAAAATTTACGTCAAACGTCGTGAAGTAACATCGCTATAGTATAATCTCATACAAAAGGCTTGTCTCACGACAAGCCTTTTTTTATTTGGTATATAGTCATTTCCGCGAAGGCGGAAATCTCAAAAAACACAGAATTGAGAAATACGATATTAAAAAAGACTCCCATTTTTAAGAGAGTGACTGAAATAAATTATGAATACAGATTACCAATATTACGTTTACATCATTACAAATCGTAAATATGGAACACTATATATTGGGATTACAGGAAACCTGAAACAAAGATTATATCAACATAGAAATCGAAACCTAAAAAGTTTTAGCAGCAGATACCGACTTAATAAACTAGTATATTATGAAAAATTCGAATATCCGTCGTTGGCGATTAAAAGGGAAAAACAACTTAAAAAATGGAATCGACTCTGGAAAATAAACCTGATAAACGATTTCAACCCCGATTGGGAAGATTTGACTGTAAGATTTAAATAACTCAAACAGAACCATACTAAATAGACTCCCGCCTTCGCGGGAGTGACAAAAGAATAATTTATGTATCAACTAAAGACCACCTATAAAAAACTCCTTGCCGATACCATTACGCCGGTGAGTGTTTATTTAAAAGTTCGGGACAAATATCCTAACAGTCTCTTGCTGGAAAGTAGTGACTATCACGCCAACGATAATAGTTTCTCGTATATATGCTGCAATCCTATCGCTTCTATTAAGATTCAAAACGAAGTGATTACCGAAGTTTTTCCTGACGGAAGTAAAAAAACAACAGAGATCACTCCTGGAGTGAACGTGCCGCAGCAAATTCAGGAATTTTCAAAACAATTCGAAACTGAAGATTCTGATTTTAAATTTATCAATAACGGACTCTTTGGCTATATCGCTTATGACGGAGTTCGGTATTTTGAAGATTTAGAGATTAAAAAGCGAAATGGTGATCTTAAACTTCCGGATATTTATTACGCGGTTTATCAAAATATTATCGCCATAAATCATTTTAATAATGAAGCTTATATTTTTGATCACAGTTACGATACCGATTCAAAAATCGCTGAAATCGAGCAACTGATAAAAGTCAAAAATTTCGCAACCTATAATTTTGAACGTCAGCAGGAACCAATTTCTAACCTTACCGACGAAGAATTCAGGGAAAATGTACGCCTCGGGAAAAAACACTGCTATCGTGGTGACGTTTTTCAAATTGTGCTTTCGCGCAGGTTTTCTCAGAAATTCAAGGGAGATGAATTCAATGTTTACCGCGCTTTACGTAGCGTAAACCCTTCACCCTACCTTTTCTATTTTGATTACGGAAACTTTAAAATATTCGGAAGTTCGCCTGAAGCACAATTGGTAGTTCAGGACGGGCAGGCAGAAATCCATCCAATCGCCGGAACTTTTAAACGTACCGGAAACGATGAAGAAGACGCTGAACTAGCCAAAAAACTAGCCGCCGATGAAAAAGAAAATGCCGAACATGTGATGTTGGTAGATTTGGCTCGTAACGACTTAAGTCGACATGGAAGTAATGTGAAGGTTGAAAAATATAGAGAAATTCAGTTTTTCTCCCACGTGATTCATTTAGTAAGCAAAGTTACCGGCACCAAAGATCCAAAAACACCTACAATGCAGGTAGTGGCTGATACTTTCCCGGCAGGAACTTTAAGCGGTGCGCCAAAACATAGTGCGATGAAGCTGATAGAAAAATACGAAAATGTAAATCGTGATGCCTACGGTGGCGCGATCGGGTTTATGGATTTCCATGGAAATTTTAACCACGCGATTATTATTAGATCTTTTGTAAGTAAAGATCACCAATTACATTATCAAGCCGGCGCAGGCGTGGTTTCAGAATCTGTAGAAGAAAACGAATTACAGGAAGTTTACAATAAACTAGGGGCACTAACCAAGGCATTGGATATCGCTGAAGATATATAAGGAATAAAAACAATACGTCATCCTGAATTTATTTCAGAGCTTGCTCCGAAATTTATTCGGAGATCTAAAATATTAGAATCTGAAACAAGTTCAGATTGACGCAACTTTTAGTATTAAAAACAGAATTTTACACCAGGTAGAATGAAAAAAATATTAGTTATAGATAATTACGATTCTTTTGTGTACAACCTTGTACATTATTTAGAAGAATTAGATTGCGAGGTCACCGTAATAAGAAACGACCAGTTAGAGCTGGAAGACGTGGAGAAATATGATAAGATTTTGCTTTCTCCAGGCCCCGGAATTCCCAGTGAAGCCGGATTATTAAAACCTATCATAGAAAAATATGCTTCTTCAAAAAGCATCTTAGGAGTTTGCCTCGGGCAACAAGCCATAGGTGAAGTTTTCGGCGGGACATTGGGCAATCTGGAATCGGTTTATCACGGCATTGCCACCACGATGGATCTTTGTGTAGACGATGAACCGCTTTTTAAAGATCTCCCAAAAACAATGAAGGTAGGCCGATACCATTCCTGGGTAGTTTTAAAAGAACTCCCGGATTCTCTGGAAGCTACTTCCTACGATGAAAAAGGACAAATCATGTCTCTTCGCCACCGTGAGTTTGATGTGCGTGGAGTGCAGTTTCACCCAGAATCGGTATTGACTCCAGATGGAAAAAAAATGATTCAGAATTGGGTAGAAAGTTAGGTCATTTCCGCGAAGGCGGAAATCTCTAAGCAACGCGAAGTTTATGTTTTAAAAGACTCCCACCTTTGTGGGAGTGACAAAGTGCAATTAAACAGATTCCCGTCTTCACGGGAGTGACAAAATAAATTATGAAAGAACTATTAAATAGGCTTATTAACCACGAAACCATCTCCAAAGATGAAGCGAAGCAGGCGCTTTTCAGTATTTCCAATGGAGAATATAACGAAAGCCAGATCGCTGCATTTCTCACGGTTTATATGATGCGAAGCATTACTATAGAAGAACTGGAGGGATTTCGGGATGCGCTTTTAGAACTTTGTGTAGCCATAGATTTAAGTGACTTATAACCCTATAGATCTGTGCGGAACCGGTGGCGATGGAAAAAATACATTTAATATTTCTACCACTTCCTCTTTTGTTACGGCAGGAGCGGGAGTAAATGTGGCAAAACACGGAAACTACGGAGTTTCTTCGGTTAGCGGAAGTTCTAATGTTATGGAAAGCCTGGGAATTAAATTTAGTAATGATGCCGGATTTCTTGAAAAATGTATCGCCGAAGCCGGAATTTGTGTATTACACGCTCCCCTATTCCACCCGGCAATGAAAAACGTGGCGCCAATTCGGAAGTCGCTTGCGGTAAAGACTTTTTTCAATATGCTTGGACCAATGGTAAATCCAGCTTTTCCCCAAAATCAATTAGTTGGAGTTTTTAACCTGGAACTGGCCAGAATGTATGGTTACCTATATCAAAACACCGATAAGAATTTCACTATTTTACATGCCTTAGATGGTTATGATGAAATTTCCCTTACCGGAAATACCAAAACCATTTCCAATAATACCGAAGGCATGCTGAGTCCGGAAGATTTTGGAGTAGAAAGCCTTAAAACAGGAGGAAATTGCCGGTGGCGGATCAATAGAAAGTTCAGCAGAAATTTTTGTGAATATATTAAAAGGAAAAGGTACACAGGCGCAAAATAATGTGGTTTGCGCCAACGCCGGGATGGCGATTGCCACTGCAAAACAAATTAGTGTCAAAGAAGGTTTTGAAGCTGCCCGGGAATCTATAAATTCAGGGAAAGCTTTAAAGGCATTAGAGAAGTTGCAGGAGTTGAGTAAATAAGAAATCTTCGTCATCGCGAAAGAGGAACGACTGAAGCAATCTTTTGAATAGAATTACGAATATTAACAACAGATTGCCACAGGGCTTCGCCTTCGCAATGACGAGAAGAAAAAAGGCGAGAATTCATAACTGAGAACAGACAAAAGAAAAATGAACATTCTAGATAAAATAATAGCCGATAAACATAAAGAACTGGTCTTAAAAAAACTGGTAGTTCCCGTTTCACAATTGGAACAATCGGCGCTTTTTGAACGCGAAACAGTTTCCCTGGCAGAAAAATTGAGAACCAGTAAAACCGGAATTATTGCTGAACATAAAAGGCGTTCCCCTTCAAAATCGGTTATTAACCAGGATTTAAATGTTGAAGACGTTGCCAAAGGTTATGAAGATGCAGGAATTTCAGGAATGTCTGTACTTACCGATGGTAAATATTTTGGCGGATCTTTAGACGATTTACTTTATGCCCGTGCGGCGGTTAAAATGCCTTTATTGCGAAAGGAATTTATTATTGATGAATATCAACTTTTGGAAGCAAGAGCTCACGGCGCCGATGTGATTTTACTTATCGCTGCGGTGCTGGAAAGGGAAGAAATTAAAAGACTTTCAGAATTTGCAAAAAGTATAGGTCTGGAAGTATTACTGGAAGTGCATAACGAAGAAGAATTGCAAAAATCTATTATGCCTAGCTTGGATATGTTGGGTGTAAACAACCGGAATTTAAAGACTTTTGAAGTATCCACCGATATTAGCAAAGAACTTTCCAGCAAAATCCCTGAAGACTTTGTAAAAGTTTCTGAAAGCGGAATTAGTTCGGTTGAAGCTATCAAAGATTTGCAGCAATTTGGTTACAAAGGCTTTTTAATTGGTGAGAATTTTATGAAAACTAATAACCCGGGGAAAGCTGCAGAGGAGTTTGTAAAAAAATTGAGCACGTCACCCTGAATTATATTTCAGGGTCTAAGTCTTATAAATTAACATGTAGATCTAAAAAGTTCATTGCGATACTGAAAACTCAAGAAGTAAGATACTTTTAATTTTAAGGAAGCTAAGTGTTAAATGATTATCATAAAATGAAAAACTTAAAACTCAAAATCTGTGGGATGAAGCATCCCGAAAACATCAGCGAAGTTGCGAAACTTCAGCCTGATTATATGGGGTTTATTTTTTATGAAAAAACTCCCAGGTATTTCGAGGCTAAGATGCCGGAAATTTCTTCAGCAATAAAAAAAACCGGCGTTTTTGTTGATGAAGAGATCAATATTATCCTTGATAAAATTAAAGAGCACGACTTAAATGCTATTCAGTTACATGGATCAGAAAGTGCGGCTTTTTGCGCTGAATTAAAAACCCTTTTAATCGAAACCGAGGTGGAAATCATAAAGGTGTTTTCTATTAAAGACGATTTCGATTTTGAGCGTTTAAAGGAATATGAAACTGTTGTAGATTTTTTCCTTTTTGATACTAAAGGAAAAAATAAAGGCGGTAACGGAATTACTTTTAATTGGGAGGTTTTAAAAGATTATCCTTCAAAAAAACCTTTTTTCCTAAGTGGAGGAATTGGAGCGGAAGAAGTTGAAGCTATTCAAGAACTTAAAGCCTATTTTGAGGAAAATGGTAAAGAAAATTTGCTGTACGCCATAGATGTAAATAGTAAATTTGAAGAGGAAGCCGGTTTTAAAAATATCGAAAAACTGGAAAAGTTTGTAAAGCAGTTTTGAGTTATCGGTTCTCAGTTGTCTGTTTTGGATTATCGGTTTGTAGAACGTCATTGCGAGCACGATGGGTATCGTGAGAAGCAATCTTTTGTTCGAAAATCGCAAAAGATTGCCACGGGCGCTGCCCTCGCAAGATAAAATTAAGAATTCGATCGTCAACCTAAACTTGTTTCAGGTTCTAGGTTCAGGAATATTGCAAGAATTATAATAAAATTAGTGCATTTGAAGCACTCAAATAAAACAAATAAAAATGAGCTATCAGGCTAACGAAAAAGGATATTACGGCGATTTTGGCGGAGCTTTTATTCCAGAAATGCTCTATCCCAATGTAGAGGAATTGCGTTCGCAATACCTGGATATTATGAAAGAAGAATCTTTTCAGAAAGAATTTAAAGATTTGTTGCGTGATTATGTAGGGCGTCCAACACCTCTTTATTATGCTAAACGTTTTAGCGAAAAATACAATACAAAAATATACCTTAAACGGGAAGATCTTTGCCATACCGGCGCTCATAAGGTTAATAACACCGTAGGACAGATTCTAATGGCAAAACGCCTTGGTAAAGACCGAATAATCGCTGAAACCGGTGCAGGCCAGCACGGCGTAGCTACGGCTACCGTTTGCGCGCTTATGGGCATTGAATGTATTGTCTATATGGGCGAAATTGATATTGAACGACAAGCCCCAAACGTGGCCAGAATGAAAATGCTGGGAGCTAAAGTAGTTCCGGCAAAATCAGGGAGTCGAACCTTAAAAGATGCCACGAACGAGGCGATTCGAGATTGGATCAACAACCCACTGGATACTCATTACATCATTGGTTCTGTGGTTGGGCCTCATCCCTACCCCGATATGGTGGCGAGATTTCAGGCGGTGATTTCTGAGGAAATTAAAGTTCAGTTGAAAGAAAAAGAAAATCGGGAAAATCCTGATTATGTAGTTGCTTGTGTAGGTGGAGGAAGTAATGCAGCAGGAATTTATTATCATTATTTAGACAATCCGGAAGTTGGGATTATTGCGGTTGAAGCTGCCGGAAAAGGCATACAAAGCGGTGAAAGTGCCGCGACCTCAGCTTTGGGAAAAGAAGGTATTATTCACGGCAGTAAAACGCTGCTGATGCAAACTGAGGACGGACAAATTACTGAGCCCTATTCTATTTCTGCAGGACTTGACTATCCGGGTGTAGGACCAATGCACGCCAATTTATTTAGAAGTGGTCGTGGCGAATTTATTTCCATAACCGATAAAGCGGCTATGGATGCCGGCCAGGAACTGGCAAAACTGGAAGGTATTATTCCCGCTATTGAAACTTCTCATGCCCTGGCGATTTTTGAAGATCGAAAGTTTAAAAAAGATGATGTTGTAGTGATCAATCTTTCCGGTCGTGGCGACAAGGATTTGAGTACGTATATTGATTATTTTGATTTGTAAAAAGCCCCCTAGCCCCCAAAGGGGGAATTATTATAAAAGTTTTAAAATAAAATATGAGTTATCGTCAACCTGAACTTGTTTCAGTTTCTAATATGGGTTATTGCAAAGTCCTAAATAGCTTAGATTCTGAAATGAATAAGAATGAATTAAAAATAAAAAGATTGCCACGGGCGCTGCCCTCGCAATGACGAAGAAAATATTAGTGTATTCGTGGCAACAAAATAAGACAACAACTTAGATTCTGAAATATCCCGAAGCTTCGGGACAGAATGACGATTTATAAGATTAATAGAAAATGAACAGAATAAATAAAAAACTTCAGGAAGAGCAAAAGATGCTTTCTATCTATTTTACGGCCGGTTATCCGGAACCCGAAGATACAGTTTCCATTATTCAGGATTTAGAAAAGAACGGGGTCGATTTCATAGAAATCGGTTTACCTTTTAGTGATCCCCTGGCCGATGGCCCAACTATTCAGGAGAGTTCTACCAAAGCGCTAAAAAGTGGGATGACCACCAATAGACTCTTCGAACAGCTTAAAGGAATTAGAGATTCTGTGGAAATTCCATTAGTTATTATGGGATATTTTAATCCAATTCTTCAATATGGTGTAGAGAAATTCTGTAAAAAATGCGCTGAAACGGGGATTGACGGACTTATAATTCCAGATCTTCCGGTAGATGTTTATAATGAAGAATACAAGTCGATTTTCGAGGAAAACGGGCTTCAGAATATTTTCCTGATCACCCCGCAAACTTCCGAAGAGCGTATTCGGTTTATAGATTCAGTTTCCAACGGATTTATCTATATGGTAAGTACCGCGAGTGTTACGGGTTCTACTTCCGGATTTAGTGAGGAAACGCGGGATTATTTTAAAAGAATTTCAGCAATGAAACTTCAAAATCCGCAAATTGTAGGTTTTGGAATTAGCGATGAAGAGACCTTTAACCAGGCTACGGAATATGCAAAAGGCGCCATTATTGGTTCGGCGTTTATTAAGCACCTCAACGCTAATGGGAAAAATAATATAGGCGATTTCGTAAAAAACATCAGGCCGGTTTAACCTAATTCTAACATGGTCTTGGCAGGTTTTAAGATTCTGAATTCTTATCTTAGTAATTGAACCTAAAAAACAGCAATTATGGGAGGGCCAATTGAAGATAACAAAAAGAAAAGAGACAAAGATCAGAGTAATCCCACCAACCCAACCGGAAAGACTGATAAACAGACCAACGAGGTGGATATCGATGAAAAAACCATAAAAGACCAACAAAATAAAAAGTAATTTATGGGACGCGGAGACAAAAAAACGAAACGAGGAAAAATTGCTATCGGTACTCATGGAAAATTAAGACCTAAACGTAAAAAGTTTAAGGTAAAACCAACCACCATGGCCGAACAGGAAAAGAAAGAATTACAGTAGTTGTAAGTTGACTACGTCTGGAAACCCTGAATTTGAAAGTTTATACTTTTAGATTCAGGGTTTTTGTTTTTACTATGATTATTTTATAAACGAAATTTATAAGTTCTTCTCTCTAAATCACTTCAAAGTCTCACTCGATTTTTCATTTAGGGTATAAGTAGGTATAATTTCAATCATGTTAGATCCTGAAACGAGTTCAGGATGACGTAGCATTCGTCACCTCTAATTTATTTCGGAGCCTGCCCCGATTTTTCATCGGGGGTCTAAGTTGAAATCAAGTTTACATTTTTAAACATTCTAAATGCTGAAACGATCCCGAAGCTTCGGGACAGCATGACGTGTGGCTCGCTCAAGATGATGGTAATTAGAAACGCCGCCACGAATACACGAATATTTTAGTTCGTCATTGCGAGGAGGCGATAGCCGACGTGGCAATCTGTTCTTGATTAGTGGAATTTAGTAGATCCTGATTCAAAAAATAGATCGCCACGCTACGTACCTTCGCTCGCGATGACGGGTTCAGTTGAAAGACTAGCGCGTCAAGTTCGAGTGGCGGTATTTAAGCTGAAAGCGAAAATAACGGCGTATCGAGAACCGTTGGAAGTTCTAACTAACATTGCTCTTCTCGATACATCCCGACTCAAGTCGGAAACTCGAAGTGACGGAGGAAACATAAGCACAGATCGCCACGCTCGTAACTCACTCGCGATGACGAACACCTAACTTCAAAACCACTCCCTATACTGCATCACTCTAAAATCTATGGTATTAAAATCCTTATCTTTTTGTTTCAATTGTTTATAAAGCTCCATACTGCCAATAGCACGATTGGCCGAACCCGATGGTGCGGTTAGAGAAACCGTTTTTATAAGTCGGCCGTTTAGCACAAACTGGTGAATCCTGGGCACCTCGTTAGAAATCACTTTTAACCTAATATCACTTTCAACTTCTTTTAGATGTCTTCTAAAAAAATACTCAGGGCCATTTTTGGAATTTCCACCGGTAAAGAGCAGGGTTTCTATTTTCGGGTGTTCTTCTAAAATCCCTACCATATCCCTAAGTTCTACTTTCTGCATCCCAAGATCGGAAGCATCAACCTTTTCCCTCCTACTGCTTTCTACCATATCGCAGATACCAATTCCTCTTTTTTCAAGAAAATCTTTGCGTTGCTTTATAGCTGCTTCCGTAGTTTCAAATTTAAGATCGAGATCAAAAATATTATCTAAAACGATCCATAAAAGTCCGTCGCGACTGCCGTAACAAAAATTAACGTCTCCTTCCTTAAATTCCCCTTTGGTAAACCTTGGTGGCGGTAATGTTCCTACAATTAGTTTTGTAGCATTTTCCGGAATAAAAGGTTTAAAAGGATGTGTGTGGTGAAACATTGTGCTTCGCGTTTTTTTGTTTGGGGTTTGTTGTTTGTGTGTTTATTGTTATGCTTTAAGTTTTAAAACTGTCTTACCGAAAATTTATCGTAAATTTGAAGTGATGGCACCGAAAAATTTTAGGCTGTTTGAGCTAAAGATATATTCTTTAACCAGGTAAATTCTTATAGCGAATTCCTAAAGTTTAGGTGCAGAACTGAAAAATTTAGATAAAGTTTCGAAGCCTAAAATTTTCGTGGTTCTTTCTTCATCAATCGAAAAAAGAACAAGCATAAATTATTTATTAGCAGAATTGGACTTTGGTTATTTTCAATTTATTTAAGTTTAATAACCAAATCATCAGCAAATACCATGGTGCCTTCTTTGTGGATTATTTCATCTATTTCGCCTTCTTTATTAGCCGTGATAGTGGTTTCCATTTTCATGGCTTCAATTACAAATAATGGTTCGTTCTTTTTCACTTTTTGTCCTTTTTCGACTAAAATTGAAGAAATAGAACCCTGAATTGGAGCGCCTACTTCCTTATCATTAGACTTATCGATCTTTTGATGAACCACTTTTTCAACCTTAACCGACTTATCCTGAATTTTCACCGTTCTGGTCTGGCCGTTTACTTTAAAAAACGCATCTACGAGTCCATCTTCATCTGCAGTTCCCACCGATAAGAATTCGATAAGCAGGGTTTTTCCTTTATCCATTTCTACGGTAATCTCTTCACCGGGTTGCATTCCGTAGAAGAAATTAGGAGTCGGAATATTCATTACTTCTCCGAATTTTCGGTAATGATTAAAATATTCGGTAAATACTTTTGGATATAATTTATACGAAAGGAAATCGGTCATTTCCAGTTTTCGGCCCATTCCTTCCTTGAAAATATCGCAGAATTCCTTGAATTCTTTTTCAAAATCTATAGGTTCTAAATGTGCATTAGGCCTATCGGTATAAGGTTTTTGATCTTTTAAGATGATCTTTTGCACCTCAGCTGGAAAACCACCGTGAGGTTGCCCTAAATCGCCTTTAAAGAAATTCACCACCGATTGCGGAAAAGAAAGGTTTTCGCCCTTCTCCATCACATCTTCAATACTCAAATTATTACTCACCAGGTACTGCGCCATATCGCCCACTACCTTACTACTTGGAGTAACTTTAATAATATCGCCAAAGAGCTTATTCACTTTAGAATACATCGCGGTAATCTCGTGAAACCTGGAAGCCAGGCCTAAAGATTCGGCTTGTGGTTTAAGGTTAGAATATTGCCCGCCGGGAATTTCGTGTTTATAAACATCGGCAGTACCGGCTTTAAGTCCGCTTTCAAATGGGAAATAATACTTTCTTACCGCCTCCCAATAATGCGAATACTCATTGAGCTTTTCCATATTGAAATCGGCTTTACGCTCGCCAGATTTCGTCATTTCCACCAGGGAATTAAAATTAGGCTGCGAGGTAAGTCCCGAAAGTCCACCCAGCGCAACATCTACCACATCTACCCCGGCCTCTATAGCTTTTAAATAAGTAGCCGCCTGTATAGACGAAGTATCGTGAGTATGCAAATGTACCGGAATATTGATCTCAGCTTTTAACGCGGAAACCAACTCGCCGGCAGCGTAAGGTTTTAGTAGTCCGGCCATATCTTTTATCGCTAAAATATGTGCCCCGGCATTTTCAATATCTTTCGCCAGCTGAAGATAATACTCCAAATTATACTTACCCTTTGTGTCAAGTATATCGCCGGTATAACAAATGGAAGCTTCCGCAAGGCCGGAAGTATTTTTGCGTACATACTCTATACATGGCGCAATGGATTTCATCCAATTCAGAGAATCAAAAATCCTGAAAATGTCCACCCCGTTTTCCCATGCTTCAGCCACAAATTTTTCGATTAAATTATCCGGATAAGCGGTATAGCCTACACCGTTAGATCCCCTCATTAGCATTTGCAGCAAAATATTTGGCATCGCTTTTCGCAGTAATTGCAAACGTTCCCACGGATTTTCTTTTAAAAATCTAAGGCATACATCAAAAGTAGCGCCTCCCCAAACTTCCATACTAAAGGTTTCGGGATGATTTTTAGCAAAACCTTCAGCCACTTTTAGCATATCTGTACTTCGCATCCTGGTGGCCAGCAAGCTTTGGTGCGCATCTCTAAAAGTAGTATCGGTAAAATGAATCTTCTTTTCATTCTTTAACCATTCGGCAAACTTCTCTGGGCCCAATTCGGTAAGCAAATCTTTGGTTCCTTTTGGGTATGCCGCATTTCGATCAAAAGCAGGAACATCGGCTTTTATAAGTTTCGGTTTTTCTATTATTTCTTTTACATCGGGATTTCCGTTTACCACTACATCACCCAAAAATTCCACCATCCTGGTGGCGCGGTTTCGGGTTTCTTTCAGTTTAAATAGATCGGGGTTATTGGCGATAAAATTCACCGTTACGCTTCCCTCTCTAAATTTTTCATGCTGAAGAATATTATCTAAAAACGGAATATTGGTTTTTACGCCCCTAATTCTAAATTCAGCTAAAGCACGACGCATTTTACGGCAGGCACCATCTAAAGTTCTACCGCTAGCAGAAACTTTTACCAGCATAGAATCAAAGAAAGGCGAAATGGTCACTCCCTGATACAAACTACCGGCATCCAGCCTAATTCCAAATCCGGAAGCACTTCTATAGGTGGTAATGGTTCCATAATCGGGTTGAAAATCGTTGGCGGGATCTTCGGTAGTAATTCTACATTGCAGGGCAAATCCGTTAGTGCTAAGCGATTCCTGATCTTTAATTTTTATCTGCTCGTCACTTAGTTTATATCCGCCGGCAATAAACAACTGTGCTTTAACCAGATCTATTCCCGTTACAACTTCGGTAACAGTGTGCTCTACCTGAATTCGTGGATTTACCTCGATAAAGTAAATACTACCATCGTGATCTACCAGAAATTCTACCGTACCAATATTATTATAATTCACCGCTTTACAAATATTCACGGCATACTCATAAAGTTTCTCCTTGGTGGTTTGGTTAAGGTTATACGAAGGGGCAAACTCGATCACCTTTTGGTAGCGACGTTGCACCGAGCAATCCCGCTCAAAAAGATGCACCATATTCCCGTGGTTATCTCCCACAATCTGGATCTCAATATGCTTCGGATTTTCAATGAATTTTTCAATAAAAACGGTATCATCTCCAAAGGCATTAAGCGCTTCGCGTTTAGATTCTGAAAAAGCTTTTCTTAATTCAGCTTCTTCTCTAAGCACTCGCATTCCACGGCCTCCACCACCGCTGGCGGCTTTCAGCATAATGGGATAGCCTATTCGGTTGGCTTCTTCTATGGCAATATCCAGACTTTCCAGATCTTTTTCGTTACTCTGAATCACCGGAACATTATTCTTTACCGCTACTGTTTTCGCGGTGACTTTATCGCCCAGGCTTTTTAATACTGAAACCTCAGGCCCAATAAAAATAATATTGTTGTCTTTACAGGCTTGTGCAAAATCGGCGTTTTCAGAGAGAAATCCGTAACCGGGATGAATAGCATCAGCACCTACCTCTTTGGCGGTGTTGATTATCGCATCTATATCCAGGTAAGGTTTTAAGGGCTCTTTATCGGGGCCTATTTGGTAAGATTCATCGGCCTTATAGCGGTGCAGCGAGTAGCGATCTTCAAAGGTAAAAATACCTACAGTTCTTATTCCTATTTCGGTGCAGGCTCTAAAAATTCGAATCGCGATTTCCCCACGATTGGCCACCAATACTTTTTGAATCTTCATTTTTTTAATTGAGTTAGTTAGCAATAGTTAGTTGTTGCCGTAAACTATTAAAACATTCAGAAGTATTGGATATTTATTATGCTAAATTTTATATAAAAGTTTTGTCGGTTTTCGGTTGTGGGTTATCAGTTGTCAGTTGTGAGTTGTCGGTTTATCGTGTTTGTTGTTTGGGGTTTATTGTTTCGGGTTGCGCGTCATTGAGAGGACTGCGGTAGCGGACGTGGCAATCTGTTCTGTTGTTGTCAGTTATTAGTTGATTCACTTTTCACTTTACTTTTCACTATTAACTTTTAACTACAAAGCACTTCTCGATACTTCCGACTCGCGTCGGAAACTCGAAGTGACGAGGAATTCAACCACAGATCGCCGCGCTCATTCTTCGCTCGCGATGACGGTTGAAAGTAAACGTCATTGCGAGGAGACGATAGCCGACGTGGCAATCTGTTCTGTGTGGATTCGGTTGTGAGTTTCCGTGTAGTGTTTGGTAGTTTAGCGTTACGCGCATTGAGAGACCGCGTAGTGACGTGGCAATCTGTCTTGTGGTCAGTTAGTAGTTTGAGTCGAGGTTGATTGGTAGTTAGAATCGTAAGGCTAGCGTCATTGCGAGGACGTTGACTGAAGTATTCTTTTTATCATCTATCATCTCTTACTCTACTCTCTTCACTTTTAACTCTTCACTATTCACTTTTAACTACAAAACACTTCTCGATACTTCCGACTCACGTCGGAAACTCGAAGTGACAGAGGAATTCAAACAAAAGATCGCCGCGCTCATTCCTCGCTCGCGATGACGGTAAGGAGACTCCTCACTCTCTTCACTCTTCACTCTTCACTCAAAAACTACCTAATAAAAACCGGTTCGTTTTCCTTTTCGGTGTGTTCTTCGCTGAAACGGTAATCCATATAATCAAAACCTTTTAGATCTTCCAGCGTATTTACGTCTTTGTCTATAATATAACGCACCATAGCGCCACGGGCTTTTTTCGCGAAGAAACTGATGATCTTTAATTTTCCGTTTTTAAAATCTTTAAAAACCGGCGAGATCACCTCAGCTTTTAGTTTTTTGGTATCTATAGCTTTAAAATATTCGTTGCTGGCCAGATTGATAAAAAGTTCGCCATCTTCCATTTCCTCATTCAGGAGTTCGGTAACTTTTGGTTGCCAAACTTCATATAGATTATCCTTGCGTTCTATACCTACCGAAGTTCCCATTTCTAAACGATAAGGCTGCATTAGATCCAGCGGTTTTAGCACGCCGTAAAGTCCGGATAGGATGCGCAAACTATCCTGCAGGCGATCCAGTTTTTCGGTGGGAATGGTATAGGCATCCAGGCCTGTGTAAACATCGCCGGCAAAAGCATACATGGCCGGGCGGGAATTCTTTTTGTTGTGTTCTTCCTCAAAATCCTGGTAGCGGGTATAATTAAGATCGGCGAGCTTATCGCTGATGCTCATCAATTCAGAAATCTCATTCTTGGTCATTCTTGCCATCTTGCGATTAAGTTTGGCAGTGGTTTCCAAAAAAGCGGGCTGGGTGCCGCGAGTAGTAGGTAATTTAGATTCGTAATCCAGGCTTTTGGCCGGAGAAACAACAATTTTCATAATACAATGATTTTTACTTCAAATATAAGTGAAAGCATAGAAAACAGGAAAGCCGCGTTTTATTAGTTTTTTATAGAAGAATAGTTAGGAGTTATAGCGGTTGATAAAATTTTATCGCTTTACGGAAAACCCTTTTTGGTTTCTGAATTAAATGTTAAATTGAGCCTTATAATTTTCAAGCCTGAAAAATAATCTTCTTTATTGAATTAATTTCTAGTAAAATCCCTTTAATGATAAAAGTTGCTTGTGCTATTATAGAACATGAAGGTAAAGTATTGTGTGCGCAAAGAAGCAGTAAAATGCATTTACCAAACAAATGGGAGTTTCCCGGTGGAAAAGTAAAAGAAGAAACTCTTGAAGAGTGTCTCACACGAGAAATTAAAGAAGAACTAGGAGTAGAAATTATAATTTTGGAACAATTACCCTCCAACGAACATAGCTATCCTGAATCAGAGAAAATTCAATTGATACCTTTTCGATGTTCTTTGCAGACCTTCAAAATTATGCTTTTAGAACATTCGCAAGCAGAATGGTTTCCTATTGAAAAATTAAAATCTTTAGATTGGGCTGAAGCAGATATTCCAATTGTTAATTATTATATCAAAAAGTATAAATGAGTTTTGAAACAGGCCTTTACGAGCAGCTAATAACTAAATTAGTTTCCAACAAACTCGAAAATGTAGATTTACAGAAATTCCACGTTAGCGAAACACCTTTAGATAAGGAAGAAGCTTCTCAATATTTGAGTACTTATTTGAGTGAAACCATCAAATTTGCGTTGGAGGAAATCAAAGATAAAGACCGTCCGTTAAAACAAATTGAATTATCGAATAAAATTATAAAGCTTTTAGTAGAAGAACTCAAGAGTACAGAATTCTCTGAAAATTTAATTGAAAGCGAGGGAAAGATTTTACAAGCCGTTTTTTCAAAACTAGATTTTCCATATTCAAATTTAAAGGCCAGGCTGAAGGAAATTACCCCTTACACTCGATTAAGTCAAAGCGAACTATTTACTGGAAACAATGTTGGAATTTCCTTAGAGAGTGAAATTAAAAAAGAAATTCTTTCTGCAGATGAAATATGCTGGCTAGTTTCTTTTATTAAATTTTCTGGAATTCGAATATTTAAAAAGGAACTAGAAGAATTTACCAGAAGCGGTAAAAAATTAAAGATTATTACCACTTCTTATATGGGTGCCACAGATGTAAAAGCTGTCGAATACCTCTCATCGCTTCCAAATACTGAAATAAAAGTTTCCTATAATTCAGAACACGAAAGGCTGCACGCAAAAGCTTATCTATTCTTACGAAATTCAGGTTTTCATACCGGCTATATTGGTTCTTCTAATCTTTCTCGTTCAGCTTTAACTAATGGCCTGGAATGGAACCTTAAAGTTACCACCCAAGAAATAGGTCATATTATAGATAAGTTTCAAAAAACTTTTGAAACTTATTGGGAAGATCCTGAATTCGAATTTTATAAAAAAGGCACAGATAGAGTAAAGCTCAGCACTGCTCTTAAAAGGCAGAGTTCATATAATACAAGTCAAATTACTACTTTCTTCGAACTAAAACCATATTCTTACCAAGAAGAAATCTTATCTAAATTACGGGCAGAAAGAGAAATCCACAATCGAAATAAAAATTTATTAGTTGCAGCTACGGGAACAGGAAAGACCGTTATTTCTGCTTTTGATTTTAAGAAATTTAAGAACAAGAATCCAAATTCAAAATTTTTATTCGTTGCGCATCGTAAAGAAATTTTGGTACAAGCTCGTGCTACTTTTCAGCACGTTCTACGCGATGCTAATTTCGGAGAACTTTGGGTAGATGGGAATGAACCAGAAAAGTATGATGAGTTATTCGCATCTGTCCAAACACTGCACAGTAGATTGAAAATGCTAGATTTGGCAGAAGATTTTTTCGACTACATAATTATAGATGAGGTTCATCACATCAAAGCTGACAGCTATCGTCCAATTTTAAAAAGATTTAATCCAAATATTCTATTAGGTCTAACCGCAACTCCAGAAAGAATGGATGGTGGTGACATAGCAGAAGATTTTCATAATAGAATTGCCGCGGAAATAAGACTACCTGAAGCCCTAAACAGGAAACTTCTTAGTCCTTTCCAGTATTTTGCACTTTCCGATTCCGTTGATCTTTCTAGCGTTCAATGGCGAGGTAAATACGAAGTAAAGGAGCTTACTAAACTTTATACTGAAAACGATCGGCGTTTAGCAGACATTATAAAGAATTGTGAAGAATATTTAACCGACATTAATGATGTTCAAGCTCTTGGGTTTTGTGTAAGTCAGGAACACGCCAAATATATGGCTGAGAAATTTGTTCTTTCTGGTTTAAAAGCAGATTATCTAGTTAGCGGAAACAGCGGCTCAAGAGATTTGGTTAGAAACAAACTCATCAAAAAAGAAATTAATTATCTATTTGTGGTCGATATATTCAACGAAGGTGTTGATATCCCAAATATTGATACAGTTCTTTTCTTGAGGCCAACTGAGAGTTTGACAATTTTCTTACAACAGCTAGGGCGTGGATTACGCTTAGCTGAAGATAAGGATTGCTTAACGGTACTTGATTTTGTAGGAAATGCTAGGCCAGAGTATGATTTTGAACATAAATTTAGAGCGCTTGTTGGTAAAACTCATACTTCAATAATCACGGAGATCGAGGATGAATTTCCACATCTTCCATTAGGATGCTCAATTGTACTAGAGAAAAAAGCTAAAGAAGTAATTCTGCGAAATATTAGGGAGGCTACTGAATTTAGAAGGCCTCAACTTCTTCAGAAAATTCAAAGATTTCAAACATCACTCGACACTCCCGCTTACGTTACATAATTTTTTAGAATTTCATCACTTAGATATCCGACAGGTCTATAAAAAAGGCGGTTGGAAAAGATTATGTGCCGATGCAAAGGTAATACCAGATTTTAATGAACCTCAAGAGAAGGAACTTACTGGCTGCATGCAGAAAAAACTTATCCAGTGTAATTCTCTTAACTTATTTAAATTCATTAAAAGGCATAATTTCCGGGAGTACTAATCTTGATTTACTTGAATAAAGAGGAAGAAAGTTATGCTATTAATGTTCCATTACGATGTATGGAAAGAAGCTGGAAAAGATTTGGGTTTTTCCAATGTGAAAGAAAGTATTTCTACACTCCTAGTTAATAAAATGATGCTTCAGGAGATGCAGGAGTTCATAGAACATCAAATTGAAAAAATTGAGTTTGTAGAAAAAGATTTAGACTGTAGGTTTTCCTTTTCCTTTAAAACTTCACAGTCGATACAACAGGGAGGAAATACTCACTTCCATAGGGATGAGCACTTTTAGTAAAAGGTCCTCAAACCGTGAAGGTTCTGCTTTACAATAAGAAATTAAATGTCAGAAGCTTTATTTGTTACCCTTAAGAAAACGGAGAAAGAGTATTCACCCACCACGATGTATGAAGATTATGCGGTAAATAAAACACTTATTTCATTGGCAATCACAAAATAGTATCTCGCCAGATTCACCAAAAGGAGAATCTTATATAAACCACAAAAATATAGGCAAAAAGATTTTACTTTTTGTTAGAGAACAAAATGTTGACGAATATGGATTTACAATGTCCTATACGTTCTTAGGTAGAAACTGAATTCATAAAAAGTAAAGGTGCCAAACCAATGAGTGTTGAATGGAAATTATATGAACCTATGCCTTCTTATATTTTAAAAGAAAGTCAGAAATTGGCAGTAGGATAATATGTCGGAAGAAACTATTTATAAATATTCGAATTATTTTAAAAAACTCAACCGTGGTTTTAGCAAAAATCTAGGTAGAGCACCTCATAAACCAATCCTTCTTCTCTCCATAATTCAGCTAATTGCTAAAGGAGTGATTAAATCAAATAGAATATTTATTACCTCCGAAATTATTCTGGCTTTTAAGCAAAATTGGGAAGAACTTGTACACACTGGTCATTCACGAAATTTTTCTTTACCCTTTTTTCATATGAGGTCAGAGCCCTTCTGGTATCTAGTTCCTAAACCGGGAAAAGATATCGTAACCACAAGTTCTAAAAGTATCAAAAGCTTTAATAGTTTAAATGAAACAATTGCCTTTGCTGAAATAGATAAGGATTTATTTTTCTTACTTCAGCTTCCAGAAAACCAATTGTGGTTCGAGCAGTTTTTAATTGAATCTTTTTTCCCTGATTTCAGAAGTAATTATTCAAGACCAGATAATTATTATGAAGAAGATAAGATTAAAAACGAGATACTAAATGAGCCAAAAGAATATTATCAGGGCCATATTGCCCAATTAAGGGAAACTTTGGAACAGAGCGATTTTGAAGAAGAAATTTTCGTGCGAGGTGGAATGTTTAAAAAAACTATCCCCAAAATTTATGATTACACCTGTTGTATTTCGGGTTTAAAGATAAATTCTTCTCAAAATGTTCAAATGGTAGATGCATGCCATATTTATCCTTTTAGTATTTCAAATGACGACACAGTCACGAATGGTATTGCATTATCACCAACACTTCATCGGGCCTTCGATCGTGGTCTAGTAACAATTAATTCAGATTTCTTAGTCAGAATTTCACCAACAATAGAGGAAGAAAACTCTAGCTTTCCTCTCTCAGCTTTTGAAGGAAAGCAAATTTTATTACCAGAAAATGAAAATTGGTTTCCATCACCGGAAGCTTTAAAATGGCATAATAAAGAAGTTTTCATATTATAAATTCATAACCAACAATTTCTTTTTACGTTAGGGATTGCAGTGGAAATCCTTTTTGTGAGGAACCAGGAAACTAGCCTGGAGGAACATCTTAAAACATTTATAAAAACACCCTCAAGTATTAAATCTCGATTATCGAGCAAAAAGATTGCAACGTAAAGCCCGACCCGTTAGGGGAACGCCCAAATAATTATTATATCTTTTCTGCTATTCATTTTATAAAACCCCTCTTTTTTACAAAAACCTTCACCAATGTTCAACCCATCAAAAGCTTCTATTTTCTTAAATTTCGGCTAAAAAAATGAGCATCGCTGAAAAGTTTGAATTAGATGAGCGGCAGCAGGACCGCGTAATTGCTATGGCCTGGGAAGACCGCACGCCTTTTGAAGCTATTGAATACCAGTTTGGGCTGGCCGAAAAAGATGTGATAAAATTTATGCAGGAGCAAATGCACCCGCGTAACTGGAGAAAATGGCGCGCCAGGGTGCAGGGAAGAAAAACCAAGCACGCAAAACTACGGGATAACGAGATCTCGAGGTTTAAATCTACTGCGCAACGCCAAATTACCGGCAATAGAATTTCTAAGAAAAAATATTGAAATGCGTTAATTTCAACTGGTTTTTCCTTTTACAGTTTCTTTTTCCGTATCTTATTGCTTCCTAAAATTTAAGCGTATGGCAGGTTCTTCTAAATATCCAAAACTGGTAAAAGCCTTTAGCGGTAGTTTTCTATGGAGAAATTCCGGCGGAATTATTATAGACTATAACGGGCAGTTGCTTAATTCGGCGCATTATCAGTTTAAAAGTTCGGGTGGGAAATTCATTAAGATCAGGTTTAAACGCAAACTCTCTTCGGCTAAAAAATTACCACAATTTATGTGCTCCTGGAAAATGATGACCCAGGTAAATTGTTCGTTGAATTGAAGAAATACATATCATCCTGAACTGGTTTCAGAGACTGCCTCGATTTGAATTCGGTTCACGTAAGCTACGTCATGCTGAACTTGTTTCAGCATCTAACACGATCTAAATTCTTACCAACCTATACTCTCGATTTCAAAACAACTTAGACCCCGAAATGAATTCGGGGTGACGACAGGAATGTCATGCTGAACTTGTTTCAGCATCTAATATGATAAAACAAATTCCACATTAGCAACTAAAATGTATTTTTGAAGGATCTTGGCAGAACATATTTTTTAGCTACAAGTCTTCGTAAAGATCCTTCAAGTCTGGATTCATCGATTTTACCAGATTCCATTTCCATTCTTTATGCCAGTTTTTCAATTGTTTCTCCCTGGCGATGGCTTGATGAATTTCTGAAAACTCTTCGAAATAAATTAAAAATTTAAGGTGATATTTTTTGGCAACAAGGCCATCGCTTTTATGCAGATCGTTTTTTCAAATCTGAAGTCACACCTATATAAATCATTGTTCTAGGTAGAATTAGAGAGTATGTAGATGTAGCTCTTCTGCATTTACTAATATTCATCCCACGGGGACGATAAATTCTTGTTAATCTCGTAGCTAGTTATGAATAAATAGAAGCTCAAATGCATGTCTTGGGAGTTAAAATCCTGTTATTTCAAATTTTCTTAACGCCTTAAGCTTTTAATTCCTCGCAACTTGCAATCCAACCAATAAAATAGAATTATGAATTTAAATGATAAAGTAGCCGTGATAACCGGCGCGAGTAGCGGAATTGGAAAATCTATTGCCGAAGAACTTTCTAAAAAAGGCTGTAAAGTGGCTCTTGCCAGCCGAAGTGTAGATAAATTAAAAGAAATTGGAAAAGGACTTAGTCAGAGTTTTGAAGTAGAATTAGACGTTACCAGCGATAAAAGTGTTCATGAGGCTTTTGAGAAAATTTACGATCATTTTGGCCGCATAGATATTCTGGTGAATTCGGCCGGAGTAATGCCTCTCACCTATCTTAAAAATGAAAAGCTTGAAGATTGGCTGCAAACCATAGAGGTGAATGTTAAAGGGAACGCTGCGCTGTATTCACGCCGTACTACCTGAAATGAAAAAACAAAACAGCGGCCATATTATTAATATTGCCTCTGTAGACGGAAAAGAGATCTTTGAAGGTGGTGCTGTTTACGGTGCTTCTAAAGCTGCGGTGATAGAACTTTCTAAAGCGATGCGTATGGAACTTTCTCCCGACTTTAATATTCGGGTAACTTCTATAGAACCCGGAACAGTAGAAACCAGCCTTAGAGAAGATATCTCTGATGAAGAATTATTAGAAGATAAAGATTACGGTGGTGATGAGCCAAAATTATCGCCTAAAAATATTGCAGATGCCGTGCTTTACGCTACCACGCAACCCGATAGTGTAAATGTGAATGAGTTGCTTATAAAACCTACGGGGAAGAGTTAGAGACCCCTGACCCCTCCGTATTTCTCCGGCTATCGCCGGAAAAATCCACCTCCCCTTGTAAATAAGGGGAGGAGCTGTTTTAAGTTAGGTTATGTCGAAGCTTCGGGATGGTTTTAATTAGACTCCCAGTCAAAAATTTGGGGCAGGCTTTGAAATGAATTCTAGGTTACTAATGCTACGTCATCCTGAATTTATTTCAGGATCTAAGTTGAGCATAAATATTTTTCGTGATCAGAAATTAAACTGTTAGACCCTGAAACAGTTCAGGGTGACGTCAAAATGTTTTCCACCAGTTAATACTAGAACTCTTCGTAAAGATCTTTCAGGTCTGGATTTAAGATTTTGCCAGATTCCATTTCCATTCTTTATGCCAGTTTTTTAATTGTTTCTCCCTGGAGATGGCTTGATGAATTTCTGAAAACTCTTCGAAATAAATTAAAAATTTAAGTGATATTTTCTGGTAAATGAGCCAGTTCGTTTTATGCTCTGTGATTCGTTTTTTTAAATCTGAAGTCACACCTATATAAATCATTGTTCTGGTAGAATTAGAAAGGAGGTAGACGTAACTTTTCTTCATTCTTAAAAATAAAGAATTTTACTTTAACTTAGACCCCGAAATAAATTCGGGGTGACGTTAAAAAAGTAAAGGAGATGGTTTACAAAACCTCTTTCTGGTTTTTGGCGTAGTTGCGCCATTTCTCGATACAAGCCTGGATATCTTCGGGAATTTCGGTATTAAAGCTCATTGCCTCGCCCGTTTTTGGATGAATAAACCCAAGAGTTTTAGCGTGTAATGCCTGGCGTGGTAATATCTTAAAACAGTTATCTACAAATTGTTTGTATTTGCTAAAAGTAGTACCCTTAAGTATCTTTTCGCCACCATAGCGTTCATCATTAAACAGCGTATGACCAATATGTTTCATATGCACCCTAATCTGGTGGGTTCTTCCGGTTTCCAGTTTACAGGAAACCAGTGTCACATAACCAAAACGCTCTAAAACTTTGTAATGGGTAACT
Source organism: uncultured Flavobacteriaceae bacterium (assembly GCA_963727565.1). Taxonomy (GTDB): domain Bacteria; phylum Bacteroidota; class Bacteroidia; order Flavobacteriales; family Flavobacteriaceae; genus Salegentibacter. The sequence goes on from CAVSGU010000004.1 coordinate 444,013, forward strand.
GCAGGCTTTCCTTTTTCGGCATCGTCACCTTCATAAACCGTATTTTGCAAACGGTTTTTGGGATGGCGGCCAATATTGCCTTCTACCGTGCCTTCGTCTTCTTCAACATTTCCCCAAACCAAAGCTACATATTCGCGCTCACTGGTTTTATCAAAAAACTGTTTGGAGAGATGCGCCATAGCCTCTTCGGTCTTGGCGATAACTAAAAGTCCGCTGGTGTCTTTATCTATTCGGTGTACAAGCCCCGGGCGATCACTGGAGTTATTTGGAAGATTTTCAAAATGATAAACCAGGGCATTTATTAGCGTTCCACTATAATTGCCGTGACCTGGATGCACTACCATTCCGGCAGGTTTATTCACCACCAACAAGGTATCGTCTTCGTAAACTATATCTAACGGAATATTCTCTGGCGTAAGTAAAAACTCATAAGGCGGATGCTCAAACATTACCTGCACCACATCGCCGGCCTTTACTTTGTAATTTTGTTTTACCTGCTCTTCGTTAACGTAGATATTACCGGTTTTTGCGGCTTTCTGAATTTTATTTCGGGTTGCGTTTTCAATAAAATTCATTAAGAATTTATCTACCCGCAAAGGTTTTTGACCGGGACCGGCCTCAAATTTATGATGTTCGTATAAAGTCTCGTCCTGTTGCTCTATTTCGTTTTGTTCTTCTTCTTTCATTAAAAATCAATTTCTTCCTCTTCAGGAGTTGTAGTATCCTGTCCTTCTTCCTCCATTTCATATCTTCCGGAACCGTCTCCCAATACCAAATCTATGGTAGAAGTTTTCATGAGTTCGTCTCCCGGTTCCAGCTTTTTGCCTTTATGTCTTAACTCTAAAACAGCATCTTCAGCAATATCCGGCTTATAACTTACGTCTCCAATTTCAAAACCTAAAGACCGTAAAGTAGGTTCGGCCTGTCTTCTGGTTCTTCTAATAAGATCAGGGATCATTACTTTTCTATAACCTGAGGGATTTAAAGTAAGGTAGATCTTTCGGTTCTCTTTTACGAATTGTCCCGGCTCCGGCACCTGTTCTATTACCGAATAACGAGGAAAGTCGGGATTAAAATTTGCTGAATCCAGAATCTCAAATCTTAAATCTAAGGCTGCCAGTTTATCGTCTACTTCATCCAAAGATTGCTTAGACAGGTCTGGAACGGCGATACGCTGATCTTGATTTGTAGAGTAATCCAGCCATCTTAAAGCTAAGAAAGCAATTACTACCACTAAAATAGCAGCAATGATAAGCTGAATTAAAAATGTTTTACTGAAAATAAATTTAAAGAATCCCATACATTTGTTTCTAAGCAGCAAAGATATAAAACCCCTGCTTTTGGTGGCAGATTGTTTGTAGATTTGTTGTGTCGGCTTTGCCGGTTTATTGTTTATTGTTTAAAGTCTATGGTTTACGCGTTATCCGGAGATAATAAAAAACTCTTTGCAAACCCGTAAATCTTCATTTTTTTCATTGAATGTTGATTTATCCCAGGATAATTTAGCATATAGGTTTTAACGCATATTTCGGTTAAAATATTTTTATTAAACAATAAGCTTTATAATTGAGTCGATATTATTGAAACAATAAACTAAAAACGCCAAACTCCCCAGATGAAGAAAAAAATTGCCATCGCCATGGGCGGATATTCCAGTGAGTATAGAATCTCTATCAACAGTGGAAATATGGTGTACAAACATTTAAACCGGGATTTATACGAACCTTACCGGGTTCATATTTTACAAAAAGAATGGTTTGTAGTGACTGATGATGATACGCCTTACCCAATTAATAAAAATGATTTTACCGTAAAAATAGACGGAAAAACAATTTCTTTCGATTGTGTTTTTAATACTATTCACGGTACGCCGGGAGAAAACGGATTGCTACAGGCATACCTGGAATTGGTGGGAATTCCGCAGACTACCTGTGGTTACTACCAGGCGGCATTAACTTTTAATAAGCGAGATCTTATAAGTGTTCTAAAGCCTTACGGAATAAAAACCGCGGTGAATTATTTTCTGAATAAAGAGGATAAAGTAAATGCTGAAGAAATAATTGCCAAAGTTGGTTTACCGTGTTTTGTAAAGGCTAATCGCGCCGGAAGCAGTTTTGGGATCACCAAAGTAAAGGCGGAAGAAGAACTTATTCCTGCCACAAAAACTGCCTTTAAGGAAGACGACGAAGTGATTATTGAATCTTTTCTTGATGGCACCGAAGTTTCTGTTGGCGTGATCACTTATAAAGGAAGGGTAAAAGCGCTTCCGGTTACCGAGATTATTTCTGAAAATGAATTCTTTGATTACGAGGCTAAATACTTAGGCAAATCGCAGGAGATCACACCGGCGAATATTTCTGAAGAAAAAACCAAACAGGTACAGGAAATCGCTAAACTGATTTATAAAAAACTTAAAATGCGAGGTTTTACCCGCTCTGAATTTATTTTTCATAACGGGGAACCCCATTTTATTGAAATGAATACCACCCCGGGATTAAGCCAGGCCAGCATTTTACCTCAACAGGCAGAAGCAGCCGGCATCACTTTAACCGAACTTTATGGCAGCGCGATTGAGACGGCATTGAAAGCCCCCTAGCCCCCGAAGGGGGAATTCGAAAGGTTCTATAACTTAAAATTATAGTAATTCAATACGATAATTTTAAGTGTTAGGTTTTCTGATTATACTTAAACGTCATCCTGAATTTATTTCAGGATCTAAGCTTTTGAACATCAAAACAAGTTAGAATCCCGAATTAAATTCGGGATAAAGTCTGAAACAAGTTCAGCTTGACGCAAAACATATTTTCAGTAAACATCATAGAGATTACTTCACTCCATTCGTAATGACGTTCCCAGCTGAGACCTTCTTATTGTATCCCTTGACTAATAGGCTATTTTGATTTTCACCCACATTTATTATTACTATATTTCTTTCAAATTTTGAAATGACTAAATTTGATTTCCCGCCGGAGTTTATACTGAGGAATCGAAGTGCGGAAATGACAAAAAAGTTTATGGTTTCCCGCCTTCGCGGGAAAGACTAAGATACTATTATGAGAAAAGCAGTATTTCCGGGATCTTTTGATCCTATTACTTTAGGCCACACCGATATTATTGAAAGAGCGCTTCCGCTTTTTGATGAAATTATCCTGGCTATTGGGACCAATTCTAATAAAAACTATATGTTTTCATTGGAGGAACGACTGCACTTCTTAAAGGAAACTTTCAAAAATGAACCAAAAATAACCGTAACCACTTACAAAGGACTTACCGTAGATTTCTGCAAAGAACAAGATGCCGGTTTCCTCCTACGCGGACTGCGAAATGCGCAAGATTTGGAGTTTGAAAAAGCTATTGGCCAGACCAACTATAAAATGAGCGGGATAGACACCTTGTTTTTTATCACTTCTTCCGGAAAAAGTCATATTTCTTCTACGGTAGTTCGGGATGTTATTCGAAATAACGGTGATTATGAGTTTATGGTTCCAGATGTGGTGAGGAAAAATTAACGCACTGAGAATCAATTATCAAACTTTAATTTCAGTAAATTTGCTTTTAGACTTATATAAAAATGGATATTCAAACCACTAAGCTTAAATTACTTAAGACCATTTTGGAAAATGAAAATTCGGAATTTATCCAAAAAGTTGCCGATTTTGTCCAAAAGGAGAAGCCGGATTTTTGGGAAGAATTAAACGAAAAGGAACAGGTAGAAATTAAGCAGGGAATTGAAGAGTTAGATCAGGGAAAGAGGGTTTCATATAAATCATTCTTAAAGAAGATTTCCTGATGAAAGTTTATCTTTCTGAACTTGCCGAATCAAAATTATTACGTTTATCTGAATACTTAATAGAAAAATGGAATAGGCGAACCAGGGATAAATTCTTCGTAAAATTAACTAACAAAATAGATCAAATTTCATCCCAACCTTATAGTTGCCCAAAGTCAAAAAAGTTTAACGGACTATACAAATGCGTAGTTACAAACCAAACTACTCTTTATTATCGAATTGAATCAGATGAGATTGAAATCATAACTGTTTTTGACACCAGACAGGATCCAGGGAAATTAAAAAAGGATTTATAAGGACAAGAGAACTCTCTTGCTTTTCAAAAGGTCTTAGGCGACGTGGTAATCTGTTCTGATTCAGTTTTCGGTTATGAGTTTTCGTTTGTTCTTCACAACGGAAACGTCAGTTCGAGTAGCGTTATTTGAGTCAGGGGGCGAAAATAACGGTGTATCGAGAACAAATGACAGTTGTAACTTTAAAGCACTTCTCGATAAATCCCGATTCCATCGGGACACTCGAAGTGACGGCACGTTTTTAAGAAAAGATTGCCGCGCTACGTTCCTTCGCTCGCAATGACGGAGAGAAGTGCAGCGTCATTGCGAGGAGGCGATAGCCGACGTGGTAATCTTTAACCGGTAACTTAACTGCTTTGAAGTACTCAATTCTAAAGAAGGCCACACTCGTTTAGTCAGTTGCAATGACGAATCATCCTTCTAAAAAATATAATTCAGCTGAAGACCCCCATAGTAATTTCTAGGATTTCCGGGGTAATAATAACGTGGAGCAGCGCCTCCAAATCCAACGGCATTGGTTACTATACTTGCGGCATAATTTTCATCTAAGGCATTGTTTACTCCGCCGTATAAATTCAAGTTTAAATCCTGAAATACATTAAAAGTATAACCTGCTTTAAAATTCAACAGGCTGTATTGATCGGTATAACCCGAGTTAGCATCATCAAGAGGAATTTCCCCCACATTTCTAAAGTTTCCGAAGAATTCAAAACCTGACTCGCTTTGGATATCTACGCCCAGGTTTACCGTGTATTTAGGAACTCCGGGAAGCTCATTTCCTGAGAAATCTTCATCATTATTTACAAACTCATCAAATTCGAAAAAGTTTATGGCGCCGTTTACATAAGGTTTAATTGATATACCAGATCCTACTAAAAAACGGTAGTTGGTAAGAAACTCAATTCCGTTATGATTGGTTTTCCCGGCGTTGATTCCCACATATTGATCTTCTGCTACACGTTGCGCAACTAATAGATTCTCTATTTGAATGGAATACACCGAAATTTCTGTATATAATTTATTTTGAAGCCAGTTTCCTTTAAATCCTGCTTCATAATTAATACCGGTTTCCGGCTCAAGATTGGTGTTTATTTGCCCTTCAGGGGTTAAAGTTTCAGCAACCGTGGGTGTTGAAAATCCGTGGCTTATAGATGCATAGATATTTTTGCCTTCGCCAACTTCATAACTCGTTCCAATTCTTGGGGAAAATACCGTATCAAATCCGTATTCACCGGTTTGATCTACTTCATCCTGAGTATAAAGATCGGTTAAACTATAATTTGTGGTGTTTATATTAAAGCCTGCCTCCAGGTTCCATTTTTCGGTAAATTCAAGATTAACCTGAGCAAAGAAATTAGCATAATTTCTATCCTGTTCATTATTGCTTAAGCGTTCACCCAGCACACTTCCTTCACCCGGAAAATCTTCATATAGATTCTGAAAAGTTCCGGTTTCATACCATTCGTTATAGTATTCGGCTCCAAAACTAATTTCAGAAGGCAATTCGAAGATCTGAGTGTTTAAATTAAACTTTGTACGAACTCCGGCAGAAACTCGTTCTTCCTTTAAAATATCAAAAGGTCTCGGCTCGTAAGCATCTCTAAAACTTAAAAAGATACTCGTGACGTTGCTGAAATTCTCAAAAAGAGAATGCGTGTAAGAACCACCTAACATACCTTTATCGTAAGATTCGTAACCCTGGGCTTGCCCCCAGGTAAACGCTGCTTTTTCAGGATTATTTCTAAAGTCCTCTTCGTTCAAAGAACTTGGAATAAAAGCTTTTAATCGCGTGAAATTGGCTAAATAAGACAAACTACCATTTTCGCTGGTTTTAAGACTCCCGTTTACCAAAGCCGATTTCCTGTCATAATTTCCGTTGTCACGGTAACCATCACTTGTTAGATTTGTAAAGGTTGCAAAAAGGGAAGAATTCTTAGTGGTATTAGAAGCCTGATAAACCTGTTTTTGGGTATTAAAACTTCCAAACTGAGTTTTTGCAGATAGTCGGGCTTCTTCCCTTTCGGGTTGTTTAGAATATAAATTGATAGAACCACCTAAACCGGCTCCGTAAATACTGGAAGTGGGACCTTTTATTACTTCAATTCTATCCAGGCTTTCCTGATCAAAATCGTCTAAAGTCAATTCCCCTTCGGCGGTAGTTAATGGAATTCCATCAAAATAAGCCTGAATTCTATTGGTGCTGTATTGTGAACGTGCACCGATACCTCGAATATTGATCTTATTGGTGTTTAAAGCGCCCTGGTTTACATACATCCCCGGAACATTATTAAAAGTTTCCAGCACATTCGTAGCATCGGTTCGGTTAAAATCGGTTTCTGTAACCAGGTTTACCGAAGCCGGTACTTTTCTAAGTGTTTTAGGGATTACGGTACTACGCACCACTACTTCAGAAAGATTTTCTGAAGTAGGACTTAAATAAATCTCCTGGAGTGACTCAGAAGCACTCAGATTAACTTCCAAAGTTTCGTAACCTAATGCCGAAATTTGAAAGCTACCCGGCAATTCTTCGGCATCTAAACTAAAAATGCCATTTTCATCTGAAACCGCAACTATTTCTGATGCTCCGGAGATGCTCGCACCTGCAACTACTTCAGTAGAATTTGTTTTTAATATTTTAAATTGATTTTCCTGTGAAAACAGGTTTCCTGCAAAGAATAAGCACAAAAGTGCCAGTATTTTTTTTTCCAATATTTTAAAATTTTATTCGGCTGAAACTTTCCAAATTATATTCGCATCGTCATCATTTACCAGTAATGCTCCATCTGGGGTCACGCTAACTCCTACCGGTCTTCCGTGTACTTTACTTTCGGCTTCATCGGCAATAAACCCGGTAAGAAAATCTTCGGGTTGTCCCGGTTTTCCGTTTTCATCAAAAGGCACAAAAAGAATTTTATACCCAGAAAAATTCGCTCTATTCCAGGAACCGTGCTGCCCTACAAAAGCGCCGTTTTTATACTTTTCGGGAAATTTATCTTTGGTGTAAAATGCCAGTCCTAAAGAAGCGGTATGCGGGCCCACCGGCACATCTGGCACAATAGCTTTTTCTACCAATTCTGTATGTGGATCTTCGGCCCAGCGAGGATCCTGAATTTGACCATAATAAGAATAAGGCCAGCCATACCAACCACCTTCCTGTACGCTGGTAATATAGTCTGGCACTAAATTATTTCCAATTTTATCACGTTCGTTTACGGCTGTCCATAACTCGCCCGTTATTGGATTCCAGTCCATTCCCACAGGATTTCTTAACCCGGCAGCATATAATTTCTCTCCGCTTCCATCAGGATTAATTTCCAGGATTGCAGCTCGTCTTTCTTCTTTCTCCATTCCATATTCTCCAACATTACTGGCAGAACCTACAGAAACATAAATTTTACTTCCATCTTTATTGGCGAGTAAATTACGGGTCCAGTGATTATTATATCCACCGGCAGGTAAACTAAGAATTTTCTCTCCTTCAGCTTCTATTTTTGTATCTCCTTCATTATACGGATATCGATAAAGTCCGTCAGTATTGGCAACATAAAAGTAATTATCTAACACTAACATTCCGTAAGGCTGGTTTAGATCTTCCATAAATACCTCTTGATAATCTGGCGTACCGTCTCCATCCTTATCCCGAATTAAAGTAATTCTGTCTGCACTATTTTTGGTATTAGATTCTACCACAAAAATATCATCGTTAGGCGCAATATAAGTTCTACGTGGATGCTGTAAGTTTTCAGCGAATTTAGTCACCTTAAAACCGGCGGGAGCTTTTGGTTTCTTATCTCCCCAGCCAATAACCTCACTTTCTTTAGTAACAGATTCAGATGAAAAAGGCGGCACCAGTTTAAGTGTCCCAATTTCAGTCTCTACAAGGTCTGCAGGGCGTTTAGAGAGTTCCTCCTTTTTTTCTTCGCTTAAATTTGTATTTACCTGAGCTTCCGCTTCAACAGCCAGTGTTAAACAAAAACCGAGACTCAGAATAGTGGTTAGCTTTTTCATAATCTATATTTTAGCCTAAAATTACTTTTAAATATTTCGGCTAAAAAGTTTTTAAAGCGGATTAGGTTTACTTTAACAAGCGCTATTTAAGTCAGGTTGTTTGGTGGCTATGCGGGTTTTGGTTAAGTTTATACTTTCAATTGCTTAGGATACTATGAAAAAATATCTCGTACTGAGTTTGGGGCTACTTTCGCTGATTTCCTGCGATTTAGAGAAATATCAACTGGTAACCGAATATGATTTGGAGACCCGTTTTGAGAAAAGTGGCGGTAAAGAAACCGGCACTTATGAAGAAGTTATAGATTTTTATACCCAATTAGCCGAAAGTTCCAGTAAAGTAAGCCTGGAAGAATTTGGAAAAACCGATAGTGGCAAACCACTTCATCTTGCCATTTACAGCCCTTCAGAAGAATTTGATTTTGAAGATTTAAGACAGAAAAATAGTATTATTCTTATCAATAATGGGATTCATCCCGGGGAAAGCGATGGCATAGATGCCACGATGATGCTTTTTAGAGACCTGGCGGGCGATTCTATTACTGCGCCTAAAAATACCGTTTTAGCCACCATTCCTATTTATAATGTTGGTGGTGCTTTAAACCGAAATTCCACCAGCCGAACTAATCAAAATGGTCCTGCCGAATACGGGTTTAGAGGAAATGCCAGAAATTATGACCTTAATCGAGATTTTATAAAAGCAGATACACGAAACACCAGAAGCTTTTACGAAATTTTTCATCACGTTAAACCAGATATCTTTATAGATAATCACGTAAGTAACGGCGCCGATTATCAATATACGCTCACTCATCTCTTTACCCAGCACAATAAATTGGGCGGCGAGCTTGGCACTTATTTAAATGAGCAAATTATGCCGGCGCTGGAAGATTCGCTCGCTAAAAAAGATTGGGACATCACGCCTTATGTAAATGTTTTTAATGAAGTGCCTGAAGAGGGGTTTTCCCAGTTTAATGACCTACCCAGGTATTCTACCGGTTACACCACGCTATGGAACACCATAGGAATGATGGTTGAAACCCATATGCTAAAACCTTATCCGAAACGTGTAAAAGGCACCTATGAGTTGATGCGCAGTATGATTGGTATTGCTGAAAAAGACAGGGAACGAATGAAAGATATTCGCAACAGGGGTTCAAGAAAGTACCTGACAGATCGCTGGTATCCCATTAATTATAAACCCGATATGGAAAACCCAAGTAAGCGAAATTTTAAAGGTTACGAAGGTGAAATGATTGCCAGTGAGGTTACCGGTGGCGAACGTTTAAAGTATGACACGCAAAAACCATTTACCAAAGAAGTGGATTACTACAATAATTTTATAGCTGAAGATACTATTGAAATTCCACGTGCGTACATTGTTCCCCAGGGATGGTGGCAGGTCACAAATCTTTTGAAGCTGAACAAAATAAAATTAGAACCCTTAGCCCGCGATACAACATTATATGTTGAAACTTACAAAATAGAAGATTTTAAAACTGCGGAGCAGGCTTACGAAGGTCATTACAAGCACAGCGAAACCAGGGTTTCCAAAACAATGGATTCAGTTGAGTTTAGAAAAGGAGATTTTGTGGTAAAAACTTTTCAGGAAGGTGCGCGCTATTTAATTGAAACTTTAGAACCTGAAGCACCAGATTCATTCTTCAACTGGAATTTCTTTGACACTGTTCTTCAGCAAAAAGAAGGCTTTTCTCCTTATGTTTTTGAGGATATCGCTAAAAAAATGCTGGACGAAAATCCAGAGCTAAAAGAGCGTTTTGAAGAAAAGAAAAATAGCGATACTGAATTTTCTAATAACTGGTATGCTCAATTAGACTGGCTTCACAAGCAATCTAAACATTACGAAGCGGCACATTTACGCTACCCTATCTTTAGAATGCCCCGTTAAATATTTTTCTGAAAAAAGAAGTTTAATATTCGCATAAGATTTTTGAAGCGCCTTCTGGCTTTTCTTTAAATCTTTCCATTTAGCTTTTTCAATACCTTCTTTGGTTTCCGGGCGCAATTCCCCTTCGTAGGAAGTACGCATCTCGTACCAATGGGTAACCTTAAGCCGGTAACGACCCTTTCGCTTAAATATATGGTAAGTTTTCTGTAAGAATTTAGTCACTTTTAAACCTTCAACCCCTGTTTCTTCTTCTACTTCTCTTATTGCAGAAGCTTCAATAGTTTCATTCTTTTCGGTTTTACCTTTGGGAAGATCCCAGCGTTTTTTTCGGTAAATAAAAAGAATTTCATCTTTATCATTTAAAACCATTCCGCCCGCTGCAGTTACTACCCGCAACTTCTTAAAAAGATGTTTCAGCAGCTTTTCTTCTTTTTCGTGATAAAGATTCACATAGAGCAGTTCACCTTTACTAATTTTTTTAATTATTCGCTTAATTCTAACTTTTTTGATAGGCAGCGATACATAATTTTCACCTAAATCTTTCTTAGTAGAGAGAATTAAGGGAACATCATTTACAAAAACTTTATACATTTGCAGTATGATTTTAAATAAAGAAACAGCCAGAACAACCGCTGAACTGCTATTGCAAATTAAAGCAATAAAATTAGATGCACAAGAACCTTTTACATGGGCCAGTGGTTGGAAATCGCCAATCTATTGCGATAACCGAATAGTTCTCTCCTATCCTCCAATTAGAAACCATATTAGGGAACAGTTTGCAAGACAAGTTGAAGAACTTTACGGAAAGCCCGATGTTATTGCAGCGGTAGCCACCGGTGCCATTGGAATTGGGATGCTGGTAGCCGAAATTTTGAGCCTTCCGTTTATCTATGTGAGACCGGAAGCCAAGAGCCACGGACGTAAAAATCAAATAGAAGGAAATTTATCTGAAGGGCAAACCGTGGTGGTAATTGAAGATTTAATTAGCACAGGAAACAGCAGCCTTAATGCCGTGAAAGCTTTAAATGAAGCCAAAGCAAATGTAAAAGGTATGCTAGCCATCTTTACCTATGGGTTTAAAACTGCCGATGAAAATTTTGCAAAAGCAGGAATAGAACTACACACGCTTAGCGATTATGATTTCCTTTTGGAAACTGCCCAAAAAACCAATTACATAAATGCTACTGAAGCCGGAATACTTAGAGAATGGCGTCAGGATCCTGCAAACTGGAAAAAATAAAGCAGCATAATGCTGCGCTAAAATTAATAACAGACAGGCAAAAAATTATTAGCCTGTGAGAAATTCCCGTGTCAGGGATATATTTATAAAAAGATGCATATAGAGAGCCAAAAAGTAACTGCTGATAAAAGTCAGCAGGAGATGTTCGATTTTTTAACGAATGCTGAAAATTACGAACAATTAATGCCCGAGAGCAAAGAGAAATTTGAAGTTAGAGACGAAAAAACCTTTGTTTTTGGCCTTAAAGGAATGCCGGTTATAAAACTACAAATTCGGGAAACCATAGAACCAGAATTGGTTGTATTAGGTTCTACTTCAGATAAACTTGACTTCACGCTAAAAGCCCATATTTCAGCTTTAAATGAAAATCAAAGTGAAGTACAAATGGAATTCAATGGAGAATTTAACGCGATGATGGCGATGATGGTTAAAAAACCACTAAGCAAATTCATAAACACGCTAGCCGAAAATATTGGCAAGTTATAAGAAAGAATAGCTTTTAAAATCACTCCTTAAACCTGAACTTGTTTCAGGTTTTTTTTATTGATTATCTGTACCAGGCCGCTAATTGGGTAAAATCACGGTTTTTAATACATCAATTTGATCTCTTTTAGATCGAAAGTTTTAAAGATTGAATCTTCAATCTCTATATTCAATCTTCCCGAGGTAGTAACTCCACGTATAATGCCGGTAAGAAAGGCCGCATCTGGCAGCTGAAAAGTAGAAACCTGATCTTTTCTAAACAGATTCTTTGCATATTCTTCTAAAATTGAAGTTTCAGCCTCTGCAGTAATTTCTGTTAGCTTTTCTTCAAATTCATCGGTAATTCTTTTAAGCAATTCATCCAGGTTAAAATCCCTACCGGTAGCCAGTTTAAGCGAAGACGCCTGGGGAAGACCCGGAAAATTAGTTTGATTTACATTAAGCCCAACTCCGATGACCGAAGCAGCAATTTCATTGTTTTTTAGAATATTTTCGATAAGAATTCCGCTTATTTTATAGCGTGCTGACATTATGTCGTTAGGCCATTTTACTTTTAAACCGGGAACATTAAATTTCTTCAGGACTTTAATTATCGCCAGAGAAACCGTGGCGCTCATTAAAAACTGATGGTTCACATTCACCCTTATTTTAGGATATAGTACGCTAAAAGTTAGGTTTTCACCCGCATTTGATTCCCAGCCCGAGCCTCTTTGACCACGCCCTTTTGTTTGTTCATGAGCTACTACACATACCGGCTCAAAAGAAGTATTTCCGCGGTAGAGTTCACGTGCAAACTCGTTAGTAGAATTGGTGGCATTAACTTTGATTATACGCATAATAATAGTTAGAAATAAAACAGGCGTTAAATGTTATGTAAACAACGCCTATTAACAGCTAAAAAGTAATAACTTTGCGAAAATAATTAATTTTAATGGCAAAAAAAGCACCGAACAACGATCAACTTATTGCACATATAATTAAAGGAATTGAAGAAGTAAAAGGTAACGATATTGATATTCTCGACCTTAGGCAAATAGAAAACACCGTTTGTGATTATTTTATTATTTGCAACGGTACTTCCAACACACAGGTAAACGCCATAGTGAATTCCATCCAAAAAACTGTAAGTAAAGCTCTTAAAGACAAACCCTGGCACGTAGAAGGTGGAGAAAATGCCGAATGGGTGCTTTTAGATTATGTAAACGTGGTTGTACACGTTTTCCAAAAGCATATCAGAGAGTTTTACGATATTGAAAGTCTTTGGGGTGATGCAAAAATCACCTCCATAGAAACCAATTATTAATTATCTAATTTAGAATTACCAAGAATGGCGAAACAGCAACCCAAAAAAAACGCAGATCCCAAGAAGCCGAAGTTTAGTGCTTATTGGATCTATGCCGCTATAATTATCTTCTTTTTAGGACTTAACTTTTTTAGCGGAGGTGGTTTTAGCGAACCAGCTAAAACCAATCCGGCAGAATTCCTCAATTTTCTTAGGGATGGCGATGTAAAAAAAGTTGAAATTGTAAACCGCAAACAAGCGAAAGTTTACCTTACCGAAGAAGCCGCTCAAAAAGAGATTCATAAAAATGCCAACGATCCAGAATTATTCAATACTGGAGGTGAAACTCCTGCGTATAGTTTTGAGTTTGGTGACTTGCAGAATCTTGAAGACGATATTAAAGAAATTAAGAGCTGAAAATAATCTTGACACCACCGTTGTTTACGATACACAAAGCAATGTTTGGGGTGAAGTGTTCTGGGCATTATTGCCATTTATCCTAATTATTGGGGTTTGGATTTTTATCATGCGAAAAATGAGCTCTGGCGCCGGTGGCGGTGCAGGAGGACAGATTTTCAACATAGGAAAATCTAAAGCCAAGTTATTTGACCAAAATACTGATGTTAAGACTTCTTTTAAAGATGTAGCCGGATTAGAAGGCGCAAAAGAAGAAGTACAGGAAATTGTAGATTTCCTAAAGCATCCAGAAAAATACACTTCTCTTGGTGGTAAGATTCCAAAAGGAGCTCTTCTTGTAGGACCTCCCGGAACCGGTAAAACCTTATTGGCAAAAGCTGTAGCAGGAGAAGCTAAAGTGCCTTTCTTCTCACTTTCCGGATCAGATTTCGTAGAGATGTTTGTGGGAGTTGGTGCTTCAAGGGTACGTGACTTATTTAAACAGGCAAAAGAAAAATCACCTTCAATAATTTTTATTGATGAGATAGATGCTATTGGTCGTGCTCGTGGGAAAAGTAATTTTTCAGGTTCTAATGATGAACGTGAAAATACCTTAAACCAGTTATTGACCGAAATGGATGGTTTTGGCACTAATACTAATGTAATTGTAGTAGCCGCAACTAACCGTGCCGATGTACTGGATAAAGCATTGATGCGTGCCGGAAGATTTGACCGACAAATCTATGTTGACCTGCCAGATCTAAACGAAAGAAAAGAAATTTTTGAAGTTCACCTGAAGCCACTTAAAAAAGTAGCAGATGAACTTGATACTGAATTTTTAGCAAAACAAACTCCAGGATTCTCTGGAGCTGATATTGCGAATGTTTGTAACGAAGCTGCCTTGATCGCCGCTCGTAAAGGCAATAAAGCTGTTGGGAAACAGGATTTCCTTGATGCGGTAGACCGAATTGTAGGTGGTCTTGAGAAAAAGAATAAGATCATTACACCAGACGAAAAGAAAGCAATTGCTTATCACGAAGCCGGTCACGCGACTGTAAGCTGGATGTTAGAGCACGCTGCTCCGCTGGTAAAAGTAACTATTGTTCCTCGTGGGCAATCGCTGGGAGCTGCCTGGTATTTGCCAGAAGAACGTCTTATTGTACGACCAGAACAAATGCTTGACGAAATGTGTGCTGCCCTTGGTGGTCGTGCCGCAGAAAAAGTTGTGTTTGACAAAATTTCAACCGGTGCATTAAGCGACCTTGAAAAAGTAACCAAACAGGCAAAAGCCATGGTGACCATCTACGGATTGAATGATAAAATTGGGAATCTTACCTATTACGATTCTTCAGGCCAGGGTGAATATAATTTCACCAAACCTTATAGTGAAAGTACTTCAGAACTTATTGATAAAGAGATTTCCAATTTAATTGAAAGTCAATACAAAAGAGCTTTAGACTTACTTACCGAACATAAGGATAAGTTAGGCCAGTTGGCTGATATTCTTCTGGACAAAGAGGTGATATTCAAGGATGACCTTGAACGCATCTTCGGAAAAAGACCTTATGATAAAGAAAAGGACAAAACCGAAGTTCTTGGTAAAAAAGAAACTCCTAAAGTAGAAGAAAAAGCTTCTGAAACCGAAAAGCAGAATCCTGCACCTGGAGATGATAGCGACAAGAATACATTAACTGAAAACAATTCAGTTAATAAATAGTTCACAACCATAGTTTAAAAAATCTTAATTTACCTAAGTGTTAAATTAAGATTTTTTACCTTTGGTTAAAATGACGTTGAGAACCACACCCAATACTCTATGAGTCTATTTAGAAGATTTCTTAACCCTAAATCTAAATCAGACAAGAAGCAGGAATCTCCTGGAAAAGCTGAGCGGGGTAAATATATGCCTGAGGTAAAATTACCTACTGATGAGCGCTTTATGCTCAATTTTAAAAATAATGGTGGTAAATTCCTTTATTGTGAAGACGATAAGGAACTTCAGGAAGCTTTTGATAATATCTTACTGGAAAACGACTGGTATGAGAAAGAATGTTTCTGTTTAGATCCTAATCTTCAGGATAAATTTAAAGGTTTTAATTTAAATTTTACCAGGTCTGGATCGGCTCCATTCTTTCTATCAACTTGTGAATATTTGGTAGCAAATGATGGTTCAATTCTAATATCATCTAACCAGATTAAAGAATGCAAACTCAATGATTTACCGGATAATTTTGTAATTATTTCTTCAACCAGCCAATTAATAGATACCATTGGCGAAGGCCTTCGCGGCATTAAATTCAGGAACAAACAGCGAATTCCTTCTAATATTACTACCATCAAAAATTTTGAAACTCAAAAAGAAGGAGATTTTATGAGCTATGGAAGTAGCACAAAAAACCTATATTTGCTCCTGCTGGAAGATTTATAAAATATGAGGGAAGCCATTATTAGAACTATTTCAGGATTGTTGTATGTATCCATATTGGTTGCTTCCATACTTTCTTCAGAGTTTATTTTTATTAGCTTATTTTACCTACTGGGACTTGTTTGTCTTATAGAAATGCAGAAGTTGCTACACCTAAAAAGCTACGCGCTTTACGGGGTCCAGGCTTTATTATTTTATCTTTTCAGTTATCTTAAATTCAACCAGGACGCTACAATACTCCTGCTTTTTATAACGATTTTCGTCAATTTATTCCTGGTAAAAGATTTACTCGTTGTCAGAAAAATACCTGTTTTTGAGAAGAAAAAATACATCATTATTATTTTTTACCTCATTTCCTCGGTTATTTTTCTTACCCTCATCCCAACAATAGAAGGCGTTTTTATTCCGAAGCTGGTAGTAGGTATCTTTATCCTAATTTGGACTAACGATACATTTGCTTATATTGTAGGGAAGAATTTTGGAAGTAAAAAGCTCTTTGAAAGAATTTCCCCCAACAAAACCATAGAAGGTTTTCTGGGTGGAGTAGTTTTTAGTGGAATAGCCAGTTTTTTTATTTTCTATTACACCCAATTTCTCACTTTTCCCATCTGGCTTGGGTTAGCTATAATACTTAGTATTTTTGGAACCCTGGGTGATCTTATTCAGTCAAAATTCAAACGTCAGGCCGGTGTAAAAGACAGCGGTACGTTAATGCCGGGTCACGGCGGATTGTTTGATAGATTGGATAGTATTATTTTTTCGAGTCCATTTGTCTATGCTTATCTATATATACTAGATTATGTTTCATAAAGAAGGTTATAAAATAATGGCGATAGCGGCTGTGCTGCTTATCGCAATAAATGCAGTATCATATTCGTTTATAAATACATACTGGATAAAATTTGCTATCCTGGTAGTGACTATCATATTGTTTTTGCTCATTGTACAGTTCTTTAGAAATCCTAAAAGGAAAACTGTTTTAAATGATGCTAATGTGGTAGCACCGGTAGACGGAAAAGTTGTGGCCATAGAAGAGGTTGAAGAAAAAGAATATTTTAAGGACAAACGTATTCAAGTCTCTATTTTCATGTCTCCAATAAACGTGCACGTAACAAGGCATCCTATTGGCGGAAAGGTAAAATACAGTAAATACCATCCCGGTAAATTTTTGGTTGCCTGGCATCCAAAATCCAGCGAGGAAAACGAAAGAACTACCGTTGTGGTAGAAAATAAGGTTGCCGGTGAAGTTTTATACCGTCAAATTGCCGGAGCAATGGCAAAAAGAATTGTAAACTATGCTGAAGTTGACGATGAAGTTATTCAGGGTAGTGATAGCGGATTTATAAAATTCGGATCCCGGGTAGATGTTTTTCTACCTTTGAATACGCCGGTTTTGGTTAAGTTAGATCAAAAAGTAAAAGGCGGGCTAAGTGTTATAGCCAATATTGAAGAATAGTACGTTATGCCTGATACAACAGAGGAAAAATTCTTAAGAGCTTACGACATGGCCCGCAAAACAGATCAGAAATTTGCGCCAGATGTTATGCTTCATTTCTACGCCTATTACAAAAAAGCCACACAGGTAAACGGTTTTTATGCTCCGCCTACTAACGAAGGAGATATTAGAAATGCCTTTAAAATAAACGCTTTATTACAGGTAAAAAACCTTAGCAAGCAGGAAGCTCGCGAAAAATATGTAGAACTTGTAGAAGAACATATTGGCGAAGTAACCGAATAATCACCTCGCCAAAATCTCTCCTTTTTAATTTATTTCAGACTTTTTAAACTGGCTTTAATAGCTTCAATTTTAGCCTCTGCATCAGCTTTTTTAGCTTTTTCTATAGCCACAACTTTTTCCGGAGCATTATTCACAAAACGCTCGTTAGAAAGTTTCTTCTCTACAGATTTCAAGAAGCCTTCATTATATTTTAATTCCTCTTCCAGTTTTTCAATTTCAGCTTCCACATCTATGGAACCGGCAATTGGAATAAAATATTCGTTAGATTTTACACGGAATGAAAGTGCACCTTCCACCTGCTTATCTACATAGCTAAAAGCATCTATATTTCCCATTTTTAGGATTACGGGATCAAATAATTCTGAAGCTTTTTCATTATTCATCACCATAAGGTCTATGGTGTTTTTGAATGAAATATTCTTCTCTTTCCTTATTTTTCTAATTCCCGCAATAACTTCTGAAGCCAAAGCAAACTCACTGATTATTTCTTCATTGAAATCCTTAAGTTCAGGCCATTTTGCGATAATTAAAGCTTCAGATGCTTTTCTTTCGGTAATTTCCTGCCAAATCTCTTCGGTCACAAACGGCATAAAAGGGTGAAGAATCTTTAAATTATCTTCTAAAATTTCTATTACCGCTTTATATGTTTTCGCATCTATAGGCTGCCCGTAAGCGGGTTTTACCATTTCAAGGAACCAGGAACAGTAATCGTCCCAAATCAATTTGTAAGTACTCATTAAAGCATCACTCATTCTGTATTTAGAGTAATGGTCTTCAATTTCGGCAAGAGTTTTTCTAAATCTGGCTGTGTACCAGTCTATCGCGATTTTAGAAGTTTCGTCCTGTTCTTTTTCTTCGGAAACTTCCCAGCCTTTTACCAGCCTGAAAGCATTCCAGATTTTATTTGAAAAAGCACTTCCCTGCTTACACAGGTCTTCTTCAAACATTAAATCGTTCCCGGCAGGAGAACTCAATAGCATTCCTACCCTAACGCCATCGGCGCCATATTGTTCAATTAGTCCCAGCGGATCTGGAGAATTCCCCAGCGACTTGGACATTTTTCTACGTTGTTTATCGCGTACAATCCCGGTGAGATAAACATTTTTAAAAGGACGTTCACCTCTATATTCATATCCAGCCATAATCATACGCGCTACCCAGAAAAATAAAATTTCAGGAGCGGTCACAAGATCATTGGTAGGATAGTAATATTTAATTTCTTCATTTTCTGGCTCAAGAATACCGTTAAAAACGCTCATTGGCCATAACCACGAAGAAAACCAGGTATCCAGTGCATCTTTATCCTGAATTAATTCTTCAGCCTTTAAATCAGCATTTCCTGACTTTTCTCTTGCTTTTTCCAGGGCTTCTTCAGCGGTTTCAGCAACTACAAAATCTTCTTTTCCACTTCCATAGAAATAAGCGGGAATCTGTTGTCCCCATAAAAGCTGACGTGAGATATTCCAGTCACGCACATTTTCCATCCAGTGCTTGTAGGTATTCAGAAATTTATCTGGCACCAGGTTAATTTCGTCACCAACCACGGCATCAATTGCCGGTTTGGCAAGTTCTTTCATCTTTAAAAACCATTGATCGCTAAGTTTTGGTTCTATTACCGCACCGGTACGCTCACTGGTTCCTACTTTATTAATGTGCTCTTCAGTTTTGGTAAGCACACCCATTTCTTTTAATTCTTCTACAATTTCTTTTCTAGCCTGGAACCTGTCTTTACCTTCGTAATGCATTCCGTGGGCATTAAGACTGGCATCATCGTTAAGAATATCAATTACCTCAAGGTTATGCTTATCGCCAAGCATTTTATCGTTTTCATCGTGAGCCGGTGTTACTTTTAAACAACCGGTACCAAACTCCACATCTACATATTCATCTTCAATAATTGGAATCACGCGATTACAAATAGGAACAATCGCTTTTTTACCTTTTAAATGTGTAAAGCGTTCATCGTTTGGATTGATACAAATTGCGGTATCTCCAAGAATGGTTTCAGGACGCGTGGTGGCAATAGTTAAAACATCATCACTACCTTCTACTTTATAGTTAAGGTAATATAGGTTTCCCTGCTTTTCTAAGTGAATTACTTCTTCGTCAGAAAGTGTTGTTTTAGCTACCGGATCCCAGTTTACCATTCGGTAACCACGGTAGATAAGACCTTTTTCATAAAGATCAACAAAAACCTTAATTACTGAAGCTGACATGTTTTCATCCATGGTAAACTTAGTACGTTCCCAATCGCAGGAAGCTCCAAGCTTTTTCAATTGCTCAAGGATAATACCCCCGTGCTTATGTGTCCAATCCCAGGCGTGTTGTAGAAATTCCTCACGGCTAAGATCGTTTTTATCAATCCCTTCAGCCTTTAATTTTGCTACTACTTTTGCTTCAGTTGCAATAGAAGCGTGATCGGTTCCCGGCACCCAACAAGCATTATAACCTTTTAACCTGGCTCTTCTTACCAGGACATCCTGAATAGTATTATTCAACATATGCCCCATATGCAATACGCCGGTAACGTTTGGCGGCGGGATCACAATGGTGTAAGGCTCTCTCTCGTCTACTTCTGAATGAAAATACTTGTTTTCCATCCAGTAGTTATACCATTTATCTTCTACTTTTTTTGAATCGTATTGGGAAGCAATCGCCATATTGGTCTGGTTTTTGAAAATAATGGCAAAAGTAAATATAACTTAAGGATTAAAAAAGAAGTTGATTTGAATATAATTTTGAGTGCACATCATTTCAGCTTATCTTTACCTTTCGTTTTTTAAAAACTAATAATTATGAAAAAGTTTATTGCTATTGCCATTTTTGTTGTTGCCGGTATAGGCACTGCAATGGCACAGGAAACAGCCAAAATAGAATTCAAATCTGAAACTATTGATTATGGCGAAATAAAAAAGGGAAGTGACGGCGTACGTATTTTTGAATTCACCAATACGGGCAACGTGCCATTGGTTATTGCCAATGTAACATCGAGCTGTGGTTGTACTATTCCTAAAAAGCCGGAAGACCCAATTCAACCGGGTGAAACTGGTGAAATTCAGGTAAAATACAACACTAAGCTTGTAGGACCAATTAGAAAGACGATAACCGTTTATTCTAACGCCGATGAATCTACAAAATCACTAAAAATTAAAGGTAGAGTTATTGAAGAAGATAACAGCAGCCGTTAATTATTTAGAATTCAATTTTTAAAAAGGGCCGTTTGCTAAGTTACAAATACTGCAAACGGCTTTTTTTATGCCTGAATATTGGAAATTTAACTTTAAAAATTCATCTTTAATTTAGCTGAATAATAACACTATTTAGTCTTAAAATCTTACAGGAATTTTGCATTTTTGCAATGTATTAAAATCAATCTCATGCCAAATATTTCGAATAAAGGGCGTAATATGCCCGAATCTCCAATAAGAAAACTAGTTCCTTTTGCTGAAGCAGCAGTAAAAAAAGGAAAAAAAATCTACCAATTAAATATTGGGCAACCAGATATTGAAACCCCAAAAGCGGCTTTGGACGCTGTTAAGAATAACAACATAGAAGTACTTTCTTACAGCCACTCTGCAGGTTTTGAATCTTATAGAACCAAATTAGCCAAATATTACCGTAAGAATGATATCCCGGTAGATGCCGAAGATATTATTATTACTACCGGAGGTTCTGAAGCTTTGATGTTTGCCATGGGAAGTATTACAGATCCCGGCGATGAAGTGATTATTCCCGAACCTTTTTATGCAAACTACAATGGTTTTGCAACGGCTTCTGGAGTGGAAATTGTTCCAATTAAAGGATCTATAGAAGATAATTTTTCGCTTCCGCCAATTTCAGAATTTGAAAAATTAATTACCGATAAAACCAGGGCTATTTTACTTTGCAACCCTGGAAATCCTACCGGTTATCTTTATACCCGAGAAGAAATTCAGCAGCTTGCCGACTTAGCGCTAAAACACGATCTATTTATCGTAGCAGATGAAGTTTATCGTGAATTTGCATACGATGGTGTAAAACATCATTCTATTATGAGTATTCCCGGGCTGGAACAAAACGCCATTATGGTAGATTCTGTTTCTAAGCGTTATAGTATGTGTGGCGCGAGAATTGGCTGCCTGGTTTCAAAAAACCTGGAAGTAATGACCGCTGCTATGAAATTTGCTCAGGCAAGATTGAGTCCGCCTACATTTGCTCAAATAGCTGCAGAAGCTGCATTAGATACACCAGACGAGTACTTTAATGAGGTAAATAAAGAATATACCGAAAGAAGAAACCTTTTAATTGAAGGTTTAGAAAAAATTCCTGGTGTTAAAGTAGCAAAACCTAAAGGTGCTTTTTACTGTATCGCAGAACTACCTGTAGAAAATGCCGATAAATTTGCACAGTGGTTACTGGAAAGTTTCGAATTCAATAAAGAAACTGTGATGGTAGCTCCGGCAGCTGGCTTTTACTCTACCCCTAATACCGGGATGAACCAGGTGCGAATTGCTTATGTTTTGAAGAAAGAAAACCTGGAGAGAGCCATTGAAATTCTTAAGATAGCTCTGGAAGAATACAACAAATAGCCTATCTATGCAGGTTGCTGAAAATTTTTCTCTGAAACAATACAATACTTTTGGAGTAGATGTAATGGCCCGTAAATTCATCTCTGTGCACAGCACCGAGGAATTGCGTGATGTTTTACAGCAAGCCTATGCTTCAGAAATATTTGTACTTGGAGGCGGGAGCAACATGCTGCTCACCAAAGATATAGACAAAACGGTTATTCATATTGGTTTAAAAGGAATTGAACTTATTTCTGAAAGCCGTGATGATGTAGTTTTAAAAGTTGGTGCCGGCGAAAACTGGCACCAATTTGTTTTATATTGTATTGAAAAAGGCTACGGCGGACTTGAAAATCTTTCTTTAATTCCGGGCAATGTTGGCACAGCACCGGTTCAAAATATAGGCGCCTACGGCGTTGAACTAAAAGACAGTTTTGAATCTTGTGAAGCTATGCGCATTCAAACGCTGGAAGTGGACACCTTTAGCGCTGAACAATGCGAATTTGATTACCGAAATTCTGTTTTTAAGAATAAACTGAAAGGAGAATATATTATTACCTCTGTAAATTTCAGACTGAGTAAAAAGGATCACCAGTTAAGCACTTCGTATGGTGCGATCCAGGCAGAACTGGATAAGCATAATATTAAAAGAGCCAACGATTAAAAATGTTTCTGATGCGGTTATAAGTATTCGTCAACAGAAATTACCAGATCCAAGGGAACTGGGAAACAGCGGTAGTTTTTTTAAAAATCCGGTTATTAAGGAAACTGAATTCAAAAAACTACAAAAACAATTTCCTGAAATGCCTTTTTACGCTTTGCACGCCAATCAAATTAAAATCCCGGCGGGCTGGCTTATAGACCAGGCCGGTTTAAAAGGTTATCGCCAAGGTGATGCGGGAGTGCATAAAAACCAGGCATTGGTTCTCGTGAATTATGGAAATGCAACCGGGCAGGAGATTTTAGCGCTTTCCAAAGAAATTCAAGATAAGATTTATAAGAAATACGGTATTCAACTCGAGCCGGAGGTAAATGTTATTTAATTCCTATAAGAAATTATTTAACTTTTAGAATTTAAAAATACATTTTAATTGGCTTAATATTAGCAATTTAACCCATAAAATATTCTTATATTTATAGAATCAATATCGGGGTGCTTAGGCTGAGAAATACCCGCAAAAACCTGATCTGGATAATCCCAGCGTAGGAAATATTGAATCTTAAGGACTTTATTGTCTTTTTAAGAGAGAGCTTCATTTTCTTTAGAGAGAATGAAGCTTTTTTTGTTTTAATATCTGCATAAAAAAAACCCGTCAGTTCTCTGACGGGTTTCTTATAATTTATAATAATGTTGTTTTATGAAGCTTTCTTCATCACTACACCATCAATAAGGTGTACCATTCCATTAGAAGCTTCAATATCTGTAGCAATAATGGTCGCTGTATTTCCATTTCCGTCTTTAAGAACAATGTTATCACCGTCCTTCATAGCGGTAAGTTCTGCACCTTCCATAGTAGCGAAAGTTACTTCACCGTCTCCGTCTTCAATCATTTGACTTAGATCTGAAGCGGTAATTTCTTTATCTACTACGTGGTATTTCAATACACCGGCTAATTGATCTTTATTTTCACTCTTCATCAATTCGTCTAATGTAGCTTTATCAACTTTTTCAAAAGCGCTGTTTGTAGGTGCAAAAACAGTAAAAGGACCTTCATCTTCAGTAAAAGTGGCAGCTAATTCTGCACTTTTTAGTGCGCTAACCAAAGTACTTAAAGAATCGGTTGCCATTGCTTTAGCAGCAATACTGTTAGATTCCATTTCCATACGCTCTTCCTCAGCTTCCATTTCAGCCTGACGCTCTGCTTCTTCCTGCTCCATTTGAGCTTTTTCTTCTTCTTTCTTCTTATTATCCTCACAAGAAGTAAAACTGAATGCAAAAGCTGCCAGCAGTATTAATAAAAATTTAGATTTCATAAATTTAGTTTTTAGTGGTTTAAGCAAGCTAATTTATTACGTAAACTTGACAAATACAGTGCTTTGCGATTAAATTTTAGTTAAAGTGTGTAAAGCTTATGCTAATATGCCTTTGGATTTTCCCAAACGTCAATTTATTGTTATTTTTGCAGTACTATTTCTGGAATGCGTTTCAGGAATATTTTTGAAACTTTAGAAAAAGTATAGCTATGCAATTATTATTAATAACAATTCTACTTTTAGGACTGGCCTTTGCCGGAATCGCCATTAAAATATGGGGTAAGAAAGACGGTAAATTTGCAGGAACCTGCGCCAGCCAAAGTCCGTTTTTAAATAAAGAAGGTGAAGCCTGCAGTTTCTGCGGAAAAATGCCCGATGAAATGTCTGATTGCTCTGGAGAAAAGAAGGCTAATTAGATTCAATGGCAACAATTCTACTGGGATTCTTCTTTCTATTTTCAATAATTATCCTGGGCTTTTACCTGGCTTTCTTCGCGTTTGCAAGAGATAAAAGCATAAATCCCGGTGAAGCAAATTTGCCTGTTTCGGTTATTGTTTGCGCTAAAAACGAAGCCGAAAATCTTAAAAACTTCCTCCCTCCTATTCTGGATCAGGATTATCCCAATTTTGAAGTAATTATTATTAATGATGCTTCCTTAGATAATACTTTGGAAGTTATTGAAGAATTTCAAGCCCTTGATGGCAGGGTAAAACTGGTAGATGTTCAGAATAATGAAGCATTCTGGGCCAATAAAAAGTATGCACTTACTCTTGGGATTAAAAAAGCCCAAAATCCTTATTTAATTTTTACTGACGCCGATTGTGCACCTCAAAGCCGAAACTGGATAAGGCACATGGCTACCGGTTTTCAGCAAGAAAAAAGTATAGTTTTAGGCTATGGTGGCTATTTTAAAAACAGCAAGTCATTACTTAATAAGCTTATTCGCTTTGAAACCTTACTTACAGCTATTCAATATTTTTCTTATGCAAAATTAGGAAATCCTTATATGGGCGTAGGAAGAAATCTAGCTTACACTTCCAAACAATTCTATGATCAAAAGGGATTTGCAAATCATTTACACCTGCGTTCTGGTGATGACGACCTTTTTGTAAATGAGGGCGCGAACTTCGAAAACACCTTTATTTGTCATCATCCCGAAGCCAGTACACGAAGTGTTCCTAAAGCAGATTTAAAATCCTGGCTGCATCAAAAAAGAAGGCACGCATCTGTGGCAGGCTTTTATAAAACGAAAGACAAAGTATTACTAGGTTTATTTTATGCCTCTCGCTTCTTTTTCTGGATTTTGCTGGCAATTTTATTAATTCTTCAGTATCAATGGCAACTGGTTTTAGGATGCGCAGGCCTTGTTTTACTGGTACAGGCCATCGTTTATGCAAAGTCGGCACAAAAACTTCAGGAGACCGATGTGGTTTGGTTATTTCCGTTTTTAGAGGTATTTTTAATCTTTACCCAATTTGGCATATTTATAGCGAACAGCATTTCAAAACCCAGGCATTGGAAATAAATCAGGAATTGCTTCTTACCAAAATTAAAGCTGCCAAGAACGGGAGTCAGTCGGCATTTAATTATCTGCTTGATACTTTTTGGGACAGCGTTTATGGTTTTCAGCTTAAAAAAACCGGCAACGCTTACGAATCTGAAGATATTACCATTCAAACTTTTTCTAAAGCATTTAAAAGAATTGAAACTTTTGATGAAGATTATTCTTTTAGCACCTGGCTTATCGCTATTTCCAAGAATATTCATGTAGATATGATTCGGAAGCAAAAGTCTTCTATCAGGTCTCAAACAACTTCAGATCAAAATGAAAAAGTACATCGTATTGCCGATGAAACTCCTACTATTGAAGACAAATTAATTAGCGAACAGCATTTAGCCCAATTGCTAACCGATATCAAACAACTAAAGCCACATTACCAGGAAGTAATTAATCTCAGGTATTTTCAGGAGAAATCTTATAAAGAAATTGCAGAAAATCTGGATGAACCCATGAATAATGTAAAAGTGAAACTCCTGAGAGCCAAAAAATTACTCGCTCAAATTATTGAAGACCGGAAATCGGTGTAAGTTTTCACCGACTTAACAGTCTAATTTATGCAGTTAATTAGATTATTGTATCTTTGAAACCTAGAATTTTGCTATGAGTACAGACACTATAAGCCCAGTTAAAGAAAAGCCGAAAGCCAAACCAAAATGGTTAAGGGTAAAACTTCCAACCGGTAAAAAATACACCGAACTTCGCAGCCTGGTAGACAAATATGATTTGCATACCATTTGTACTTCGGGTAGTTGCCCAAATATGGGTGAATGTTGGAGTGAAGGTACTGCTACCTTTATGATTTTGGGTAATGTTTGTACCCGTTCCTGCGGATTTTGCGGTGTAAAAACCGGCCGCCCGGAAACGGTAGATTGGGACGAGCCTGAAAAAGTAGCGCGTTCTATTAAAATTATGGGCATTAAGCACGCCGTGGTAACCAGTGTAGACCGCGACGACCTTAAAGATATGGGATCTATTATTTGGGCGGAAACCGTAAAGGCCATTCGCCGAATGAATCCTGAAACTACTTTAGAAACTCTTGTTCCCGATTTCCAGGGAAATGAGCGCAATATAGATCGTATTGTAGAAGTAATGCCAGAAGTTGTTTCTCATAATATGGAAACTGTTAGAAGGTTAACCCGCGAGGTTAGAATTCAGGCGAAATACGATCGTAGTCTTGAAGTGCTTCGCTATCTCAAGCAACAAGGTGTGAATAGAACTAAATCTGGAATTATGCTTGGCCTTGGCGAGCAGGAAGATGAAGTGATCCAAACTCTTCACGATCTTAGAAGTGTAGATGTGGATGTAGTTACTATTGGTCAATACTTACAGCCTAGTAAAAAACACCTGCCGGTAAAGCAATTTATTACACCAGATCAGTTTAAGAAATATGAAGCTATTGGCCTGGATCTTGGATTTCGCCACGTAGAAAGTAGCGCATTGGTTCGTTCTTCATATAAAGCTCACAAACATATCGACTAAGTTTTTTCCTGAATTAAATGAGTAAAAGCATCAATATTGCCATAAACGGTTTTGGCCGTATTGGGCGTAGCCTTTTCAGGCTTTTAATCGAAAACAAAAGCATCAACGTAGTCGCAATTAACGACCTTGCCGATGCTAAAACCCTGGCGCACTTACTAAAATACGATAGTATTCACGGGGTTTCCCCGGCTGAAATTTCTTCAGAAGGAAATAATATTATAGTAAACGGAAAATCAATTCCGTTATTAAACGCTTCACATCCCAGCGAAATTAAATGGGATAACTATGACGTTGATACCGTAATAGAATCTACCGGGAAATTTAAAACTTCAAAAGATCTTCAACACCATATTACCAATGGCGCAAAAAAGGTGATTTTATCTGTTCCGCCAGAAGATGAAGAAATAAAAATGGTGGTTCTAGGCGTGAATGAGCATATTCTGGATGGCAGCGAAAAAATAATTTCAAATGCCAGCTGTACCACCAACAATGCAGCTCCAATGCTGAAGTTAATTCACGAGAATTTTAAGGTAGAACAGGCATATATCACCACGATACATTCATATACTTCAGATCAAAGTTTACACGATAAACCTCATCGCGATCTAAGGAGAAGCCGGGCGGCTGCACAATCTATAATCCCTACTACTACCGGCGCAGCAAAAGCCTTAACCGGCATTTTCCCCGATATTAGTAATGTTATTGGTGGCTGCGGAATTAGAGTTCCCGTCCCGAATGGTTCTCTAACAGATATGACCCTTAATGTAGGTAAAGAAACCAGCATTGAGGCTATCAATGCGCTTTTTAAGGAGGCTGCAAATACTTCTTTAAAGGGAATTCTGAGCTATACTGAAGATCCTATTGTTTCTATAGACATAAATAACAATCCACATTCCTGCATTTTTGATGCGCAAATGACTTCGGTAATCAGTGGGAAATTAGTTAAAATTATTGGCTGGTATGATAATGAAATCGGTTATTCCAGTCGACTTATCGATTTAATTTCAATGGTTAATGATAAATAACTATATTTATCTCAATTAAGCGTTTGCTGAATTTCCCGAATGAAGAACTTTACCTTTATAATCATTGTCGCATTTTGGTGCAATCTTTCCTTTGCAATTCAGCAAGATGATGCCGAAGACCTTCAAATAGCCAATGAGAAAATTCAACAATTAATTAACGACGCCGAAGTTTCAGTAAATACGCTAGATTTTGACAATGCCATTGAGCAATTAAACTCTTCTCTAGAACTTTCCAAATCTATTGATGATAAACGCTTCATTGCTTTATCAAGCAGTATCCTGGCAAAACTTTATTATATAAGACACGAGTTTAATAAAGCTATTACTGAATTAAACAGGGCAATTTCAATCCAACGAGAAATAGGAGACGAAAAAGGCCTTGCCTATAGCTATGTGAATTTTGCTAAAATATTTATGGCCCAGGATAATAAAACCCGGGCCGATCGCTATCTCAATCTCGCTGAAGAATTATATTTAAAACTGGATGACCAGGAATACCTTGGCATAGTTTCCTTAA
Source organism: uncultured Flavobacteriaceae bacterium (assembly GCA_963727565.1). Lineage (GTDB taxonomy): Bacteria > Bacteroidota > Bacteroidia > Flavobacteriales > Flavobacteriaceae > Salegentibacter. Next base: position 472,677 of record CAVSGU010000004.1, read on the forward strand.
ACCGCGCTATCGTCATTTCAAGAACCCAGGAAGATGCTACTGAAGCGCTGAGTCTATTACAAAAGGCAGAAGACCAACTCGCCGAGTCTAAGAACATGTACGAAATTTCAAGGCTCTACTTTTATACTGCACGAGTGCATACTTCCCTCGGAAATTACGAACTAGCTAAGGAAAACTGCAACAAAGTATTAGAGATTGCAAAGGCTCAAAATTTTGGTGGGATGATTATGAGCACCCATAGACAACTCAGTAAAATTTATGAAGCTACAGGGAATTACGAAACTTCTTTAGAATATCTTCAGAAAAGCTATGCCCGTAATGATTCTATAATTGCAATGAACAAAGAAGTTCTTGCAGAACAAGCGAATGCCAAATATGGGGTAGATGCGCTGCAGAGCAGTTTAAACGAATTAAGTCTCCAAAATGCCGAACAGGAAAGCAAGCTAAAAGTTAATAAACTTACCACCATACTAAGTGTAGCGCTTATTACTATTCTTTCACTGCTAACCCTTTCTTTATACAAGAACAATAATTTAAGAGCCAGGGCTAACGAATTGCTACAGAAGAAAAACACTGAACTTACCAAAGCCAAAGAAAATGCCGAAAAAGCTTCGCTAGCTAAAGCACAATTTCTATCTACCATTACTCACGAGTTAAGAACGCCATTATACGCGGTAACCGGTCTCACGCATTTATTATTAGAAGAAAGTCCTACCGAAAATCAGAAAGAGCATCTTAATTCGCTTAAATTTTCAGGGGAATATCTGCTCTCTCTTATTAATAATATCCTGGATCTCAATAAGCTTGAAGCCAATAAGGTGGAAATTATGGAAGCTTCTTTTGATCTTAAAAAGCGCATTTCAGATGTGTTGGTTGCTCTTAAAAATTCTGCAGACGAAAAGAATACCAAGATTCATTTTAATTATGATGATACTATCCCAGAGGAATTAAAAGGAGATCCGCTAAAAATTTCCCAGATACTCATAAATCTAATTGGAAACTCCATAAAATTCACCGAAGACGGTGATATATGGATCAATGTCTCTAAAAACAGCCGGGAAGGAAATAACGTTTTACTGGATTTTGAGATAAAGGATAATGGAGAGGGAATTTCTAAGGAAAAGCAAAAAGCAATTTTCGAGAATTTCACACAGGGTTCTACACAAATTAACCGCAAATTCGGAGGTACCGGATTGGGACTTTCTATCGTGAAAAATCTACTCAGTTTACTGGGTAGTGAAATTAATTTAGAAAGTGACTTAGGAAAAGGATCAACCTTTACCTTTCAGCTTAAATTTGAAGCAAAAGAGGTTAACAACAGCATTAATAACACTCCTACTAAAACAGCAGAACCTGTTGAAGATAAATTAGAAGGAAAAAATATACTTATTGTTGAAGACAATAAGATCAACCAAATGATTACCCGTAAAATCCTGGAAAAACACGGGGTTAAATGTGAAGTGGCCGATAACGGAACCATAGCCGTAGAAAAAACGCAAGAAAAAGATTATGACCTTATTCTTATGGATATTCATATGCCGGGAATAAGCGGTATAGAAGCTACAAAAGAGATTCGAAAATTCAATTCTGAAATTCCTATAATTGCCCTTACAGCCGTTACTTTAGATGATAATCTAGATGAATTCTATTTAAATGGTTTCAGCGATATTATCCCTAAGCCTTATAAAACCGAGGAATTCTTCCTGAAAATTAACAGGCAATTAGCTTTTAAGGAAAGTACGGTTTAATCCTTTGGCACGCACTTTGTAAATCTCAGGTTAATTGAATTATATATCAAAGAAGACATATATAGTTTGAATTAGCCAAAAGAAAAATGAGGTGTAAATCACCTCATTTTTTATGCACAAATTTTAATATTTCTTTTTTAAATTCTTCCTCTTTATTTAAAAATGCCGTCTTTACTGGTAAATAAAACAATTGTCCTTTTTTAAAATTTTTATGTAGTCTAACGTAATCCTTTTCGGTTGTTAGAAGCAGCGGCTCTTTATTTAATTGTACTATTTCTGCTTCGGTGAAATTGTGGTGATCTTTAAAAACCCTGTGATTAAAATCAAATCCTTTTTGATTCAAATAATTTACAAGCGGTTTGGGGTTAGCAATTCCCGTAACTAGCGTAAATTTTTTATCCTTTAAACTACTTAATTTCGCTTTTGTTTCTTCAGAAATTATTTCTTCGTCATAATCGATAAAGCTAAAATAAAGTTGCTGGTAGTTCTGCAGTCTAAGTTTCCCTCTAATCGTTTCCATTTCCTGCTCCGTAAGTTTTGGTGGGCATTTAGTAACAACTACTATTTTAGCCCGCTCTGCTCCCACCGTGGGTTCACGCAAATATCCTGTAGGCAACATAAAATCGTTTACGTATAGATCATTATAAGCCGTAAGTAAGATGTTTAGTCCTGCTTTAACCTTTCTATGCTGAAAGGCATCATCTAGCAGGATAATTTCAGGATTTTCCTGCTGAAGTTTTGAAATTCCATTTTGCCTATCGGCATCTACAGCAACCATTGCCTTATTAAACTTTCTTTTAAACTGTAGCGGCTCATCCCCTACCTCAGCAGCGGTTTCATTTCCGCTTAATAGTTTATAGCCTTTAGTGCTTCGCTTATAACCCCTACTTAAAGTTGCCACCTTATATTCCGGCAGCAGGAATTTCAGCAAGTATTCTATCATTGGAGATTTCCCGGTTCCTCCAGCATTAAGGTTTCCCACGCAGATAACAGGAAGATCATAGGATTTAGATTTCAGAATTCCGGCGTTATAAAACAAATTTCTACTCCAGGTAACAAAACCATACAATAACGCGAAAGGAATCAGCATTTTTCGTAAAATCTTCATACAGGGCGGGCTATAATAATTATATTTGAAGTTAGCTGAATTAACATTTACTACGAAATTAATAAAAAGCAACCTGCTACGTTTATAAAACTCAAAACAAATGCTTGTAAAAGAAGTTATAGATATAATTGAAGAATTTGCTCCGCCCGCATACGCCGAAGATTTCGACAATGTGGGGCTTTTGGTAGGTGATAAAAACACCACGGTAACCGGCGCACTTATCACTTTAGACACTTTAGAAGGCGTGGTAGACGAAGCAATAGAAAAAAATTGCAACCTTATTATTAGCTTTCACCCTATTATCTTTTCTGGCCTTAAAAAACTCACCGGGAAAGATTACGTGGAAAAAACGGTAATAAAAGCGATTAAAAACGATATTGCTATTTATGCCATTCACACCGCGCTGGACAATCAATACAAAGGAGTAAATGATATGATAAGCGAAAAGATAGGTCTTAAAAACAGGCAGATCTTAATTCCGCGTAAAGACAGCATAAAAAAACTTACCACTTTCGTCCCAAACGAACAGGCTGCAGAAGTTAGAAAAGCCCTTTTTAATGCAGGTGGTGGCAGTATTGGAAATTACGATAATTGCAGTTTTAATTTAAAAGGAGAAGGTAGTTTCAAACCCAATGAGGAAGCAAATCCGGTAATTGGAAAACGCGGCGAAGTTCATTTGGAAGAAGAAACCCAGATCGGACTTATTTATCCTTCTCATTTAGAAAAAAAGTTGCTTCAGGCACTTTTCAACTCTCATCCTTATGAAGAAGTAGCTTATGAAGTAAGTGCTTTGGAAAACGAAAACCAGCATTTAGGCATGGGAATGATTGGCGAATTAGAAACTCCAGAAGATGAAAAAAGCTTTTTAGAGCGAATTAAAAATCAATTTAATTGCGGCTGTATAAGACATTCTGAATTCCGGGGGAAACCTATTGAAAAAGTTGCGGTTTTAGGCGGTAGCGGTAGTTTTGCCATTAATCCTGCAAAGGCGGCAGGTGCAGATATTTACCTTACTGCAGATCTAAAATACCACGACTTTTATAAGGGCGATAAAAACTTCATTTTAGCCGATATAGGTCATTATGAAAGTGAGCAATTCACAAAAGATTTATTACATTCTTATCTTACAAAAAAAATTAGTAATTTTGCACTTATTTTAGCAGAGACAAACACCAATCCAATCAAGTATATATAACTATGGCAAAAAAGAACGATGTTACTGTAGAAGACAAGTTAAGAGCGTTGTACGACCTTCAACTGGTTGATTCCAGAATTGACGAAATAAGGAACGTACGCGGTGAGCTTCCACTAGAAGTGGAAGATTTGGAGGATGAAGTAGCCGGATTGAGCAAGCGTTTGGAGAAAATGGATGCCGATATTGAGGTAATCGAGAACGACATAAAGAGTAAGAAGAACCTTATTGATGAGTCTAAATCGACCATGAAGAAATATGCTGAGCAGCAAAAAAACGTGCGTAATAACCGCGAATTTAATGCGCTTAGCAAAGAAGTTGAATTCCAGGAACTGGAAATAGAACTTGCCGAGAAACACATCAAGGAATACCGAGCTCAAATTGAGCAGAAAAAAGAGGTGATCGAGCAAACTAAAGAACGTCTTGAAGAAAGGAAAAAACACCTGGAACACAAAAAAGGCGAACTAAACGAAATCCTTGCCGAAACCGAAAAAGAAGAACAGGCACTTATTAAGAAATCTGCTGAATTCGAAAAGAATATCGAAGAGCGTTTAGTAAATGCTTACAAGAGAATTAGAACCAACGTTAAAAACGGACTGGCTATTGTACCTGTAGAAAGAGGTGCTTCTGGAGGTTCTTATTTCACTATTCCTCCACAGGTAATTATGGAAATTGCCGGTAGAAAAAAGATCATTACCGATGAGCATAGTGGAAGAATTCTTGTAGATGAAGAACTTGCTAAAGAAGAGCAGGAGAAAATGCAAAATCTTTTCGCTAAGGTTTAAAACCTAGATTAGAGAATCATATAAAAACCGTCTGAAAATTACTTTTTAGACGGTTTTTTCTTTTTGTATTGTTTCAGAAAATAAAAAAGAGACTACCACTTGAGACAGTCTCTTCCTCTATTTTATAAAATTTATTGGTCAAATATTAGTCGTGGCATTCTATTGCGCAGGCTTCAATGGCAGTGAACCATCCTTTTCCATTAGTTAATGCAACGGTAGGAACTCCATTTGTATTAGAACAAGCTTCAGATGCAGCTCTACATTGTTGTACGGCAGCTTGCTGAGAAAGTTCGATCATAGCTCCAATTACGGGAGAAGGTTCTTCTAACATAGGATCTCCGTGCCATCTATTAGAAGATGCATTAGCTTTGCCCGGCTTATATAATACTGAAGAAAGCGTTTGGCCTGTACTTAACTTTACATCAAACTCCACGAATCCACTTTTTAGTTCTTCAAAGCCTGAAAACACCATGAATTCTTCTGTTTCAGGATTAGTTATGGTTAGACCTTCTATGGTGTGTTTGTTGTCTTCCGGAAACTCGTATGAAAATTCATTTAGGAAGATAAAATTAAAATCCCTGTCGTTATCCAGAAATTTAGCCGTTTCACCGGTTGTTTTAAAGATATAAGTGGCCGATTCAATTTTAAGAACACCAGCGTTTTCTAATGCCAGCTCTTGTTCAAGTTCTGAAGTGGCTACAGAATCTTCTTCAGATTCTGAACTGCAAGATTGAAGGATAACGCTTAAAAGGAATATACTTGTAAGTAATTGTATTGATTTTTTCATTTCGATTTGGTTGATTTATGTATCTAAAATTTCGATTTTTAAACAAGCAGGTTTGCTTTCGGTTACTATCTTATTTTATGTCGATTTTCACTTTCACATCTTCGACTTTGGAGGGTGAGCCCTTTTATCACCAATAACATCTATTAATATGAAGTTCTATAATTTGATTTCATTAACTATTTGGACTTAAACTAATTAAATCTTATGTAAATCTAATAAATTTTGTTAATTCTTATAAAAATCATTTAATAAATTAAAAACTTATTTTAAAACCTGCTAACTAAAACCTAAGAATTTCTTCCTTAACCAATATTTGTCTTCACGGTCAGGATTATTAAAGCCTTTTTTTACTCCACTTTACTTCTAATTTCAGCAGGCAGTATTGATTAACAAGCTTTTCACAGTTTTAATTTAATTTAGGCCTACCTTTATTCCTACTAACCAAGCCTTATAATTATGAAATTTTATGCAAGCCTGTTTTGCCTATTTTTAATTTTGGTTTCCTGTAAGAATGAAGAGAGCAATCAGAATGAAGAACTTAATTCCAAAACAGAAAAGAGTGTAAACAATAATATTTCTGGAGTTGAACCTAAAAGATCTAATGCTGAAGGGATTTCTAGCGCAAGTGATGAGAATGGCACTGAGTCAACCGATGGTAATTCAGAAAATAATACTGAAGTTTCAGAAGCGAATATTTCAGGCAATACTTATATAAAAATTGATGAAAGTGATGCTAATTGCAATTGCTACTGTTTAGAACTTGATATGAACAAAAGCACCGAGCTCTGCCTTTCAGAAGATGAAATATACATTAACGCAAGATATGCTCAAGCTGGAGATGATGTAAATATGTATTACGCGAGTCCATCAAACAAAAACACCAATGAAGATCTCCCCTGGAAAGAGTTTGATACCAACACGCCTATCGCAGTTTTAAGCGCAGGCAAAAACGGAAATATGGTATTAGACTGGAAAGGTTTTTCAATAGATGGAGAGCTCGCAGTAGATTATGCCATTTATGGCAAGAAAACATTAGAAGGAACTTATAAAAAACAATAATTAAATGAAACGATTTTTCTTACCTACGTTTATATTCTTATTAATTTCCTGCGGAAATAATGCCCAGGAAAAAACAGTAACCAAACCAGAAATTGCCAATGCAGAGCCGGTTGAAGTTCCAGCCGAGAACGGCTACGAAAAAGCTTATTTTGCCAGTGGATGCTTTTGGTGTGTAGAAGCTGTTTATGAAAGCATAGAAGGCGTAAAAGAAGCTGTTTCAGGCTACGCCGGTGGTCATACTAAAAACCCAACTTACGAGTCCAGCAATACCGGAAGAACCGGCCACGCTGAAGCCGTAGAAGTAATCTACGATCCAGAAGTAGTAAGTTTTAAAACTTTGGTAGAAGTTTACTTTGGCTCACAAGATCCCACGCAAGTAAACGGCCAGGGACCTGATATTGGTTCGCAATATAGATCTCTTATATTCTTTCAAAATAAAGAGCAAAAAGAGATTATAAACGAAGTTAAAGCAGAAGTAGCCAAGGATTACGAAGAACCCATTGCTGCTGAAATCTTACCCTTTCAAAAATTTTGGGTAGCTGAAGATTACCATCAGAATTACGAAGAGAACAATCCAAACAATCCTTATATTCAAAAGGTTTCTATTCCAAGATTAAATCGCTTCAAGGAAAAGTTTCCTGAAATTCTTAAAGAAGATTCGCACTAAAAGTCTGCGAATTTTATTCTCAAAAATTATTTATTATTAGCAATATTCGGCTTTATTTAATAAGGCCGAATATGTATTTTTACGGCTAAAATCAGGCTAAGATTCTTCCAGAAATCCAGCCTGAAAAATTTCGCTACAAGTATCATAGAATTTAAAAACTCGCTTAGCGAGTACAACAAAACTTACAATGAGCATTACTATAGAAAACATTCTCTTAATTGGCTCTCTTTTGTTGTTTATAAGCATTCTGGCGGGGAAAACTTCTTATCGTTTTGGGGTACCAACTTTGGTGCTTTTCCTCGCGGTAGGGATACTTTCAGGCTCAGAGGGAATTGGAGGAATTTACTTTAACGATCCGCAACTTGCTCAATTTATAGGAATTGTTTCTCTTAATTTCATCTTATTCTCCGGTGGACTCGATACCAGTTGGAAAACAATAAAACCGGTAATGTGGCAGGGGATTTCTCTTTCCATTCTTGGAGTTTTATTTACAGCGGTAAGTGTAGGTACTTTTGTATGGTTTATTACCGATTTCACGATTTATGAAGGCCTACTGCTAGGAGCCATTGTATCCTCTACAGATGCTGCGGCGGTATTTTCAATTTTAAGGTCAAAGAACCTCGCATTAAAATCTAATTTAAGGCCTACCCTGGAGTTAGAAAGTGGTAGTAACGACCCTATGGCCTATTTCCTAACCATCGCCTTTTTAGGCCTGGTAGTGAATCAGGATCAGAGTATCTACAGTATTATTCCATTGTTTTTGCAGCAAATTCTTATTGGCGCAGCACTTGGGTTTATCTTCGGTAAATTAAGCCGAATTGTAATTAATAAAATAAAACTCGATTTTGAAGGTTTATATCCGGTACTGGCCATCGCCTTAATGTTCATTGTGTTTTCTGCAACCGATAATCTTGGCGGGAATGGATTTTTAGCGGTTTACTTAAGCGGAGTTTACCTGGGTAACCATAACATTATCCACAAAAAGACCATTATGCGAATGTTTGATGGACTCGCCTGGCTAATGCAAATTGTACTTTTCCTTACTTTAGGATTATTGGTTTACCCGTCACATATTGTTCCGGTTATTGGGGTGGGAATTTTCATCTCGGTTTTCCTAATTTTCGTTGCAAGACCTCTAGGTGTATTCCTGAGCCTGATTTTCTTTAAAATGAAGATGCGCCGGCGTTGGTATATTTCCTGGGTTGGACTGCGCGGTGCAGTTCCTATTGTATTTGCAACCTATCCTCTGCTTGCAGGAATTGAAAAAGCAGATATGATCTTCAATATTGTATTTTTTGTATCGCTAACTTCAGTATTAATCCAGGGTACTACTTTATCTGTTGTGGCGAGATGGCTGCACGTAGCTTTACCCATGAAGGCAAAACAGAAATCGCCGGTAGATGCTTTTATGGCCGATGATGCTAAATCATTTTTAAGAGAAATAAACATTCCTGAACACAATCACTCTGTAGGAAAAAGAATAGTAGATCTAAAATTCCCTAAAAGAGCAATTATCGCAATGATCTCAAGAGACGATCAATTTATTACTCCCAACGGAAATACGGTAGTTGAAGCCAACGATATGCTGGTGGTGTTAACCGAAGACGAGCAAACAATGGTTGGTGTTTATGACTGCCTGAATATTCAAGCTGAAGTTCAGGAAAATTTAGACTGAAAAAGCCGGTTTATTATTCAGCAGTTTCAGGATCTTATTTTCAACTTCAGGAGAATCCCATTTCTTTTCAATTCCAGGAATTTCCATTACGTGATCCATAATTTTTCGCTGATAATCTCCAATAGCCAAAGCTTCAGCATAAGGTTTATCAGAAAAAGTTACTCTCGAGTACAGAGGCACCCAGGTATTAGGATGTTTGTTAGAGAACCAGTTTTCAATTTTCTTCCGCAGTAAAAAATCGGGATCTGCAGTTTTGCTGCTCATCTCCACGAAATTTCGATAGCTTAGTTCGGCGATAGCATCGGTATTGGGTTTTCTGGATTTTTGATATTCTTCAAAAATACGTTCCCAGTCGTCTCCGTGTTCTTTCATCTTCTGATTTAAAACCAAAATATCTTCAAAACCGGCGTTCATTCCCTGCCCGTAAAACGGTACAATAGCGTGCGCTGAATCTCCAACTAAAGTCACTTTTTCCCAATAAGACCAGGGAAAACATTTAATGGTCACCATACTACTGGTAGGATTTTTAAAGAAATCCCGCTTCAGGTTTTCAATCTCGTGGCTTATATCCGGAAAGTGTTTTTCGAAGAATAAATCGGCATCTTTCTCGGTTTTTATACTTTCAAAAGAGTTTTCACCTTCAAAAGGCATAAATAAAGTACAGGTAAAACTACCATCTAAATTAGGCATGGCAATAAGCATGAATTCCCCGCGAGGCCAAATGTGAAAAGAGGCATTATCCATTTTATGGCTACCATCTTCATTGGGCGCGATGTTTAATTCTTTATAGCCTACGTTTATAAAATGCTGCGAGTAATTAAACCTGCTCTGTCTTTGCATTTTATGCCGAACCCTGGAAAAGGCACCATCGGCTCCAAAAATCAAGTCAAACTGATATTCTTTCCATTCCCCTTTTTCGCTTTCTCCGGAATACAATTTAGCTTCAGCCATATCTATATCCCAAACTTTTTCTTCAAACCTAAACTTAGCACCGGCTTCTTCGGCCAGGGTGATCATTTTTCGGTTTAAAACACCACGTGAAATTGAGAAAATTGCTTCCTCTTCTTTTCCGTATTTCTGATAATAAAGCGGTTTATCGTTTACGTGCATCGCCCTTTTATCTAAAGGAAGTGCCAGTTTTTTTATTTCATCTTCAATGCCCACAGCCCTTAATGACTTCCAGCCGCGATTAGACATAGCAAGGTTAATTGAACGACCGGAAAATTCAACTTTTCTAACGTCCTTTCTTCGATCAAAAACCTCAACCTCGTGCCCGGCTTTTCTAAGATAAATAGCGAGTAAAGACCCAACCAATCCTGAGCCAACAATGGCGATTTTTTTTGGTGTTTGCATAAAGTGCCTACTGTGCATTTTCCTGAAATAAGTATAATAGCTTTCAGAAAATACGATTTAGGCTACGAAAATACTTATTTCTACTGACTTTAGGCAGCCGGGAGAGGCTTAAGCAAATTCTATTTACCATTTAATTAACAGCACTTACGCTATGCTTGTCTTAAATTTAATTTTAAAACAAAGAAATCATGGATCAAGATCAAGCTTTACTAAGATCGGTTAGCATTGGAGACCTGGAATTAAAAAACCGCGTAATTATGGCTCCTATGACACGTAACCGCGCCGATAATAAGGAAAACAAACCCACTGATTTACACGTTAAATATTATACACAACGGGCAAGCGCAGGATTAATTATTTCTGAAGGTTCACAAATTTCTAAAGCTGCAGAAGGATATATAAACACTCCTGGAATTTACACTGAAGCCCAGGTTAAAGCTTGGAAAAAAGTAACCCAGGCGGTTCACGAAAATAACGGCAAAATATTCTTGCAGTTATGGCACTGCGGTAGAATTTCGCATCCTAAGTTTCATGATGGCGAAAAACCTTTAGCGCCAAGCGCAGTGAATCCCAATACCCAGGCCTACACTCCAGATGGTTTTGAAGATACCGTAGAACCCCAGGCTATGAGTATTGCGGATATTAAACAAACCGTACTGGATTTTAAAAACGCAGCTGAAAATGCTAAAAAGGCTGGTTTTGACGGTGTGGAAATCCATTCATCAAACGGATACCTTATACACCAGTTTTTTAATAAAAATGCAAATATAAGAACCGATGATTACGGTGGGGACATACAAAACCGGGCCCGTTTCTTTTTTGATGTTCTTGAAGCAGTTAGTGAAGTATGGCCCGAAAACAGAATTGGGGTTAGGTTGAATCCTTCATTAAATAATGCTTTTGGTATTACTGCTTCTGAAGAAACAATACCCACATTTGATTATGTAATCGAAAAATTAAATGCCTACGATCTCGCCTATTTACATTTATCTGAACCTTTTACCGACGTAAGCGAAATAGATTACCTGGAACCAAATATTGCGCAACACTACCGCCCTATCTATAAAGGAAATCTAATGATTAATGCCGGGTTTGATCAGGAATCTGGAAATAAGGTTATTAATGAAGGAAATGCTGATATGGTTTCTTTTGCAAAGCTCTTTATTTCTAATCCCGATCTGCCAGAGCGTTTTGCCAAAAATGCGCCGATAGCCCAGTGGGATGAAGATACGTTTTACACGCCTGGCTCTAAAGGCTATACAGATTATCCAAAATATAACGCTGAAAAATCTGAAGCTTAAAATTCATAATTTTAGATTAAAAGTCCTTAAAAGCAGGTTAATTGCGGGAAACGTCTAACCAGAAAAAAGTAAATTTAATATTCAACCTATAAAACATAAGATTATGGATGAGTCGAAAATTGAACAGATGAGGTCTACTTTAAATAAACTGGAAGACATTAAAAACAGCCAGGAAAGTATTATTGATAAAATTAATCATGTAATCACCGATCTGTTCCAACACCCCGACAAAGAATTAGAAAAAGCAATGAATGCTGCCCATCAAAAATCTTCAGATAATGTAGATGCAGTTCGTGAAGCGATGGAGGAATACGAAATGAGAATCAATAAACTGGAAAACCAGGGCTAATCAATTTATAAAGAAAAGCTAATCATTAAAACCTTAAGGTGACTAAAACTTAAATTTGTTGGTAGGAAATTAATTTTCACCAGGACATTTTTAAGTTTTAGTCACCTTTTTTATTTTAAGTATATGGAACACATTACTTCAGAAGAAATTACCGGAATGGAAAAATTATTTCGTTTAAACCTTATTAATAGCGTTACCGGTTATAAATCTGCCAATTTAATAGCTACAAAATCTAAGGAAAACGGAGTGAATGTAGCTGTATTCAGTTCGGTTACCCACCTTGGGAGCAACCCGGCTTTGCTTGGTTTTATTACCCGCCCAACCAAAGAAGTACCCAGAAACACCTATAAAAATATTAAGGAAAATCAATATTTTACGGTAAATCATATTCAAAAAGATATGATTGAAAGTGCGCACCAAACCGCTGCAAAATATGATGAAGAAATTTCTGAGTTTCAAAAAACAGGCCTGGAAGAAGAATACCTGGACAATTTTTTTGCGCCTTATGTTAAGCAATCTAACGTAAAACTAGGTTGCAAATTTGTAAATGAATATTACATCAAAGAAAATGATACAGTGATGGTAATTGGCGCCATAGAACACATTTATTTTGATGAAAGCATACAAGCGCCAGATGGCTGGTTGCGACTTGATGATGCAGAAACTGTGGCTATAAACGGATTAGATGGCTTATGCGCTCCCTAATCTTTTAGACCGCTTCCATTACGCCAGGCCAGGCCAGGAAATTAAATCTTTTTTTAAGAAAGATGATTAATTGATGAAAACGGTAAAGAAATCTGATTTGCCGGAAAAAATATGTCCTGTTTGCCAAAAGCCCTTTAAGTGGCGCAAGAAATGGGAGAAAAATTGGGAAGAAGTAATTTATTGTAGTGAAAAATGCAGAAGAAATAAGTAATGAGCACGGGATTAATCTGGTTTCAAAATAATTTACGCATCGAAGATAATTCAGCTTTAGCCGAAGCCTGTAAAGAAAATGATCAGGTTATCGCCATTTACTTTTTTGATCCCAGGCAATTTGAGTTCACTGAATTCGGATTTAAAAAGACAGGAAAGTTTCGGGCTAAATTTTTAATAGAAACGATTACCGAACTAAAAGAAAATCTTGCCACTCTAAATATTCCATTATTCATTTATCAAGAAAAACCTGAAGACCGCCTTCCCCAATTTCTTCAGGAAAATAATATTTCAAACGTTTATCTCCAAAAAGAATGGACCAGCGAAGAGCAAAAAATAATCACGAAAGTAAGGAACGAAGTTTCAGAAGATATTCAGTTTAAAGCCTTTTACGATCAGTTTTTATTTCATCCTGAAGATATTCCTTATCCGAATTTCAAGGAAATCCCGAAGGTATTTACAGAATTCAGAAAAAAGTGTGAAGCGCAAGTTTCAGTTAGAAAATGCACTCCAACACCTAAACCGCTAAATACCGAAAACTTTGATCTTAAAAACAAAACTGAAATTCCCAACCTAAAAGATTTAGGGTTTGAAGAATTTGCTCAGGATCCAAGAACCGCTTTTCCCTTTAGAGGTGGAGAAAAACAAGCTCAAAAGAGAATTCAACAATACTTCTGGGAAACAAAAAACCTCGCAACTTACAAGCAAACCCGAAACGGGTTAATTGGTGAAGCTTACAGCTCTAAACTTTCGGCCTGGCTTGCTAATGGTAGTATTTCGGCAAAACAGGTTTATTGGGAAGTTAAAAAATTTGAAAAAGAGATCACCAAAAATCAGGATACCTATTGGCTTATTTTTGAACTAATTTGGCGAGATTATTTTAAATTCATCTCTCTAAAACATGGCAATAAAATCTTTAAAATTGGTGGAATTCTCGAAAAAGACCTGGAATGGAATAAAGATGAAAAGGCTAAGGAAAATTGGATAAATGGAGAAACTAAAGAGCCTTTTGTAAACGCAAATATGAAAGAAATAGCTGCCACAGGATTTATGAGCAATCGCGGTAGGCAAAATGTTGCCAGTTACTGGGCAAAGGAATTAAAACAGGATTGGCGGGTTGGCGCAGCTTATTTTGAAAGTTTGCTTATAGATTATGATGTACACAGTAATTGGGGAAACTGGATGTATAACAGCGGTGTTGGTAATGATCCAAGGGATAGAAAATTTAATATAAAACGCCAGGCCGAGCGTTATGATCCAGATCAAAAATTTCAGGAATTATGGCTGAAAGATTAAAAACTCTAAGGTTAATTTTAGGTGATCAGCTTAATCATCAACACAGTTGGTTTAAGGAAGAACAGGAAAACATACGCTATGTTTTTATGGAGATGCGGCAGGAAACCGATTATGTAACGCATCATATTCAGAAAGTAATTGGATTCTTTAGTGCAATGCGCGAGTTTGCTGAACACTTAAAAGAAAGAGATCACGAAGTTATTTACCTTAAGATCAACGATAAAAAGAACAAACAAACTTTACCCGAAAACCTAAAGCAGATAATTTCAGAATATGAAATTGAAAAGTTTGAATATCAACTTCCCGATGAATACCGGCTTGATGTTCAATTAAAAGATTTCTGTAGTGAATTAACTATTAAAACCGAAGCATACGACACCGAGCATTTTCTTACCTCCAGGGAGGATCTCGCCAATTTTTACAAAGGGAAAAAGGAAATGACCATGGAATATTTTTACCGCGATATGCGTAAAAAATATGATGTGCTAATGGTAAACTCAAAAGATCCGGAAGGTGGGAAATGGAATTTTGATAAATCTAACCGCAAAAAATGGAATGGCAAGCCCGAAATTCCTCACGAACGTGGATTTAGAAAAGATGTTTCAGAATTACTCCAGGAAGTAGAAAAAGCAGGCATTAAAACTTTTGGAAACATTGATGCCGAAAAATTCAACTGGCCAACCAGCCGGGAAGATTCGCTTTCGGTTTTAAATTATTTTTGTAAAAACCTGTTGGTTCATTTTGGAGATTTCCAGGATGCTTTACATACCGAACAGGCCTACTTATTTCATTCCCGACTCTCGTTCGCTTTAAACACCAAGATGCTACATCCTAAAGAAGTAATAGATTCGGTAATTGGTTATTGGAGAGAAAATAAAGATGAAATAGATATTTCCCAGGTAGAAGGTTTTGTACGTCAAATTTTGGGCTGGCGCGAATATATGCGCGGAATTTACTGGAAAGAAATGCCGGGTTATGCAAGAAGCAATAAGTTAGATAATCAGAATAAATTACCGGATTTTTACTGGACTGCAGATACAAAAATGAATTGCCTGAAGCATAGTATTCAGCAAAGCCTGGATAATGCCTACGCACATCACATTCAGCGCTTAATGATAACCGGTAATTACGCGCTACTCACCCAAACCCATCCAGATGAAGTTGACGCCTGGTATCTGGGTATTTATATAGATGCGATTGAATGGGTAGAAATAACCAATACGCGCGGAATGAGCCAGTTTGCCGATGGCGGTATTGTTGCTACCAAACCTTATGTTTCCAGTGGTTCCTATATTAATAAAATGAGCAACTATTGTAAAGGATGCGAGTACGATGTAAAGAAAAAAACCGGTGAGAATTCCTGTCCTTTCAATAGTTTATACTGGAATTTTTTAGATGATAAACGCGAATTTTTTAAAGACAATCGCAGAATGAGCATGATGCTCAATATGCTGGATAAAAAGTCTGAGGATGAATTATTTAGAATAAAAGAACGAGCAAATGCTATAATTCAGAATCCTGAAAATTTTTAACATTCGAGTTAAACACTAGTTAAAAGCTATTATTCCAAATCAGTTATTCTATAAATTCGTTTAGAACTAAGAAACAGATTTACTTAGTAAGGAGTAGAAGTCTAAAAATCAAATTATTATGCTTTTCACTCCTTTAAAAATGAGAATTTATTTATTAACTTGTATAAACAATTAACCAAAGTAGCTTAGCTACACAAAACCAACCAATATGAGAGATTTAATTTGGCTTATCGTAGTATTACTAGTAATAGGATGGCTTGTTGGCTATTTTGCATTTCCAGATCTGGGAAGCATTATCCACATTCTAATTGTAGTAGCCGTAATCCTAATTTTGTATAAATTATTAACCGGACGCCGTCTGTAATTATTAATTTAATCGAATCATTAAACCCTTTGAAATTCTCAAAGGGTTTTTTATTTGCAAAATCTTATCTTCGATCTTAAACAAAAAATTATGTGGAATCTTAACAATAAATATGCGTTAGTAACCGGCGGTACCAAAGGAATTGGAAAAGCCGCGGTACTAGAATTTCTGGAGCTGGGAGCCGAAGTTTTATTTACTTCCAGAACTCAAAAGGATATAGATCTTTTACTAGAAGACTTGCAAAAAGAGGGCAAAAAGGTACACGGCCTGGTTGCCGATGTAACTAGCGCTGAAGACAGGCAAAAGGTTTTTGATTATATTGAAAAGCACTGGGGCAAACTGGATATCCTGGTGAATAACGCAGGTATAAACATTCGTAAAAAGGCCAACGATTATACCGATGAAGAATTTAGAAAAGTAATGGAAATAAATCTTAATGCTCCTTTTGAATTAAGCCGAAAACTTCATTCACTACTTCAAAAAAGCGGCAATGCAAAGATCGTGAATGTGGCGTCTTCTGCAGCGCTACAAGATGTTGGTACGGGCACACCTTATGCAATGTCTAAGGCCGGATTACTTCAACAAACCAGAAGTCTTGCTGTAGAATGGGCTAAAGATGGTATTCGGGTGAACGCTGTTTCGCCCTGGTTTACGGTTACACCGCTCACTAAAGGACTTTTAAGTGAAAATGAAAGGATGGATCCTATTATTAAAAGAACGCCATTAAATCGTGTGGCCGAAGCCAGTGAAATGGCCTCCATAATCGCTTTCCTGGCTATGGATAAATCCTCTTATATCACCGGACAAAATATTGTAGCCGATGGTGGAATGAGCGTGAATGCTATTTAAAAGCAGTTTTTGTATCTTTATAGGAAATCAATCACTATGAAAAAACTAATACTTTTTACTTTTCTTTTTGCCGCTATGGTTAGCTGTAAGAATAAGGAAACTAAAATTGGTCAGGAAACTGCCGCTGAACCCGAAAAAAGCATTCAACAGCAAATTGCCGTTGCCCACGGGTTAAATAATTTTGACGATGTTGAAGAAATTCAATTTACCTTTAATGTTAAGGTTCAGGATTCTTTAAGAACCAGCAGAGCCTGGACCTGGAAACCACAAACCGATGAGATTAGGCTTACCGAAGGTGATATTAGTCAAACCTATACTAAAACCGATAGCATTTCTGAAGAAGATAAGGAAATAGACCAAAAATTTATTAATGATTCTTACTGGCTTTTATTCCCTTTCCAAATGGTTTGGAGTGATGCAGACATTTCGGAAGAAAAAACCGGAATTGCTCCAATTAGCAAGGAAGAAATGAACTATTTGGAAGTTTCCTATAAAGGTGAAGGCGGTTATACACCCGGGTGACACCTATGTGGTTTATTATAAAGATGATCTTCTTTTGGAAGAATGGATTTATAAATCTGCAGATGGAAAAAGAGAAATGCCCACTACCTGGCAAGATTTTGAAGATATCCAGGGTTTAAAAATCTCTAAAACCCATAAATCTCCTGACGGAAGTTTTGAATTGTTCTTTACAGATATTAAGGTGAAATAATTTTAAAGTTTCTAAAAAATCAAGAAGCCACGAATTCAATTTTTGACGAGTTCGTGGCTTTTTGATTCTCGATAAGATCTATAAGCGATCGCTTAAACATCTTCTGAAGTTATTAATATTTTAAACCGGTCAGAATTTCTTTGGCTCCTTCAGCAGGTTTCCAGTCAGAGTTTGGTTCAAAGTAATTCCAAAGCAAGGCTGAAATTTTTCTTTGCAATTCCCAGGCTTCATTGCCTTCTTCCCAGGATTCATCTTCATTGTTCTTTGTAGCTATATAACATACATAATCCCCTGAAGGTGCATTTACCATAAAAAGCTCAGACCTGGATTTATTTACCATGCCCTGTTTAGCAGCAGCCTGCACATAAGGCGGTATTTGTGACAAAGCATAATCCTGATAAAACGAGTTACCCAGCAACCTGTACATTTCATCGCTGGCTGCAGGACTAATTAATTCACGATTTCGTATTTCAACTAAAATTGAAGCCATTTCACGCGGAGTGGTTTGTCCCCAACCGTATTTTTCCCAATCTTTTTCCCGGCCATCAGTTCTGGAATTTACGCGGGTATGCTCCAGGCCAATTTCATCCATTAATTCATTAATAGCTTCTCCGCCTCCGGCAAGTTCCTGGTTCCATAAAGAAGTAACATTATCGCTATAGCTAATCATTAGCGCAACCAGCGTTCTCAAATCGGTTTTGGTGCTGTCTTTGTAAAACTGCATTAACCCGGAACCGCCGTAAATACGATCTGTAGAATAAACCAACGTATCATTGTAGTTTAAATCTCCCTTTTCAATTTTATCAAAAATCTTTACAAGAATAGGCACTTTCACAATACTTGCCGTTGGAAAGATGGTATCGGCATTTATAGCGACTTCTTTGCCTGTTTCCAGGTTTTTCACATAAATACCTACATCACCTTTAAAATCATCAATTAGCGCTTCCAATTTCTGTTGAAGTTCAAGATCCCTTTCAGTATTTTGGGCAAAACCTGTTACCGAAACCATCCACAAGCAAAGAACAATTATCTTTTTCATTGATCTTAAATTAAGTAAGCATTTAATTTTATTTCGATTTTTCTAAAATTCCCTTCTTAAGAATTTGTCCGAACTGGAACATATCTTCAAAAGAACAATAAAAAGGAGCCGGAGCCAGTCTAATTACATTGGGTTCCCGCCAATCGGTGATCACTCCATTTTTCATTAAATAATTGAATAACTCCCTGCCTTCGCCGTGCAAAAACACCGAAAGTTGCGTACCACGTTCCTCCTGTTTAGCAGGAGTAATAATTTCAAAAGTACTGTCAACTTCCTTATCAATTTCGTGTAAAACGAATTCGAGGTAAGCCACAATTTTATTTCGTTTTTCTATTAAAGCGGGCATCCCAACTTCCTCAAACATTTCCAGGGAAGCTAAATAAGGCGCAAGAGCCAGAACGGGAGCATTAGAAATTTGCCAGGCGTCGGCACCGTTTTCAGGTTGGAATTCGGGTTCCATTAAAAACCTTCGTTCTTTGCTATGGCCCCACCAGCCTTCAAAGCGAGGAATATCTTTTTGGTTGTGATATTTTTCGTTTATAAAACATCCAGAGGCATTTCCGGGACCGCTATTCATATATTTATAGCTACACCAGGCAGCAAAATCTACGTTCCATTCACTTAGATTTAATTCAATATTTCCCGCGGCGTGCGCAAGGTCCCAGCCTACAAAAGCGCCTATTTCATGGCCTGCTTTGGTAATTGTTTCCATTTCCAGCACCTGGCCGGTATAATAATTCACGCCCCCAATAAGCACCAAAGCGCACTCCTCGCCTACTTCTTTTATTTTCGCAAGAATATCTTCGGTTCTAAAATTATTTTCTCCTTCGCGTCTTTTAATTTCCACGATCGCATCATCTGGATCGTAACCGTGAAAACGAACCTGACTGGAAATCATATACTGGTCGCTGGGAAAAGCTTTTTCCTCACAAATAATCTTGTAGCGCTTTCCTTTTGGTCGATAAAAGGACACCATTAATAAGTGCAAATTTACCGTAAGTGTATTCATTACGGTAACCTCAGCAGGTTTTGCTCCTACTACTTTAGCCAGTTTTGCTGAAAAACGTTCGTGGTAATCCCACCAGGGTTTTTCGGCATAGAAATGACCTTCTACAGCGAGATTCGCCCAATCGGTCATAATCTCGTCTACATATTTTTTAGCTGATTTAGGTTGAAGGCCAAGTGAATTTCCGGTGAAATAAATTACATTTTCACCCTCGTGCTGTGGAAAAATAAATTGATCTCGGTAAGATGATAATTTATCTTCGGCATCGAGTTCTCTGGCAAAATCTAGGGTATTTTTAAACTGCATGTGTGGTTGTATTTTTAATCCTGAAGATTTCAAATCTAAGTTATCGAGTAAAAATACAATTTAAAAAATAGTTTCAACCTATTCTAAAAGTCGGGTTTTACAGGAAAAGAGGAATCATAATACAAGTTTCAGAATTAATAATTTCTCTAAATTTGAACAAAAATAGAACCAATGCATTTTTTACCTGAAGCGATAGATGATTATATTTTAGAACATTCAGCTAAAGAACCAGAATTTTTAGCGAAACTAAACCGGGAAACCAACCAGAAAGTATTACAGCCCAGAATGTTGAGTGGCAACTACCAGGGTAGGATTTTGAGTTTAATTTCAAAAATAATAGCTCCAAAAAGTATTCTAGAAATTGGCACTTACACCGGCTACTCGGCATTATGCCTGGCCGAGGGTTTAGCTAAAGATGGAATGTTGCACACCATAGACATCAATGAAGAATTATACGATTTTCAGCAGAAATATTTTCAGGCTTCAGCATTTAAAGATAATATCAAACAATACATTGGGGACGCCAGGGAGATAATTCCGGAGATAAATTCAAAGTTTGACCTGGTGTTTATTGATGCCGATAAACCAAATTATCCTGCATATTTCGAATTGATTATTGAGAAAATGAATCCCGGTGGTGTTATACTCTCAGATAATGTACTGTGGAGTGGAAAAGTGGTGAAGCCGGTAAAAACCGATGATGAGTCTACCCAGGCACTTTTAAAATACAATAAGATGCTTGCTGAAGACGAACGTATAGAAACCGTTATTTTACCAATTCGCGACGGATTAACCTTAAGCAGGCTTAAATAAAACGTTTGCCTGAACGTTGGTAAAGTATAAAGAAAGTAATTGCAAAGATAATTCCTACTGCTGCACCTACCAGTACATCTCCGGGATAATGAACTCCCACATAGATTCGGCTTAACATAAACATTAATGGCCAGATAAGTACCACCCAGATCCAGGGATATTTATCTTTTAAAGAAAGAATTAAAAATAAAGCTGCGGCGGTAGAGACTGCTGAATGCCCAGAGAAAAAACTATAATTATCTGGTGTTTGCAGAATTCTAATTATATCGGCAATTTCAGGCTGATTGTTGGGCCTAAGCCGCAAAAAGAAGTTTTTAACTACATTGGTAAACCCGTAAGTAGAAAGGGCAGTTGCAAGTATAAATAAGCTGGTGAAAAGCGCTTTTTTCCAGTGAAAGGCTACAAAATAAAGAATAAAAAAAGTAACATATAGTGGAATCCAGTTTTGAATGGTAGTTACGGTAATCCAAAAATTATCGTAAGATTCAATTCCTAATCCGTTAAGGTAAATAAACAGCTCGCGATCCCATTGTTTTAGCTGCTCTAACATACAAAGTGATTAAAATCTACGCTTTACTGAACCGGTGATCTCATCAATATCCTCTTTTACTTTATCGATCTCTCCTTTTACATCTTTAGAAATATCGGTGTCTATACCTTGTTTTTCAGCACTTTTTTGAATTTCTGTTTTGATATCGTTAGATGCATTTTTAAGCATTTTCATTCCTTTTCCCATTCCGCGGGCGATATCAGGAATCTTATCGGCACCAAAAACCATTACCAAAATAAAAAGGATAAAGGCAATCTCTGCACCACTAATAAAAAGGGGTATGATGTTCATAGCAAAACAAATATAGCCACAAATTTAAGCATAAAAAAAGCCGACTCGTTAAAGTCGGCTTAAAAATATTTTAGTTTCCAAGATTCTCCTTGAATTCCTCAAACTTATTGGTAGTCTCCTCTTTAGGCCAGGTGTTGTTGCTTACATCAACATCTGCTGTTTCAAGATCTGGATCTACCACAATTTTGGTGATCTCTTTATTGGTAGCAATAGCTTTTGTCGCCACCTCATCGTTCATTCTCCATAATTGCACCGGATATCTCTTCATTTCGGTAGAACCATCTGCATAAGTGAATTCAACAATTAAAGGCATTGGAATTCCTCCCGGTTTTTCAAAAGTAACCTGGTAGAAATATTTAGGATCTTTTAGCTTCGCTCTTTCTTCTTCAGAAAAATTATCCATCACATACTCCTTAATTGTAGGTGAATTTTCTAAAACAGACTTTCCTTTTAAACTTTCGTCAAAGTCTTCACTATCTTCTTTCACTACATAAACTGCATCTATCTCTTCAGGATCTGCACCGTAACGCTCCAAAAATTCTTTTCCTTCTTTGGTAGCATTATCGGTTATATAAAGTTTTTGTACTTCTTTAATTCCCATATCTACGTTTTGCGTAGTATAGAACCATCCTCTCCAAAACCAGTCTAAATCTACTGCTGAAGCATCTTCCATTGTTCTAAAGAAATCTTCAGGAGTTGGGTGTTTAAACATCCAACGGTGAGCAAAAGTTTTGTAGGCGTGGTCAAAAAGCTCGTGGCCCATTACGGTCTCTCTTAAAATATTTAGAGCCGTTGCTGGTTTTCCGTAAGCATTATTCCCTAACTGGTATACATTCTCTGGGTTAGACATGATTGGAGCAATGTACTTTTGATTGCCTCTCATATAAGGAACAATTTTAGAAGGAATACCTCTTCGAGATGGATATTGTTCTAAAGACCCGATAGCTTCAGGATATTTTTCTCCAAATTCCTGCTCTGCAAGATACTGGCTAAAGGTATTTAAACCTTCATCCATCCAGCCCCACTGGCGTTCATCACTGTTAACGATCATTGGGAAGAAGTTATGTCCAATTTCGTGAATAATTACACTAATCATCCCAAACTTCGTTCTATCAGAATATGTTCCGTCTTCATCTGGACGTCCATAATTCCAACAGATCATTGGGTATTCCATTCCCTGGTTTCTTGCGTGAACCGAAACCGCTTTATGATATGGATATTGAAAAGTTTGTTTAGAGTAAGATTTTAAAGTACTGGCTACGGCTTTTGTAGACCATTCTTCCCAAAGTGGATTTCCTTCTTTGGGATAAAGAGAAACCGCCATAACATCTTTGCCATCTATATCGGTAGCCATCATATCAAGAATGAACTTTCTTGAAGTAGAAAATCCAAAATCCCTAACCATATCGGCTTTATATTTCCAGGTTTTAGTTTTGTTAGAAAAAGACTTTTCTGCTTCTTCAGCTTCTGCCTGGGTTCTAACAATTACAGGTTCGTCATAAGATTTTTTGGCCTGCTCATAGCGGCGCATCATTTCTTTAGTATATACTTCATCACGGTTTTGAAGTTCTCCTGTAGCTTCCATAATATGATCTGCAGGAACAGTAATATCTACTTCGTAGTTACCAAAAGGAAGGGCAAACTCACCACTTCCCCAAAACTGCATATTTTGCCATCCTTCAACATCGTTGTAGACTGCCATTCTTGGAAAGAATTGAGCAATTACGTAAGCATTATTTCCATCTTTAGGAAAATGCTCGTATCCGCTTCTTGCTCTATCGGTAATATGATTGTTGATATTGTACCACCATTTCATTTCAAACTCAAAAGATTCGCCAGGCTCTAAAGGCTCTTCCAAATCTATTCTTAGCATCGTTTGATTGATGATGTAATTTAGTTTATCTCCATCATGAGTAAGTCCAACAATATTGAAACCACCATCAAAAGATTCTTCCATATGCTCATCAACAAAACGCTGTGGCGTAGCAACCGGTCTCATTCCACTAGGATTACGATCTGCAGTTGGCGCATCTTTCTTACGAACATTTTGGTCTAATTGCACCCATAAATATTCCAATTCATCGGGAGAATTATTATAATAAGTTACCTCGGCTTCGCCATCTAAACGAGTATTTTTATCGTCTAAAACAATATCCATCTTATAGTCTGCCTGGTTTTGATAGTAGGCTTCCCCTGGCGCGCCGGCACCGGTTCTATATTGGTTTGGAGTTGCAAAGGTTTTATAAAGTTGTTTAAACTTATTGTTATTCTCGTGACCTTCCTGTTTTGGTTTTTGATCTTCGGCTTCAGATTCCTGGGCCTGTATACCGCTTACAAAAAGCATCACTAAAGCGAAACTTAATAATCTTAATTTGTTCATCAATTGTGTTTTAATTTAAAGATTGCTAAAAATAAATATTTTTCCGGGCCTTTCCTTAAAATTTAAGGAAAAGTGAGTTTTTCTGTTTCCTGCTGCCGCATAAGAAGTAAACTTTTAGTCTTATCATTTACTTTTACGTGTACTACATTTTTTTGATCGTCAAAAAGATCGGTCAGGATCTCGTTGGTGACTTCAATTTTATTAAAGGGAGCCAGGTTTTCAACTTCAATATATAGTACCAATTGATCGGCATCATATTCTTTTCCTAAATAATTTAGCTGAAGTTCTTCCCCATTAACCTGAAGCCTTAATTTTTGCTTGAGATATTTTGAAATATTTTCGGTAACCGCTCCTTCTTCTGCTTCCTCTGAAAGTTGAAGCTCTGCGCCATAACGTTCGTTTAGCACATCTTCAAAATCGTCTATAAAAACGCGGGTAATAATTTGAAGACTCTGCTTTTCATTATTGTATTCAATCTCGGTAACGCTTAAATAAAATTCGTGAGCCCCGGATTTAAATCCCGAAAGCAAAAAAAAGCTGGCAAGAATTAGGCTTATTTTTCTCATTAATTTTTTCTAGTATGGAGCAAATATCAATCCAAAGTTTTTAAGTCCTTAAATTCTGCCGCTTTAGATTGAAAAAACTCATATAATTCTAAAGGATTTTCCAGCAGAATTTCCAAATCATAATTTTCAGCACAATAATACGCAAAATTCATTATCTCACTTTCCGGGATATTAAAGTCTGTAGTGAAGGTTTCTTCCGAAATTAGGTAAACCGCTTTTTCCACCTGAAATTTTAAATCGGCATTTTCCTTTCTTTTTTCCAATTTATCTAAAGTCCCGTTTAATTTATTCAGAATAGGATCTAAAGGAATTCCCCCACCCGGCCCAGTAGTAGCAGTATAGGTTTGCCTTTCCAGTTGCGTTGGTGGCGGCTTCCTCGCCATAGGAGCATTTAAATCGAATTTATTAAAAGTTTCAATTCCTGAAATATCTTTTGCCAGGTTTCCCGAGAGCTTATGAAGTTTCACTTCTTCTAATTCAGTAAGATCTTCTATCAGTTTAATTCTATAATTTTTTAGCTGAAGGATTTCTCGATTTACTACAATCTTTTCCTTTTTATATTGAACCGAAGAAAAAACAAGAGTGTCCCCTAACCTGACTTCAACTGAAAAACGTCCCGAAAGTTCACTTACCCCGCCTTTTTTACGACTAATATTTATGATGTGTACCGGAGAATTTAGAGGTTCTTCAGTAATAATTTGACCGGATAATACATTTTTCTCTTGCGAAAAGCCTTCACTAGAAATTAGCAGAACCGCCAATAGAATTATTAAATTAATCCTGGATAAATTCATTATATTCAGTGATCATTCCTTTAACGAATTCCATTAAAATTAAAGGATCATTTTTATTGACTAATTCTTTAAAATTTGGTTTCCGGCTGCAGTAGTAGAGAAAATCCATGATCTTGTTTTCCTTCAACTCCAGGGTTTCTGTATAAAATTCGTCAGGCATCAAATCCCTGGCTTTATAAACAAGGGCGCTTAATTTACTATTTTCAATAGCCTTTTCATACATTTTTTTTTGCCCGGAAATGATTCCGTATAGCATTCCCACGGGATCATCGGGCCTGGTAATTGCCACCAGTTTTCGCTCTTCGATACTTAAAGGTTCTTTATCTGAAAGTGCAAAGCCAATAATCCTGGGATCAAAGGTTTTAATTCCCTCAATATCATTTCCGAGATTTCCGCTTAATTGATGCAGCCGCACTTCATCTAATTCTGTAAGTTCTTTTTGTAATTCAATCTCTAATGATCCAGAAGATAAAATTTGCGCAGTAACCAATATTTCTTTCTTCCGAAATTGCACCGAAGAAAATAATAAAAGATCATTCTCCTTCACCTCTACCGTAAACTCTCCATTTGCTTCGGTTACCGTCCCTTTTTCTGCTGTAATATTTATAATATGAATTGGCGCTTCAATAGAATCGGTAAGGATCTTTCCTTTAAGTATTACGCTTTCCTGGGAATATAAATGAGTAGAAAAAATCAGTAAAATAAAAATGAAAAAACTATTTTTCATTTTAGTCTGCAATATATTTCAGATAGGCTTTGCTCTTCATCTCTAAATAAACCACCAGGTCTAAAGCGCGTTCTTCCTTCAATAATTTCTGCTGAAAACCATTTTCAAAAATATAGGTGAGAAAATTCATGATATGCTTTGAATCGATCTTTAAATGATTGGTGAAGAAATAATCATCAAATTTATTACGCAAAGTATTAATCACCTCTCTTTCACTTAATGCTTTAGATTCAGATTTACTAAGAGAACCAAAATTTGGTTTACCGGTAATTAAGCCTACCAAACCTAAAATATTACCACCGGCCGGCGCCTGGGTTTGGCTGGCATTAAAAGCTTCGTTTGGTGTACCCCTGGGAATTACGCTACGTGGCACAGGTGGCACTTTAATAACCGGCATATCTATTACCTTAATATCTGCAATATCTTCCTTTAGATTACCACTAAGATTGTGAACTCTTACCTGCTCTAATTCTGTTAGTGCAGGTAAGCAATTCAATATTTAAAATTTTCTGATTAAGGATTTTAGAAGTTATTTCTACTTCTTTTCGCTGGAATTGTACTGAAGAAATTAGCAGTAAATCGTTCTCCTCTACTTCAAGTTTAAAATTTCCCGCTTTATCACTAACGGTTCCTTTTTCCTGCGTTACATTGATAATGTGAATGGGAGCTTCAATTGAATCGGCTTGAATTTTCCCGGTGATTTCCTGTTTTTCCTGGGCGATTGCTAGTTGGGCAAAACCCAACAGGAAGATGAATAAGTAAGATTTCATTGATTGATGTTGGTTAAATGGTATTATTCCCGAGCGTGAAAAGCTTTATATTCTTTGCTTTTATTTATTAGAAATTCGATGAGATTTAGCTCGTTTCCGTCCTGCAGTAATTCCTGATCCAGGCCGTGATCTGTGACGTAATATATAAAATCATTAATTCTGTCTCGCTCTATATTTAAATTAGCCTTAAAAAATTCGTCGTCGTAAAGATCCCGCAATTTTTCATCTAACTCACGTTTAGTGAACGGATTATTTTCAACTTCGGCCCCTACCAGTAATTTAAAGATATTCACAAAATTAAGACCGTTTACAAGTCGTGTATTCCCGGCTGCCAGGGCTGCATTTCTTCCCGGCCCCATTAGGGAATCAGGTTGTCTTCTAACATTCATAGCATTTAGCTCTGCTGCAGAATACCTGGGAACCTCAGGGTCTTCCACCTCGATTCTGGCTACATCAACTCTAATATCTCCCGAGAGCTCATTATCAGATAAGAGTACCTCTGGCAATTCGGTTACAGTTTCTGTTAGAAATACGTTCATTTCTCCAGAATTTATAACACCTTCTTCTACCACTACCCTGAAACTTTCAAACTGAAGAGCAGAAAAAACAATAGTATCGTTAAGCGCCACCCGCAGTTTAAATTGCCCGTTAGGATTAGCTATGGTGCCCCGGGAAGTATTTTGATTAAAAATGGTCATTCCTTCTGGAGAATCATTTTCAGGAACAATTATTTTACCGTTAACCAGCATTCTTTCCTGCTCCTGCGCTAATAAAATATTGCAGAATAATATTAGAGTAATATATAATGTATTCTTTATCATAATCTTAATTTTCCTATTAATAAAGAAACAATTCTTACTTCTTATTTTAAGTAAAGCAGCTTGTAAACTTTTGTTAAAACCCCTATTTAAACTAAATTTAAGACTAGAAATCCTATACTCGCAAGAGAAAACACTATATACTATGAGTAAAGCATTATTGGCAAGCACATCTACTTTACACGGAGAAGAATACCTGGAATATCTTATTCCTGAAATAAAAACATTTTTCAGTGAAGCCGAAGAAGTAATTTTTATTCCTTTTGCCCGTCCCGGCGGGATTTCACACGATGAATATACCCAAAAGGCTGCTGAAGCTTTTAAGAAAGCCGGAATTAAACTGCGAGGAATTCACGAATTCAATAATATGACAGAAACCATAACTGAGGCTAAAGGAATTTTTACCGGCGGCGGAAATACTTTTCTCTTAGTTTCTGAACTTTACCGGCATAAATTAATGCAGCCTTTAAAAGAGAGTATTTTAAACGGTGCAGCCTATATGGGAACCAGCGCAGGAACCAATATTGCCGGGCTAACCATGCAAACCACCAACGATATGCCCATAGTTTATCCGCCAAGTTTTAAAACCCTGGGAATTGTCCCTTTTAATATTAATCCGCACTATTTAGATCCCGACACAAACTCTACACATAAAGGAGAAACCCGCGAAACAAGAATTAAAGAATTTCACACTATAAATACACAACCTGTAGTTGGATTACGTGAAGGTAGCTGGTTGCTGGTTTCAGATAATAAAATTGAGTTAAAAGGTAAGTTAAGCGCCCGTATTTTTAAAACAGAAAAATTACCTTTCGAAATAGAAACAAATAGTGATCTAAGCGAACTAAATTAATTATGGATTACCAAAAAATATTAAATACCATCAATGACGAATTAAGTTACCGGGACGTTACGGGCAAAGTTGCCTCCTACATTCCCGAACTTGCCAAGGTAGACCCAAGAAAATTTGGAATGCATGTGTACCGTGGCGATCGTCAACATTTTAGTTTTGGAGATAGCGAAGAGCTTTTTTCTATTCAAAGTATATCTAAGGTTTTCAGCCTTTCTATGGCGATGCGTCTTATGGGAGAAGATCTTTGGGACCGGGTAGATGTAGAACCCTCCGGTGATCCTTTTAATTCTTTAAGCCAGTTGGAATATGAAAGCGGCGTGCCGCGAAATCCATTTATTAATGCAGGAGCTTTAGTAATTTCAGATATTTTGGTAGACCAGCTTGACAACCCAAAACAGGAATTGCTGGAATTTGTTCGAAAAATCACCGAAGACAATAGTATTAATTTTGATCCAAAAATTGCAGCTTCAGAAAGATCTACCGGTTATAGAAATGTGGCCCTGGTAAATTATATGAAAGCCCTGGGAAATATTAAATGTGATGTAGAACCTATTGTAGACTTCTATTTTCATCTTTGTTCCCTGGCAATGTCCTGTAAACAATTAGCTCAGGCTTTTATGATTTTCGCCAATAAAGGAAAAATACTCGGGACCGATGAAGAAATTTTAACTCCTACCACGGTAAAAAGAATTAATTCTTTAATGCAAACCTGTGGTTTCTACGATGAAGCCGGAGAGTTTAGTTTTGAGGTTGGTCTTCCCGGGAAAAGTGGCGTTGGAGGTGGTATAGTGGCCATCCATCCAGATCAATATTCCGTAGCGGTTTGGAGCCCTATTTTAAATGAAAAAGGAAATTCTGAATTAGGCATGAAGGCTTTGGAACGCCTTACTACCTTAACAGGACTTTCGGTATTCTAGAAGAAAAAATATAGAAATAAAAAAATGCTTTCCGTAAATACAGAAAGCATTTTTTTTATAATTGAACACTGTAATACTTATTAAAGCGCGGCTACGTGCTTTGTAAGTTGCGATTTTAAGTTCGCAGCTTTGTTATCGTGTATAATGTTTTTCTTTGCCAATTTATCTACCATAGAGATAACAGAAGGCAATAAAGCTTCAGCTTCTTTCTTCTCAGACTCCTTCAACTTCTTAATCGCGTTTCTGGTAGTTTTATGCTGGTAGCGGTTTCTAAGACGTTTGGTCTCATTGCTACGAATCCTCTTCAATGCTGACTTGTGATTTGCCATTACAAAATTGCTTTAATTATTTTTTAAAGTAGTCCGTAGGGGAATCGAACCCCTGTTACCAGGATGAAAACCTGGCGTCCTAACCCCTAGACGAACGGACCATTAATTTATTTCAAATTGCCTTTTCAGGACTTTTAAAAACACAAAACTTAAACTCGTGTTCTTTTGTAGTCCGTAGGGGAATCGAACCCCTGTTACCAGGATGAAAACCTGGCGTCCTAACCCCTAGACGAACGGACCATTTTTTGTTTCAATGCGGATGCAAAAATACAACTATTTTTCAATGCCACAAGAGTTGAACAAAAAAAATTTAAAATTTAATATGCCTTGGCAAAAAGCACTCTTTGTTCTGAAGGTTTACCAGTAAGCACACAGCTTCCCGACTCCTTTTCGGAACCAAATGGTATACAGCGAATTGTGGCTTTGGTAAGGCCTTTTATTTTATTTTCTGTCTCTGTAGTTCCATCCCAATGCGCAGAAATAAATCCGCCTTTAGATTTTAAAACTTTTTTAAATTCATCAAAAGAATCTACTTCAGTGATGTGATCATTTCTAAAATTACTCGCTTTTTCAAATAGAGCATCCTGAATTTCCACCATTAAATGCTTCACCTTCTCCACTACTTCAGTTTGATTTACAAACTCTTTGGTAAGCGTATCTCTTCTGGCAAGCTCTACGCTTCCTTTTTCAAGGTCTTTTGGTCCAATTGCCAATCTAACAGGCACACCCTGTAATTCGTACTGTGCAAACTTCCAGCCTGGCTTTTGAGTATCTCTATCATCATATTTAACCGAAATACCAGCTTCTTTAAGATCATCGGCAAGTTTATTCGCCACCTTAGAGATTTCTTCTAATTGCTCTTCTCCTTTATATATAGGTACAATTACCACCTGAGTAGGCGCCAAATTTGGAGGAAGAACTAATCCGTTGTCATCACTATGTGTCATTATAAGCGCTCCCATTAAGCGGGTAGAGACACCCCAGGATGTGGCCCATACATTTTCTAACTTCCCTTCTTTAGAGGTGAACTTTACATCAAAAGCTTTTGCAAAGTTTTGACCTAAAAAGTGCGAAGTTCCCGCCTGCAATGCTTTCCCGTCTTGCATCATTGCTTCAATACAATAAGTTTCTACAGCACCGGCAAAACGTTCAGCTTCAGTTTTAGTTCCTTTTATGACCGGCATTGCCATAAATTTTTCGGCAAATTCAGCATAAATATTATTCATTAACTCTGTTTCTTCCAGAGCTTCCTGTTTGGTTGCATGAGCGGTATGCCCTTCCTGCCAAAGAAACTCTGAAGTTCTTAGAAATAAACGCGTACGCATTTCCCAGCGCACCACATTAGCCCATTGGTTAATTTTTATAGGTAGATCTCTATAAGACTGGATCCAATTCTTATATGTATTCCAGATAATAGCTTCAGAAGTTGGTCTAACTATCAGTTCTTCTTCCAGTTTAGCTTCCGGGTCTACTATTAATTTAGATTTATCATTAGGATCGGTTTTCAAACGGTAATGAGTAACCACAGCGCATTCTTTTGCAAAACCTTCAGCATTTTTTTCTTCAGCTTCAAAAAGATGCTTGGGTACAAAAAGTGGAAAATAGGCATTTTCATGGCCTGTTTCCTTAAACATTTTATCAAGCTGGGCCTGCATTTTTTCCCATATAGCGAAACCGTAGGGTTTAATAACCATACAACCTCTCACTGCGGAATTTTCAGCTAAATTAGCTTTTACCACTAATTCGTTGTACCATTTTGAATAATCTTCGCTTCTCTTGCTTAACTTTTTACTCATTCTATGTATTTGGCATAAATCTTGTGATTTTGTTAAACACAATCTAAATGCAAGTTTAGTTAGCGCAAAACTAACTATTTTTGTAATGTTCAACAATAAAATACTAAGCTAATGATACGCAATTACGACTTACAAAAAAAAGCAATTCTTTTTGTTGCTCCTATGTTCTTGCTATTGTTAGCATCTTGCGGTTCTTACCAGTATTCTGGTTATGAAGACGGAATCTACGGTGATTCTGAACAGCAGCGAACAACTTCTGAAGAGCCTTCCCAATATGCTAATAATAATCAGGATCAGGGCAATACTTACTATAAGAACCTTTTTTCAGAAAAATCTGAATTTTATGGCCAAATGGCCGATAATATCGTCTTTACTGATGTAGAATCTTATTCTTCTGCGGGAGATGGTGAAGAGGATATTTATTATGAAGATCAGCAGACTTATAACAGTGGTCGTGCTCCCTGGGGAGAAGATCCAGATCAATACACCGTAAACATTTATAATAATGGTTTCTACGGAGGATTTTATAATCCCTGGAGATGGAATCGTTTTGGATACGGTTATGGTTTTGGAGGCTACTGGAACGATCCTTTCTTTTGGGATCCATTTTACGGTCCCGGTTACTGGGGCGGAGGCTTTGGCCCATGGGGTGGAGGATTCGCTTATGGCCCAGCTTGGGGCTGGGGTTATCCCTTCGGCTTTGGATTTGGTTATGGTGGCTTCTATGGTTATTGGGGAGGAGGTTTTGTAAACAACCCATATTACGGTTACCACAATAACTATAGGGATGTAGCTTATAACAGCGGTAGAAGAGACAGTTATTCAGACTATACTTCTAACAGAAGAGACAATGTTTCTGGCTTAAGAGATAATGAATCTTCTTACTCCAGAAGTATAAGAGCTATAAGAAGTAATCAAAATTCTGAGAGAAGTTACACTAGAAGTAATAACAATAATTCTAATGTTTATTCACGTTCCAGTAGAAGAAGTGAACCAGCACGAGTTAATACTTCTTCTACCAGGAGAAATTCTACTATAAATAGATCTAGTAGAAGTTCAAGATCTAACTCTACATACAATAGGTCTTCTAATAGTTCTTCCAGAAGCAGTGGTAATGTACGCAGTAGCTCAGGTAGCTCGAGAAGCTCAGGAACAAGAAGTTCTGGCGGAGGCCGTTCTTCATCTTCCAGAGGTGGCGGCAGAGGATAATAAACTTCTAATTTAGAAAGTAATACAATAAATTAAAGAACCAACCTTACAGTATAATGCTGTAAGGTTTTTTCTGAAATCATTTATTAAGAGCTCGAGCCAAAACTCGGGAAACTAACACCCTCTAACAGGGATTAAATAAAAATTATGAAAAAGATATTTTTAGTACTGGGTCTCTTATTTATAGCAGGGAACGCCCAGTCACAAAACATCACGGATGCATATAGATATAGTTCTGAAGAATTAAACGGAACCGCAAGATTTAGAGCTATGAGTGGTGCTTTTGGCGCACTTGGTGGCGATCTTTCGGCTATTACTGTAAACCCGGCCAGTTCTGCTGTATTTTTAAATTCTTTTGGAACCATTACGCTGGCTCATAGATTTACTAGCAAAGAAGTAGATTATTTTGGTACAAACACATCGAATGACAATTCAGATTTCAACTTCAATCAGGCGGGTGGAGTACTTATATTTGATACTCGAAACGATAGTCCCTGGAGAAAATTCAGTTTAGGTCTCAACTACGAGCAGACCAATAATTTTGATGATGCTTATGTAGCAGCCGGAGTAAGCCAGACTTCTATAGATCAATATTTTTTAAATTATGCAAACGGCGTTCCGTTAAATTTACTGCAAACCCAGGAAGGTGAGACAATTTCAGAGCTTTACTCATTCTTAGGGGAAAATCAAGGTTACGGCGCCCAACAGGCATTTTTAGGTTATCAGGGTTTTGTTATAGATCAGGTAGATGATTCTCCCGATAATACTGCTTACAATTCTTTTATAGGTTCGGGCAATTTTAATCAGGAATATCGAACTGTATCTACGGGATTAAATGGAAAATTCTCTTTCAACTTTGGGACACAGTACAAAGATTTCCTTTACCTGGGCGCAAACCTAAATACACATTTTCTAAATTACGATCGTTCCACCAGGTATATAGAAACCAATAATAATGCAGGGAGCGCTACTAATGAGGTTAGGTTTAATAATAATTTAAGTACTGTTGGTGACGGTTTTTCTTTCCAGCTAGGCGCAATAGCAAAAGTAAGCGAAAGGTTTAGAGTTGGAGCATCTTACCACTCTCCTACCTGGTTCAATATTACTGAAGAAGCTACCCAATATCTTGAAACCAATAATAACGCGAATGAGCGTGTGATTGTAGACCCTAATGTTATAAATGTTTACCCAGATTATACTTTAAAAACACCTGGAAAATTAACAGGAAGTCTTGCTGTACTATTTGGCACCAAAGGCTTAATTAGTTTTGATTACTCTTACAAAGATTATTCAGCAACTGAATTTAGACCTACCGATGATCCTGAATTCCAATTTCAGAACGAACTTATTTCAGCAGAACTTCAGCCGGTCTCTACTTTTAGATTGGGTGGTGAATATAGAATTAGCAATTGGAGCTTAAGAGGTGGTTACCGTTATGAACAAAGCCCTTATGCTAACGAAACTACCGTTGGTGATTTAACCGGTTATTCGGGAGGTATTGGTTATGATTTTGGAACTATGAAAATCGATTTAGCCTATACCAATGCACAATATGAAGAAAATCCAAGATTGTTTGAAAACGGACTAACAAATACCGCAAATATAAATAGAGATCTTTCTAATATTATCTTATCCCTAAGTTTCGGATTATAGTATTAAAGATGTTTTAATTTAAAAACGCCCTCCTTGGGCGTTTTTTTTATTACTCCGAAAATAGAAAAACAGCAACCAAACAGATATATTAAACTATTTTTCAGTAACTTAGAGAACCTATTTATTTTAGCCTCATCTATCATAGCTGCATTACTAACACTTAATTAAAACAGCTTATGAAATCAATTTTCTACTGGATGATGCTAATCCCTTTTTTAGTATTCTCCCAAGATCAACAAAGTAACAGTGAGGAATACCTCATTGTAGGAAGCGCTATCTATTCAGCTAAAAGCGACAAAATGAAAGAGTTTTCCGAAGGAATGAAAAACCACAACGAGCAATATCATGCTGAAGGTGCTATGGGTGTGCGAATTTTCACTATTATGAACGGCGAAAACGCCTACGATTATATGGCGGTAATGGGACCGATGCCCTGGAGCGCTTTAGATGCACCCCGTCCAAACCAGGAAGCCCACGACCAAGACTGGGAAAATAACGTAGTGCCTTATTTAGCCAGTGAAGAAGAAGTAACTTTCTGGAGATTTCACAATAATTTCTCTCACTTCCCTCAAGATTTTGAAATGAGTAAACTAAGAGTTACCCTTTGGGATATTGCGCGGGGAAAATATGATGAGATGGTTACTAAATTAGAAAAAGTAACAAAAGTCTTAAAGGAGAAATCATCTGAAACGCCTTTTGGGATTTACACCAATGAATTCTCCTCTACTCAATCAGGACAGGATTTATCTGTAGTCTATTTCTTTGATGACTTTGCCTGGCTGGGGAAAGATCAAAAACTTAAAGAGAAATTTGACGAAGTTCACGGCTCAGGTTCCTTTGATACTTTCGCACAGGAATGGATGGAGATCACTAACGGTGCCTCACAAGAATTATGGATATACAACCAAAGTCTTAGCGGCATAGGACCACAAGTGACTACCTCAACAGAAGATTAAAACATTTTAGATAAATTATTTACAAAGCCTGCCTTGATAAATTCAGGGCAGGCTTTATTATAAATTCTCCTTACAGATTTTCAACACTCAGCTAATGCCACCTTCATCGCATTTTTTCTAATCGTAAGTTTGAAAAGTAGATTTTAATTCCTGAAAAATTAAGAATTTCTTATCTTGTAAAAAATTAACAACCTATCATGTTTGAGTTTGACCAGGAAACCTGGATTTACTTCGCGCTCATAGCGGTTTTTCTCATTTATTTTATCTGGAATTCCCGCAGGGCCAAAAAGAACCGCAAAGCACGCAAAAACCGAAACTTCAGAAAGCGCTATATGGCTCGCCGAAATGATGAAAAATCAGAAACCAAAACCTGATTTCCATATTGGTTTAATTCATCGTTTACTACCTTTGGAAGATAAATTCCACTAGGTGAATTACGCAAAAACAAAACATTTTATATGAAGATTTATACAAAAACCGGCGATAAAGGAACCACGGCACTATTTGGAGGTACAAGAGTTCCAAAACATCATATTCGCATAGAAAGTTACGGCACGGTAGACGAACTAAACTCTCACATAGGGCTTATTCGTGACCAGGATACCGGAGACCATGTCAAGAAAATATTAAGTAGAATTCAGGATAGGCTCTTCACTATTGGCTCAACCCTGGCTACAGATCCCGAAAAGCAAAAATTGAAGAGCGGTAAAGACCGATTAACCATTCCGAAGATTTCAGCTGAAGATATTGAATTGCTGGAAAAAGAGATGGATAAAATGAATGAAGAACTTCCAGAAATGACTCATTTTGTTCTTCCCGGCGGTCACCAAAGCGTGTCATTCTGTCACATAGCCCGTTGCGTTTGCCGTCGAGCAGAGCGGCTTGCCACTGCTTTATACGAAATTGAAGCTTTTGATGAAGCTGTATTACAATACCTCAATAGACTTTCTGACTACCTATTTGTGCTGGCACGGATGTTGTCTAAAAGATTACAGGCCGAAGAGGTAAAATGGATTCCAGAAAAATCATAAAACCCAAGGCGCGAGCAAAAATTATTTATAAAACTACATCAGAACAGCTCAGAAGAAATTAATGGGAAATAACATTATATTTTCGTGACAGATCTCAGAGCGTTTAAATATCGATTATCGAGTAAAATTTATAATTTTAGCGTAAGTTCTTAACAGTATTGATTAAATAATAGATTTTTTTCTTGGCTATTACCACAAAAAATTTATTTTTGCAAAAATAATAAACCTGATCAACCCATGTATTGGACTTTAGAATTAGCATCCTATTTAAGTGATGCACCCTGGCCAGCAACTAAAGACGAGTTAATTGACTATGCGATTAGAACCGGCGCTCCGCTAGAAGTAGTTGAGAACCTGCAGGCAATTGAAGATGAAGGAGACTCGTATGATTCTATTGAGGAAATTTGGCCCGATTATCCAACCGATGATGATTATCTTTGGAATGAGGATGAATATTAAATAACAACACGCAAAAAATAGAAAAAAGTCTCCAAAGTGAGGCTTTTTTTTTGCGTACATTTGAACCCCGTATTAAACAAAAACTATTATGAGTTTTTTAAATTCTGTATTAAAAGTATTTGTTGGCGATAAATCAAAAAAAGACGTCAAAGAAATACAACCCATAGTCGATAAGATAAAGGCGCTGGAAGGTGAGTTTGAAGCCCTTTCTATAGACGAACTTAGAGCAAAAACTACAAGTTTTAAAGCAAAGATCGCTGAAGCTTTAAAAGATATAAATAAGCAAATTGAAGACCTGGAAGCTGAGGCCGATGCCAATGATGATATTACCAGGAAAGAAGATATTTATGCAGAGATTGATGCTTTAAAAGCAAAATCTTACGAAGTATCTGAAGGCGTACTAAACGATATTCTTCCAGAAGCTTTTGCTACTGTAAAAGAAACCGCGAAACGTTTCTTCCATAACGAACAACTTAAAGTTACAGCATCAGAATATGATCGTGAACTTTCTGCCGAAAAAGATTATGTAAATCTTGAGGGAGATCACGCTATTTGGAATAACTCCTGGGATGCTGCCGGAAAACCGGTAACCTGGGATATGGTTCATTATGATGTTCAGCTAATTGGTGGTGTGGCAATGCACCAGGGTAAAATTGCAGAGATGCAAACCGGTGAAGGTAAAACCCTTGTGGCAACCTTACCAATGTACCTTAATGCCTTAACCGGAAACGGAGTGCACCTTGTAACGGTAAACGATTATCTGGCGAAAAGGGATAGCGCCTGGATGGCCCCTATTTTTCAATTTCACGGCTTAAGTGTAGATTGTATAGATTACCACAGGCCAAACTCTGCTTCCAGAAGAAAAGCCTATAATGCTGATATTACCTACGGAACCAATAACGAGTTCGGTTTTGATTATTTGCGTGATAATATGTCTCACGCGCCAGACGATTTGGTGCAACGTCCACATAATTTTGCTATCGTAGATGAGGTGGATTCGGTGTTAGTAGATGATGCCCGTACTCCACTTATTATTTCGGGACCTATTCCAAAAGGAGATGTGCACGAATTTAATGAGTTAAAACCGGCAATTTCTAATATTGTAGAATTACAACGTAAACATCTTACCAAGGTTTTTGCTGAAGCTAAAAAGCTTATCAAAGAAGGAAACACCAAAGACGGTGCTTTTCTATTGCTAAGAGTTTACCGCGGGCTTCCTAAAAATAAGGCATTAATTAAATTCCTAAGTGAAGAAGGTATAAAGCAACTACTGCAAAAGACCGAAAATCACTATATGCAGGATAATAACCGCGAAATGCCTAAAGTAGACGCGGATCTTTATTTCACTATTGAAGAGAAAAACAATCAAATAGACCTTACCGATAAAGGTATTGATTTCCTTTCTGCCGATGGAGATGCCGATTTCTTTGTATTGCCAGAAATGGGAATGGAGATCGCCAAAATCGAAAAAGAAGAACTTTCTAAAGAAGAAGAAGCTCAGAAAAAAGAAGAGCTATTTAGAGATTACAGCGTAAAAAGTGAGCGTATTCACACCCTACGTCAATTGCTTAAAGCTTACACCCTATTTGAGAAAGATGACGAATATGTGGTGATGGATAACAAGGTGAAAATTGTAGATGAGCAAACCGGCCGTATTATGGACGGTCGTCGTTATAGCGATGGCTTACACCAGGCAATTGAAGCTAAGGAAAATGTAAAGATTGAAGATGCTACTCAAACTTTTGCTACCGTAACCCTTCAGAATTACTTTAGAATGTACGGCAAGTTATCGGGTATGACCGGTACGGCTGTAACTGAAGCTGGAGAATTCTGGGAGATCTATGAATTGGATGTAGTAGAAATTCCTACCAACCGCCCAATTGCAAGAAACGATAAAGACGATTTGGTTTATAAAACCAAACGAGAAAAATATAATGCGGTTATAGATCACGTTACAGATCTTTCTAATGCCGGAAGACCGGTACTTATTGGTACAACTTCGGTAGAAATTTCAGAATTACTTTCAAGGATGCTGAAATTAAGAAATGTTCCGCATAACGTGCTTAACGCGAAATTGCACAAAAGAGAGGCCGATATTGTTGCTGAAGCCGGTAAATCTGGTATTGTAACTATCGCCACAAACATGGCAGGTCGTGGTACCGATATTAAACTGAGTAAAGAAGTAAAAGAAGCCGGTGGTTTGGCTATTGTTGGTACAGAGCGTCACGATTCACGTCGTGTAGACCGCCAGTTAAGAGGTCGTGCAGGCCGTCAGGGAGATCCGGGAAGTTCTCAGTTCTATGTTTCTCTTGAAGACAACCTAATGCGTCTATTCGGTTCTGAAAGGATTGCCAAATTAATGGATAAAATGGGTCTGGAAGAAGGTGAAGTAATTCAGCATTCTATGATCTCAAAATCTATTGAACGTGCACAGAAAAAAGTAGAGGAAAATAACTTCGGAATAAGAAAGCGTTTGCTGGAATATGATGATGTGATGAATGCGCAACGTGAGGTAATTTACAAACGTAGATATCACGCGTTATTTGGCGACAGGCTTAAGGTTGATATCGCCAATATGATCTTTGATACTTCTGAAGCGATTACTGAGAACAATAAAGTTGCCCAGGATTATAAGAATTTTGAATTTGAACTAATCAGGTATTTCTCTATGAGTGCCCCGGTTTCAGAAGAAGAATTCGAGAAAATGGGCGTTCAAAAAATCGCCGGAATTGTTTATAAAGAAGCCTATAAGCATTACCAGCAGAAAATGGAACACAGCGCTTCCAGAGCGTTCCCGGTAATTAAGAATGTTTACGAAGATGAAAGTAACAATTTTGAAAGAATTTCGGTTCCATTTTCAGATGGTCAAAAAACACTTCAGGTAGTTACCAATCTTGAAAAAGCTTACGAAACCGAAGGTGTTCAGCTGGTTAAAGATTTTGAGAAAAATATAAGTCTTGCAATTATAGATGATTCGTGGAAAACTCACCTTCGTAAAATGGATGAGTTAAAACAAAGCGTTCAGTTGGCTGTTCACGAGCAAAAAGATCCTTTACTGATCTATAAATTTGAAGCTTTTGAATTGTTTAAAGCTATGCTGGACCAGGTAAACCGCGATGTGATTTCTTTCCTTTTCAAAGGAGAAATTCCTGAAGGAAATGTTTCTAACATTCACGAAGCAAGACAACGTAAAAAAGAGAAGGTAGAAACCCAGAAGGAAGAAATTCCTAATATAGATGAAAGAGCCGCTCAAAGTCGTGCTGCAGGGAATACCCAACAGCAACGTAGACCACAGGTGACTGAAACCATTACAAGAGACCAACCTAAAATTGGCCGTAATGATAAAGTGACTATTAAAAATGTGATGAGTGGAGAAAATAAAACTTTAAAGTATAAACAAGCGATTCCGCTTATTGAAAAAGGAGATTGGGTTGTAGTAAATCAATAATCTAATTTTCAATTCCTTTTAAAAAGGGCTGTCTAAAATTCCGAAATATGGAAGCTTTTAGACAGCCCTTTCTTTTTTCGCCTATTTTTTTGAGTAAATTAGCTTTTCAACTAACCAATCAAAAAAAAATGAAAAAATACGAGATAGAAATAAAATGGGGAGTGATCTTTTTCGCGACTTCCTTACTTTGGATGTATTTTGAAAAACTAATGGGCTGGCACGATGTGCTAATTGCCAAACATCCTATCTACTCAAACTTTTTCGGCTTAATTGCAATCGCGATTTATCTATTTGCCATTCACGATAAAAGAAAGAATTTTTTCCGCGGAAAAATGAGTTGGAAACAGGGTTTTGTTTCCGGAGTTATTTTAAGCATTGTCATTGCGCTCCTCTCGCCTATTGGCACATTAATTACTCATTACCTAATTACCCCCGAATTTTTTGAAAATGCCATAGAAAGCAGTGTAGCGAGAAATGCTATGAGCCGCGAGGATGCCGAGGCTTACTTTAACCTCAACTCTTACATAGTGCAATCTATAGCAGGAGCTTTAATGATGGGCGTGGTAACGGCAGCAATTGTAGCCCTTATTTTAAAGAAGAAATAATCAGGAATTTCTAAGTTTTAGTAGATAATTGGGATCTGGACAATTTTGTAAATAAAAGTCCAGGTCTCTTCTTGAAGTCACTCCAGGAAAATCACCAATTTTTTCTTCCATTTCCTCTATAATCTGGAAATGTAAATGCGGGGCATAATCCCCGTTTTCTTCGGCAGTTCCCAGCTGGCCTATTTTTTCTCCTTTTTTAATGGAAGTCCCAGGCTTTAAATTTTCTAAAGAAGCCCGACTTAAATGACCATAAAGAGAATAGAATTTCTTCTCTTCAAATTTATGTTCCAGAATAATTGTTGGCCCATAATCGCCAAAATTGGTATTATCATTAAAACTGTGAATTCTACCATCCAGAACCGCTAAAACATCGGTATAGGCATCAGCCCAAAAATCCAGGCCTAAGTGAATATTTCTATTAGAATCTTCATCTTCTGAAGCTGTAAAAAGTTCACTTCTTTTATATAATTTTCGAACTTCAGAATAACCACCAAAAGCAACTTTTTTTCCGAAGGCATTTAAATATTCAGCTATATAATTAGAAAAAGCCCGGGAAGAAGACACATCTACTTTCCCGAGCTCTACATTATCTTCAGATAAATCTATTATGATATAATCTTCTTCCCTTAAATTCACGTCTAAAACCTGGGTAAACCCGGAAGTTAGCTGCGAAAGAAATTCAGAAAAATTGGTGGTTTCCATATTCGATCTTATAAACGCTTTGTTGTTTATAAGATTGCAAAATACAGTATGAAATCTAATTTAACAAGACTTCACTAAAATTAGCTTTAATACTAATATTCCCGCCTGCATCTTTTGATTTATGATACCCGCTAAGTTTTTTATTGTCGTAAGACTCACTGCTTGTTAACTTTAAAGCATTAGGATGCTTAATATCACTCTGCGTGCCGCTATATATAAAGTTAAACGCCGAAGAAGGTAAACCTAATTCCAGATCGCTATTTTCTAAATTAATATCCAGGTTCTTAAAATTAGGGCCAACGACTTGCAATATTCAGTTCGCCAAAATTCCCCGATAAAATCCCGGTATCCTCCAGCTCGTTGATATTCACATTACTTGAATTTGAAGTGAGTTTAATGCTCTTAACTTTATTAATTTTAAAGTTCTTTACATACTTAGCATCCATAATTCCGTAAGACCAATAGTTGATATTTACAGGCGTGTAGGCTGCTTCCACATTGGTGTTTTTCCCATTTATCCTATCGGCATTAAGTTTACTGTGAGAAAGATCGGCTCGTAAATTATTAGTTGTTCCAGAAAGTTTAACCTCTCCGTGACGAACATCAAGCTTAAGTTTAGCGTTTTTTGGCATTTTCACCTTAATGGTCTTTTTAGCCTTAGAATTACTTAAACCTATCACTTTACTTTTTCCATTTTCACCTTCTCCAAAACGAGCTTCCATTTGTGCGCCAAAAGATTCTCCCCAGGCTTCCATATCTTTCCCAAAGCTCTCTGCCCATTTTTCCATAGACTTTTCCAGCTCTTCCTCGTTTATTTCCATTTTCATTTCAAAATTCTTCTCCCACTTCTCTGCATTTTTCTCAAACTGGCTTGCCCATTTTTCCATAGATTTTTCAAAGTCATCTCCAAAATTGGCTTCTACCTCTTTTTCAAACTTCGCAAGATATTCATCGCCGTCTTTTTGATAGGCTTCATAGTCAAATTTTATCTTTCCCATTTTCTCACTAAATTCTGGTGGAAGCGGTGCCCCCATACCTTCGCCCATGCTTTCTCCCATACTTTGTAATAAAGGTGTTACCAGGTTATTCATTAGCGGTTCCAGCATCTGCGGAAGGCTGGCCAACGGTTTTTCCAATCCGCTTAGATCTATATCTCCATTCCACTGCATTCCTCCACCGGAAGAAATATTAACTGTAGAAGTACTTCCTGAAGTATTCAATTTCCAGGCAGCCAGAAGTTCTTCCGTTTTTTCTTTTGCAACCTCCCCGGTTTCTAAAGTGGCTTCTATTTGAACTTCATTTTTATCCCAGTAATCTACCACGATATTAGTATGACTGGCATCTATTTTCACTTCTACATTATCTGAAGTTTTATAAGTTTTATTCAACTTCTTTGTTTGGGCACCAAGCATTACCGGAAGGCAAAGTGCTAGTGCGAACATTAAATTATACCTCGTAGTTTTCATATTCTTTATCTTGTGATTGTTTAATTTCTTTTAATTTATTCTTCAGCTTATACAGCAAATCCAATCTTAATTGAAGGTTCGCGATCATTGCCTCTAAAGTTTCCTCATTTGGCCCCGTTTCTTTTATCTCTGTATTTAAGCGTTGATATTCTTTATCTAGCTCTGCCATTTGCTTCATAAAAGAATCTATAAGCGCTTTATTCTCTGGGGTAATATTGATCTTGGAAAGCTCAATATTGAGACTTGCCATATAATAATCTTCAATTTTCTTGAATTCCGGAGAAACTTCACTTAGTTGAAAGTTATTTTCAGCAGGTTCTAATTTATCTTCTTTTTCTACCGAAGGTTTTTCACTTGGAGTATCGACCACTGAAGGCCCATTAAAATTATCTCCGCCTGAATTCAGAAAAAAGAATCCTACTCCCAGCGCTACAACAAGTACGGCTGCGATCTTTAGAAAAAAGAAAGAATTATTTTCTTTTTTCTTCGGAAACTCCTTCCCAAGACGATCTTCAAATCGTTTTTGGTGCCCTTTGGGTAATGTATTGGGTTTGGGCTCCTTTTCATTTTTAAACATTTCCCTAATATCCTGTGCCATTTTTTATAGTCTTTAATTCTTGCTGCAATTTTTTCTTACCTCTGTGTACTAAAGTCCGCGAGGCTACCGGACTGATATTTAAAATCTCTGATATTTCTTCGTGATCATAACCTTCCATTAAGAACAACATCAACGGATATTTATATTTCTCCGGCAGGTTTTCCATACTTTGCTTTATTTCTTCCATCCCAATACCATCATCTACCTGCCAATTATCGTCTTCTTCGGCGCTGCTCAGTACCTGCTCGTTTATGGCCACTAACTCCATTTTCTTAGCCTTTAATTTGTCAATGCATTTGTTAATTACAATGCGCTTAAGCCAGGCGCCAAAAGTGACTTCTCCCGTAAATTGCTGCAGCTTGGCAAAGGCTTTTATAAAAGCTTCCTGCATCGCGTCTTCCGCTTCAAACGGATCTTTCAAAAAACGTAAGGCCACATAATGCATTCCCTGGCAGTATTGATTGTAGAGCTTAAGCTGCGCTCTGCGATCATTATTTTTACAGGCTTCTATTAATTTATGCTGTATCATTTTTGATGGTTGATTTCACCCATTAAATGGGATTTGATATTCTGGATACAAGCAACGAAACATTTTGGTTGGTTATCAAAACAATCGGCTTTTACCAGCTTGGTTTCATTATAAAGACGAAGCTATTTTCCTAATGTTGCACGCTTCTATTTATTTTTAGTTGAAAATACGTTTTTTCGCTTTCATTCCTAGAAAATGAAGTTTGCACGCTTTTTGAATTAGATATTGTAAATTGAGGTAATAATGAAAAA
Source organism: uncultured Flavobacteriaceae bacterium (assembly GCA_963727565.1). Lineage (GTDB taxonomy): Bacteria > Bacteroidota > Bacteroidia > Flavobacteriales > Flavobacteriaceae > Salegentibacter. Next base: position 517,231 of record CAVSGU010000004.1, read on the forward strand.
ACCGGTAAAGACTTTCTTGAAAATGGGTGGCATTATTTTGGTGCTTACCACAGTAATATTGCTGATTCTGCGCTATAATACAAAAGCTCACAGCCCGGAAGACACGGTATCCTATACTGAGAAAGATTTAAAAATGGAGGTTTTCTACAACCGCCCTTATAAAAAAGACCGGGATATTTTTGGCAACCTGGTGCCCTATAATGAAGTTTGGCGAACGGGAGCTAATGAAGCTACTACCTTTGAAACCAATAAAGATATTATGGTAGACGGCTCTCTTTTAAAGGCCGGCAAATATACCTTATGGACAATCCCGATGGAAAATTCGTGGAAAGTGATTTTTAATGATAAGATGTACCCGTGGGGAATTAATCTGGAAGAAGAAGCGTATCGTGATCCCAAATCTGATGCGTTGGTATTAGAAGTTCCTACCCAGGATCTAAGAAAAACCCTAGAGCAATTCACAATTAGGTTTGATAAACAGAATGAATTTGTTTTACTGAAACTAGGCTGGGATCATACTTTAGTCAGCGTTCCTATAAAACCCGAAAAAGCATAAAAAAGGCTGTTTGAAGTTATAATTAAGATCTCGTCATTCTGAATTTATTTCAGAATCTAATATTTGTTTTGAACGTATTAGAACCTGAAACCAGTTCAGGTTGACGAAGAAATAAAACTTCAAACAGCCTTTAAATTTTTAAAGAAAAAAAATCCCTAATCTTCGTCTACTAAAAGATTAAGTGTAACATCAATATTGTCTCTCGTTGCGCGAGAATAAGGGCAAATCTCGTGGGCTTCATTTACAATTTTTTCACCGGTTTCAACATCTACACCTGGTAGATAGCAGTCTAATACTACAGATAGTTGTAAATTTTCTTCCTCATCGGTCAGACCTAATTTAACTACCGCACTTACGCTAAGATCGTCTCCTAAATCGATATCATGTTTTTTAGCTACTTGCTGTAAAGCACCTCCAAAACAAGCAGAATAACCTGCACCAAATAATTGTTCTGGATTAGTGAAATTACCACCGTCTCCACCCATAGACTTAGGCATACTTAATTTTACATCCAGTATCCCATCGTCACTTTTGGCGTGGCCTTTTCTTGCTCCTTTGGTTGTTACTGTTGTTTTATACAAATTTTTCATCGTTATTTAAGTTATATTAATTAGGCTTGAATATACCAAGCAAAAATAAGGCTCACAAAGATCGAATTCATAAATTTGTCATAAATAACCTAAGTTTGAGCAAGCAGAAACATCAATCAGCACTTCATGAATCGGGCAGTAAGCCGGCATCAGTGAATGTAAACCCGAATTCGGCTCAAAAGATAAGGGCTTCCCGAAAAAGTAAATTTTCAGAAGAGAATCTTCTTCAGCAATTATTAGATGGAAATAAAACTGCTTTAGGGCGTGCAATTACTTTAGTAGAAAGCAATCAATTTTCTCACAGAGAAAAAGCGCAGCAGCTTTTGGAAGGTGCCCTGCCCTATTCCCAGAAATCTATTAGGATTGGAATTACCGGTGTACCCGGTGTGGGGAAAAGTACTTTTATAGAAAGCTTTGGTTCCTATTTAATTAAGCAGGGTAAAAAAGTAGCCGTATTAGCCGTAGATCCCAGCAGTAGTGTTTCCCACGGAAGCATTTTAGGCGATAAAACCAGGATGGAGAACCTGGTAACAGAAGAAAATGCTTTTATAAGGCCATCGGCTTCCGGGTCTTCGCTTGGTGGTGTGGCTAAAAAAACCCGTGAAAGTATTATTTTATGTGAAGCTGCAGGATTTGATGTAATCTTAATTGAAACGGTGGGTGTGGGCCAAAGCGAAACTACGGTTCACAGTATGACCGATTTCTTTTTATTGCTGAAATTAGCCGGTGCCGGGGACGAATTACAAGGCATAAAACGAGGAATTATAGAAATGGCCGATGCAATTGTAATCAACAAAGCTGATGGAGATAATATAAAAGCGGCCCGCGAAGCCAAACTGGAGTTTAATAGAGCGCTTCAACTTTATCCTTCAAAAGAAAGTGGCTGGAAACCAAAAGTAGCGCTTAGCAGTGCGCTGAAACAAACCGGAATAGACAGTGTTTGGGAACTCATTAAAGAATTTGAAAAGCTGGGAAAAGAAAATGGTTTTTTCCTGAAAAACAGAAAAGAGCAGAATAAATTCTGGCTTTTACAAACTATAAACGAACATCTAAAGAACCGTTTTTATCAAAATCCTGTGATGAAAAACGAACTTGAAATTCAATTAAAAGCAATCGAAAATAATAAAGTCACAGCCTTTGCCGCTGCAGATCTTTTAATTGAAAAGTTTGAAAATCTCGCTTAAGAGTTTTTAAATATCTGAAGCTGCACCCACTCGTGCAGTTTATAGAATATAAAGCCCAAAAGTGCACCAATTAGCATTCCTACAATAATATCTCCCGGATAGTGTACACCAAGGTAAACCCGGCTGTATGCCACCAATAGCGCCCAGCCTACCAGCCAAAGTATCATTTTTGGAATAACTTTTCGAAACAATAAACCTAGAAATACCGCTACTCCCATTGAATTTGCCGCGTGAGCAGAAAAGAATCCGTAAGATCCACAGCGAACCGCTACAAAACGAGCATATTCCATCACGCCTTCCTGCCTGCAAGGTCTTAGGCGCTCAAAACCATCTTTAAATACATTTCCTAATTGATCTGTAGCCGTAATTAATAAGGTGATAAAAACCACCGTTATTAAACTGGGTTTCCAACCGAACTTCTTAAAAATAAGAAACAGGAGTAAAGCATATAATGGAATTGCGGTCCATTTATCGGTAATGAGCAACCATAGCCAATCCCAGGATTCGTTGCCAAGGTTGTTAAGCCAAAGAAATAACTGGTGATCTAATTCAATTAATCTATCCATTAATCTTCTTCGTATCGGGCAATTTCCCTATCGTAAAATTCTGAAGCTTCTTTGATAAGGTTTTCGGTTTCGTTTTCCAATTCCTTTTCATCGTGCTGGTCAAACTCCTCTAACCATTCTACCTCATCATTTTCAAGGTTGATAATGAAACGAGGAAATTCAGTATGTATTACGAAAATGGCAGTAGGATAATCGGTATTGTCACCGAGTAAAAATTTAGGAAAATCCATAATTATATTTTTGATTGCGCAAGATTTGACTCTTGCAAAATAAGTTTTTTTGATAAATAGTGAAATCGAATGTACAACATTAATGCCGAAGCAGAGAGCCCGGCCAGCAGTCCTAACCAAATTCCCATGCTTCCAAGGTTTTCTGCTTTTCCAAAATACCAGGACACGGGAAAACCAATGATCCAATAAGAAATAAAACAAATAATCGTTGGAATCCTTACATCCTGAAGACCTCTTAAAGCTCCTAAAATAACCACCTGCAATCCATCACTTAGCTGAAATAAAGCCGCTATCACTAATAATTGTGCAGCCAGTAAAATAACCTCAACATTATCAAGATAAAAAGTAGGAAGCCAATCTTTCAGTAAAATAAAACCAAGGGCAAAGACCGCTTCAATTAAAAAGACCAGTAAAAAGGTAGACATGGCAATTCTTCGCAAATCTTTAAAATTAGCCAGCCCTTTTTGATTTCCCACTCTTATGGTTGCCGTTACACCAAGCCCCACAGCTATCATAAATGTCATGGAAACCAGGTTTAACGCAATTTGATTTGCCGCCTGAGGATTCGTTCCCAATAAACCTGCAAGGAAGACGGTAGCGGTAAAAATCCCGACTTCAAAAAGCATTTGTAATGCCGTGGGAAAACCAAGGTTTAATAACCTTTTAAATACATCAGAATTTAAAGATTCCTTCTTTCCCCATTTAAAATATTCGGCAAATTTCTTTTTACGTCTCAAAATTTCCCAAACAAACCAGAGCATAAAGAAACGAGAAATCAAAGTCCCGATTGCCGCACCTTCTAGCTCTAATCTTGGGAAGATCCAGATTCCGTAGATAAGAAGATAATTAAATACAACGTTTACCACATTTGCTATTAGAGTAGCATACATGGCATATTTAGTTTGCGAAAGTCCATCTGCAAATTGCTTGAATGCCTGAAATATCATTAAAGGAATCATTGAAAAGGCAACAATATTGAGATAAGGAATAGCAAGTTCTACCACCTCGGGCGGCTGATCTAAATAGTACAATACAGGTTTTGCAATTAACAGCGCAATAAATAGTAAAATGCCATTAATAGTACATAAAATAGCGCCGTGATGAAAGTAACTGCGCCCTTTTTGTATATCCCCGGCTCCATCTGCTTCGGCAATTAATGGAGTGATCGCAAAAGAAAAACCAATTCCCAGCGAAAGCGCTATAAATACCATAGAATTTCCCAGGGAAACTGCCGCAAGCGGAGCAGGCCCAAGTTGCCCTATCATTAAATTATCTACCAATCCTACCAATACATGGCCTAACTGGCCGAGCATTACGGGAAAAGCAATGTGTAAATTTTTGTTGAATTCTTTAGTGTAGGCGCTTAGTTGCAAAACATAAATTTTGGCGGCAAAGATAGGATGATTTTACTCGATAATCGAGATTAAATGCTCAGAGACTTGCCTGGAAATCAAATTATATTTTTCAATAATAATGCTTCGTTAACTTGCTCCCAGGTTGTTTACCGTCCTAAAATTTAAAACAGGGTAAAGAATAATTAAATTTTAAACCTAAAGTTTCTGGTCCTTTTCAAGATTAATATGTTTCATCCCGTATTTATCTACCAAATAGATAAGAGAAGTCATCGTGGCAGCTCCCAGCTCTAGCTCACGCTTGTTTACGTGTTCAAAAGTATCTGTAGCAGCGTGGTGATGATCAAAATATCTTTGGGAATCTGGTCTTAAGCCTGCAAGCACAACGTCTCCTTTTTTCAAAGGACCAATATCTGCACCGCTACCACCCTGTTCAAAATAATGAATTAAATAAGGCTTAAAAAGTGGTTTCCAACTTTCAATTTGGGCAAACTGTGCATCATCTGCATCAAATGAAAATCCTCGTGGCGTAAAGCCACCGGCATCACTTTCTAAAGCAAAAATGTGATTTTCGTTTTTACTATGTGCAACATCGGCATATTTATTTCCGCCGCGTAAACCGTTTTCTTCATTCATAAAAAGCACAACCCTTATAGTTCTTTTAGGCTTGTAGCCGGTTTCTTTAAATAAGCGTAAAACTTCCATAGATTGTACTACGCCGGCACCATCATCATGAGAACCATCTCCAAGATCCCAGGAATCCAAGGTGACCGCCAACTACCATAATTTCTTCAGGAAATTCGCTTCCGGTAATTTCACCAATCACATTATAAGATTGTACCTCCCCGTGATTTTCTGAACTTAATTTGTAATAAAATTCAAGGTCTTTTTTTAGTTTTAAAATTCCAGAAAGATACTCGGCATCTTTGGTGCTTATTGCTGCAGCCGGAATCCTTTTGTTATCTGGCAAATCTCCATAACTCATAGATCCGGTATGTGGGTATTTATCAATTTTATGACTTAAAGAACGAACAATCACTCCGGCAGCACCATATTTCGCCGCCGCTTCAGCCCCAGAATAACGTTGATCTACGCAACCGCCGTAAGCTTCAAAAGTTTGAATAAGTTCAGGCTTCATTGGGCGATTATAAAAAACTATTTTACCTTTTATTTCATCTTTATAATTCTCAAGATCTTCAATCCCCTGTACCTCTATTACCTGGGCTTTTAATCCGGCAGGATTTGTAGCCACAGAACCTCCCAGAGCAGTGATATTAACTTCAGTAGTCATTCCCGGGCCGGTTTGAATATAAGCGTGTTCTCGTGCACCACGTGTCCATTTAGGCACCATAACCGGTTGCAGCCAAACTTTATCCAGGCCAAGCTCTTCCAATTGAGCTTTGGTATATTCTACCGCTCTCTGCGCATTTAAGGAACCGGACAACCTACCACCTATATTGTTAGAAAGGTGATCCAGCCAATTATAAGCCTGGCCTTTAACCAAAGCAGCATCATAAATTTCACGAATTTTAAGGGAATCTTCCTTTACTTCTGGAGCCTGGGCAAGTAAGCTTAGACTGAATAATACTGAGAAGGCGGCAAAAATATATTTTTTCATTTTATGGGTATGATTTACTTAAAACTATTATTTACGAAAATAATTATTCCTTTGGAAGCTAGTCTTTATAGTTCAATTTTTTATTAGAAACTTTAAAAAATCCATTTACAGAAGATAAACAAAGAATATGCCTGAAAAATAAGAAATCAGGTTCAATTTATAGCCCACTTTAATAAGCTTCAAAAAAGATAAATTTTATATCTTCGCCGCTAAATTCTAGCAGTTTGAATAAAGTAGAGAAAGAGGAGATCATCGCCAAAGTTACCAGCCTTTTAAAAGAAATTCCATCTTCTATGGATATCGTGAAAAAAGGTGGAAACCGTCACAAACGTTTTGAATATCTTGCTACCCATATGGTGGAAAAAGCCATTGAAAAAGATGCTCTTATCGTTTCTGAAAACCGAATGGGAATTGCTATTTTATTCAAAACCAGCAAGAAAGACGATAATTTTTTAAAAGATATGCGTTCGCAAATTGGCCTGGTTTTAAATGTTACCGGAATAAAAAATGCATATCGCATTGTTAAAAATCAGAACTATATTAAAAAGCAACGCCCACAACATGGTGAATATCTTTATTGCTGGTTCTGGGGAATTTTAGCCGAATCTCGTGGAGCTGACACCCAGGTAGGCAAAGAGATGAAAGACGAATTTTACAGGCAGGCAAAAGAATATCAGGTTCCACTTTATGCTGAAACAAGAATGCGAAAAAACGCATTGGTTTACCAGCGCTTTGGGTTTGAATTGTTTCACGAATGGCTACACCCAAGTGGGGATACTATGTACTTTTTAAGATACAATCCGCCTGCAAAAGATTAAATATACTTTTTAAAACTTGCTCCCAAAGAGGTTTACATCTTCTTCGGTGATCTTATCGCCTCCAAGTATAATTAGCCTTTCTACTACATTGCGTAACTCACGTATGTTCCCACGCCAGTCGTAGCTTTTAAGGGTTTTTAAAGCTTCTTCTGTAAACTCCTTTTTACTCGAACCGTGTTCGGCCGAGATCTTCTCGCTAAAATAATCTATAAGCAAAGGTATATCTTCACGACGCTCGTTTAAGGAGGGTACTTCAATGAGAATAACCGCCAGCCTGTGATAAAGATCTTCCCTGAATTTCTTTTCTTCTATTTCCTTTTTCAGGTCTTTGTTAGTTGCCGCTACCACGCGCACATCTACCTTAATATCTTTACCGCTACCTACCCGTGAAATCTTGTTTTCCTGAAGCGCACGCAATACTTTGGCCTGTGCCGAAAGACTCATATCTCCAATTTCGTCAAGAAAGATTGTCCCGCCATTGGCAACTTCAAATTTACCTGCACGGTCTTTATTTGCCGAAGTAAAAGCACCTTTTACGTGTCCAAAAAGTTCACTCTCTATTAATTCTGAAGGGATCGCGGCGCAGTTCACCTCTACCATCGGGCCTTTAGACCTGTCGCTTTTTTGATGTAACCAATGCGCTACCAACTCTTTTCCGGTACCGTTTTGCCCGGTAATTAGTACACGAGCATCTGTTGGAGCAACTTTCTCTATAACATCTTTGATACGCTGAATTTCTTCAGACTCGCCGATCATTTGGAAATTCTTACCTACTTTTTTCTTTAGTCGCGTATTCTCTACTACCAGTTCTTTACGGTCTAGCGCATTTCTAACCGTATTTAATAAGCGATTAAGGTCTGGTGGTTTAGAAATATAATCAAAGGCGCCAAGTTTCATGGTATTCACTGCGGTCTCAAGATCGCCGTGACCAGAGATCATTACCACAGGAATTTCGGGCTTAATTTTCATTATTGCCTCCAGTACTTCTACCCCATCCATTTTGGGCATTTTGATATCACAAAGTACCAGATCAAAATCCTGATCCTTTATTTTTTCAATTCCTTCAAGTCCATCTGCAGCTTCTTCAACTTCGTAATTCTCACTCTCTTCGGTAAGGATTTTTACTAAAACCCTTCTAATTGCTGCTTCGTCCTCAATTAATAAAATACGTGCCATATTATAAAATACTAAATTTTAAGCCGCTACGGGCATAGAATGTATTGGTATCGTCTATTGTGTAAATATCTTCCCGATCCTTGTCTCTTAACCTAATGTCGTTCATTACAGTATAACCGGCGTATGCATAAAATGAAATATTATCGGTGAAATTATATTGATATCCCAAACCGCTCAAAACAATGGTCATTGACATACTTTCGGCAAGCCGGTTTGCATCGGGTCTTGTTTGTGGGTATGGATTAAAATTTTGCTGAATATTCGCAAAAAATCCGTCTAAAGTTACAAAACCCTGCACCTGGTGCTTATCATTAAAATAATATTTTAAATTGGTTTTTGGTATTCCCAAACCATAAGACCATTTTTCATCAAAACGCTTATAATAATTTATAACCGGTAACGGAAAAGGAAATCCTGTTGTGGTAGAATAACTTAAACCTAGAATTAAACGCCAGGGTTCTACATAGCGCTCATCTTCTTTTATCTTAATAAAATATACCGAACCGGTGTAAATAAAATCGTCCCGTACTAACTCGTTGGTTGTAAAGTTAGAGGCAATCTTCACTCCTGTTTCAGCACCAAAACGCCATATTTCATTCATTTTAAAAGTATAGCCTATTTTCCCGGTAAAAGACTGGAAGTGATCCAGGTTATTAGTAGAAAAAGCCTCATCGTTCCTATACTTAAAATTCACGTTCCGGTATTCCAGTCCGGGAATTAAATATGCACCATTATCATTAAGCTTTATAGGAAAATTCACAAAGGTCCTAAATCTTCTAAATGAATTATCTGAATCTGACTGCGGGAAATAAGTGTATTCTATTCGGGCTAAATCTGTAGACTGAGCCATAGCCGGAAAAGTTACAACTCCCAGCAAAAGGAAAGCTATAAATTTTAAGGTCTTATTCATTTTTAGGTAAATTTTGGGTATAATTTTTTGTAGGATAAAAATGCACATCTCGCTGTGGAAAAGGAATCGTAATGTTATTCCTTCTAAATTCTTCGTCTATTTTAAACCTAAGTTGACTCTTAATTTTTGGATCAACAAAACTATCGGTTACATAAAAATGTAGCGAGAAATTCAGCGATGAATCTCCAAAAGCCTCAAAAAGCACAAAAGGCTTAGGGCTTTCCATCACATCTTTATTTTCTATAGCACAATTCAATAAAATCTCTTCAACTTTTCTTGTATCACTTCCGTAAGCGACGCCAACGCTAACAAATTCTCTTGTGGTTTCGTGATTTTGAGTGTAGTTAAAAATCACATCACTCATAAACTTATGATTAGGAATTATCATTACCTTATCATCTCGTGTTAGGGCTCGAGTGGTTCTAAGCTTTATTTGAAAAACACGTCCCACTCTTCCTTCCATCTCTATCACGTCTCCCACTAAAAGAGATTTATCTAAAATGATAAAAACTCCTCCAATAATATCCTGGAAAAACTCCTGTAAAGCTAAACCTATACCTACAAAAAGTGCAGCTGATGCTGTTAAAAGTATGGTAATATTTATTCCGGCAGAACTTAAAGTAATGAGTATCACTACTAAGTAGACAAAGTATTTGATAAATTTAAAAATACTTATAAACTTAAGCTTGTCTCCTTCTTGCAGTTTATTGGTAATAAAAGATCTTATTAACCTTAGTACAATACTGGTAAGAACAAAAGCGAAAATAACAAGCAGAATATTACCTATCGTAATATGCACGGTATTCCCTTCTGTTTCTATAGGAAACAAAACAAAATTCCAAAAATCTACAATACTTCCCCAAATATCCTCTTCTACTACCTCTTTTAAAACTTCTGTAGTTTCTGAACTTTCCTCTTTCTGCATCCCTTAATATTTAAGCCATTTAAATAATTCTTTGTAACTCGCTTTCTTCCCGTACATAAGAATTCCTACTCTATAAATTTTGGCTGCCAGCCATATTACCCCAAAGTTGGTGATAATTAAAAGCCCAACCGAAATAGCTAATTCCCACCACGGCACACCAAAAGGTATACGCATTAACATCACAATAGGTGAAGTAAGCGGAATCATAGAAAAAATAGTAGAAATGCTCCCGTGTGGATTTTCGATTACCGAAAAGAAGCCCACATAAATCCCTAACATTAACGGTAAAATAACCGGAAACATAAACTGCTGGGTATCGGTTTCGCTATCTACTGCGGCACCAATTGCGGCGTAAATCGCACTGTATAAAAAGTAACCTCCAATAAAATAAATGAGGAAAAATATAACCAGGCTCAGAATTGGTAAATTAATAACATCCATAACCAACTGAGCTATCTCTGGCTGTGCAATTTGCTCAACCGTTTCTAATTGCGATTTCTGTACCGTAAAAATATCTATCCCTAAAACGTAAAATGAAGTTATCGCCAAAACGCCGGCCAGGAGGACCCAAATGGTAAATTGGGTAATTCCCGCCAAAGAAGTTCCCAGTACTTTCCCCATCATAAGCTGAATAGGTTTTACTGAAGAAACTATGATCTCAATAATCCTATTGGTTTTTTCTTCAATCACACTGCGCATCACCATATTACCATAAATGATAATAAACATCATTAATAAATAACCTGCAGCGCCACCAAAGAACATTTTTATATAGTTAGACATTTTCGAGGTACGTTCTCCAGAGAAATTCTGAATTTCAATTCTAACCTCTGTCTTGGCTTCATTTAACTGGTTTACATCAATACCGCGCTCAATAAGCTCTTCCCTTGTAAGTCTATCTGCAATAGTTTTTTCTATGGCCTGTATGGTTCCTAAACCAGGTGATTCTTTTCCAAAAAACTGAACACCTTCAACATTCCTATTTACATTTTCAGGAATATAAATGAGCCCATAATAATCCTGCTCATTTACCATTTGTTTTGCCTCTTCAAAAGATTTCCCTGAAAGATCTAAATATTGAACCTGTTCCTGGTCTTTAAATTCTGAAGCAAACATTTCGGTTTCATCATACAATCCAATTATGCGCTGTTCGCTGCTATTCAGCATACTTAAATAAGCGATTAGAGCAAACATTCCTACCAAAATCAGCGGACTTAAAAAAGTCATGATAATGAAGGTTTTATTCCTTACCCGCGCCAAATATTCCCGCTGAATTATAAGTTTTAGATTACGCATTTTGAGTGACAGTTTTAATGAAAATATCGTTTACTGAAGGAATAACTTCCACAAAATGGTTTATCCTGGCTTTCCCAATTAGATAATCTAAGAGTTGGTTGGGTGTTTCCCCGTTATTTAATTGAATGGTCAATTTAAGATCGTCGTTTATACTTTTAAAGTTAGTATTGCCTATCACGAATTTCTCTTTTAATTCATTTAAAAGAACAGTATTGTTTTCTGATTCCAGGCCAACCTCATAAGTATTAGATTTATAAGCTCTTTTAATTTCTGAAACCTTACCGTCCAGCAGTTTGTTAGACTGGTGAATTAGGGCCATATAATCACATAATTCCTCTACGCTTTCCATTCGGTGTGTAGAAAAAAGTATTGTGGCTCCTTCTTCTTTAAGCTGAAGGATTTCATTTTTAATTAATCCAGCATTTACAGGATCAAATCCGCTGAATGGTTCATCAAAAATCAGCAATTTAGGGCGGTGCAGCACCGTGATGATAAATTGTATTTTTTGCGCCATTCCTTTAGAAAGCTCCTGGATCTTTTTGTCCCACCAACCTTCAATTTGTAATCTTTCAAACCAGTATTCCAGGCGTTCTTTGGCTTCAGCCTTAGAAAGTCCTTTTAATCGGGCAAGATAAAGTGCCTGCTCTCCAACTCGCATAGATTTATAAAGTCCGCGTTCTTCCGGCAGGTAACCTATATGCGCAATATCTTTAGGATGTAAAGGTTTCCCATCTAAATAAACCTGCCCTTTATCTGGCATGGTTATTTGGTTAATTATTCTAAGAAGTGTGGTTTTTCCCGCCCCGTTTGGTCCTAAAAGGCCAAATATACTACCTCGTGGAATAGCTATTGAGACATTGTTTAGTGCAGTAAAATTGCCAAATTGCTTATAAATATTTTCTGCTACTAAGAGGTTTTCCATATAAAAAGTTGGTATAAATAAACTCCCTGCAGCTAAGTGTGCAAGGTATTAATATTGAAAAAATTGAGTCTCGCCCCAAGATTGGAGCATTTTAAATGCTTACTTGGTGAGTAAACTACTTCGGAGCAAGCTCACAAAGCATTATTATTGAAAAATAATTTGATTTCGAGGCAAGCCTCGCAGCATTTAGTCTCGATTATCGAGTAAATATATTGAAATAGCACGAGAGATGTTTTGCATTGAGAAAAAAATTTGATTTCAAAAATGCTCTAAAAAACAAAACCCACCCTTAATAAATTAAGGATGGGAAAAAAATTGCTATGAAAAAGAAAAATTGTCACTAAAAGACTTAGTGATAATCAAATATATAAATTTTTTCTTAAAAGCGAGGTTCTAAGAAAACATATCTTTAACTTTTTCAAAAAATGATTTATCGCTTTTCTCCGGATTAGGCTGGAAGTTCTCGTCTTCAGCCATTCTTTCGAAGAAATCGCGTTGTTCTTTATTTAGGTTTTTCGGTGTCCAAACATTTACATGAACCAGTAAATCTCCTTTTCCGTAACCGTTAAGATTACCAATTCCTTTTCCTCTAAGTCTAAGGATTTTTCCAGATTGTACACCTTCTTCAACTTTTATTCTCACTTTTCCGGTAACGGTATCTATTTCTCTGGAAGATCCAAGAACAGCTTCAGATAAACTGATATACAAATCGTAATGCAGATTATCACCTTCCCTTTGCAGACTTGGATGTTCTTTCTCCTCTATTGCTACCAATAAATCCCCGGGAACTCCATTTCCAGGGGCATCGTTACCTTTTCCTGAAACTTTTAACTGCATTCCATCTTCAACTCCCGAAGGAATTTTAATAGAAACGGTTTCTTCTTTTTGTACCAGGCCGTGAGCATCTGCTTCAGGTGGTCTTTTATCTATTATCTGGCCAGAACCACTACACGCCGTACAGGGAGAAGCAGTTTGCATTCTACCTAAAATAGTATTGGTTACCCTGGTTACCTGGCCTGTACCTTTACAGGTAGTACAGGTTTTATAAGTAGTACCGGGCGCCTGAACTTTTCGTTTTACTTTAATCTTTTTCTCGGCACCATTGGCTATTTCCTCCAAAGTAAGACTCACCCTAATTCTAAGGTTGCTTCCTTTAGCACGTCTTTGACCACCGCCAAAGCCGCCACCAAAACCAGAGAAGCCTCCGCCACCGCTGAAGCCACCACCAAAGATGTCTCCAAACTGGCTGAATATATCATCCATATCCATTCCGCCGAAGCCTCCGCCACCGCCGGCGCCACCTTCAAATGCCTGGTGACCAAACCTGTCGTAACGGGCTCGTTTATCTTCGTTGCTCAGTACTTCGTATGCTTCAGCCGATTTTTTAAATTTTTCTTCAGCCTCGGTATCGCCCGGATTTTTATCTGGGTGATATTTAATGGCCATTTTTCGGTATGCCTTTTTAATCTCGGCAGTTGAAGCTCCTTTACTTATGCCTAATATGTCGTAATAATCTTCTTTCATGGTCTCGTTTTGCGGATTCTAAAAAGCTTTTTATTTGCCGGTTACTACCTTAGGAAATCTAATAATACGTTCCCCAAGCTTATAACCACGCTCTACTACATCAACTATCTTGCCTTTAAGCTTATCTTTAGGCGCAGGTATCTGGGTTATGGCCTCATGAATTTCAGAATCAAAAGCGTCTCCTTCTTCTACATTCATTGCTTCAAGACCTTTGCTGGTAAGCGTTTCCTTGAATTTATTATGAATAAGCTCCACCCCGTGAATTAAATTTTCATCACCTGCTTTACGTAATTCATTCAAAGCCCTGTCAAAATCGTCTAATACTGGCAACATGGCGGTCATTACTTCCTGGTTGGCAGTTTTAAACAATTCTAATCGTTCTTTTGAAGTTCTTCTTTTGTAATTTTCAAATTCAGCGAAAAGACGAAGAAACTTATCCTTTTCTTTCTGAAGATCTTCCTTTAGCTTTTCTTCTTCAGTAAGTTCGGGCGTCTCTGCTTCATTGTCGTTCCCTTTTTCATCATTTTCAACCTCATCGATAGCTTCATCTATCACATCTTCAATCTGATCCTTAACAGGCTGATCCTGTTGCTCTTCTTTTATATCTTTTTTATTCTTGCTCATCTTTATTGCATTTTAATATACGCTCAACGGGTCAAAATCATTGCCAATAATGATTCGGTGTCAAAATGTCACTACTATTATTTAGTAAACATTTAGCATTCACGTATTTTAAGTTTCAGTAATTTTGCACACTAAAATAAAACTAAATTTTAACAAAATGAGAAAATCAATTTTAAGCACTTTTGTGATTGCAGCTTTCTTAACTGTAGTTGTAGGATGTAAAAACGATAAAAATAAAGCAGAAACTTCTGAAGCTAAAGATGCAGCAACTGCGCAAGCCGAAGCTATGGAGTTTAAAGTAGATACGGCAGCTTCTACTATTGAATGGGAAGGAAAAAAACCTACAAATACCCATACCGGTACTATAAAATTTGCTGGAGGAACTTTTAGCGCTAACGATAGCATTATTGAAAGTGGAAATTTCGTAATTGATATGCAATCTATTAACGTTACCGATCTTGAAGGGAAAGACAAGAAAGATCTTGAGGCTCACTTAATGGGAACTGTAGAAGGTAAAGAAGGTGACTTCTTTAACGCTACAAAATATCCTGAGGCTACTTTTGAAGTAACCGAAATTACTGAAAAAGACGGTCAGAAAATGTTATCTGGTAACCTTACTATAAAAGAGGAAACTAAAAACATTACTTTCCCGGTTAGCATTAACCAATCTGAAGACAGTATGGAAATTACCAGTGAAGAGTTTAGCATAGACAGAACAAACTGGAACGTAAACTTTGGTTCTAAATCTGTTTTTGACGGATTAGGAGATAACTTTGTAAGTGATAATATCACTTTAAAGATCAACCTAAAAGCTACTAAAGCTTAATAAGATTTATAATTTGGATACTAAAAAGGCTGTCAAATATTTTTGACAGCCTTTTTTTATGCTTATACATTTCTTATTTACTCGATAATCGAGATTAAATGCTCCCGAGGCTTGCCTCGAAATCAAATTATATTTTCCAATAATAATGCTTCGTGAGCTTGCTCCGAAGTTATTTACTTAGATCAGATCTTCCAGGGCCTTGGCAAGATTTACATATTTAAAGCTATAACCCTCCTGCTCTATTTTGTCACTACTCACTAACTGACTTGATAATACAATATGAGACATTTCGCCCAGCACCAATTTGAGAGCTACTTTAGGAACATTGGGCAACCAAACCGGTTTTCCCATTTGAGAAGCCACCTCGTTCACCAATTCTTTATTAGTAACAGGATTTGGAGCTACGGCATTGTAAATGCCTGTTAGTTGATTTTCTAAGGCAAACAGGAAAATGCCGCTTATATCATCTATATGAATCCAGGATTGCCATTGCTTTCCGCTACCCAGCGGTGAACCTACATTAAAATTCACCGGTTCTTTTAATTTTTGAAGTACTCCTCCATTTTCGGCAAGTACAAGTCCAATTCTAATCTTAGCGACTTCAATTCCCAGGTCTTTAAAATTATCTACAGCTTCTTCCCATTTAACCACAACTTCGCCTACAAAAGAATCATCTACGCCTTTATCTTCTTCGGTATATAGCTTTTCTAGAGAACTGGGGTAAACTCCAATTGCACTGGCAGAAACAAGATTCTTTACCTGGTGCTCGTTTTCCTGCAGGCATTTGTAGAGTAAGTTAGCCGTTTCAGTACGGCTTTTAAGAATGATCTTTTTCTGTTCTGGAGTCCACCTTTCGGCAATACTGGCTCCTACCAGGTTTATAATAGCATCAACACCTTTTATGGCTTCACTATCAATTTCATTGTTATTGGGATTCCAGTAAAAACCTTTATAATCTGCCTTGTTTTCTAACTTATCTTTACTGGTAGAGAGATAATGAACTTCCATTCCTTTATCTCTACATAACTGGCTAATTTTTGATCCAATTAAGCCGGTGGCACCTGTGATTAATACTCGCATTTTTCTTTACAAGATAGCAACAAGTATAAATCTCAACTAAAAATTTTTACTCATTTAACAGCAAAACCTGCTACTTTTTTAATGCTCTTAACATTTCGCGTTTTCCCGGCGGTCCTGGCAGCCTTTCAACGATAAAACCTGCCGTTTGCATAGCACGTCTCACACTTCCTTTTGCTGAATACGTCACTAAAACCCCATTGTTTTTCATTGCGGTATACATTTTAGCGAAAATTTCCTCCGTCCACAGTTCTGGTTGAACCCTGGCGCCAAAAGCATCAAAAAACACTAAATCGTATTTATTGATATCTTCAATTTCTTCAAAACGTTTTTGTTGTTTTTCCAGTTTAAAATTTTCAGCAATAGCCGCTTGGGTATTCCACGGAATTTGATGCATTTTTTGAAAAGAATCTATCTGATTTTCTGCGGAAAGCATTTCTGCATAATTCAGTTCACTTATTTCATTTTCCGAAACAGGATAGGCTTCTACGCCCGTGTAATTTATATTCAGCTGAAGTTTTTTAGCCTCAAGAAAAGTGATAAATGCATTGAGACCGGTACCAAAACCAATTTCCAGAATAGAAAGTTGCTTCTCTTTATTTAGGCCAACCCAGTATTCTAAACCCATTTTTATAAACACATGCTGCGCTTCCTGTATTGCCCCGTGTTTAGAATGGTATTGTTCGTCCCACTCACTTAGATGTATAGTTACCGAACCATCGCCGGTTTTTATGATTTTCCTTTCCAATTTATTCTTTTAAAAGTACACCATTTGCAATAAAAGCTTTGGTAATTTCAGGTGAAGTAATCGCAGCTATTTCAGCTTCAGATTTTCCTTCATCTTCAGCATAGTGCTTTTGATCTTCAACAGACATTTCATTTAAAAAAGCTTTTCCTTCTACAATTACTTCTGTGTTTTCGCTGTCTTTAGGCACAAAGAATCCATAATCCTTAAAGGTAATTCTCACCTCTTCCTCTTCCGGAAGTTCCAGGATCATCCAGCAGCCTTTCATTTTACAAACGCTATTAATTTTTGAAGCAAATTTAAGCTCTAAGGTATCGCCGGGTTTTAACGAATTAAATTTCTCTAAAGCCTCGGCTTTGGTCAAAGTATTTTCAGCTGAAATTTCGGCGCCAAAAGAATTATAAGTTTCAGGCTTTGCTTCAGCTAAAACTTCATCTTCCTTATTAGATTTTTCGTTTTTACAAGCCGTAAAAATTAGGGATAAGCCAAGTATGAATATAATTTTTCTCATTTTCTTATTTTTAGTTAAAACCTTGCAGGCAAACAAATTTACCAAAACTTTAGATTTTGATTCTGTTTTAATTTAGGTAAATTTGTTAACTAAACTAATGATAATGAAATACGATACTAACCAGCTTGAAATTAATAAAGTCCAAAAATCTAAAATTGAAGAAGTAAACTTTGATAACCTGGTTTTTGGCGAGATTTTCACAGATCATATGTTTGAATGTGATTATGCCAATGGGGAATGGCAAAATCCAAAAATTAAGCCTTACGGCCCTATACAACTAGATCCTTCAGCAAAAGTATTTCATTACGGCCAGGCCGTTTTTGAAGGAATGAAGGCCTATAAAGATGAAGACGACCAAATTTGGCTCTTTAGACCAGACGAAAATTTTAAACGAATCAATAAATCCAGTGCGAGGTTAGCAATTCCTGAATTCCCGGAAGAATTTTTCTTTAACGGATTGGAAGAATTATTAAAACTTGAAAAAGACTGGATCAAAAAAGGCTTTGGAAATTCGCTATACATTCGCCCTTTTGTAATTGCTACCGAAGAATGCGTTTCAGCAAATCCTGCTACCAAGTATAAATTTATGATTATTTGTTCTCCAGCTCAGGCCTATTATAGCGGTGAAGTAAGAGTTCAATTTTCAGAAAAATATAGCCGAGCTGCCGATGGTGGTGTTGGAGCTGCAAAAGCTGCCGGAAACTATGCGGCACAATTTTATCCTACCAACCTTGCAAAGGAAGCCGGTTTTCAGCAAATAATCTGGACCGATGCCAATACGCATGAATTCCTGGAAGAAGCCGGAACAATGAATATCTTTTTTAGAGTTGGCGACAAACTAATTACTGCGCCAACCAGCGATAGAATTTTGGATGGTGTTACCCGAAAAAGCGTAATAGACCTCGCTAAAGATCTTAATATTGAAGTAGAAGTAAGAAGAGTAAAAGTTTCTGAAATTGTAGAAGCTGCAAGAAAAGGCGAGCTAAAAGAAATCTTTGGCTCTGGTACCGCAACGGTAATTAACCCTATTTCTGGTTTTGGTTATAAAGGTGAGAAATTTGAGCTTCCAAAAATGGAGGATTCCTACGGAAAATCTTTTAAAGACCGACTAATGAAAATTCAATACAACCAGGCAGAAGATAAGCATGGTTGGAGACACCTGGTAAAATAATATTACCGATATTTTTAAAAAAATTAAACCTCACAGATTCTCTATATCTGTGAGGTTTTTTTTATAAAGTATTCTGCGTAAAATCTTTAAATTCTTTTGAGTATAAAACCTGAAACAAGTTCAGGTTGACGTAAACTATTTCGGCGGAAACAATACCGGTAAGGTATATTTTCTATCCAGTTCAGGCTTGCCAGAAGCATTAGATTTTTCAAAGATTAAATAACCTCTTTCATCATCTGGAGCGTTTTCAAAGTTAATTTTGCCAGAAAATGGCACAAAATCGTTTGTCATCCATTTTCCTTCGGCTTTTACAGAGGTTTTCGCCAAAACTTTATAATCTTTATCTACCAGTTTCACTGGAGCTTCGGCTTCAAAAAACCAGCTTCCCACGAGCTTTTCCTTTAATTTCTAAAGGAGAAGTAATTTCGATATTAGGCAAAGGCTTTTCCACTTTAATAAGATCGGAAAAATCTTTACGTTCCTCAGCATCTTCTCTGGTAAAGTAGAGTGACTCCAAAACCTTATCCAACTTGTTCTTGCTTTCCTCTTCTACTTTTCCCGAAAAACTCACCTTATCTTCTCCCATAGGATCGCATTGCTCCATAGGTTTGCTTTCACCCATCGCAGAAACACAGGAAGCCTTAAAGTTGGATACCGCGTAATGCACAAAAACTCCTCCGTATTTGTTCCATTTTTCCGGCGGTTGGTGAAATCTTAAAAAATAGGCCCACGGCTCGCCGTTTTCGAGAAGATAGACCTGGGATTCAGTTTCATCTATATTAAAAGATAAATTTAGGTTAGCATTCCAATCTTTTATAGATTTTTTGCTACCCGAAGGAGCATCTACACCAAAACCTTTTGGTAAAAAAGCGATATAGGGAATTTCTGGTTTTTCATGAATTGCCAGCGGTTTTGAAATATTCATTTTTTCTGGATAGACATTTATTACCACGCTATTGCCGGGTAATTGTCCTTCAGAAACTATTAAATCTTCTGGGTATTCAAAAGCGAAATTCCAGGTATCGTTCTTATACTTTTGAATTTCTGTTGGTGCTTCTACTAGGGTATCTTGTTCTACTTCACCACTGGAAGTTTTTTCAGTGTTCTTAGGATTTTTACAGCCTAAAGCCACAAGAATTATTATAAGAGAAATAACCGAAAGTTTCATTTTTTTAAGTTTTGCTTTAAAATAATAAACTGCTTTCGTTTTAGAAAATCAATAAGATCAGTCTTTAAGCACTTTCGCAATATTCGGTTTAATATAGTCTGGTCCTTTAATTACTTTGCCCATTTCATTATAAATTGGATTTCCGTTTTCATCTAGCTTACTCATATTACTCTGCTGGATTTCATCAAAAATTGCTTCAATTTTGTGTTCCAACCCGTGTTCAATAATGGTTCCGCATAAAACATATAACATATCGCCCAGGGCATCAGCTACTTCGGTAAGATCTCCATTATTTGCTGCCTCCAGGTATTCCTCGTTCTCCTCTTTCATTAATTCGTAACGCAACCGGTTCTTTTGGGCTCCCAGGGAAGCTGTTGGATCTTCAGAAATTCCTAATTTAAAGCTGGTATGGAATTGCTTTACTGCGGCGAGTCTTTTCTTCATTTTTATATAATTTAAATCAATTACAGGTTAAGCCTAAAACCTTAACTTTGCATAAAAGTAAATAAAATGTTTAGCACAGGCCAACTCGTTTTCGCAGGCTTATTTGTAGTCGTTTTTGTAATAATTATTGTTATTAGTTATAAAAAAGATACTTTATTACATAAAAAACAATATAAAGGAAGTATTTGGGTGCTCCTGGCTTTTCTGGCCTTTATAGGTTTACTGTTTATACTTAAAACCTTTTTAAATCCCTAAATATCTTATTTACCAAATATTGTTAAAATAAGTATCTTCGTTTCTAAACCAACCTATATGAAAATTTTAAAATACCTTTTCTTTTTACTTTTAATAGTGATAATTGCAGGTTCTATCTATATCGCCACAAAAGATGGAGATTACCAGGTAGAAGAAACTAAAGTAATTACCGCACCGGTAGAAATGGTTTTCCAGGAAGTTAACGAACTTAAAAACTGGGAAAATTGGGAACCGTGGTCTGCTGAAGCCGATGATATGATCATAGAATACGGAGCGAAAACCAGTGGAGATAGTGCTACTTATTCCTGGAAAAGCGAGAGTGCCGGTGATGGTGAAATAAAAACTATTGCGGCTAAACCTTATTCTGAAATTGAACAGGAAATCACTTTTAAAACTTCTTTTGGAGAATCTACAAGCGATGTTTACTGGGAGTTCAAGGAGATTGAAAATGGAACCGAAGTTACCTGGGGAATTAAAGGTCATCAAAGTTTTATGGAAAAGTTGGCTTTCACCTTCCAGGAACAAAGCATTTCAGAAATGATGCGTCCAAAATTTCAAAAAGGTCTTAATAATATGGAAAGCGTCATTTTAAATAAAATGGATAAATACACTATTAATGTAGATGGTGTTATTCAGCACGGTGGCGGCTATTATATGTACACTACTACTGCCAGTAAAATTAGCCAGGTAGATGAAAAGATGGCGCCGATGTTTACCGAAGTCTCTACCTATATGGATGAAAACGGGATTGAGAAAAACGGAAATCCTTTTGTACTTTATAATGAATGGAACGAAACATCTGGAACAGCTATTTTTTCAGCAGGAATATTTACCTCCAGCGAAGTAATTACGCCCGCTGAAAGTGAGATCTTAAACGGATTTATACCCAACCAAAAGGTCTTGAAAACCACTTTAAAAGGCGACTATAAAAACCTTAAAGAAGCCTGGGACACAGCCTATAATTATATTGCAGAGAACGATCTTGAAGTTATAGAGGATGCTCAAAATTTTGAGGTTCATTTAACTTCTCCAGAACAAGTGGCTAATCCTGCTAAATGGATCACACACCTTTACATTCCTGTTAAATAAACCCTTATGTTTAAACAACTATTATTGATTTTTCTGGGTGGCGGCCTTGGCAGTGTATTGCGCTACCTAATCAGTAAAAGTTTAAATTCTGAAACCTTTTTTCTACCCTACGGAACTTTTACCGTAAATATCCTTGGGAGTCTATTGCTTGGCCTAATTTTAGGCTTCGCTGCCCGACACGAATTCTTTAGTTCTAATCTTGTACTATTCCTTGCCGTAGGTTTTTGCGGCGGTTTCACTACTTTTTCAAGTTTTGCTCTTGAAAATCAAGCACTTTTACGTTCGGGCGACTACCTAAATTTCTTCTTTTATGCTTTTGGAAGCATAATTCTTGGAATTTTAGCTGTCTTTTTAGGTCTTTTTCTCTCCAAACTAACCTAGCCGGCACCCCAAAATTTACAAACAAAGTAAAACTTAGCCTTCTATAAAAACAACCCCTAATTTTTTAGGGGTTGTTTTTGTTTTATTCGTATTAATTAAGCATAACACCCTATTTTTTTATGGGTGTTATGATAATTTTATACTTTTATAACCATTAAAAATCAAGTTTTTATGAAAAAAATAGAAGCAATCATTAGAAAGTCCAGGTTTGACGAAGTTAAGAAAGCACTTCACGAAACCGAAGTCAATTTTTTTAGCTATTGGGATGTTACCGGAGTAGGTAACGAAAAGCAAGGTCACGTTTATCGCGGAGTATCTTATAGCACCAGCGATATTCAACGGCGCAAGATCTCCTTAGTGGTATCAGATCACAATGTAGAGAGCACGGTAGAAACAATTTTAAAAGCCGCTCATACAGGTTCTGTGGGAGATGGAAAAATTTTCGTTACACCGGTAGATGAAGCCTACCGCATAAGAACTAAAGAAAAAGGAACAGACTCTCTTTCTTAAAATATCAACTCATTATAAAAAATCACTTTTATGGAATTACTTACTACTAATAATGTTTGGATGATGGTGTGTACCGCCCTGGTCTTTTTTATGCACCTGGGCTTCTCACTTCTTGAGGTTGGACTTACAAGACAAAAGAATGCCATTAATATCCTGTTTAAAAACGTATTTATAATATGTGCCGGATTACTAACCTACGCTATTCTTGGGTTTAATTTAATGTATCCGGGCTCATTTCTAGCCGGAGTAATTCCGGATTACTTCTTTGACCTTTTTGGATTAAGCGCTCCTATGGCAGACGGATCTTTAGACTTAGCCTATAACGAAGGCTACACTTACTGGACAGATTTCCTATTCCAGGGCATGTTTGCGGCAACTGCGGCTACTATAGTTTCCGGGGCGGTAGCAGAACGAATTAAACTGGGAAGTTTTATGCTTTTCTCTGTGATCTATATCACCATTGTTTATCCTATTGTAGGTTCCTGGAAATGGGGCGGCGGATTCTTAGACGGAATTGGTTTTTACGATTTTGCCGGTTCTACCCTGGTACATTCCGTAGGTGGATGGGGAGCTTTAATAGCTATCTATTTACTGGGAGCTCGTTTAGGTAAATTTGGAAAAGATGGGCAGTCTCATGCAATCCCGGGACATAATATTCCTTTGGCAACAGCAGGAGTTTTTATCCTTTGGTTAGGTTGGTTCGGGTTTAACGGAGGCTCAGTTCTTTCTGCCGATCCTTCTTTGACCTCTATTACACTGGTAACAACCTGTCTTGCTGCAGCGGCCGGTGGTATATCAGCCTTTTTAGTTTCAACGATTGCTTATAAAAATTATGATCTAACTATGTTCCTGAACGGAATTCTAGGTGGACTGGTAGGGATTACTGCAGGTGCAGACCTTATGTCTCCTTTTGATGCGGTGCTTATTGGTTTAGTAGCGGGAGGAGTTATTGTTTTTGGGGTGTCGCTTATTGATAAACTAAAACTGGATGACCCTGTTGGTGCGGTAGCTGTTCACCTTGCTTGCGGAATTTGGGGTACACTTGCCGTAGGAATCTTTGGAAGTATGGCCGGTTTTGATCAATTTCTTACCCAGCTGGCGGGCGTGGGAATAATTGGTGCTTTCTGCTGTATTTCTGCATTCGTAATTCTCTCTATTATTAAAGCAACTATGGGCTTAAGAATGGAAGAAAAAGAAGAAACCGAAGGCCTGGACGCTCATGAACACGGTATGGATGCCTATGCCGAATTTGGAACGGTCCACGATAGATAAATAAAGATTAAAATTTCTAAAAAGAAAAAGGAGCGCTTGGCGGAGCGCTCCTATAAAGTAAATCTCTCATAAAGCTTTGCTCAACACATTTCAACTTATTAAACAAGACTTTTATTATGAAAAAATTTACCATTACAAATATCCGAAAAATATTCCTTTTAGGAATCTGTTTTGCTGCCGGAAATAACTTGCAGGCGCAGGAAACCGAAGAAACTAAAGTTGAAAGCTTTATGTCTAATTTTAGTATTAGTGGTTCTGTAGATACTTACTTCAGAACAAATTTTAATGGACTAAATAAGTATGAGTACAATGAAGCCGGTGATATTATTGCAGGCCCACAAGCTCCCGCTTCTTCTTTTGCAAACGATCCCGGTTTCGCTATTGGAATGGCGAATGTAATTTTAGGTTACGAAGGAGAGAAAGTAGGTTTTGTGGCCGATCTGGTTTTTGGACCTCGTGGAGAAGATGCCGTTTTTGCGTCAGGCGCTCCCAGCAATATTGTAAATCAATTATATGCTTACTGGAATGTTTCAGATGCGGTTACTTTAACACTGGGGAATTTCAATACCTTCCTGGGATATGAAGTTATTTCACCGGCTGCCAATTTCAATTATTCCACTTCCTATATGTTTTCCTACGGCCCTTTTTCGCACACCGGAATTAAAGCAGATTTCACGATAGATGATAACTGGAGCGCAATGTTGGCCATTATGAATCCTACAGACTGGACAGAATTTAATCCGTACGGAAAATATTCTTTTGGCGGACAGTTAGGGTATTCTAACACCAATGGAAGCGCATATCTAAACCTATTATACGGTGAGCAAATGCCAATTTCAGACGAAGCAACGTTTCAGATAGATTTGACTACGGGTTGGGATTTTACCGATGCTTTCTATTTAGGTCTTAACACCACGTATAACACTACAGATGGCGCAGGGTTTTATGGAGCAGCACTGTATCCGCAATTTCAAACTTCCGATAGTTTTGCTATTGGTTTAAGAGCAGAATATTTTAAAGAACTGGAAGATGGCGGCCCTGTTTACGGCGCTGATGCTGAAGCAATAGATTTTACGCTTACCGGTAATTACACTGTTGGAAACCTAACCATTAAACCAGAATTACGCCTGGATAAAGTTTCTAATACTCCATCCCCGGTCTTTTTAGATTCGGATCTAGATGGAACCGATAACCTTTCATCTTTTGTATTGGCTGCGGTTTACGCGTTCTAAATTATTTAAAGTCCTTAACGCCTGCTGGTACAGCAATTTCTAAATTATTTTCAGCAGGAACTATAGGACATGAAAATTTACCATTATAAGCACAATAAGGATTATATGCTTTATTAAAATTTAAAAAAATGGAATCACCCTCCGGCATCCTTAAGTCCAAATACCGTCCGCCGGAGTAGGTGGTTTCGCCATTGGTAAGATCTGTAAAAGGTAGAAACAGGTAATTATAATATTCAGGATCTGAGATTAGCTCCTGATTTTGAAAAACATCCAGTTTAAAATCTTTTCCTTTAATACTGAAATATAACTCCCCATACTTTACATAAACAGGTTTTCTATTTGTGGTAGTTTGCATTCTAAAAGGAGCTTCAGCCGGAGTTCTTAAAAAATGAGCTTTCACTTTAAAAGTTGAATCAATCTCGAAAAAATCCAGGTTCTTAAATTCAGCTAAATCATCTTTAGAAAGCGGAGTACGTTCGGGATCACTAAATTTTTCATTCATATCCCGCTGAAATTCCTCCACACTTTTTTCCTGAGCAATAGCTGAAACAGATAGCATTAAGGAAACCAGAAAAAATAATTTCGGACTAACTATCAGCGTTATAATATTTGGCTTCCCCAAGATATTCCCTGATTTTATCATTATATGCTTTACTTAATTTTAGATCTAAAATTCCTTCAATATCATATAATGCCTCCATATCCTTAAATCCGGTTTTAAGCAAATCTTCAAGATACAGGAGAGCTGTCTCGTGATCGCCATCGTGGCCGGCAATTTTAATGATATTAAGATATGCTTCAGGATCATTCTTATCGAAAATGGTACGAAGAATACTCACAAATACTTTTGATCTGGCATTAGCCTGGGAATTCACATAACTATCGTAGTAACTCTTGCTAAGATTATCCAGAAAACCAAGAAGCCTGCTTGCCTTATTTTGTTTTGGGCCACTAAATTTTTCTTCATTTTCCTTTAATTCCTGCACCTGGGCGGCCCACCAACCAATATTTTCAAAATTAGAAGTCACTACATCGGCATCCATATAATAAATATATTCCTCCCGTTTGGCATTTTCTTCAGCGATAGCATTGCGATAATCCCTTCTTTGCTGCCTGAAGGCCTTATTCCGCCTAATATTTTTTATCTGGTCGCTCAAATCTATTTCCAGTCCTAAATCATCATACTTATCTTCAATCTGTTTCAGCTTTTCAAATGCCTGGTAATAATTACGAGTGCGTCTTAGAACCTCGGCATATTCCACTTCAGCATTATAAAGTTGCTTTATTAAATCTAGATCTTTAGGCCTTTTTCCTTCCTTTATCGCATTTAAGGTAAAACCTGCCACAGCGTTCTGAATTACATCGGCAACAGGCCATTCCACTTCCTCCTCACAAGTATAGAAATTCATTTCTGTAGGATAATTTTCTTTATCAAAATAGCTTTCTATTTCCTTTAGAATACCCATTGAACTCCTGCTTTCGCATGCTATTGCGCTAAACATAAACTTATTGCTAGAGTTCAAATAATCAGTATTCAACCAGGCATTTTCCACGGCTAATACTCCAGAGATATTATTGTAAATAAATGGCAATGCAGTAGCCAGTTGCCCACCTTCAGAAAGACCTGCTAGATAAACCTGCTCCCTGTCAATAGACAGCATTCCATCTACCTGGTTAATAAAAGGTCCTATTTTAGTAATGTTATTTTTTAAAGAATCGTTCTTTAGGTTTAAATTGGAGGCGGCGATAATATAAGATTGCTCTTCTGCCACCGTCCTGAAAAGTTGGGTAGCTGCCCTTCCCCTACCTTGAGGATCAAATACAAAAATTACCGGCCATTCTTTCTTTTCATCAAAATCTTGCGGAAGATATAAAGCAAAACTATCTGCAATAGAATCGTTAGTAGGAACTGAATCTACAATTCTACCTAAAGGAATTTCAATTTCCTGTGTATATTCCTAATTGAGGAATAAAACTTAAGAGTAAAATTAAAAAAGGTATCTTTTTCATCATAATATCACATAATTACTATAAATATAAGCATAGATATCAAAGATCGTGCATAAAAAAAGCCTTCATCGAAAGAGGAAGGCTTCATAAATATATAGGCGGTAGATTTATTTTTTAACGCGTTGTAGTCTTAAATTGTCATCTCTAAAGAAAAGACGGGCAACTAAAGAGACTACGAGTAGATCTGCAAAGATTAAAAACAACACCCTCACTACTTCAATACCGGCAAAATTTAATCCGGAAAATCCTATCGCACCGGTTAAAGCCGCAACGATTAGGAATAATGTACTATACTTTCTCATAATGCAATTTCTTTTTTGTAAAAATAGTTACAGTATAGTCGTCATGCTATTAATAAAATTACAATTTGCTATTATTTAACTAAACCGAATATAGCTTTGAGTAATTAGTTAAAATAGACTCAAAAAAGAAAGTATTTTAACTGAATTCTAAAAAAACAGCACGAAAATCATCTATTTAGAAATCACGAGAAATAGCTATGCACAAGAATTTAAGATAATTTTGTGGCATTTTTATTTATTGGTGCGAATTCTACCACCTGGGACAGCACAATATGAGTTTTGGTTTCGCCATAAGTGATAAGTTTGTCTATAAATTCTTCTAAATGAGCCTGGTCTCGTAAAACAACTTCCATAATAATATTTTCATTTCCGGTAATACGATAGCAATTACTTACCTCTTTGAATTCCTTTACCTTTTCAAGAAAGGGTTTTAATCTTCCCATAAAAGCCCTAAGGGTTATTATAGCTTTTAATTGATGGCCGGTTTGATGATAAGAGATTTGAGTTTTATAGCCTTTTATAATTCCGGCATCTTCCATTTTCTTTACCCTTTCTGCCACCGCCGGAGAGCTTAATCCTATCTCCCTCCCAATTTCGGCAAAAGAGTACCTGGCATTTTGCTGCAAGCGCGTTAAAATAGCCCAGTTAAGTTCATCGATTTGCATATTAAAGTTTTATTTGAATAATACCTTTTAATCAAAGGTAAAATATAATTTCAAGCTTAAAAGCCGAAGTTAAGCTATTTATTTTCTCTTTAATTTTATGCTGAAATTTATTACTAATGTCACAGGCTTTTTCGTATAATTCTTACCATACACCGGTTTACCGGAAAGCTTTGGAAATTTTCAAACTTTCCAGGGCTATGGCTGTGCATTTTACGCAAGATAAACACGTGCTGGAAATGGGATTTTCGGCCTGTCCAAAAGACAGGTATGCCGGAGATCTTGTAAACGAATCTCTTCAACTTGCCCCGGGTGTAGCTTCTGTAGCAACTGCAAAAAACTACGGCTCGCGTTTAGAACGTATTCGAAAAATTAGAAAGGCAAGTAAAAGTTTAAAAACGCTTTGTAAAAACCTGGAGTTCTCTGGGGTAAGAGAAAGTGAGTTTTTAGGGCTGCTAAAGAAAGAAATTCATCTTTTTGATAAAATGATCGCTGATTGGATTCAGCAACTTAGAAAAGCTTAATTTAAGCTTAGCTATCTATTCAAAGAAAGCGAGCTTCACACCTTCAATAAGCATATTAGTTCCAATAATTGCTATAATTAGCCCCATTATCTTTTCAATCACAATAATCTTATTCTGACCTATAAATCGCACTAAATATTCACTGGAAATAAAAGCGAGGTGATTTAAAAACATAATTAAAGCAAACATAGCTACAATAATTCCCATATCCATATAGCTGGCCGTGGTCGTGTAGTTTACTGCAGTTACAATTGTTCCCGGACCGGCAAGAATTGGAATTGCCAGTGGAGAAATGGAAATCCCTTCATTAAAATCTACTTCTGTCTGGTTATCAATACTGGATTGTTGTGCCCTTATCATTTCAAAACCTACAAAAAACACAAGGATTCCCCCGGTAATTTTAAAGGCAGGAATGGTTAATCCAAAAAGCTGGAAGATATATTTACCCAACAATACAAATCCTGTTACGATAACAAAAGCCGTGAAAGTCGCTTTTTTAGAAATAAAACGCTTTCTTTTTCCATCTGCCTGTTTGGTAAGACTTAGGAAGATCGGGATATTTCCTATCGGATTATTGATCGCGAAAAATGCTGTGAAGGCGCCTATGGCATATAACCAGATATTTTCCATAGATTTATATTTTTGGTACTTACGTACTTACAGGTTGAAATTAATAATCTGCAAAATTAATCTGAAATTTTAGCCCCACCAATAAAAAAGATAAAAGTTTTAAGCCTCTTAAAATTCAGTAATTAACGTATCTCATTTTTAGAAAATTGAGGATATTTTCAGGTATGGTTTATCTTATTATAGCATTGAATTCCTGAAATAAAAATTGTTTTGAAAGGAAAAATCCCAATGTGGCTTTCGCCCATTGGGATTTTTATTTAATACTATTAGAGACACGATTCGCTAAGCTCATCGCTTCATTTTTTTCAAATAAACTGCTTTAAAGCATTCGTTTTTATAAGATCCCGATTCGCTGCGCTTATCGGGATAAGCGATTCGCACGCATTCCCAAAGCTTTTCGCTTTGAGAATGCGGCTCTCTGCTTACATATTTCTTCTATACTGCCCGCCAACTTCAAACATAGCCTGGGTTATTTGCCCCAGGGAGCAAACTTTGGTGGCTTCCATTAATTCTTTAAAAATATTCTCATTTTTAATTGAGGCCTCTTTAATTTTCTCTAAAGCTGCTTCAGCTGAATCTTCTTTGGCTTTGTGAAGCGTACTCAAAGTTTTAAGCTGATGCTGCTTTTCCTCTTCTGTAGCTCTAATTACTTCTCCCGGAGTAACCGTTGGCGAACCGGTAGAACTTAAGAACGTATTTACACCAATAATTGGATAATCGCCATTATGCTTTAAAGTTTCATAATGCAGACTTTCCTCCTGGATTTTTCCACGTTGGTACATCGTTTCCATCGCACCAAGAACTCCGCCTCTTTCGGTAATTCTATCAAATTCGGTTAAAACAGCTTCTTCAACGAGATCGGTTAATTCTTCAATAATGAAATGATCCCTGAATTGGATTCTCGTTTTTAGCAAGTCCTAGTTCTTTATTGATAATTAACTGAATAGCCATCGCTCTTCTTACCGAAGCTTCGGTTGGCGTGGTGATCGCTTCATCATACGCATTGGTATGCAATGAATTACAGTTATCATAAATCGCATAAAGTGCCTGAAGCGTAGTTCTAATATCGTTAAAGTCGATTTCCTGGGCGTGCAGCGATCTACCTGAAGTTTGAATATGATATTTCAACATTTGCGCCCTTGGGTTTGCACCGTATTTATGCTTCATTGCTTTAGACCAAATTTTACGTGCCACTCTTCCTATTACCGCATATTCCGGATCTATTCCGTTAGAAAAGAAGAACGAAAGGTTTGGGCCGAATTTATTAATATCCATTCCCCTGCTTAAGTAATATTCCACGTAAGTGAAACCATTGGCCAGGGTAAATGCTAACTGTGTAATCGGGTTTGCTCCCGCTTCAGCAATATGATATCCTGAAATTGAAACCGAATAGAAGTTTCTTACTTTTTCTTTAATAAAATATTCCTGAACATCTCCCATTAAACGCAAAGCGAATTCCGTAGAAAAGATACAGGTATTTTGCGCCTGGTCTTCTTTTAAAATATCAGCCTGAACGGTTCCGCGAACCACGCTAATAGTTTTCTCTTTTATTTCTTCGTAAACCTCTGCCGGCAGAACCTGGTCTCCGGTAAGTCCTAAAAGCATTAAGTCCAAGTCCGTTGTTTCCTTCGGGCAATTCCCCGCGATAAACGGGACGATCTAGATCACGATCGTCATAAAGTTCTTTATATTTTGCTTCAACTTTATCCTCCAGTCCGTTTTCTTTAATGTATTTCTCACATTGCTGATCTATGGCCGCATTCATAAAGAAACCAAGCAACATTGGCGCCGGTCCATTTATCGTCATACTTACCGATGTCATAGCATCTGCCAGATCAAAGCCGGAATACAGTTTTTTAGCATCATCCAAACAGCAAATAGACACCCCGGAATTTCCAATTTTTCCATAAATATCGGGACGTTCATCTGGATCATTTCCGTAAAGTGTTACCGAATCAAAAGCGGTAGAAAGCCTTTTTGCGGGTAAGCCCATACTTACATAATGAAATCGGCGGTTGGTACGCTCTGGCCCACCTTCACCGGCAAACATTCTTGTAGGATCTTCGCCCTGTCTCTTAAACGGATAAAGACCTGCGGTATATGGAAATTCTCCCGGTACATTTTCCTGAAGACACCATTTTAATATATCGCCCCAGGCTTTATATTTTGGAAGCGAAACTTTTGGAATTTGAGTATGCGAAAGAGACTCGGTATGCGTATCTATTTTTATCTCTTTATCACGAACTTTAAAGGAATAAACAGGTTCTACATATTTATTCACCTTCTCCTGCCAGCTCTGTATCACTTCCCAGTTATAAGGATCGAGGTCCATTTTTACACGATCAAATTCTGCAAAAAGAAGTTTTAGAAAATCCTTTTGGGAATCTTCAGCAAACTCATTTATTTCCTCCTGGTTAATGCCGTGTTTTTCTAAATATTTAGATTGATTATTTGTCATTTCTAAACCAGAAACCGACTCGATAGTTTTAAAAACTCCGTAAAGTTTTTGAGCTACTTCAGCCTGGTTTGCAGCTTTCTCGTCATAGCTTCTGTTATTTTCAGCAATTTCTGAAAGATAACGAGTTCGTTTCGGTGGAATTACAAAGATCTTCTCACTCATTTCTGCTGAAATCTCAAAAGTAGAATTAAGATCGGCTTTGGTTTTTTCAGCAATCTTATCCATAATTTGACGATACAGGGTATTCATCCCCGGATCGTTAAACTGAGATGCGATGGTTCCAAAAACCGGTAGTTTTTCAGCATCTTCATGCCATAATTGGTGATTTCGCTGATATTGCTTTTTCACATCACGCAAAGCATCCTGTGCCCCACGTTTATCGAATTTATTGATAGCCACTAAATCGGCAAAATCAAGCATATCGATTTTCTCTAACTGCGTAGCTGCACCAAATTCCGGCGTCATCACGTATAGAGCAACGTCAGAATGATCCATAATTTCGGTATCACTCTGCCCAATTCCGGAAGTTTCCAGAATAATCAAATCGAATTCAGCAGCTTTTAAAACCTCAACGGCTTCAGCCACGTGTTTAGAAAGTGCCAGGTTAGATTGGCGGGTAGCCAGGGAACGCATATAAACGTGTTTATTGTTTATGGCATTCATCCTAATTCTATCTCCCAGCAAAGCGCCGCCGGTCTTCCTTTTAGAAGGATCTACAGAAATTATCCCGATATTTTTCTCAGGAAAATCACCTAAAAATCGGCGTACTAATTCGTCTACCAAACTGGATTTTCCTGAACCACCGGTTCCCGTAATTCCAAGAACAGGAATTTCGCTTTTACCGGTTTCTTCTCTTAAAGGTTCAAAATGTTGTAGAAAAGAATCGTGTTTATTTTCAGCAAGGGAAATTAGCCTGGAAATGGTATTTACATTCTTATTTTTTAAATCTTCAGCAACAGATTTTTCTTCAACCAAATCGCGAGTTTCAGTATCTACCCGCTTCACCATATCATTGATCATTCCCTGGAGTCCCATTTCACGACCATCATCTGGCGAGTAAATTCGGGTTATTCCGTAATCCATCAATTCTTTAATTTCTTCAGGAAGAATTACTCCACCACCACCGCCAAAAATAGCGATATGACCGGCGTTTTTCTCCTGAAGCAAATCGTGCATATATTTAAAATATTCGGTGTGACCACCCTGGTAGGAAGTCATCGCGATAGCCTGCGCATCTTCCTGGATGGCGCAATTCACCACCTCGTCTACACTACGGTCGTGACCAAGGTGAATTACCTCAACTCCGGTAGACTGGATGATGCGGCGCATTATATTAATGGCTGCATCGTGCCCATCAAAAAGCGAAGCTGCGGTTACAATTCTTATTTTATTTTTAGGGGTATATGGCTTTTGTTGTTCCATTGCTAATTATCTCTGAATTTTGGACCTGCAATTTAAGAAAATCGCAACCAAATATTGAAATTTTAAGTTTTTTATGAGGATTTTATAAGCAAAAATAGCTTGATTAAAGAAAGTCAAAAAGTGATTCTCAGGCTCCCATTTTTAAATTTATATCTTTGAAAAATAAGAACCTGGGCAAGCTTGTGATATATAAGATGGATTTTTTTGATATCCAGGCAAGCCTTTAAATATTTAAATCTCGATTATCGAGTAAAAAGCATTCCTATGAAAAAGATCATTCTCGTTTTTAGTGTACTTATATTTTCTTCCTGTGCCGAATTACAAACAATAGCCGAAAATTACCCCCAAGCAGGCGTTAGTAATACTGAAATAGCTTCAGGTTTACGCCAGGCTTTAGATATGGGAATTGAAAAGCAAGTAACTAAACTCACCGAAGAAAATGGGTTCTACAACAATGAATTAGTAAGAATTACTTTACCACCAGAATTACAAAAAGTTGACAAAACTTTACGCGATGTTGGCTTAGATGCCTTAGCCGATGAAGGCTTAAAAGTATTAAACAGGGCTGCGGAAGAGGCAGTTAAAGAAGCTACTCCAATTTTTGTAAACGCCGTGCAAGAGATCACTTTTAATGATGCCAGAAATATTTTATTAGGCCAGGATAATGCGGCCACTTTATATCTTACCGGTAAAACCGAAGAACCACTTTACAGCAAATTTAATCCTGTAGTGACCAATTCACTCGAAAAAGTTGGTGCCACTCAAGTTTGGAGCAATATTATTAACCGGTATAATAGCCTGCCCCTTACCAGCAATGTAAATCCAGACCTTGCAGATTATGTTACCAACCAGGCACTTGAAGGAGTTTACACCATGATCGCGGTTGAGGAAAAAGAGATTAGAGAAAAAGTTTCAGCAAGAACTACTAATCTTTTACAACGAGTATTTGCGCTACAAGACAGCCAATATTAGTTTAATGTTGTATACTAAAAATTAGACAAACCTTCCAGAGAAAACGTTTGTCTAATTTTTTTAACATATTATCGAATTAGGAAAGATATTTTACACTAAGATTAACGCAGACTTAGCAATCCTTTGCGGGTGTGCATCTTATATTTGCATCAGAGACGAAAACAGTGTTATGTTCAAAATCTTTGAAACAAAATCTACAGAAGAATGCCTTTGTGATAAGTATACCCATCTTATGCACAAATCTTATAAATTAGCACTTACCGATAAAGAGGAAAGTGACCGATTGAATGAGAGAGCAAAAAAAATTCTAGAGGAGCTTAGAAGAATGCAGTACGATAAAATAGATTATTAAACGTGAAGCGTTTTAAAATAATCTATTGCTTCTATTAATCGCGATCCATACCAACTAAAATACTCACCATCTACCAGTTTAATTTCAATATTTAAGGTTGAAAAATATTTTTTATGCTTTTCCTCGAACGGAAATGGCTCAGACGAAAGCAATAATAAATCAGGGTTTTTAGCCTTTAATTCTTCAAGAGTTGTTTCTGGATATCTTGATTCCTTAAACACATTTTCAAACTTATTCAGTTTTAAAAGTTCATCTATAAAAGTGTCTTTCCCAGCAACCATTAAGGGTTTTTTCCAAATAAAATACGCTACTTTTTTCACCGGTTTATCCCGAAGTTTTTCTTGAAGAACAGCAATCTTGTCTCTAACAGAATTCACCATTGTTCCCACTAAAGCTTCTTTTTGAAAGATCTCACCATATTGATTCATCAATTCAAAAGCATCTTCAATTTTTACAATATCTGAAACGTGTACGGGAGCAATTTCTTCCAGCTCCGCCACCATTTCTTGAGTATTCTCCTCTTTATTGCAAAGAATAATATCAGGATCTAGCGCTTTTATTTTTTCAAGCTTTACTTGTTTTGTCCCACCTACTATGGTTTTGGTTTTCCGAAGGTATTTGGGATGAACGCAGAATTTAGTGACGCCTACCAGGTTTTCCTCCAAACCTAAATCTACAAGAAGTTCGGTTTGACTGGGCACCAAAGAGATAATTCGCTTAGGAATGTTTGGAAGAGAAATCTTTCTTTGTAATTGATCTATCACTTCCATGTTAGCGCTTTAAAGTTGACTCAACTCTTCTGCCATTTGTTGCTGAAGTACTTCAGCTTTGGCTCCGGCAATTTCAGCGAAATTTGAAGATTCTGAAGCGTAAATAATCTTTCGGGAAGAGTTTACCAGTAATCCTACATTTTTTGTCATTCCGTATTTACATACGTCTTCCAGTTTTCCGCCCTGCGCGCCAACACCGGGAACCAAAATAAAGTTTTCAGGAATTATTTCCCGTATTTCTTTTAAGTATTCAGCTTTAGTAGCACCAACCACATACATTAACCTCTCGGAATTCTTCCAGGTCTTAGAAGTTTTAAGCACTTTCTTATAAAGCTCTTCCCCGTCTATTTGTTGTGTCTGAAAATCGAAAGCACCCTCATTAGAAGTTAAGGCCAATAATATTGCCTGCCTATTTTCAAACTCCAGAAATGGCTCTACTGAATCTTTCCCCATATAAGGCGCTACAGTTACCGAATCGAAACCAAGATCCTGGAGAAAAGTTTTCGCGTACATCCTGGAAGTGTTCCCTATATCACCGCGTTTAGCATCAGCAATGGTATAAATTTCAGGATATTCGTGGTGAAGGTAATTGATTGTTTTTTCTAAAGCCTGCCAGCCTTCCACACCGTTGGCTTCATAAAAAGCGATATTCGGCTTATAAGCCACGCAAAATTTATGCGTAGCGTCTATAATCGCTTTATTGAATTCATAAATAGGATCTTCTTCAGATAACAAATAGGTCGGGATCCTGTCTATATCTACATCAAGTCCCACACATAAAAACGATTTCTTTTTAAAGATCTGTTCAGTTAATTCTTGCGGGGACATAGGTTAGTTTTTTGTAATTAATATGGTTTAAAATATAAAAAGAAAATTCCGCTTTCGCGGAAAGTAATTCTTAAAATAAAGTATTTGTCATACTTAAAACAAGAGACCTCCGCCTACGCGGAGGTGACATTTTAAAATATATCTGAATTTTCTTTAAGCTTCTCTGTATTTTCTACAAATCGCAATTCGTCAAGTATTTTCTGAATATCCCCATTTATGATATTTGAAAGATCATAAAGAGTTAGGTTTATACGGTGATCTGTAACCCTTCCCTGGGAATAGTTATAGGTTCTAATTTTCGCACTACGGTCACCACTGGAAACCATAGAGTTTCTTTTGGCAGCATCGGCTTCCTGCTTTTTAGCAAGTTCCATTTCATATAAACGGGAACGTAATACTCTAAAAGCTTTCTCCTTGTTCTTATGCTGTGATTTTTGATCCTGGCACTGTGCCACCAAACCTGTTGGTTCGTGAGTTAAACGCACGGCAGAATAGGTAGTGTTCACCGATTGCCCACCGGGACCGGAAGAACAGAAATAATCTATTCTTACTTCTTTTGGATCTATCTCTACATCAAATTCTTCAGCTTCAGGTAGCACCATTACGGTAGCGGCCGAGGTATGCACACGACCCTGGGTTTCAGTTTGCGGAACACGCTGCACACGGTGTACACCGGCTTCAAACTTCATTGTACCATAAACATCTTCACCAGAAACTTCAAAGATCATCTCTTTAAATCCGCCACTGGTACCTTCACTATAATCTACAATATTATGCTTCCAGCCTTTGCTTTCTACATATTTGGTATACATTCTATAAAGATCTCCGGCAAAAATACTAGCCTCATCCCCACCGGTACCGGCTCTAATTTCTATTACTACGTTCTTGGCATCGTCTGGATCTTTAGGAACCAACATCATCCTTATCTTTTCTTCCAGCTTCGGAACTTCCTTTTCGGCTTCTTCCAACTGCATTTTGGCCATTTCGGTCATTTCAGGATCGCTGCCGTCGGCAATAATTTCCTTAGCTTCTTCAATATTATTGGTGAACTCCAAATATTTTTCGCGCTCATCCATTAAAGCCCTAAGGTCTTTATATTCTTTATTTAGTTCTATATATCGCTTTTGATCTGCTATCACATCGGGCTGAATAATTAAATCATTCACCTCATCAAAACGCTGCTTTACTATATTAAGCTTCTCGATCATATAATCACTCTGATTTTTAGGAACACAAATTTACGATAAATTGATTGATTTATAAGATTGAAAAAAGAATTGTAAATTGAAATCTCCAAGAGGATTAAATGATAAGCAAAACCAGGGCGATCTTATATTTTTACCGACAATTTATTTTGGGGTCTATTTTATTGAATTTCTTTTTCCTGTTTTTCGGAAATCCTGTAGTATTTATCGTGTTATTCAAACTCTTTCTTGGGGCCCTGATATTCTATTTATATAAAACTTCCTACAAACACCAGCTTTACTTTTACCAAAACCTTTCCCTGGGCAGCATAAGGCTTTTTGTTTTCGCCTTTCTCCTGGATTTTATTTTCATCATACTTTCCGCCGGAATTTATTCTCTAATATTATGATCTTCGAAATTGATAATGTTGAGCTTTATTTTGCCGAAAAGCAAATCCTAAACGGGGTCTACCTAAAAGCAGAAACAGGAATGATAACCGGTATACTGGGAGCTAATGGTTCTGGAAAAAGTAGTTTGCTCAATATTTTCTTCGGAAGCTTAAAACCCAGGCACAAACTGATTAGGATTGATAAAAAACCTTATCTGAAGCCACTTTTTAAATACGGAATGGTAACATATTTACCACAGCAAAATTTTATTCCGCCAAAAATGAAGCTTGAAACTTGCTTTCAACTTTTTAAGGTAGATGTAAATGGATTTCTACAGGACTTCCCTGAGTTTAGAAGCTATAGAAAAGCTGGAATGCGGGAATTTTCAGGTGGGCAGCGGCGTGTTATAGAAATTTATATTTGCCTAAATAGCAGAGCTAAACTTATTCTTTTAGACGAACCTTTTTCACATCTTTCCCCGCTTTATATTGAAAAAATTAAAAACTTAATTCAGGAATTAAAGAAAGAAAAAGCTATAATTCTTACCGATCATATGTATCGGCATATTTTAGATACCAGTGACGAACTTTACCTGCTAAAAAATGGCAGTACTAAATTGATTGGCAAAACCAGCGAGTTGGAAGATTACAATTACCTTAAAGCGGGAACACTATATTGAATTCAATTCATTTAAGATAACTACTCAGGCTAAACTTGAGCTTAAACCTCTCTTTGCGCCAGATTATTGTTGTTAGAATCTTCTATAGGTTTTATCCAAAAGAGAAGTAGTAATCCTAAAGCGAGAATATGGAAAAACCTATCAGGGTAGTAAAATACCGGCACATCCAGGTAGATTGCGATAAAGAAATTAAAATCAGAGAGGGCCAGAAAAAGTGCAGCCAGTAGAAAATAAAAACTTCTTTTATTACTAAATATATTATTATAAGTGAACGCAACCCCAACCAATAATATGGTCAATAGTGTGAGCGCTAAATATACCGGATAGAAATAATCGTATATAAATGCTTCAGGCACCATAGCTAACAATTCAAACAATAAATAAATATTGATCGCTACCACGGAAATCCCCAGTATCAATTCAAAAAACTTAAATTTTACAGATCGAATCTTTAGGAAAGACAATGAAAATTAATAAAGAGAAAATAAGCGACCTGGCGAGGAATGTTATAAAATTAAAAACCTGAATTTCATAATACACTAACGAGATGTCGCAAATTAAATAGGACACTAAAACATAGTCCATTTTGGACTTGAAAATTCCGAAGGAGAAACTCCATATTACAAAATAAAGCGAACTTGCTACTCTAAACCACCTGCTAATTTCTTCATCTAAAAAATAGATACTGAGTAGATTAATAATAACCCAGAATACTGTAGATATAATTATAAATTTAGAGCTATAGAAATTCCGTGTATTCGCCAAAAGGATATATTTTTAAAGTTTAAGAAGCACAAATATTTTATTTAAAATATTTGAAAATCATCTAAATAATCCGGTTTTAAGCCCCAACAACCCGAAATAAGTTTAATTCAAAGAAAAACGGATAATAATTTCCGTGTTACAAAAAGTAAGCCATAAGTCTGTTTAAATTTACAGCTCGAATAGCCAGGAATTACAAACAGAAATTAATACT
This sequence comes from uncultured Flavobacteriaceae bacterium, assembly GCA_963727565.1. GTDB lineage: Bacteria > Bacteroidota > Bacteroidia > Flavobacteriales > Flavobacteriaceae > Salegentibacter. The sequence continues at coordinate 556,362 of CAVSGU010000004.1, forward strand.
GAAACTCCCCGAACTCACTTTTTATAGTAAGTTTCTTTTCTTCTGAAGCTTCTACCCTACCCACAATTTGTGCATCTACGTTAAAAGATTTGGAAATAGCTATAATCTCATCGGCAATCTCAGGATTTACATAAAGCTCCATTCGATGCCCCATATTAAAAACCTGGTACATTTCTTTCCAGTCGGTTTTACTTTCCTGCTGAATAAGTTTGAAAAGTGGCGGCACATCAAACATATTGTCTTTCACAATATGCAAATTATCTATAAAATGAAGGATTTTGGTTTGGGCACCTCCACTGCAATGCACCATCCCGTTAATTTCTTTATTGCTGAATTTAGAAAGTATTTTCTTAATAATCGGTGCGTAAGTTCGGGTTGGAGAAAGCACTAATTTCCCGGCATCTAAAGGTGAATTTTCAACCTTATCGGTTAAAGATTTAGTCCCCGAATAGATCAAATCTTCAGGAATATCGTTATCAAAACTTTCAGGATATTTTTCCGCTAAGATCTTAGAAAAAACATCGTGGCGCGCAGAAGTAAGTCCGTTACTGCCCATTCCGCCGTTATATTCCTTTTCATAAGAAGCCTGCCCCGAAGAGGATAAACCAACAATTACATTCCCAGGTTTAATATTAGCATTATCGATCACTTCAGACTTTTTCATCCTGGCGGTTACGGTAGAATCTACAATAATAGTTCTCACCAAATCGCCAACATCGGCAGTTTCGCCACCGGTAGAATGAATTTCAACACCAAATTCTTTTAATTCAGCAATCAACTCTTCGGTCCCATTGATTATAGCTGAAATCACATCTCCAGGAATTTTATTTTTGTTTCGCCCAATGGTTGAAGAAAGCATAATATTATCTATAGCGCCTACACAAAGCAGGTCGTCTATATTCATTATTAAAGCATCTTGCGCAATTCCTTTCCAAACCGAAAGATCTCCGGTTTCTTTCCAATACATATAAGCAAGCGAAGATTTTGTGCCTGCGCCATCGGCGTGCATAATTAGGCAATGCTCGTTGCTTCCGGTAAGATAATCGGGCACGATTTTACAAAATGCTTTAGGAAATAAACCTTTATCTACATTTTTAATGGCATTGTGCACATCTTCTTTTCCTGCTGAAACTCCGCGCTGGGCGTATCTTTTGCTTACTTCCTGACTCATAATTCCTGTATTAAAGCCCCAAAGATAAACAGATTAGATTAGTCACTGAAGTATTATAAAATAAAAAAGCGATAGCAAATAATTCGCTACCGCTTTTCAGCCTAAATTATAAAAACATTTTTTTACTCCCAATCGGGCATAAATGCATTTTCGTACAATAAGGTTCTATTTTCATCAACGTTGCCAGGGTTTATTTCTACAGTATATATATCATTCTGAGAAATACCATCGTTTGAGGTATTTACAAAAATAACTTCAGCTTCGTTTGGAGAAAACCTGGGATCTAAATCATTTGTTCCATCAGGTTTGTTATCACTAATATTTAAAGCTTCCTGGGTGTTTATATTGTAAACAAATAATTGCGAGTTAAGCTGGCGATAATCTTCGCTTTCAAAACCGGAAACATCTCTTGTATATAATACCATATTATTATTAACAGAGAGGTTTAGGCCGCCAAGTGCCCCATCTACATTTGAAACAATTGTATTTGTTTTCTGCCCTTCATTGTTTATTAAATATATAGAAGCATTGTATCCATTAGCATCGTTTACCAATAGCGCTATCCTGGAATTATCATTACTCACATCTACTTCTGTAATAAACTTGCCATTAGGTTCACTATAAATTTGCGTAGTACCATCACCGGTTGCATTTACTCTATAAAGCTTACTAAAATTCGGGTAAACAAGGCTTGCACCATCATTGGCCCAGGAAAAATCAACTTTATCTAAATTGAAACCGTTCACAGGTATATTGCTGGTAATTTGTTTTTGACCCGAGCCATCTAAATTCATAGTAAAGAGGTGAGTTTGACTCCCAATAGTTCTTAAAAATGCAATTTTATCGGTACGATGATTTTTTCTAGGTCTAAAACTATTATGGTCTGCTGAAGTCAATTGATATTCATTTTCATTTAGATCACGAGAGAAAATCACATTATTACCATTTATCTTCTTTACGTAAGCAATCCTACTTTTAGGAAATTCCAGCGTACTAAAAGTATTCACCTCGCTTAAAACATCTTCGTTTACACTATCGTTAACTCTTACCTGCCAAAAATATTTATAACCATAATTTAAATCATCTACAGTATAAGTAGTGTCCGTTATATTGGAATATGTTTGCACATTGTTGTTGCGGTCGTTTCTAATTTCCAATTGGTAATTTAGATCATCGTCATCCACATTTTCTGAAGTCCAGGTGAATGTTATATTTCGAGAAAGTCCTTCGCTATTATTTTCGGGAGACACCAGCATTGGAGCTTTAGGAGCAAGGTTGTTGGCTGTTTCAGGTTTCATTTCAAAAACTATATTTACCTCACCATCGGGAATTATCTCTACGCCCTGAAATTGAGTAAGCAAACTATCTTTTCGAGCCTGCACAGAGTATTCGGCAGCCGGTACATTTCTTAATTCAAATTCTCCATTTTCATCTGTAAAAACTGTGGAGCTAGCGGGATTGGTTGATATCCTAACATTCTCTATGGGTTCAAAATTCCCTTCGGTCACCACTGTACCGGTAATAGTGCCTATTTGTACATTATCTATTGTTTCTTCACTACAACCAGAAACTACTATCGCCAAAAAAAGCGTGAAAATATATTTTATGCTTTTCATAATTTTTAATTATTATTTTTAGTACCTCCTAAATAGAAATTTACGCCAATACCGAAATTGAAATAGTGGTCGTCTCGAGTTCCATTTATTGTATAATCCAATTCGTCGCTAAGTGTTATATTATGAGTCCCAAAAGCTTTTAGACCCAGATTATCTTTAATTAGATATTCCATACCGAGTCCATATTGAAATTTGAAAAAATTATTTTTCGCATCTGGGACATCGGTTTCTGAAAGCCTGGTCAAAAATCCTGCACCAGCCTGAACATATGGAGTCAATTTATCATTGGGCAATAAAGTATAATTTAAGCCGGCATCAAGCCCCGCAAAGGTTTCGGTAAAAGCTTCCCCGCTATTTAACTCAAATACACTTCCACTTAACTGAAGCGCTAAGGATCGATAAATATCATTCTTATAATCTATAGTTAATTGAGGTGCTAAGTTATTATCAGAAAAATCAGCACTTAATAAAGAGCCGCCTAAACTAATCCCTATGGCGCTACTATATTTTCTTTCAAAATACTTTCTATTATAAAGTCCTGTTAACTCTTCTTCATCCTTATCATTTCTGTAGTCCTCAATTAACTGTTGCGATGCTGCTTCCCCTTCTTTTGGAGACCAGATCTTGTCTTCTATACCTTCAACGATTAAACCTTCAACAGCCTTTTCTATAGCTTCTTTTACAGCTATTTGTACAGGTTCATTTCTTGTAAAACCGGTTTCAGCTTCTAACAAACGCTGAAAACTAACGTATTTAAACAAACTTGCATCAAGAGCTTGAGAAAGGATGGTTTTAGAAATATAAACGTTTTTCAATATTTTACCGCTTGAAGTAGAAATAGCTCTCAAATAAATGGTTACCCTATCCTGTCTATATTGGGTAGAGGCGCCTACACCAAGGTAACGAGCACCTAAACCGCCGGTCATTATATTAGTGTCATAAGATACAATTCCACCTTCCAATAATATTCCTGCGTATAATAACGGTGGCAGCTGTGGTTCGTTATTATTACCTCCCTGATATTCCTGGCGAGTAGACCTAATAATATTTCTCTCGTTTAATAGGTTTCCAATATTTTCTCTTTCAATAGCTGTAAACCAGCCTGAATCTTCCAGGGCTTTAACAAGAATAGAAGTAGCTCCCTGGGTCACCGCGGTACTAAACGTACTCCCTACTTCTGAAGGTTTATATTGCCCGGTTAAATCTCTGAAATTATAGACGCCTACTACAACCTTTTCCTCGGGTTCCGGTAAGTTTCTTAAATTTTTTGTTGTTTCTGAAATCTCTCCTGCACGAGGAGCTTCAAAATCTACAGGCTGACTTAAATAGGAACCACAGGAAGTGGAAAGACATACCAATACAGCCATGAACGATAATTTATATAAATTCATAGTTGCTTAATTTGGAATTATTACCTGGGTTTGCTCTCCTGTTTCGGTATCTAAAATATTTATTACCAAACCTTCGTTAGATGGATAAATATCTACAGCCAGGCTTCCAAAAGAATACGTTCCTTCTTCAAGAGCGCCCTGCCCAAACTGATCGGTAAATAATCTTCGTGTAACCTGACCCAGCAACTGTGAGTTTAGACTGGAAGTAAACCTTTCTAATTCTGATTGTTGTTCTCTTCCTGAAGTTGCATTAGGATCTTTGAAACTATTTTGAGCTTCAGCAGAACTTAATAGCCATTGGTAATTATAAGGATTCCCCCCAAAAGCGGGGTTGGTAGGTCGATAAACTAAATCCTGTGCATTTGATGTAAAAAAACACCCCAGGATAAAGATTAATGATAAAATTGGTTTCATTTATAATAGTTTGGGTTAGTATTGCATAATTTGCTGTTTCTGTCTTCTTAAATTCTGAAAGTAGCGGTTTACTCTTTGTAAGGCTACTCCAGCCATTTCTTCTAGATAATCCAGTTTTGGCCGGGAATAAAATTGAAATACTATTTGATTTTCAATCTTCACCATGATCTTTGTAGTTCGCCCAAAACTTATCATTTCGTCTATTTCAATTATTTTATTCTCTGGATTCTGACTTAACTGGTATTTTTGATAGAAGAAATCATAAAAATCTTTTCCGGGTTTGGTTTTTGTATTTTCAGTTACCAAACCATAAAGCTGAATACCTTCATTATCTTTTTTATAAGACAACTCTTCATTTTTTGCAGCCTGGCTTAAAGCCTTGTATACTTTTCTGGCTGTACCAAGCAATTCATCTTCCTCATCATAAATAAGCAACAATATAATGGTTTGCATTTGTGGATTTATTGAAACCGAAGTAGTAGAAAGCGTACTGGTTTCATAAGGCTCTAAAGTAAAAAAGCCGGACTGAGAATTTTTTGATGAATTATTGGAGACTTTAGGATTGGAAGTAATAACAGATAATTCGTACCGCAAGCCATAACTAACATTGGTTTTATTTTGTGCTATCCCCGTAACCTCCAGAATATCGTTTTTATTATCGTTGGTATTAATTATTGCTTCTACCTCAGAATTAAAGTTTTGACCACATAAAAATGCAGGCATACATAAACAAATTATGCAAACAAAAACTTTCATAAACTAAAAGCTTAATTAAAATTTCTTACAACAATAGTTCGGGAGTCCCCCGTCATATTAAATTGTAAATTATCTCCTATATCATTAGACCCAAATCGCTCAAAATGTAGGTTGTCACCGGTTTGATTAAGCTCAATTGAAGCAGCGGCATTGGTATTATATATTTGATCAAAAAAGTTGTTATTATTACCCTGTTGGTTTATAGTGCTTGTATAATCTTCAACATTTACTTTTATTCCAATATAATTAAAGTCTCCATTTTGGTTATAGGAAACATTACTACTTTGAGATCTAATAGTAGCGTCTATATTATTCCCCTCTCCCACCTGCTGAATAAAAACTCTATTTTCATTTAAAGTTTTTACCGAAGTAGTTTTTACCGGTTCAAAGTTTTCTGAGAACATTTGCATTTCCAATAATGAAGGCTTGGGAATATTTTCAATTTGAGAAAAAACCCCTAGCGTACAAAATAAAAATATGATATTTAGTATAGTTGTTTTCATTTTCTTTATAAAAATATTAAAAAAAAGCGGCATGTTTAACATACCGCTCTTTTAATTTAAAAATTTTAATTCGCAATCATTCCACCACCATTAGACTGGAAAACTTCAGAAGAGTTTTGTCCACCGGTTTGGAATACATCACTATCGTGGTTGCTTCCTAATTGAGTAACCATTGAATCATGCCCCCAACCGTTTTGCTCTACCATACTTAAGTTATCCATTCCAGACTGCATTACTAAAGATTCTTCGCCAGCTCCTTTTTGAAGATCGTGAGCCTCGTTTCCAATCCCAAATTGCATTTGTACAGAAACATGATTATTACCCTGCTGCTCTATCTTAGCATAGTTATCCTCACCCATCTGAACCTGTGCAGCTGTAGAATTATTAGTGCCATTTCCATACTGAGAGGCCTGATAGATATATGCTCCGTTATCCTCTCCAACCTGAACCTGGTAGCCTTCATTAGAACCTCCGGCTCCAAAATGATTTTGGTTTAGTTGACCAAAGTTACCGGCACCTGACTGCATTTGTACGGCAAGGTTATCTCCCTGGTTTTGTACTATCACTCCCTGGTTACGATCTCCCATTTGCATTTGGGATGATGTATTTTCCCAACCTCTTTGGAAAGTATTAGCGCGGTTATTATCCCCGCTTTGTTCCTGGTAAGCCTCATGATCTTCACCAGCCTGGTCTATACGAGCATCATTCATTGCCCCATCTTGAGTTGCAACCGCAGCATTTGATGTTCCAGCCTGAAGGATCACCGCTATATTAGCTTCACCTTCCTGATCTATATCTGATTCATTACTTGTACCATCCTGGTCTGTAGTGGCATCGTTACTCATTCCTACCTGGTGTAACAACAGCAGAATTTAAATCTCCATTTTGGTCTACATCACTCTCGTTAGATTGAGCGAACATCGCTGCACTAATAGTTAAAGCACTTAAGCTTAAAATTATTTTTTTCATAATTGTCATTATTATTTTATTAGAAACTAATGCTTGACCTTACTGATTCCAGTAATAGCGCTCTCGCTCAACTGGAACATTGCTGGACATCTCTAGTCATAATACTTTGAAGCACAGATGCACTATTATTATTACCTACCTGATTGATATTACTAGTTATGCATATCTCCTACCTGAGTGGTAGCTTGCATCGTTCGATAAACCATTTTGTCTGTGCATTGCAAAGTTATTATCACCAGACTGAGTTAAAGTAGAGAAGTTAATCCTGCTCCAGCTCCTGTTTGGCGGTATTGGCATAGTTATCATCACCAGATTGTTCCTGGAAAGAAATATTTCCGCTAAAATATTGTTGAGTATTGGCATAGTTACCATTACCAATTCCTGATCCTGGCGTAGAAAAGTTATTATCATTACCCTGGTAGGCATTACTTCATTTTCCTCACCAATTCCGCCTGAATAGCTGATTGCGTATTTCCTCTTTGTGTAATTTTCGCATAATTTGCCTCTCCATATTGTTCTTGTTGCGCAAAGCTATTTTGCGCACTTTGCCATCCAGTTAAAGCTTCTCCCTGTTCAATTATAGCAGTATTATCAGTGCCTAATTCTAACAGATGGATTTCCCTGAAATTGGAAAGCAGAATTATTATCACCCCACTGGCGAATATCTCCAGAATTACCAGATCCAATTTGTTCAACTTGAGCTCCATTTAAATTCCCTTCCTGAAGTACTACCGAGGAATTTAACTCCCCATCCTGAAATACACTAGCACTATTAAGAATTCCAATTTGATCTATATCAACAACATTATTTGGTTCAGTTGAACCCGCATCTCCCAATTGGGTAACAAGTGCTGAATTGAGGATACCAGTCCTGATCTACATTCGCAAGATGAGAAGAACCTTCCTGGTACACATCTAGAACCATTAAGATCACCGGCTTGATTAATATAAGCGATATTATCATCATCAATCTGAACAAGAAAAGACTCATTCCCAGTTCCAGACTGGTTTACTGTAGCTTCGTGATTTGCATTTTCACCACTGTCCCCACCTTCTTGAGTGATTTCTGAAAGATTTGCTGCTCCAACTTGAGTAACAGCGGCCGAGTTGGCATTTCCGTTTTGATTTACATCGCTATCATTGTTTTGAGCGAATGTTACAGCACCACAAATTAAAGCTGCTGTTCCTAAAATTACTTTTTTCATTTTTGAAGAATTAAAAGATTAATAAATAATGGTTTTTTAACACATTTATTAATATGTGTCAAATAATAAATGAATGTAATGTGTGGGGCAGCGCTTGGGAAGAAGTAGGGTTATTCCTTATTGCAAAACTAAATTAAACTATTTCAATAGAGATTTAAGAATTTTTCGACAGGGAACCTAAAAAATCGTTATTCTGATGTTATTAACAAAAAAACCTATAAAGACTGAATAACACTTCGGTTTAATTTTGGAAAGAATGTGTATAATAAACTAATTAAAACTATTATAAATGCTTTCATTGAATTGAAAAAGGGTAGTTATTGAAACTACCCTTTTCTAAATTTTTATCCTAGTTGCTTTGAGTTACGGTAGAAGTATTACCATTACCCATTTGGCTAACTGTACTCATTTGACCGTTTCCAAGTTGTTGTACTGTGCCTCTATTCAAGTCTCCTGTTTGAGTAATAGTACTCATAGATCCCCAGCTTCTTCCACCACCATTTTGAATACCTTGATCTACATCATTGATGTTACCGTTTCCATTACTCCAAATGATTGAGCTGTTATTAGAACCAAATTGATCAACATTGGCTCTGTTATTATCACCCAATTGATCAACATCAGACATATTTAAATCACTCTCCAAATTGTCTAACAGATAGCACTGTTACCATTTCCTACTTGGGTAATGAAACTTTCACTTAAACTTTCAAGTTGTCTAGTTTTTGCATAGTTGTTATCTCCTATTTGATCTGTGTCAGAAAGGTTATCATTACCATCTTGCAACATTGAGGAAGTATTAGAACCACCAGTTTGGTCTGTAAAGGCATCATTGTTATCACCATTAACAGTTACAGTAGACGTGTTGCCACCACCTTCACCTCTTACCGGACCGTATGATTGCGCGGTTTTGGATACATTACCATTTCCAGTTTGTAAAATAGTTGATGAGTTATCATCACTAAAAGTTACAGTTGATCTAGCAACGTTACCATCACCTAATTGGTCAATGGTACTTCCGTTACGACTACCAATCTGCTTTACATAAGCATCATTATCGTTTCCTACTGATGTTGTAGTTATTACATTGTCTTCTCCATCTTGAGATCTTGCGAAAGAAACGTTGTCATCCCCTGTTTGAACAATTGTTGCCAGGTTACGCTTCACTTTGAAAGGCTGAGAACCAGCTTGCTCTATTATCGACTCATTATTAACACCAGATTGAGTCGCGTAAGCTTCGTTTTCAGTACCAGTTTGAAGAACATCAGAATCATTGTTAGCACCAGTTTGTGTTACTGCTGCAGAATTTGAATTTCCATTTTGATAAACATCGCTGTCATTACTTTGAGCGAATACTACAGCACCACATAATAAAGCTGCTGTTCCTAAAATTACTTTTTTCATTTTAAAAGAATTTAATAAAATTAATAAATAAAGATTGTTACACATTATTTAATGTGTTGAGTAAAACTTGCAAGTAATTTTTGGGGCAGTGTTTGGGAGGAAGTAGGGTTTTCCCTTACACACTGCTAATCTATATTATTTTTAAGCTGTATTGTAAAGTTTTCGACAGGACACGCAAAAAGTCGTTATTCTGATGTTTTTTAACTGAATAAGTATAGAAAACAGAAAAGTCCAGGTAGAAGATCCTGAACTTTTGTAAGAAAAAACTTATAATTGTTGGGTTAGAATTGAAAATTCAAGGAATCTCGGGCTACCACTTTATCATTATTAAAGATATCAAGTTTGATTATGGTACTGTTGCCGGGATTATTTGAAATAGAAGTTTTGGATAATATTTTGGTAGCTGAAGCGGGAAGTGTAAAACTACCCGATTGTTTATTTTGTGAAGAATTGCTGTTGTTTTTATTTCCGGTAATTACCGAAAGTTCATAACGCAACTGGTATTCTTGTGAAGTATTATTTATTGCCTGGCCAGAAATACTTAACAACCTGTCTTTGGTTTCCAGGTTTATTTTTGCTTCAATATTTTTATGTTCATCTTCCTGACCAAAAGCAGCACTAACACAAAAAAGCATTAGAAATAAGGCCGGGATGTTTATAAAATCTTTCATTGAAAATTTCTTACAATTATGGATCTGGTCTCACCGGTTTGGATAATTTTTAGATTGTTACTTATAGAATTAGCACCATATCTTTCAAAATGAAGGTTATCGCCTTGCTGTAATAAGTTAGCAGAAACATCCTGGTTTGCATTTACCGTAAAGTCAAAGGCATTGTTATTATTGCCGTCCTGGATTATAGTGCCATCTAAATTTTTAGCATCCATTATAAAGGAAATATTATTTGAATCTCCATACTGAAACAATTTTAGATCACTATTTTCTGAAGAAGTATAAGTATCGATATTATTATTTGCTCCAATTTGCTCTATAAAAATCTGATTACCTATTGGGTATTTCATTGTTAGTTTTGGGCTTTTGAAAATTTTGGAATTGGAAAATTCGTAGGCACAAAATTACCGAATTCTTTTTTTTCATTTAAAATATTCTCTTCTTCAGGATTCGTTAAGTTTTGAGAAAAACCATTAAACCCAAAAAAGAAAACAAGTAATAGCATAAATATTTGAGCTTTCATAATTCTAAAGATTTATATATTAAAAGTAGGCATTGAAATTTCAATGCCTACTTTTTTATAATTACTAATAATTAAAGATTATAGTTGAGAAATTACATCATATTGAGTTTGCATTAGCAATATTTCCATTACCGGTTTGCTAACTGAACTACTATGACTCATACCTGTTTGAACAGTATAAGTTCATTAAAATTACCATTTTGATTTAGCAAAGACTGTATTCAAGTCTCCATTCTGTGTAATGTGATCTGTGTTATTCTACTAAAATAACCAACTCCATCCACCTTGATATACCAAGACGTACCTATCTATTACCATTCCCATTTAAGAGCTTCTAACATCATTAGTAATCTACGTTAATTCTACCATGTTGAATAGTTAGAATCACCGTTTTGAACTAACACTACTGTATTCTATTCAGCGTTGGTGAAAGTAGATGAAATCCCCACCCCTCGGTTACTGATTGTTTTCATCTACCATCTGAGTGTAAGTCGTATTATTCATTACCTCTAACTGAAAAACGATTGATGAGTTTCTATCTCCGATCTTGATAAGATTCTAAAGTATTATCGTGCACCACCAATATCTGCACATTGTCATCATAATTGAGGAATTATTTTCTGATATCCATTCATTGTGTTATTATCCGCATAAGAACTATTACTCACTTTTCTAGTGCGATTAGCAAGCATAAGTTTTCATACCCGATTTGATCTGATAATCTCACATTATTATCATCTCCATCTACTGTAGATGTTGACCACGTTATATCATTATCCAGTTTGATCAATATCGGCACTATTCATTCTCCAACCTGTTGATACATAGCATCATTGTCATTACCTGATCTGATCAACAGTACTGTGTTGTTTTGTGCAAATCCAATTGTCCCAAACATTAGCGCTGTTGCGCAAAAAATCGCTTTTTTCATAAAAATAAATAATTAAAGATTAAAAAATTGATTAAATAAACTTTCAAATTCGATTTTTGGGGCAAGAATTATAGTGTCTCACGACAAATTAAACAATCACGTTTCTGAATGAATGTTTAATTAAGAGGGGCTAAAAAAGTAGGGAATAGAATGTAGGTTTTTGAGAATTATCCGGGGCAGTGGGGTGATAATTCTGTTGCTAATATAAAGGGTTTTTACCTAGTCAATAATTTTTTTCGATAAATAGCCACTTTATTTGACGAATAGTAAAACGCCATATATTTAAGGGCATAAGAAACAAAACTATCATTATTTTAGTTCAAAATGTCAGAATCATCTTATTTTTCGGCGTCATATTTTACTATAGTTACAAGAGAACAATAAAAGTACTAATTCCTACAAATACAGGTGATATTTATAATTCAAAAAAAGAAATTGTAAGAAATCCGCAGTCAGAAAACCCAAGAAATAGCAATCCTTAAGAAGGTTAATTAATCGCTGTCCAGTAAATTTTACGGTATAATATCTTTAAAATGGAGAAAATAAAGCGAAGACAAAGCACAAATTCGTAACAAACTTAAAATCAATTTATTATAACTTCATTGAGTGAAACTAAAACCAAAATAGAATTCCTGTAAAAATTTTTCACTAAAGATTTGATTCCAAAGGTAATATGTAAGAAATAACTTATAAAAACCAAAAATTACAATTTTAGCTTAAGTCTAACCTCAAAAAAAAGTTGCAACAAAAAGAGGAAATTTGCAAAATCAATTAAATAACCTGGGATTAAGAGATAAAATCTAAGGAGCACTTTCAAGTTTTAAATGAAAACAAAAAACCACGTGCATTACACACGTGGTTTTTATACTTATTTAATTCAAAGAATTATCTGGTAAAAAGTAACTCTCTGTATTTAGTTAATGGCCAAAGCTCATCATCTACTACAAGTTCTAGCTTATCACAGTGATATCTTATTTCGTCAAAGTATGGTTTTACATCATCGCAATAAGCAAAGGCACGCTTTTCAGCATCCTCAATCTTATTGGCAACTTTTCTAGCCTCAATCATTGCTTTAACGCCACTATTTATTTTCGCAATATGCGCAGATATCTCTTCAATAATTTCTAATTGTTCGTTAGAATGCTTTTTGAAGTCTTCATTATAAATATGCTTCAAACCTTCTACGTTCTCAATAAGAATGTTTTGATATCTAACCGCAGTTGGAATCACGTGATTTCTGGCGATATCTCCAAGGATTCTACCTTCAATCTGGATACGCATTGCATAATCTTCAAGCTGAATCTCATGACGAGCTTCCAATTCGATCTTATTCATCACTTTTAAATCTTTAAAAAGTGACATTGTCTTCTCAGAAACAAGTGCTTTAAGTGCTTGAGGCGTAGTTCTATTATTACTTAGCCCACGCTTTTTAGCTTCTTTTTCCCAGGCCTCACCATAACCATCTCCTTCAAAACGGATATTCTTGGATTGCTTGATATATTCTCTAAGCACGTTAAAGATGGCATCATCTTTCTTCATCTTTTCGCCCTTAATCAACCCGTCAACTTCGGTTTTAAAGTCATTAAGTTGCTTGGCTAAAATGGTATTTAGAATTGTCATAGGGTTACCACAGTTAGCGGTAGAACCTACTGCTCTAAATTCAAATTTATTACCGGTAAAAGCGAAAGAAGAAGTACGGTTACGGTCGGTATTATCCAGTAAAATTTCCGGTATTTTACCAACTACGTTAAGTTTTAATTCTGTTTTTTCCTTTGGAGATAATTTTCCATCGGTTACCTTTTCTAATTCATCCAGCACTTCGGTTAACTGAGAACCAATAAATGCTGAAATAATTGCTGGTGGTGCTTCGTTAGCTCCTAACCTATGATCGTTAGATGCACTTGCAATCCCGGCTCTTAGAAGTTCTTCGTTATCGTGAACTGCTTTAAGAATATTAATAAAGAAAGTAAGAAACTGAAGGTTCTTCATTGGTGTAGTACCTGGAGCTAATAAATTTGTTCCAGTGTCTGTAGCCAAAGACCAGTTATTATGTTTACCACTACCATTAATTCCGGCAAATGGCTTCTCATGTAAAATTACCTTAAAATGGTGTTTTTCAGCAATTTTGCTCATAATATCCATAATCAATGAATTATGGTCTACGGCAAGATTTCCTTCTTCAAAAATTGGAGCCAGCTCAAACTGATTTGGCGCTACCTCGTTATGACGCGTTTTTACCGGAATACCAAGTTTCATACACTCAATTTCCAGGTCACGCATATAAGCCAATACCCTTGATGGGATTGAACCAAAATAATGATCGTCTAATTGTTGTCCTTTTGCAGGCGAATGTCCAAGCAAAGTACGTCCTGCCAAAGTAAGGTCGGGACGGGTTGCTGCTAAAGCCGAGTCAATAAGAAAATACTCCTGCTCCCAGCCTAAAGTAGCTGTTACTTTAGAAACATTTTTATCAAAATATTTAGCTACAGAAGTTGCAGCCTGATCTACAGATTGAAGCGCTCTTAAAAGTGGGGTTTTAAAATCCAGAGCTTCACCGGTATAAGAAACAAAAATAGTAGGAATACAAAGTGTTGTTCCCCAAAGAAAGGCAGGAGAAGTAGGATCCCAGGCAGTATAACCTCTAGCTTCAAAAGTATTTCTTATTCCTCCACTAGGAAAACTTGAGGCATCCGGCTCTTGTTGTACTAAAGCACCTCCGCCAAATTTTTCTATTGCGCTTCCGTCACCTTGAGTTTCAAAAAAGGCATCGTGTTTTTCTGCGGTTGCTCCTGTTAATGGTTGAAACCAGTGCGTGTAGTGCGTTGCACCTTTAGCAATAGCCCATTCTTTCATCCCGGTAGAAATATGGTCTGACACTCTACGGTCAATTTTCTTACCAGTTTTAATAGCTTCCATCACATTCTCGTAAGCTTCCTTGGTAAGGTATTGCTTCATGGAGGCTTCGTTGAACACATTTGTTCCAAAAAGCTCAGACCTTCTGGCCGGCTCTTTAATTTCAACCGGCTTACGGTTAAAAATTTCTTTTAAAGCTTCAAATCGTAAAGTTGACATATTGGTGTTGTTTGATAATTTTGAATTTCAGCTAACAAATGTATGTATTTTTCAATTCACCCCACCAAACAACCAGGCTCTGATTATAATTTTTATGTTTTTCTTAATAGACCCCCTTAAAATTAACCCAAAAATGCAAGACCCGTAAAAATTACATAGCTCACAAATAAAATCGCACCTTTATACCTGTTGAAAAGGAACTTTTTTGGCAGAAATGCCAGTGGCGCAATGGCAAAAGCAACTCCTATCATCCAAAAAATGTCATTGGTAAGTATTTGATCTGATTGAATATAGATAGGTTGAATCATTGCGGTGATTCCTAAAACCGAAGCAATATTAAAAATATTTGAGCCAATAAGATTTCCTAGTGAAAGCGCTTTTTCCTTCTTTAATGCAGCAATAACTGAAGCAGCAAGTTCAGGAACACTGGTTCCAATAGCAATCATAGTAACCGAAATCACTCTCTCGCTCACGCCAAGCATTGTGGCAAGATCTACCGCACCATCTACCAGCAGTTCTGAACCTCCCCAAAGCGAAACACCACCAATAAGTAGCCAAATAATCATTTTAAAGTTAGACGTGTCTTTTAAAGAATCATCTATACCTTCTACAGCGATCTCGGTTTTTCTGCGAGATCTTCTTATCAATAAAAACAAAAAGAGTATTAGTCCAACAAATAATATAATACCTTCTAAACGAGAAATATTTCCACCGGTGCTTAAAAAATAATAGAGTGCAATGGAAAATATCATCATTGCCGGCCAGTTAAATCGGTAGAATTCCCTGTCTACCGCTATAGAGGAAATTATTGCGGTAATCCCCAGAACCAATCCTAAATTGGCGATGTTGGAGCCTATTACATTTCCAAGGGAAATATCAGAAAAACCACTTAGGGCAGCCTGTAGACTCACTAGAAGTTCAGGAGCCGAAGTAGCAAAAGAAACTACGGTTAACCCAATTACCATTCGGGAAACGTTTAATTTAAAAGATAAAGCCACTGAAGCTCTAACCAAAAATTCTCCCCCTACTACCAATAAAACAAGCCCAATAAGAATAAAAGCAATACTCATCTAAAAATTTTTTGCGAAGATAAAATAATCTTGCCAGCTAAACTTAAAAGCATCCTAAATCAAAAATAAACTATTGAATTAGTAGTTAAACTATTTATTTCGTTATATTTGAAATAAACATAGAAAGATGAAACGATTAACAAATAAAGAAGAAGAGGTAATGCGTATTCTCTGGCAATTAGAGAAAGCCTTTGTAAAAGAGATCTTACCTAAGATTAAAGACCAAAAATTACATTACAACACCGTATCTACCATAGTACGTCACTTAGAAGATAAAGGTTTTGTATCTCACAAGGCTTACGGCAATACTCACCAGTATTATCCCGTGATCTCTAAAGAAGAATACAGAAAACATATTATGAGTTTGACCTCTAAACGGTTTTTTGATAATTCTTATAAAAGTATGGTTTCATTTTTTGCTAAAGAAGAAAAAATCAGTGCCGACGAACTTCGGGAAATCCTTGATATTATAGAAAAGGAAAAGAAAGAGTAGGATATGGAAGCATTACTAATCTATATCCTTAAAAGCGCCGGGCTGCTAAGTATTTTTTACCTGGCTTACCTTATTTTACTTAAAAGAGATACCAGTTTCCAGGCAAACCGAAAGTTTTTACTGGGCGGTATTTTGGCTTCTGCAGTCTTACCAGCTATTTATTTTACCCGAAAAGTAGTTGTGGAAGCCAACAATTTTTCAGTAAATCAATTTCCGGTAACTACCCAGGAAGTTTCAGAAGATTTAGCTTCAACTTTTGGTATCTGGGAAGTGCTCGGACTAATTTATGTTTTGATCGCTACTTTTCTTGTAGGCCGAATTGCGGTCCAGCTTTACAGTGTTTTCAAACTTATTTCTAAAGAGTAGAATTTATAAAAGCGAGAATTATAAGTTTATAAAAACCGATAAGACCTTCAGTCCGTTTTCATTTTTCAAATTTATCGTTTACAATCCGGCAAAGCATTCAGAAAAAGATCTTGAGATGATCTTACAGCACGAAAAAATCCACGCCTCCCAAAATCATTCCTTAGATATAATAATTGCTAACCTTACTACTGCCCTACTCTGGTTTAATCCATTGAGCTGGTTATATAAGAAAAGCCTGGAACAAAATTTAGAATACATAGCCGACAGGGAGACTGTGGCACTTTCAGGGGCAAAAAAATCATATCAGCAAGCCCTGGTAAAAGTTTCTGTTGCAAATTTACAACCTGCACTCACTAATAATTTTTATCAATCATTTATCAAAAAACGAATTCTTATGCTGAATAAAAAATCTTCCCAAAGCGCCAGCCTTTGGAAAATAAGCCTGGTTTTACCTTTAGTCCTGGCTTTTATGCTAAGCTTTAACGTAAAAACTGAAGCTCAAACAAAATCTGATTATGTTGTTAGTAATGTTGAATTTTACAATGATACAGAGGAAATAGCAGCAACACTTACAAAATTTTCACAGCAGGAAAGTTTTAAAAGGTTAACTAAAATCTTTAAAAAATATAATGTGGAACTAGAGTTTTCAGAAATTGAATATTCCAACGAATTGCTTACCAATATAAAAGTTTCATTCTTAAATAAGGAAACTAACGAAACAGGGGTGTTTTCAGCCAGTAATTCAGAAGGGATAGAAACTTTTGAAATTTTTACCAATAAGAAAAAAACCGGTTTTAGAAAGGCAAATGCTCTTATGGGAAAGGGTGCTATCTCTTCCAACGGAAGCCTTTTAAATGAGCTTGGGAAAAATCCTTTATATATAATAGACGGTAAAAAATACGCTAGTAAAGAGTTAAATGGAAGGTACCTGGATATTACCAAAAACGGGATTAGTATCTCCCTGCCGGAAGAAGCCCTTGAAAGATTTGGAAATGAAGCTCAGGACGGTGCGATTATCGCAAATAATGCCAGAATCATAGACGGCTTTAAAGAGGAGTTAGAAAGAATTGATGAAGAAAACATCGAAATTAAAAGGGAATTCCTACAAATAGAGCAGGGTAAAACCCCAACTTTAATATCCCTTAAAACTAATGTTGAAAAAACCACCCAGAAGCGAAAAAATGCAAAGGCTAAAAGTGCTTCTCAAGACACTAAAGAAATTCCAGGCGACCCAATTTATATTTTAAACGGCGAAAAAAGCAAAAAGGAAATTATAGAACTTATAGATAACAAATTAATAGAAAGCGTAACCGTGCTAAAAGGCGAGAGTGCTGTTTCCCTGTATGGCGAAGAAGCCAAAGACGGTGCGGTGATTATTACTACTAAAGTTTTAGATAAATCCAAAAAAGAAGATTCCAAAAAAGAAAAAGGGCATTCATTCGGAATTCAAAGATTTGAGAGGAAAACCGATTATGGAATAATTAAGCGAGAGGGCATTAGTTTTCGCACAGGAGAAGATATCAATGCTTTTCAGTGGAATAAAGAACCTGCCGAAAAAATTAATTTTTACATTAATGATGAAGAAAAAACTGGCCCAATAATAATTATTGATGGTAAAAAGTCAAATGGAGCAAGTTTAAAGAAAATTGAGCCCGAAAATATTGAGAAAACAAATGTTCTTAAAGGTGATGTTGCAATAGAGAAATATGGCAAAGAAGCCGATTATGGAGCTATAGAAGTTACTACCAAGAAAGAAATCCAAGAATAATTTCGTTTTTTATTTTAATTTGAATTTAAAGGCAGGCTCATCACCTGCCTTTTTCTTTTAACTGATTTTCAATATCTTTGAAGTAACCGACTTCTGAAGAAGCCCAGGAAATCAGAATAGCAAATAATCTTATTTACGAGGCAGGCATCAGGGCAGTTAAATCTCGAGGATCGAGTAAACCAACCAACTATGAAAAAGAAATTCTTTAAAGCCTTATCTAAGCTCAACAAAAAAGTCCTTCCCAATTATACCCAAAAAGAACTGGACCTAAGAAAAGCCAGTAAGATACAAATGGCAATTATTGGCTGGAAATCCTGGGTTACAAAAAATTCGTTGGATTAATAGAAGTATCGTCTTCTATCAACTGAAACAGTTTCATTCTAAGCTTTTTTAGAATTCAAACACTTGGGTTCAAGTTTCAATTTATAAATTAGTTTTTAGACTCAATCTAAGCCACAACTTTACAAAACACTAAAAATTAATCCTTCCGTAAGCATTCAAAATAAAAACCTGAAGTGGTTAAGCCTTGGTTAAACCTAAGCTTAGTTTTATTAGAAGCCTTATATTTATTTTTCAAAGCATTATTATGATAAAAAAATACCTACTGCTTAGCCTTTTTTGTTTTTCTGCAATTAGCCTTAACTCACAGTCCTGGAAAAAACTTCCTGCCAATGGCGCAGCGCAGGAAAGACATGAGAATGCTTTTGTACAGGCCGGGAAACGCTTTATTTTAATTGGTGGCCGCGGCAATAAACCTATAGATATTTATAATACCGAAAATCAAACCTGGAAAAAAGGTGCACAACCTCCATTAGAAATGCATCATACCCAGGCTGTAAGCATTGACGGACTGGTTTATATTCTGGGAGCATTTACGGGTGGCTGGCCCGAAGAAGACCCTATTCCGAATATTTATATTTATGATCCTTTAGAAGATCTTTGGATAAAAGGCCCCGAAATTCCTGAAGATCGAAGACGTGGAGCAGCTGGTGTGGCTGTAAAAGATAAAAAGATCTACTTGGTAAACGGAATTACAAATGGGCATACTTCCGGTTGGGTAAACTGGTTCGATGAATATGATCTTTATAAAAACAAGTGGAACATCCTGGCAGATTCCCCAAATAAGAGAGATCATTTTCAAGCTGCAATTATTGGAAATATTCTTTTTGTTGCCGGCGGAAGAAAATCGGGAAGTGTAGAAGGCAACGGCTTTGCCGGAACCGTAAAACCAACCGATATTTATAATTTTGATGCTGAAAAATGGACCTCTACCGCTAACATACCTACTCCAAGAGCTGGAACCGCAATTGGAATTATAGATGAGAAACCGGTAATTATAGGAGGAGAAAGTGATGCACAGGAAGCAGCACATAATGAAGCTGAAGTATTTAACTTTACAGAAGAAAAATGGGATAGTTTACCGCCTCTAAATCAGGGAAGGCACGGTACACAGGCTATAAGCCTTAACAAACAAATTATTATTG
Source organism: uncultured Flavobacteriaceae bacterium (assembly GCA_963727565.1). Taxonomy (GTDB): domain Bacteria; phylum Bacteroidota; class Bacteroidia; order Flavobacteriales; family Flavobacteriaceae; genus Salegentibacter. The sequence goes on from CAVSGU010000004.1 coordinate 576,169, forward strand.
GAGCCGGCAGCGGAAACCGTGGTGGCGGCCCTGAATTGAATACTTTTGAAATCTTTTCTCAAGACAATACACTAAATTTTAGTACCGAAGCAATTCTGGCTGGAGCTTTAAAAGCTTCTGAAACTAATCTGGATTTTTCTAAAAAGAACACCAGAAGTGTGCGCATCTCCCACAAAGGAGGAAACCAGGCTATTGTTATTACAGATATTAATGTGAGCGATAATTTTAAAATTCTGAATAAAAAAAGTTTACCATTTGTTTTAGCTCCACGCTCAGAATTTGAATTAAAAATAGAAGGAGACCAAAATCCAGGTAAACTCTCAATAAAAAGAACAGGCAAAAAAGAAGCTATTATTGTGAATTTGAATAATAAAAATTAGAGAATAAAAGAATATTGTAAAGCTTTTGCGTAGCAAATAATTCAGGGCCTAGCTTGACTCATTCAATCTCTTTTTTTAAATTTTCTGCTTATATTTCAAGGCTTGGAACAATCGTTAAATTTTAACTAAATGTTAAAGAAACATATTTTTGTAAATTATTTTTGCCCCGCATATTAAATTATTAAACGTCCTTAGTATAACTTGATGAAGAAACCCGAACCAGGCAAGACCGTAAAACGACTTTGGAACTTACTTAAATTAGATAATCGTGATGTAAAACATATACTTTTTTATGCACTTTTTGCCGGTTTAATAAACCTGGCCGTGCCTTTAGGCATACAGGCTATTGTTAACCTTATTCAGGGTGGCAGAGTAAGCACAAGCTGGATTATTCTTGTTATTCTTGTAACCCTTGCCGTAGGAATGGTTGGCGTTTTTGAACTACTACAACTTAGACTGGCCGAAAATATTCAGCAAAAGATCTTTACACGGTCTAGTTTTGAATTTGCTTATCGGTTTCCAAAAATTAAGAGTGAAGCTCTGCAAAATATCTATCCGCCAGAATTAGCAAACCGTTTTTTTGATACCATTACCGTTCAAAAAGGAGTAAGTAAAATTCTACTGGATTTACCCTCTGCCGCAGTTCAAATTATTCTTGGGGTAATCCTGCTATCGCTTTATCACCCGTTTTTTATTCTGTATGGCTTACTACTTGTTTTACTACTTTATCTCGTTTTTAAATTTACGGCAGCAAAAGGTTTAAAAACCAGCTTAGATGAATCTAAAAATAAATATCAGGTAGCTTATTGGATCCAGGAGATTGCACGGAATTTAAAAAGTTTTAAAATTTCCGGACGTAGTAAATTAGCAATTCAAAAGAATGATCGTTTAACTGCTGCCTATTTAAAGGAAAGAGAAGATCACTTTGGCGTACTTAAAATTCAATATATTAAATTAATTGTTTTTAAGGTGCTCGTGGCCGGTGGTTTATTAGCTATCGGGGGAATATTGGTTTTAAATCAACAAATGAATATTGGTCAGTTTGTTGCTGCCGAAATCATTATTTTATTGATAATTTCTTCCGTAGAAAAATTAATTCGCGGCCTGGAAGATGTCTACGATACTTTAACTTCCCTGGAAAAACTTGGGCAGGTAGTTGACAAGCCTTTAGAAGCATTTGAAAATCAGAATTCGGTTGATGCCTCAAACGGAATTAAGTTAGAATTAAAAGAAGTAGCCTTTGAGCCCGAGGGCCATACGGTTCTAGAAGGGATTAATTTTACATTAGCGCCGAGAAAAAGCTTACTGATTACCGGACCTGCCGGCAATGGCAGAACCAGTCTTCTAAAGCTTATTTCGGGTATTTTCACTCCTACAAAAGGAAAAATTTATATTAACGATACCGCCAGGCACACCTTAGTTTTAAATGAATACAGGCAGCATCTTGGCACTATGCTACCAGAAGAAATTCCATTTGAGGGCAGTCTCTGGGAGAATATCACTTTTGGAGATGAGTCTATTTCAGATCAGAATATAGACTGGGCCCTGGAGCATTCAGGCTTAAAAGAATTCGTAAAAGATCAACCCGACGGGATATTTTCACAAATTCATCCAGAAGGCAGGTACCTGTCTACCTTAATAGCAAAAAGGATAATCTTAGCACGAGCTATTGTAAGAAAACCTTCAGTATTAATCTTAAAAGAACCGCTTGAAAAATTTGAACTTCAGGAAAAGAAAAGAATACTAAAATTCTTAACCGATCCTAAAAACAATTGGAGCCTAGTTGTGGCCAGCAATGATGAGTTATGGAAAAATGCTTGTGATGAAAACCTGGAGTTGCAGGATGGTAGAATCGTTAAATCCCTGTAGTTATGCTGAATATTTCTGAAGAAAAATTAAACGAGCGCATAGATATAACGGATTCCGTATCGGGTAAATTCGTGTTTTTTAGAACACACTACACCATCTTTAATAAAGTACTTATTGGGCTGTTTGTTTTATTCTTAATCATTCTCTTTTTACCCTGGACACAAAATATTAGGGCTACCGGGAATGTAACCACCCTAAGCCCTGAACATAGACCGCAAACCATTCAATCTCCAATTCCGGGCCGTATTGAACAATGGTATATCAACGAGGGGGATTTTGTGAATAAAGGAGATACAATTTTAAGGATTTCTGAAGTAAGCAGTGATTATTTTGATCCGCAGCTTATAAGCAGAACTTCAGGCCAGATCGATGCCAAAAACCAATCTGCCCTTACTTACGATGAGAAGATCAGTGCTTTAGGCCAACAATTAGATGCCCAGGAAGATGAACGTGGATTAAAGCGAAACCAGGCGATCAATAAGATAGAACAAGCGCGTTTAAAAGTAAAAAGCGACAGTATAAAACTTCAAGCAGCAGAAACCCAGGTAGAAATTGCCAAAACCCAATTTGAAAGACTGCAAACTTTGCAGGAAGAAGGTTTATATTCCCAAACTGATTTGGAGGCGAGGCGCTTAAAATTACAGGAAGCCCAGGCAAAATTAATTGCCCAGCAAAATGATCTATTATCAAGCAGAAACGAGGTAATTAACGCTGAGATCGAGATCAATAGAATTGGCGCTGAATATGCTGATAAGATTTCGAAAACAAGACAGGAAATTTTCACCTCGCAAGGCAATCAATTTAGTACCCAGGCTGAAGTAGATAAACTTGAAATTGAACTTTCTAATTACGAACAACGAAGTCAATTATACTATATTCTTGCGCCACAGGATGGCTATGTAAATAAGGCATTACGTGCCGGTTTAGGCGAAACTTTTTCACAAGGAGAACAATTGGTAGGTATAATGCCTTCCAATTACCAAATGGCAGTAGAAACCTATGTTAGACCATTAGATTTACCTTTAATTCACGTGGGTGAAGAAGTACAAATACAATTTGACGGTTGGCCTGCTATAATATTTAGCGGTTGGCCTAATCTTTCCTATGGTACTTATGGTGCGAAGGTGGTAGCGGTAGAAAATTATATTTCTCCCAATGGTAAATACCGGGTATTATTAGCTCCCGATCCAGATGATAATCCCTGGCCAGAACAAATTGGTATTGGAAGTGGAGCTCAAACTATTGCGCTACTGGAAAATGTTCCAATTTGGTATGAACTATGGCGAAATTTAAACGGTTTCCCACCAAATTATTATGCGCCAGATAATGGCACACAAGAAAAACCGGCAAAAAGTAAGAGTAAATAACTTCGGAGCAAGCTCACGAAGCATTATTATTGGAAAATATGATTTGATTTCGAGGCAGGCCTCGGAGCATTTAATCTCGATTATTGAGTAAAAAGTAGACCGAAAAATGCGCTTAGCACACTATTTCTTAATGCTATTTTTTGTTTGTTCTTCTGCATTGGCACAAACAGACAGTTTAAGTTATACCGAATTTCTAGATAAGGTAATAAGCGAACATCCCGTGGTACGGCAGGCAGCACTGGTAAGAAATATAGGTGATGCAGAAGTTCAGTCGGCCAGAGGTGCTTTTGATCCGCGCTTTGTTGTAGATTATAAAGAAAAGGAGTACAAAGGCACAGAATACTACGATCTTCTGGATGCTCAATTGCAGGTGCCTATGTGGTACGGCTTAAAATTGAAAGGCGGATTTCAACAAAGCCAGGGTGCTTATGTGAATCCTCAAAACCAGGTGCCTGAAGCAGGTCTTTATCAGGCCGGGGTAATTTTATCCCTTGGCGAAGGCTTATGGATAAATAAACGAATGGCCGGCTTACGAAAGGCCCAGGCGTATAGAGAACAAAGCAAAGCCGAACAGCAACTCTTAGTAAACGATATTCTTCTGGAAGCTTCCTTCACTTATTTTGAATGGTTAAGAGCACACGAAAAACTGGATATTTTTGAAGATTTTCTAACAAATGCAAACGAGCGTTACCGTGGCATTAAAAGAGGTGCCGAAACAGGAGAAGTAGCAGGAATAGATACCGGTTGAAGCACGACTTAACATCCAGCAGCGTAAATTGCAAGCCAACCAGGCCGCAGTAGATCTTAGAAAGGCCAGGTTAAAACTCTCTACCTATTTATGGAGCCAGGATCAACCCTTGCTTTTACAGGAAGACGTGGCCCCGGTAGAAACCGATATAATTTTGGGAAACCTGCTTTCTGAAATACCCGAAACAAATTTTGAAACTCATCCGCAATTGGCTTTTTACAGGCAGAAGATAGAAGCGCTGCAGATAGAAAAACGCTATCGTTTCAATAAATTATTGCCGAAAATAGATCTGGAATATAATTTTCTATCAGAAGAACCTGATAATTTTGAAACCTTTAATTCAGGCGCTTATAAAGCAGGTTTAAAATTTTCTATGCCTTTATTTCTAAGAAAAGAGCGCGGAGATCTTAAGGTTGCAGAATATGAACTACAAGATGCCAAACTGGAACTCAACCTAAAAGACAACCAGTTACAGGCTCGTATAAATGCTATTCAACAACAGCTTCAGGCGTTTTTAGAACAAATTGAAATGACCCAACAAATGGTAACCGATTCTAATACGTTGCTGGATGCTGAAGTACGAAAGTTTAATTTTGGCGAAAGCTCAATCTTTCTAATAAACACTCGCGAAAGTAAATTTATTGAAGCCAGGCTTAAGCAATTAGATCTTCAGATTAAATTTCTCAAAACCCAGGCTGAATACTTACAAGCCCTTGGTAGCAACGCAGTGCAATAAATATGGAGCAGCTTTTAAAAGGAAAATGATTTCTAAATTTCAGTATTTCTTTTAAGCATTTAAACCCATAAATTTGTAAGTTAGCTTAAATATATATAACTCTTAAAATCAAAACTATGCTGACTAAAACTTTAAAATCAGTTGCTTTTTTAGGTATTTTTCTTTTTATGGTTTCCTGCGGGGAAAGTACTGATACTGTAGAATCTGGAACTTACCAGGGAACAATAGAAGAAGTTGAAGCTTCTAAAGATGAGATTTACGTAAAAACAGACGACAACAAGACTTTAGAGCTTTATTTCAAAGAAAATACCGAGTTAACCAGAAACGGTAGCACCGTAGATTTTTCAGAATTGAAAGAAGGTCAAAAAGTAGAAGTTGAAGTAGAAAAAGTAGGAAAACGTTTAGATCCTATTTCTGTAAAAATTATGGAATAACATGGATCAGTTACCTGATTTTTGGCGGACAGAGGTTTTTCATCCTTTGTCCGTTCATTTTCCTATCGCCATTCTATTAGTTGCATTTTTGTTTAAGCTAATAGCACTGGGCTCGGCAAAAGACCTCTGGAAACAAGGAGGAACTTTTTTACTTTTGCTAGGCACGATAGGAGTTTGGATTGCAATTTATACCGGTAATCTTGCCGATGGAATTGTCTCAAGAAAAATTTGCGATCCCACCGTTCTTAAAGAACATCAAAACCTGGCGTATGTAACTGCCTGGCTTTTTACTGCCTCCCTCCTTCTTGATCTATTAAAATTCTCAAGAATTCGATTTCTTACCCAAAAGAAGAATTTATTATCCATTCTTTGTATCATCACCTTATCAATAGGTTCCGGTTATCTTATGTATGTTGGGCATTTAGGCGCTACTCTGGTTTACCAGCAGGGAGCAGGTGTATATCATCCTTCGGAAGATTGCGCTGAATTTAATTAAAGCCTAATTAGATAAGTTTCAGCTTCAGAATAAGTATTTTCCTTTTCCCATTTCTTAATCCGAATTTAAACTTTTTTATTTCCCACCAATTTGATCTCAGGTTTACTAAAGCCTGGGAACTATTTTTTGCATCCACTACTCCAACTTTCAATACTGAATTATTTTCCAGCAATTTGTTAGATAGATATTTGAACATATTCCTACTGAATATCTATTTAATTCATAATATTTCCATTTCAAATCTCCCATTTACCCCGCTTCGGTGTTATCCTTTCCAGCTCACTAATATTTATTCGGAAGTTTCATTAAATCACCTTCAGCCAAGCCCTGGATACTGAAATCTCTATTAACGAGTAAAAGCAGAATTCTTATAGCAAAACCTGATATTCATCATAGCATACTATTAATTATTCCACTATAGCCTTCTATTCCTCAAGCCCTTGTGTAACAAATGTAGCTGTGAAGGGGCGACTTAGCTTCTAATTTTGTGCTGTAATTCAGAAATAAAATTGCCTTAGCTATTAGCTGAACAATAGGTTAAAATAGGTTTTGCTGCAATCATAAAGAATTAGCTAAAAGCGGCCAATTAATATTTGTAAAACCTCAACTGCTCAGGTGATAAATTAATAAGAAAACAACCTTAAAAGATTATTTATGAAAACTGTTTTAGTTTTAGGAGCCGGCACAGGCGGAATCGTAACCGCAAGGGAATTAAGTAAACACAGCGGCAACGAAGAAGATATCAACCTGGTAAAGATCCAGGTTTTTGAAAAAGGAGAAACCAGTCTTTTTTCGCCTTCGTTACCCTGGGTAATGGTTGGCAACCGAAAACAGGAAGAGGTAACAAAAAGTATTAATAAACTGCAAGCCTCCGGACTTGAAGTTATCCAGGGAGATATTGAAAATATAGATCCTAGAAAATATAAGCATTACTGTAAAAGGAAAGCAGTATAAGGGAGACCATATGGTAATTTCCCTGGGCGTTGAACAAACAGATATTTATAACCTTGATCAATTTGGCCATAACTTCTTTACGCTAAAAGGCGCTGAGAATTTCCATTCAGAACTTAAGAATTTTGACGGAGGTGAGATTGCCATTTTGGTTTCTTCCCTTCCCTTTAAAAGTCCGGCGGCACCTTATGAAGCAGCTATGCTTATAGAAGATTTTGTAAGAAACAGCAACCTCAATAATAAAACTACTGTATCACTTTTTACTCCTGAAGCCGGCCCTATGGAATTTGCAAGTGCTGAAGCTTCTGAAGAATTAAAAGAATTGTTGGAAAAGAAAGGGATCAGGTATTATCCAAATCATCAGCTTAATAAGGTTTCTGCTAATAAATTAGAATTCAATAACGGCAAAAGTTACTCCTATAATCTGCTGGCCTATACTCCAAAGCATCAATTGCCTGAGGTCATCAGAAACAGCGATTTAGCCGGGAAATCTGGTTGGGTTGAAGTAGATAACCAAACATTAGAAACCAAATTTCAAAATGTATACGCTATTGGTGATATCACTCACCTACAAACTGAAACCGGCACCGTACTACCAAAAATAGGGGTTTTTGCCCGGCAACAGGGAGAAGTGGTAGCTCATAATATTAGTAGAAAAATGGACAATCGAGAACCGGATAAAATTTTTGAACCGCATGGGAAATACTTTATCGAAGCAGGTGAAGGAAAAGCCAGTGAAAGCGGCGGAAAATTTTCAGGTGAAGAAAATAAAGAGGTAAAGATGAAAGATCCGGCCCAGTGGAGCCATTTCTCTAAATGGTGGGATGAAAAATTCTGGTTCTTCAAAAACTTTTAATCCGAAATATAAAAGCGAAATGATGAAAATCAAATATATAATTATGCTGGTAAGTTTACTTCCGGGACTGTGGTTACAGGCTCAGGAAGTAAGGCCAATTTCCAAAAGTGAAGCCATAGAATTGGTGAAACAAAATAACAGGGAGATCAAAATATCTCAACAGGAATTCCTGGAATCCCGGGGAGATTTTAGACAAACCAATTCCATCTTTTTACCCAATGTAGCAGTATCACATTCGGGAATAACTACCACGAATCCTTTAATGGCATTTGGTTCTAAACTCAACCAGGGAATAGTTACGCAAAGCGATTTTAACCCGGAGCTCTTAAACAATCCGGATAGGATCAACAATTTCGCCACTAAGATTGAAGTAGAACAACCGCTTATCAATGTGGATGGAATCTTTCAACGTAAAGCTGCGAAAAGTAAGATGGCTGCAACGGCTTTAAAGACAGACCGTACCATAGATCATATGGTTCTTGAGGTTGAAAAAGCTTATATGGAGTTGCAACTGGCCCAAAAGGCTGTAGCTGTTCTGGAAAGTGCTCAAAAAGCAGCTCTCGCCAATAAAAAACTGGCAGATGATAATTATGAGCAGGGTTACCTGCAAAAATCTGATTTATTATCTGTGGAAATAAGGGTTTCTGAAGTGAATAATCAGCTGCAATACGCCAAAAGTAACGTCATCAACGCATCCGATTATCTTGCTTATTTACTGAACGAACCCGTTAATACCATTTTTGAACCAACAGATTCCCTGGAAGTTTCCCTTCCTGTACAGGAAAATGCTGAATCGGTTTCTTTAGAACGTGCAGATATTCGTGCTATGAAACTGGCAACAGATGCCCGTGAAGAAATGTTACAGGCAGATAAAATGTCTTTCCTGCCTAACCTGAATGCTTTTGGTAGTTATGAACTCTATGATGATGAGCTCTTTGCCGGGGACGCCAGTGGATATATTGCCGGTATACAATTAAAATGGGATCTCTTTGAAGGTTATAAACGCTTCGGAAAACTTCAAAAAAGCCAGGCAACTTACGAGAAAGCCAGGCTTGAATATGAATCTTATGTTTCAAGAAGTGAAATGGAAAGAAACAGGGCCAGCCGCGCAGTAAAAGATGCTGAAAATAAGCTTGAACTTACCCGTTTAGCTCTGGAACAAGCCGAAGAATCTTTGAGAATACGCGCTAATAGATTTGAGCAGGGACTTGAAAAAACGAGTGACTTATTAGCCGCAGAAGCTCAATTATCCCAAAAACAACTAGAATACGCACAAACAATTTATGAATACAATTATGCTCAGGCACAATTGGAATTTCTAATAAACTAAACTATCAACTTATGAATACTAAATTATATATAATAGGTCTCCTGGGTGCAACAAGCCTCTTTTTTAGTTGCGGAGATTCTCCGGAAAAAAATACTACCGAAAATACAGCGCCTGTAGAAGTAACCGTAAATACTCCTACAGAATCAGATCAATCTTTTATCACTTTCAGCGGAAAAGTAGAAGCGGTTGAAAATGCCACCTTAAGCACTAGAAATATGGGTTATGTTACCCAGATAAATGCTAAAGTTGGAGATAAAGTAAAAAAAGGCCAATTGCTGATTGCGATCAATAATGCTGACTTACAGGCGAAACGTGCCCAGGTAAATGCGGGCATCACTGAAGCCCAGGCGGCATTTAACAATGCCCAGAAGGATTATGAACGTTACCAGGCCTTATTTTCTGAGAACAGTGCTACCCAAAAGGAAATGGATGACATTAACGCCAGGTATGAAATGGCCAAAGCCCGACTTGAAGCAGCTAAGCAACAAAAGAATGAGATCAATGCTCAATTTGCCTATTCAAATATCACAGCTCCCTTTAGCGGTGTGGTTACCGATAAAAATGTGGAAGTTGGTGATATGGCGAATCCGGGAATGCCATTGCTTAGACTACAGGTACCCGGCAATTTTGAAGTGAGGGCAAGTGTACCGGAATCTGAAATAGCTTCAGTAGAGCAAGGAAAAAAAGTAGATGTAATCATTAAATCTTCGGGAGAAACCCTTGAAGGAGTGGTTTCAGAAATAAGCACTTCAGCCAGTAATTCCGGAGGACAGTATACCGTGAAAATAGCTTTAGATCAAAACGACGCCGAGATCTATTCAGGAATGTATGCCAGTGTTCAATTTCCTACCACCGCCGGTGATAAAAGAGAAATGATATTGGTACCCGAAACCGCAATAATTAACCGTGGTGATTTGCAGGGCATTTATACGCCAAGCGAGCAGAACACCGCTATTCTAAGATGGGTAAGACTGGGCAGAAAAGTTGGTGATAAAGTAGAGGTATTATCAGGTCTTAGTGCCGGGGAATCTTATATCACTTCAGCCGAAGGAAAACTATATAATGGCGCCAAACTTAGTATTCAGCAATAATTCTCTTCGAGTAAGTTCTCGAAGTATTAATTGGTAGCAACATTTTAATTTCAAGGTAAACCTTGAAACATTTAAATCTCGATTATCGAGTAAAAAAATTACTACAAAATGAAAGAAGGATTAGCAGGCAAAATTGCCAAAGGCTTTATGGATTCAAAACTTACGGTGCTTCTTATGATCGTTTTTATGGTCATTGGAGTATACAGTTCGTTCCTGATTCCCCGGGAAGAAGAGCCACAAATAGACGTGCCAATGGCCGACATTTTTGTTGGTTATCCTGGTGCAAGCCCCACAGAACTTGAATCGCGGGTAATAAAACCCCTGGAGAAAATGGTTTCCAATATTCCAGGAGTAGATTATATCTATTCTACTTCTATGAAAGAACAGGGAATGGTAACCGTTCAGTTCCTGGTGGGAGAAGATATTGAACGCTCCTATGTAAAGCTTTATAATGAACTTATGAAGCATATGGACCAAATGCCAAAGGGTACCACAATGCCATTGGTGAAAACACGGTCTATAGACGATGTTCCGGTGTTGGGACTTACGCTTTGGAGTGAAAATTATGACGATTACCAGCTTAGGCAGATAGCCAATGAGCTCACCCACGAGATAGAAAAAGTACCCGATGTTTCGGTTACCAATGCAATTGGTGGCCGGAGCAAGCAGGTACGTGTGGTTCTGGATAAAGAAAAGATGGCTGCCAGCGGTGTGGATTTCCTTGGTGTTTCTGAAAAAATTCAGGCGAACAACCAGCAACTTTCCTCAGGCAGCTTTGACCGGAATGATACCGAATTTTTAGTGAGCACCGGGAGTTTCCTTGAATCTGCAGAAGATGTAGAGAATCTTATTATCGGAATTCAGCAGCAACAGCCTGTTTATTTGTACCAGATAGCAGAAGTAATTGAAGGCCCAGAATTACCTAAGGAATATGTTTCTTTTGGTTATGGTCAGGGCTCTGAAGCAGGAAGTGATTTCTCTTCTGAATATCCTGCAGTGACTATTTCAGTAGCCAAGATCAAGGGAGCCGATGCGATGCAAATTGCTGATGTGATCATCGCTAAAGTAGACAAACTAAAAAGCAATCTAATTCCAGATGATGTGCACGTGGAAATCACCCGGAATTACGGGGAAACAGCTTCTCATAAAGTAGGCGAATTGCTACTGCATTTAATTGGAGCTATAGTTGCTGTTACCCTGGTGGTGATGCTGGCTATGGGCTGGCGAGGCGGTTTGGTGGTTTTCCTATCGGTGCCGGTAACCTTTGCCCTTACCCTTCTTAGTTATTATCTCTTAGATTACACGCTTAACCGGATAACTCTTTTCGCTTTAGTATTTGTAACAGGGATCGTGGTAGATGATTCTATTATCATAGCCGAAAATATGCACCGGCATTTTAAAATGAAAAGGCTGCCCTTTAAGCAGGCTGCTTTATATGCCATCAATGAAGTTGGAAACCCAACCATTCTTGCAACCTTTACAGTAATTGCTTCGGTATTGCCAATGGCCTTTGTAAGCGGATTAATGGGACCATATATGAGCCCTATGCCTATTGGAGCTTCTATTGCAATGATCTTGTCGCTGTTTGTAGCACTTACCATTACACCTTACCTCGGACTTATTTTCCTTAGGGAGAAAAGCAGTGGAAAGAAGAAAAAAGAAGAAGAACCTGCAGAGAATATAGAGGATACACGTATTTATAAACTCTATAACAAATTAGAAAGACCGCTTATTACTAATAAAAGTACCCGATGGATCTTTCTGGGAACAACTATAGTATTGTTATTAGGCTCTGTAGCCTTGTTCTTTACGAAATCTGTTGCCGTAAAGATGCTGCCATTTGACAATAAAAATGAATTCCAGGTGGTGATAGATATGCCAGAGGGTACAACTTTAGAACGTACCGCTACGGTTACCAGGGAAATTGGCCAGTACCTATCACAAAGGCCGGAGGTGGTAAACTACCAGAGTTATGTAGGCACCTCGGCCCCGATCACCTTCAATGGCCTGGTAAGACATTATGATCTTAGGGGCGCAAGCAATACTGCCGATATACAGGTAAACCTGAAGGATAAAAGCGAAAGAAGTGCCCAGAGTCACGATATTGCAAAATTGCTAAGACCTACTATTCAAAAGATCGCCAAAAAATTTGATGCCAATGTGAAGATCGTGGAAGTACCACCGGGACCTCCGGTAATGTCCACCATCGTAGCCGAAGTTTACGGTCCCGATTACGAAAAGCAAATACAAATTGCCGACGAAATTCAGGGTATCCTAAACCAAACAGCAGATGTTGTAGATGTGGATTGGATGGTAGAAGCAGATCAGCAGGAATTTTATTTTGAGATCGACAAGGAAAAAGCAATGCGCTACGGGATCGCTCCGCAGCAAATTGTTCATACTATGAATGCTGCTTTAGGAGATAGGGCCGTGACGCACCTGTACGATGAAGATGCTACGCAAAGAGTAGCCATTGTTTTAGCCTTAGCCGAACAGGAAAAATCAACTCCTTTGGATATTTCTCAAATCAAGATCGCTTCCCAAACCGGTGAAATGGTAAGTATAGCAGATCTTGTTCAGATAGATAAAAAGGTAAAAGAGAACAGCATTTTTAGAAAGAACCAAAAACGAGTGGTTTATGTGCTGGCCGATATGGCGGGAGAGTTGGAAAGCCCGGTTTATGCAATTTTAGGAATGGAAGAAAAATTAAAAGAAATAGATCTTCCTCCCGGTTACGAGCTTAATGAGCTTTATATAGAACAACCACAAATGGAAGACGATTATACCGTTAAATGGGATGGCGAATGGCAAATTACTCTGGAGGTTTTTAGAGACCTGGGAATCGCCTTTCTTGGAGTGATATTTATTATCTACATCTTAATTGTTGGCTGGTTCCAGAATTACAGGGCACCAATCGTTATGATGGTAGCAATTCCGCTATCACTTATCGGGATTGTACTGGGGCACTGGATTATGGGAGCTTTCTTTACCGCAACCTCCTTTATTGGTATGATTGCCCTGGCAGGGATCATGGTAAGAAACTCGGTATTACTAATTGATTTTGTGAACCTGCGGCTGGAAGACGGAATTCCTTTACAACAGGCAGTGATCGAAGCAGGTGCAGTGCGTACCACTCCTATTCTTTTAACCGCAGGAACGGTAGTAATAGGAGCTTTCGTTATCCTTTTTGATCCAATTTTCCAGGGATTAGCGATCTCATTAATGGGCGGTACTATTGTTTCAACAATACTTACGTTGCTTGTTGTGCCACTGGTTTATTATATGATAGAAAAGAAAAATCACGAGTAAAACTAAGTCTGGAGAAAGCTGAAAAGGAAACAAAAACCTCTTCAGCTTTCTACTGACTACTAAATATTCAGCAAATGAAATTATTAATTGTAACAAGTGTGGCGGAATTTCAGAAGGAAATTCTCAACATATTTAAAATGGCAAAGATCGAAGCCTTTAGCCGTAGTGAGATTGATGGCTATAAGAATCCCAACAAGGTAATCGCTACCGTAAGCTGGTTCCCGGGAGAGAAAGGCGGAAATGAATCTCTTATGTTTTTCTCTTTCACCGAAAAGGAAAAAATAGACCGACTGTTTGAACTGGTTTCAGAATTCAACGAAAAACTGGAGACTAATAATCCTATAAGAGCAGTAGTAATAAACATTGAGGACCATATCTAACCCATAAATTATATAAAAATGAAAAATAGAATAGTACGTGGTATCGCAGGAAGTTTTGTGTTAATAAGTCTACTTTTAGCCGTTTATGTAAATATTAACTGGTTATGGTTTACAGCATTTGTGGGAGCTAATCTCCTTCAATCCTCTCTTACTCATTGGTGTCTTATGGATAAGATTCTTGAAAAACTGGGAGTTTCAGATGAAGTAAAGTCCGGTCAAAAATGCTAATTTTCCGCAGAGATCAATCTGAACGAATTGGCGCTGGAGACGCCTCGCCCCTATTTTAAAACCTTTGTATTCCAATAGATTATGTAACAAAAGTAACTGTGAGCAGACGACTTTAGGTTTATTTTTGCGACTGGAAATCAGTCAGTTATTTATACTGAATTAAAAAAATAATACAATGAATAAAGAAGAAATAATTAAAAATAACGAAGGTACAATCGTAGATGTACGTACACATAGCGAATTTATGGGCGGAAGTGTTTCCGGAGCAGTTAACATTCCCCTTAATGAAGTTCCACACCGAATAGACGAACTTAAAGAAATGAAAGCACCATTGATCTTATGCTGTGCTTCCGGTAACCGAAGTGGACAGGCAGAGAATTTTTTAAGTCGGCAGGGCATAAATTGTCTTAATGGCGGATCCTGGCTTCAAGTTAATTATCTAACATCAGAAACAGCATAAGGATGATCGCAAAACTGAAAGAACTTTTAGGAATAAAACCGGCTCCAAATTATAAAGAACTCCTTCAAGAAGGTGGAATTATTATAGATGTGAGAACTAAAGCAGAATTTTCCAGTGGTCATATCAAAGGATCTAAAAATATTCCTTTACAAACGCTACCTGCAAATCTTAATAAACTAAAAAATAAAGATAAGCCCGTAATAACCTGTTGCGCCTCGGGTATGCGTAGTGCTTCGGCAAAAAGTATGTTGAAGTCTAACGGATTTTCGAATGTTCACAACGGCGGAAGCTGGGCCAGGCTAAATAGCCAAATTTCGTAATAATTATGAAAGAAAGAATTTTTACCGGTTGGACATGGATTCGGGCAGCCTACTTTTTAATAGGTAGCTGGGTAATTGTACAAAGCGCCCTGGAAGGCGAATGGATTGGCATCGCTCTTGGTGCCTGGCCGGCTGCTATGGGACTATTCGGACTTGCCTGTGCAGGGGGAAATTGTGCAAATGGAGCTTGTGAAGTAAAATCAGATCCAGCAGATACCAACCAGTGATCTTTAAAAATTGCTTATAAAAAAGTACGATTCTGCTTCTATCATAATTAAATATTTTCGAATCGGTATAAATAGAAAGAGGCTGTCTAAAAAGGTTTTAAAACCGTCATCCTGAATTTATTTCAGGATCTAATATACTGATAGTTAAAAACATATTTGAAGCTGAAATAAATTCAGCTTGACGTAAAATAGACTTTTCAGACAGCCTCTTTTTTATGGTAAGGAAAATAAAACTTTTTATTCGTAATTTACTAATTCAGGGGTAACGCCCCTTTCAACTTGCTAGCCTACCGTCACTTCCTTGAAATATTGCCGAAAAATTTCTGAAGCTTTTTCTATGGAAGTCTTGTCGGGACTTTTTACATCTTCAAGCTCATATTTCCATCCAAGAGCTTCCCATTTATGCATGCCTAATTTGTGATAAGGCAAAATTTCAATTTTCTGAATACTCTGGTAGTCTTTAAAATGTTCTCCTAACTGATGCAGGTATTCTTCCTGGTCTGACCAACCCGGAACCAGAACATACCGCAACCACATAGGTTTTCCTGTAGATTCTCTGTACTCGGCAAATTTTAAAGTATTGGAATTAGAAAGCCTTGTTATTTTATGATGCCAATCGTCGTTAATATGCTTGATATCTAACATCACAAGATCTGTTGTCTCTAACAAGTCTTTAGACTGTTTATCTATCACCTTCCCGTTAGTATCTAAGGTAGTATGAATTCCTTCTTCGTGAAGTTTCAGAAATAATTTCTTAATAATAGCACGCTGTAATAAGGGCTCCCCTCCCGAAATGGTAACACCACCATTCTTACCAAAAAACGGTTTCTGTTTTTTAGCTTTTTCTACAATTTCATCAATTTTCATCAGGGTACCTCCCTCGATACTAATAGAATCTGGATTAGCACAATAAACGCAGTGAAACTGGCAACCCTGAACAAATATTACTAATCGAATACCAGGCCCATCGTGGGTTCCAAAGGTTTCGATAGAATGTACCCGAAGGACTTCTGACTTCTGTAAATCAGCAATTAAATTCCCTGAACTTGTGGTTGCTTCGCTTCTCATACCCCTTTAATTTAAAAAAGATGAGAGGCCTGCAAAGTTTAGAAAACAGTACCTCTCACCTATTAACACAAAAACTACTAACTACAAACTATCGTGAAAAGTTCTGGTGATCACTTCCATTTGATGGGCTTTAGAAAGCCTCGTGAAGTTTACAGCATAACCAGAAACTCTTATGGTTAATTGTGGATACTTTTCAGGGTTGTTATAGGCGTCCATTAAAGTTTCCCGGTCTAGCACATTTACATTTAAATGATGTGCTCCCAGTTCAAAATATCCATCTAACAACCTTGTTAGGTTACCTATTTGATTTTCTCTTGCACTTCCTAAAGATTTAGGAACAATGGAGAAGGTATTAGATATCCCGTCTAAGGCATCTCTATAGTCTAATTTTGCCACAGAGCTTAGTGCTGCAACAGCACCGTTGGTATCTCTACCGTGCATTGGGTTAGCCCCCGGAGCAAAAACTTCTCCTGCCTTTCTACCATCTGGAGTAGCACCTGTCTTTTTACCGTACATCACGTTAGAGGTAATAGTAAGTAAAGAAAGTGTTGGTCTCGCATTTTTGTAACAAGCGTGCTTTGCCAATTCCTCAGAGAAGTACTTGGTTATATAAGCTGCAATTTCATCTACCCTATCGTCATCATTTCCAAATTTTGGGTAATCTCCTTCTACAATAAAATCTGTTGTTAAACCATCTTCATTTCTTACCGGCTTAACTTTCGCATACTTAATTGCAGATAGTGAATCGGCAATAATTGATATCCCTGCGGCACCATAGGCCATATCAATACCAGGATCTGAATCAATTAAAGCTAGTTGCGCTTTTTCATAGTAGTGGCGATCGTGCATATAATGAATAATGTTCATCGCTCTGGAGTACACTACTGCTATCTGGCTCATAGATTTTTTAAAGTTCTCCAAAACCTGATCGTAGTCTAAATACTCTCCTTCTAAAGGCGAAATATCATTAAGAACTTTTATTCCTGAAATTTCCTCCCGCCCTTCATTTAAGGACATTAATAAAGTTTTTGGAAGGTTTGTTCTGGCTCCAAAAAACTGAATTCTTTTCCCTAATTCCTGGTAAGAAACACAACATGCGATTCCGTAGTCGTCTGAGCCACGAGTTTTACGCATCAAGTCGTCATTCTCATACTGGATTGAAGAAGTATCGATAGAAACTTTTCCGCAGAACTTTTTAAATCCTTCCGGCAGGTCTTTAGACCAAAGCACGGTAAGGTTAGGTTCTGGAGATGGCCCCAGGTTATAAAGAGTTTGTAAGAATCTAAATGAAGTTTTAGTCACTTTAGTTCTTCCATCGTTAAACTGACCTCCAATAGCTTCGGTTACCCAGGTAGGGTCTCCTCCAAAAATATCATCGTAGGCTCCAGGTCTAAGGTGACGCACCATGCGGAGCTTCATCACAAACTGGTCTATAAACTCCTGCGCTTCTGTTTCGGTAATAACTCCTGCTGCAAGATCTTTTTCAATATAGATGTCCATAAAATTAGAGACATTACCAAGAGACATTGCTGCACCATCCTGCTCCTTTACCGCAGCCAAATAAGCCATATATAACCATTGAATTGCTTCTCGGGCAGATGCTGCAGGGCGATTTAATTCTAATCCGTAGGAGTTCCCCAGGATCACCATATCTTTTAAAGCTTTTATCTGACGGGTAATCTCTTCACGTAGACGTATTTTATGTTCATCCAGAACCCCGGTAACAGCTTTTAAATCTCTTTTCTTCGCTTTTACAAGGGCATCTATTCCGTATAATGCAAGACGGCGGTAATCGCCAATTATTCTTCCTCTGGCATAGTTATCTGGCAAGCCGGTAAGTACACCAAGGGACCTGTATTGTTTTATCTCATCGTCATAGGCTGAAAAAACTCCATTATTATGATCACTTGTGTGTTTAAACACGTTTTTCACCTCTTCCGCAACTTCCAATCCTCGTTCTGCAACTGCTCCTTCAACTACGCGTATTCCCCCAAAAGGCTTCATCGCTCTCTTTAACAATTCATCGGTTTGCAAACCAACAATAAGCTCTAACTCCTTGTTAATATATCCGGGTTTATGACTGGTGATACTAGAAATAGTTTCGGTATCTATAGCACGACAACCTCCTTTTTCTCTTTCTTCAAGCATGGCATCCAAACAAACCTGCCATAGTTTATTGGTTCGCTCCGTTGGCCCCTCCAAAAAGGAATCGTCTCCGTAATATGGAGTTACATTTTTCTCAACAAAACCTTTAACATCTATAGGTAGATTTGAAAGTTTTTTCTCGATGAGATCTTTTGTTGATGCAGTTTGATTTTTCATAATACAGCATTTTAAATGAAAGAAATTCAGATGATTGGTTTTAACCTTCTCAGGTCCTTTTTTTATTATACATACAAAATAAAAGCACTTTGAGGCTAAAAATCCTGACCTTAATCATATTTCCATATAAGCCTTTGACAAAAAGACAACTACAACGATTTTGTTAATAAGTTTTAAGCAAAATAAATAGGAATAAAAGAATACAGGTTTACTGTAGGTTTAAATAAGAATCTAACAGCCTATTACATAAAAAAAGGAGAACCTCGGTTCTCCTTTCGAATATATCTAACACCAGTTTTTAGCTTAGTACGGCTTTATGCTGATTTTGTTGGGGGGTAGATAATTTTCTTTTTTTCAGTTTTTGTATCTCGAATATTGTTAGGATGGATAAAAGCAGTGCGATCACCAACAATCCGGCAAAGAAGTATAATGTACCATTATAACTATCTGAGATAGATCTAGCCCAAGCCGCAAATAAAGGTCCGGCCATGCCGGCTGCAGCCCATGCAGTTAAAATATATCCGTGAATCGCTCCAAGTTCTTTAGTTCCAAACACGTCTCCTATATAAGCGGGAATAGTCGCGAAACCACCACCATAGCAGGAAAGAATGAGAAAGATTAGCGCTTGAAATATCAAAGCATTACCGGCGGTAGGTAAAAGGAAGAAAGCAATGATCTGGATACCAAAAAACAGCGTAAACATCATTGGCCTTCCTATAAAGTCTGACAAAGTTGCCCAGCCTATTCTACCGGCTCCATTAAACAGCCCCATGATTCCAACCATGGTAGCCGCTGCCACAACACCCATTCCGGCATATTCCTGGGCCATAGGCGATGCTACCGAAATAATTGCAATTCCGCAGGAAATATTTATAAAAAGCATAAACCATAAATACCAGAATCTTCTTGTTTTTACAGCTTCATTAGCTGTGAGCTGAGAAAGATCAACCTTTACAACTTTCTTCCCGGACTCTGCGATTGCCTTAAATCCTTCCGGCATCCAGTCTTTTGGAGGTGGTGCCAGATATAATGAAGATGTCAATATTAATAAAAAATAGATACTACCCATTATAAAGAAGGTATTTGCAATACCTACGGCAGAAATTAGATAAACAATTACCGGGCTACTGATTAGGGCAGCAAAACCGAATCCCATAATAGCCAACCCGGTTGCCAGTCCGCGTTTATCGGGAAACCATTTTACCAGTGTAGAAACAGGAGTAATATAACCTAAACCAAGTCCTATTCCACCAAACACACCATAGAATAAGTAAAGTAGATAGATAGACTCAAAATGAATTGCTACTCCGGAGCCTATAATTCCTACTCCGAAGAAAATAGCTGCAAGTAGCCCAGACCTTCTTGGTCCCTTTTTTTCAAGATAATGCCCTAAGAAGGCAGCCGAAATACCAAGGAAAAATATGGCAAGGCTAAAAGTGAACTGAGTATCTGCAAGTTCCCACCCAAATTTTTGGATCAGGGGTTTGGTATAAACGCTCCAGGCATAAACCGAGCCAATCGAAATATGGATACCTACTGCTGAGGCCGCAATAAGCCATCTATTTTTTACTTTTCCCATTTCTAAGATGTTTTAGAAATTACAAAGTAAAAATATGTTATAGAGATAAAACCTGACGGTCATCAGCATATGGAGAATTAGATTTAATTCGACGAAAAAATCTAAAAATAAAAAAGCTCCTCATTTCTGAGAAGCTTTCTTTCTGTGCGGGCGGAGAGACTCGAACTCTCACACCGTAAGGCACTAGATCCTAAGTCTAGCGTGTCTACCAATTCCACCACGCCCGCATTTCAATATGTGTTGCTTTAACTAAGCGGATGCAAATATACATAAATGTTTCAATTCACAAATAGTCTGGAAATATTTTTTTTACCTTTATCTCAGTTAAAATTTCTAGTATGAAGGATATTAAAAAATATGTTGAGGAAAATAAAGAAAGATTCCTTAGCGAACTCATTGATTTACTGAAAATTCCATCCATAAGCGCCGATTCTAATTACAAGGATTCCATGATAAAAACCGCAGAAGCGGTGAAAAAAAATTTATTGGAAGCCGGGTGTGATTCCGCCGAAATTTGTGAAACTCCGGGTCATCCTGTTGTTTATGGAGAAAAAATAATAGATAAAAACCTGCCTACCGTTTTAGTGTACGGCCATTACGATGTGCAACCACCAGATCCTTTAGACCTTTGGAACTCCCCTCCTTTTGAACCCGTGATCAAGGAGACCGAAATTCATCCCGAAGGTGCTATTTATGCTCGTGGCGCCTGTGACGATAAAGGCCAGATGTTTATGCACGTAAAAGCGCTGGAGTATATGACCAAAAACAATGAGCTTCCCTGCAACGTGAAATTTATGATTGAAGGTGAAGAAGAAGTGGGCAGCGAGCATTTAGGATGGTTTATAGAAAATAATAAAGAGAAACTTGCCAACGATGTGATCCTTATTTCAGATACCGGGATGATCGCTAAAGATACGCCTTCTATCACCACAGGACTTCGCGGACTTTCCTATGTGGAAGTTGAAGTTACCGGGCCAAATAGAGACCTGCATTCAGGCTTATACGGTGGCGCTGTAGCAAATCCTATTAATATTCTTAGCAAAATGATTGCATCTTTAACCGATGAAAATAATCATATAACTATTCCCGGTTTTTATGATAAGGTTGAGGAATTAAGCAAAGAAGAACGCGCTAAAATGGCGGAAGCTCCTTACGATGAAGAAGCTTACAAGAAAAAAATTGATATTGACGATGTTTACGGGGAAGCCGGCTATTCTACTTTAGAGAGAGCTTCTATTCGTCCCAACTTTAGATGTAAACGGAATGTGGGGTGGTTATATTGGGGAAGGTGCAAAAACAGTACTTCCTTCAAAAGCTTATGCTAAAATCTCTATGCGATTGGTGCCCAACCAGGATTGGAAAGAAATAACCCAGCTCTTTAAAAAACATTTTGAAAGTATTGCTCCAGAGGCGGTAACCGTTGAAGTAAAACCTCATCACGGCGGCCAGGGTTATGTAACTCCAATAGATAATATTGGCTACCAGGCAGCGAGTAAAGCTTATGAAGCCTCTTTTGGAAAAACCCCAATTCCGCAGCGTAGTGGTGGGAGTATTCCTATAGTCTCGCTTTTTGAGAAAGAACTAAAAAGCAAGATCATTTTAATGGGCTTTGGTTTTGATACAGATGCCATCCACTCCCCTAACGAACATTTTGGGGTGTGGAATTATTTAAAAGGCATAGAAACCATCCCATGGTTTTATAAATATTTCACCGAGATGAGCCAGGAGTAGATTGATTTGGTGATTTACTTGTATAAGATAAAGATTCTTGAAGTTAGGTGGTTTAAATATTTACGGTCTGTCCCGAACTTGATTATCAGGATCTAAAATGTTTTGATTCCTAAACAATCCGTAGATTCAGGATGACATCTAGTTCAGAATGACGAACTGTTTTTAAACCACCTCATTTTCTTTAAAACTGCTTTCAGGAAAAAATCAAAATTTCAGGGAATTAGATTTAGTATATTTACAGGGATTGCTTACTAATGCTTTCTAAACTATGGAGAAAAAAATACTCATACCTTCCAACTTTACCAAACACGCCTGGAATACCCTCGTCTATGCTTTAAATCTTTATAAAAGCGTGCCCTGTACCTTTTATATTTTAAATGCTTATAAAGTTCCGGTAAGAATTTCCCTTAAAAGAAATCATAATGCCGAACTGGAAGCCGCAAAGGCCGAATCTGAAAAAGGCTTGCAGAAGATTATGCAGGGATTAAATTTTAGAAAGGAAAACGAGAAGCACACTTTTGAAACTATTTCCCGCAATAAAGAGCTTGCTGATGCCATTCAGGAAACCGTAGACACCCATAAAATAGACCTGATCTTAATGGTTTCGCGTGGAGAAAATGTTTCGATTAACGCCGCTTTTGAAAGTGAAATTTCAGAAGTAATTCAAAAGGTAGAAGATTGTCCTTTTTTGGTTCTGCCCGAGCAAATGCAGGAGCTTCCGGAAACAAAACGAGAAATTGTTTTCCCTACCAATTATAAATTTCCGTTTAAAAATAAAGAGGTGGCTGCACTTATAGATATGGCCAATAATTTATATGCAAGCATCAGGATCCTGTATATTGACAGCGATGGGAGACCGCTTAGCAAAGAGCAGGAACAAAATAAGGAAATGCTAAAAACCTACTTTGCCGAAGTGGATTTCAGCTTCCATAAACTCACTCAAACTACCGTTACTACCGGTATTCATTTATTTATTGAAAGCAGGGAAAGCAATTTCCTGGCACTTTATAAACGCAAGCAGGGCTTTTTCAGCAAACTTTTCTCGCAAAGATTCAAAGAGGAAATTGATTTTAATCCGAAGGTACCGGTACTGATTTTAAAGGAATTGGAATAAAAATTTAGCTTTTTATGAACCTTAAAGCTGATTCTGTTGAAGATTATATCGCGAAAGTTCCGGAAGATAAAAGACCGGCCATCATCAAGCTTCGCCAAATAATTAGCAAAAACATTCCCCAGGGTTTTACCGAAACTTTAAACTACGGAATGATTGGCTATGTAGTTCCTCACAGCATTTATCCCGGCGGATATCACGCTAACCCCAAACTACCTTTGCCTTTTATAAATATTGCCGCGCAAAAGAACTTTATTGCGCTTTATCACCATGGATTATATGCTAATCCCGACTTGCTGCAATGGTTTAAAGAGGAATATGCAAAATTACCCCTCAACAAACTGGATATGGGAAAAAGCTGCATCAGGTTTAAAAACCCGGAAAAGATCCCCTTCGAATTAATTGGAGAATTGGTTTCAAAAATGAGCGCTCAGGAGTGGATTGATCTCTACGAAAGTCAATTACGTTGATTAAAATTATGGATTATTTATTACTGTTGTCCGGTAAAGTTTTTTAGCATGCTGGCATATGAGTGAGTACAGACAATTCAGATATTTTACATTACAAACACCTTGCTTTGGTAAAATGAACGAATAGTTTCATACTCAAGACTGTTATTTAGAAAAACACTGATATTCAGTAGGTTGTTTTTAGTCTTTTTTCTTTGTTCTTGCAGCGAAGCGTTCTTTACTCTTTAACCGGACAATACTGATAATTCACCTTTCATCTTTACATTCTTTCACAAATAATTAAGCTTCCTTAAACACAGGTTTTCCGTATTACTTTCTAATTTCAGGCTTCAAAATCTAATCAATCTAATAATAGAAATGAGTTATCTGCTGGTTCCTTTAGGGATATTTATCCTTCTAGTTGTTCTAATAGACATCTTTAAAACTATTCTTTATATAAACGGTGGCGGGAGGTTATCTTCTTTTACCGCCAGGAAGATCTGGTGGGTTTATTTTAAACTAGCCCGTGGTAATGGCAGATCGCCTATCTTAAATTTTGCCGGTGGTACCATTTTAATGGGGCTGGTTGCCATGTGGATTTCGCTCATCTGGACGGGTTACAGCTTGATCTACCTTTCAGATCCCGGCTCTGTGGTAGATAGCGCTACAGGCGAAAATGCCGATATTATCGGGAATATTTATTATGTAGGCTATACGCTTACTTCTTTAGGAAATGGAGACCTCCAATCGGGTTCAGATATTTGGCGAATTGTTTCCAATATTATGGGGATGAATAGTATGATCTTTATAAGTTTGGGGATTTCGTATTTACTTCCCGTACTCCAGGCCGTGGTAGATAAAAGAACCCTGGCTGTCTATATTTATCAATTAGGAAAAACTCCTGAAGAAATAATTAGAAACGGATATGATGGCGAAGATTTTACCCCGCTATATTCCCGCTTTCAGAATTTGGAAGCTATGTTATTAAAACACGGGGAGCATCACCTCGCCTACCCTATTCTGCATTATTTTCATACCAATAAAAGATCACATTCTACCCGGTTAAATCTTGCCATTTTAGATGAAGCTTTAAATATCCAGGACGCCTATAAATTAGATAAATCGGCTAATGCTTACACCTGGGGCGTGTTAAGAGGCGCAATGGATAATCTTGCGGTGAGACTGGCTGAAGGTTATTCCTCTATTGCCAATGATCCGCCAGATTTTAATTATTTTGACAGCCTGCCCGATCGACTAAAAGAAAATTTTGAAGAAGATCCCGGGATACCCAGTGATGAGAATTTTAGTAAACGCCGCGGAAGATTATTAAGCTATATCAAAAAAGCCGGCTGGGATTGGGAAGATGTGGTTGAGGCTAAGTAAGTCGGTTTTGAGTTTCTTGGAACGCGTCAGTTCGAGTGATTTTTTAAAGCGGGAGCATTAAAAAATCGTATCGAGAACTTACTTCCTGCCTCTCAAAAAATTCAGTAAACAACTTAGTAGCAAGCCCACGAAGCATTGTTATTGGAAAATATAATTTGATTTCAAGACATCCCGATGCTTCGGGAAGGAGCATTTAATCTCGATTATCGAGGAATCCCTGTTTTTTATATACCGATGGTTTGTAAGCCTACTTTAAATCAGGTTGTATGGCAGCTGGCTCCTCGCCTTTTCCTGAATTCACTCTTTTAAAAGAAGCCATTAACAGCATATAAAAGACAAGAGAAAGCATAATATCGAAGAAAAATTCCCCGGAATCTTCCCCAAAGAAATCATTGATACTATTCCAGAGATCCAGCGGAATTACAAACATGATTATTTTAAAAATCAGTCTTACCAATACGGCGAGTAAAGCCAGCCAAAGTCCATTAACAAAGGAGAGCGAAAGATAGCGTTTTAGGAAATCGCGGTTATCTCCTTTTTCATTTACCTGAAATACTAAATAAGTTCCTACAATGGTGATCAATAACTCCAGGATAATATAGGAGATCTCCCAGCCATAATGCGAAAAATCATCTGTTTCAGAAACAGTGGAGGTTAAGGTGAGCAGCACCAGGAACACCAGTAAATACTGGTAAGAAATTGATTCGGTGATCTTATTTTGAATTAATAGTCGTTCCAGTTTTTTAAGGTTAAGCCAGATCATAGTTAGGGATTAAGTTTATTGTTAATAGTTAATAGTTCGTAGCAGTATCGCGTACTTGAGTCAAGTTGATTTTTTCTCTTTTCTAAGTTCGTTAATTCCTTTTATAGCGATTCCAGCACTCGCTACTGAACCGGCAACCCCCATAATTTTATTTCCATTTATAGGTTAGAAATATGCCTGCAATAAACCCAATGATTCCGATAGTTATTAAAAAGACTTTCGGCATATTATTTTTGTTTTCACTCATAATTTATTCGGTTTAACTATTCTTCTTTTCTTCGCGGTTTTGGGTGATGGTTTGGTTAAACTGCGTTTTATTGCAGTTTAGGTTTTGTTTAAAAAGTAGCGCATTTCAAATTGATTAGCCTTTTGCATTCAAAAAAATAATTAGATGCTGTGACTATATTTTCACCGTTCATCCGCTATTGTTCTTTTAGAATACTCACAACAGGTTATTTATTTAGAAATAAAATTGAAAAAATGTTCAACATCTTTAATGTCTTGTAATCCTAAAATCCAACAAACTTCAGAAAGGTCAGAAAAATCTAAGCCTCCTGCCGCAATAGCCTCATTATAATAGCGCCCCTCTTTTCCATTATATTTGTTTGCTAAATCAATGGCAAGCTGCCATACTTTGGTCAATTCAGGATCTGTAATTACCTTGTCCCATTGTGTAAATTCAGCTGACCTAAATCCCGGTGTTCCGTTTCCTACGCCATTACCATCGGGTATTTTTATATATTCTGTATTTTGTTTCACGAAATCTAGCTTTTCAGGCGTTGTTACCTCTTCATTCCATTCGGCATGTTGAACCACGTGTATTCTTTTGGAAGTTTCTATTTCCGGTAAATCCTTTTGAATAGCCTTTACTAGCTCAGCGGAAAAATCAGATTGTCCGGCATCGGCAATCCACACGTCTCCACCCGCTACTAGCGTTTTTATGACTCTTGGTTTTACTTTTTCAACGCCCCCTTGCATATTGTTATGAGCATCGGTCCAGTTATCTCCAAAAGCGAGCTGAAATAGATCATTGGGCGGAACATATAAGCCTTCCTGGGTGCCATAAGTACCAGCGACTGCATGATAATTTATTTTTGAATATGCCTGGCGGGAAACTAATGTGGTAAAAGCTGCAACTGTATGAAGGTCATCTACATCAGTCTTACAATCAAATTGTACCAATAATAGATCCTTTTCTATGTTGAACCTTCCCTGTTTTGGAGAAGCATTATCCAAAATATTAGCCTGTGAGGATATGGAAGTAATCACTAATGCAATGAAGACTATAGTCTTAAGTTTCATATTATTGTATTAAAAATTATTAATCTTTCCTGGTTTCTAAAATTAAGCTTTTTCGGCAATACCCGTTATTTGGGGTGAGCCGTTTTTGGCATTAGTTTTTTATCACTTCTGTGGTTTTCGAATACTTCAATAGCAGTTTTTAAAAAACTTATAAGTCCAATTCCTAAAACAACTACTCCAAAAGATAATTTTTCTAGTTTAATATTATTACTAAAGAAGTAAAGAAAAACGCCTACGATTAATGTAGAAAAAGTAACCAGAGAAAGTAAAAAAATCATTTTTCTGCCCTTTTTAGGATTTGTCCATATTTTTTTAGAAAAATTATTCTGAGTTTTAGTAGTGTCTTGAAGTGTAGAAAAACTAATTGCGATGCCGAAAAATATTAAAGCATTATTGTAATTGATGAAGAATAAATTAGGGTTTTGCTGCAGGAATTCTAATCCATTTATATAAGGTTTAATAATAAAAAATGCAGCTAATAACATTAAAGGGTATTGAAGGTAGCTGATTATTTGAAAAGCGCTTTTAACTTTCATAAATCTATTTATTGTAATTCATTTTATCAGATTTACTTTTTCTTGATTTTATTTCTTTTGTAAGTATTTTAATGTTTTTAAAATTTACTGGTAGAATAGCAGAAAGAGCAAAAGGAACTGCAAGTAATGGTGTAAATCCATCTTTAATTGAAATAAAAATAAAGAAACCTAAAGATCCAATTAAAACTATTGTAAGCATCCAAGTAAGAGTTTTAATAGATGTTTTCTTCTGTTTAAGTTCTTCAAAACTGAAATCTGATATCTCCTTTTGATTCATAAAATATAATATTTTGGTATTTTTTTTGACCTAATCGCATTTTAAAAAATTAATGCTAACGGTTTCTATTATCACAAGTTCCGAAAGTAAGTACACAGACTTGGCGAGTTACCAATTTCTTTCCTGGTTTCTAAAATTACACTTTTTCGGAAAATCCAATATTTGCGATAAACCGAGCTTAGTACAGTTTTTATTTTTTAGCTGGTTTTTTGTAGTTCTTCACTATACCGTAAATTGAAAATATAAGAACAATGGCATACAAAATTGCTAATGCGGGTTTTTCAAACTTCAGACTTTCAAAATCGAATTGTTTGTACAAAGCTGCTCCAAGTATTATGGCTATTACTGTAAAAAAGAAATTAGGTAGTTTTATGTTTTTCATTTTATTACTTTATGCTACTAAATCGATTAATACTCCAAGAAAAATTGCTATTAAAGAAAATGTAAAAAAGCCTAAAAGGTAGGATAAAAAGGCTTTAACGTAATTTGAAAATTTAGTTTTGTCAAAAAACTGTCCAATAGCCCAGGCTGAATAAATAAAGCCTATTACACCTCCAATTTGCATGATATTGATATGAGTTAGACCTTGAAAAAGAGCAAAAACCGAATAGATTAACATCCCAATTCCCATTACAAAACACAATAAGATTAAGATCTCAAAAAAGTTATAGCCATATTTTCTGAAGAATAATTTTGTCCAAAGGGCAATAAAAATTCCCATAATAATATTTGCATAACCATAATTATTTTCAACCCATTTAAAAATTATTCCAATTGTAGATTGTTTTGTTTCGTCATAGTTCACATATCCTTCCTCAATATTAAAGTACTGGTTTATAAATGAAAAGATTAAGGAGGTTGCGATTATAAAAATTATAGGCTTTACCAGTCTTCTTCTGTTTTCTGATAAAAAGTCTCTAATATTTTCTCCCGGCCTAATTAGTAATTCCCAAACAGTAAATAAAATTCCCCGTTCAAAATTCAAAACCTGCCCAATTTCGTGAGCAACATAATTAGCATCAATCCTTTTAATTTGGGCTGCTTGTCCACAATTTGGGCAATAATTTTCTTTTACTGCCTTTCCACAGTTAAGACAAGATTCAGCCATTTTTCCTGATATTCCTGGATTTCATTTCTTTCTTTGCTTCATTAAATCCCTTCCAAAAAATAAGTAATAAGGGTAAAAATGCTAATGGAAGAAATGTAGTAGCCATTATATTATTCATAAAGATGGTAATTAATGAGGAAATTACCATTACGATTATTAATCCTAAAAAAATGGAGAAAATCGTTGCCTTACCCCTGTATTCCTTAGTCAATTCATCATCGGTCAATTGGGCATCATCTCCAATCTCTATTAAAAAGTTTTCTTGATTCACTTAGTTGAATAATATTATGTCATTTAAAAGTCTAGATCTTATTAACTCACTAAAATTTATTTATACCATCTAAAGCAATAAATATTTGTTTATTAAAACATTGAATATTGCTCAATGATTTTGTCTACCGCTTGATCCTCAATATTTTTAAATAATACCGAATCATGAATTAAAAATAGTAAATCAGTAAGTTTTAATATTGCCAAATCAAATTCTATTAAGTCAGCGAATGATTTTCCTGTACCAGTATTAGATGAATGATCAAACGTATATGAGGATTTATTTAATTTGATACTAGGGATTTTCTTTTTTTCAGTATGGATTTCTTTATTAATTCTAATTAACTCTTGATTGATTTTTATTTCAATTTCTTCTAGAATAGAGCTAATGGTTTCATCCAATGTTCCACCTAAAGACTTGATTTTTTTGACTACTATATTTTTTTCATTGTAGTATTTATTCAAATTCTTTAATTTGTTGGACTCGATAGTTAAGTCATAAATTTTTTCAACTATAAACTTTGGACTTTTTACGTTTTTTAAAAGTCCATCAATTTTTTCATTTACATCTGGATTTCTTTTATATAATACTCATTTTCTTCTTGAAGAACCTTTTTTGTTGCCTTTAATTCTCTAGCGAGTATAGAACTTATTTTACTATGAAAATTTTCTATTTCTTCAATTTTCTCCTCATTAGGATTTTCAAAAAACTCAGATAGTCTTTTGAAATATCTACTTTTTGTGCTCTTTTTAGCAATGTTTAAATCAATTCTTTAGATTATTGAGACCCAAAGCCAGGGATCATAAAATTTCTTATGTTCTGCATAAAGATAAGCTCTTTGTTATTAATTCTTCGATATTAAGGGTATATTTTCCGAGGTTGTCTTCGAATCGATTTAATTTCTTTTTTTAATCGTTAACTCATTGTGGTTATTCTCATATTCTGTTTTAGTGATTTTTTGAACGTAATTTTTCTTATGTAGTCCTGATAGAATTTTTTTAGATTCCTCCTGACTTTTGATTTTGTTTTTTGTTTCTGCTATACTTTCAAATAAACTGAAAAGTTTAATTAGATTATCTATTGATTCAGATTCACTTGTTTTGATGTGATTTTGAATAGGTTTGTCTACATCATAATTACCTTTTCCCCAAATTCTAGAGTAAGGATTAACCATTGCTCTAAACGTTTTGATCTGTTTTAATGTTATGGAGATTTTTTAGCCTGTCGACATAGGAATGTCTTGCCACTTCAAACAAAATGTTGTAATCTTTATCGCATTCGTTTATAAATAGATGATTTTCTCTTCCTCTATTTAAATAGTAATTTTTGTCATTAAAAGTTAACTTGAAATTAAAATTGTGTCGAAAATTAATTTAATAGCTCCAAGTATTTTTCAAAATAACTATTGCCTCCAAAAATAAAGTCAATTATCATTAGGAGAGTTGATTTTCCAATGGAATTTGTAGAATAATCGTCTCCAAGAACCGTGTTAAGTCCTTTATCAAAATGTAATGGGGATTCTATAAAAAAAATCGCAACTAAGTTCTTTTAACATATCTTATTGCTTAGAAACTGTTTATTTTTATTTTATAATCGTAAAAACAATATCAAAAATCGGATGAATCCATTCATTCATCTTTTTTTGTATTATTTTTCTTTTTTTTAAGTCGTAACAGAATACTCCAAATATTGAAGTTACTCGTTGTTTGTCCATCGAGGACATTTTTTTTTTTTTTTTTTTTTTTTTTTTTTAAAAAAAAAAAAAAAAAAAAAAAAAAAAAAAAAAAAAAAAAAAAAGGGGGGGGGGGGGGGGTGAGTTGATCGGATAATCTTCCGTGGGGGATCTGGTAAAATAATTTATGAATCGACCAAACCTAATATTTCTTTTAGCTGGCAGATATATCTTTATTTGTCTCCCATTAATAAAACACTGAACCTTATAGGTAATCATTAATATATACTTGTCTTTTTTAAAAGGTTCAATTACTTGAATTTTTACATTTCCAGGACAAAATTCAAATTTGAAAAAAGGAGGGAATTTTGATATTTATCCCTCTATTATTTTTTTTTTTTTTTTTTTTTTTTTTTTTTTTTTTTTTTTTTTTTTTTTTGTGTTATTTCTTAATCTGTCAATTTTATATTGAAGTTAAGTAGTACTTCTCCTTTTTTATATTTGTGTTATTTTTATTTTTTAAAATATTGTGTTTAAATTATTCCAAAACAAATCGTTATAAAATACAATTCCATTTTTTTTTTTTTTTTTTTTTTTTTTTTTTTTTTTTTTTTTTTTTTTTTTTTTTTTTTTTTTTTTTTTTTTTTTTTTTTTTTTTTTTTTTTTTTTTTTTTTTTTTTTTTTTTTTTAAAAAAAAAAAAAAAAAAAAAAAAAAAAAAAAAAAAAAAAAAAAAAAAAAAAAAAAAAAAAAAAAAAAAAAAAAAAAAAAAAAAAAAAAAAAAAAAAAAATTTTTTTTTTTTTTTTTTTTTTTTTTTTTTATTTCTTTAACAGCAGTTCTCCCCGGATAACAATTACCGGGTACCTCGCAAAAATTTGCATTTTAAAAGCTTCCGGAATAAGTCAGCTTATTCCAAAAAATTCAGAAATATGAGATTTTGATAAAACAAACAGCCTGTAGGGATGGCTGTTTTGGTAGATTATTTAATAATAATCTACCGCTGTTAAAATTTTTAACAATATAGGAAGAAGATTAAAATTTTTGTAGGAATTACTGGAAAAATCTTTCAACACAAAAAAAGTCTTTAGCAGTCGTCATAATGAGACCAAAAAAAATTTATCCAGCTAAGGCTCGGGCTATGCGTAATGTGGGATTTTAAAATTATTGATTTACTTAAGCACTAATTTTATTCAATGCTACAAAACTTAATATGCATTGCCCACATTACGTATAGGTGTTTTAGGTTTAATGTTTATTATCTTGTGATGGTATCTTAATCTCTAAATTTACGGGCTTCCGATTCAATCTTTTCATTATACATCTTATCCAGAACTTCTGTGATCATAGTTTTGTACTTTTTTTCATTAGCACTGTCTCCCAGCTTCTCATAAACTTTAGCCAAACCTTTTAATGAAGGTATATGCATAAAACTAATATTAAGGCATTTATTATACTCATTAATAGATTCTTCGTACAAGCCATCTTTAAACAGTTGCTGAGCTACATTAAAATGAAACTCTATATCACGGATCTTTGATTCTAATTCTAATTTAATTACATCTTCACTCTTAAGCGTTATAAAAGAACAAGGTACTTCTCGTATTACTTTTTCGGTTACACTGCCCATTAAAATTTTACTAATACCAGACTTGCCCGTTGTACCCATAATAAGCAGGTCTGACTCGTAGTGTTTAATTGTATTGAGTATTTCTTTAGCAGGCTCTCCTTTCTTAATTTCTTTTGTTATTTTCAGATCATTTAAATTGAAATCTTTTAAAAAGGAATCAAACTGTCTCTGGTAGTCTTTGTGTAAAGATTCAATTTGTTCTTCTATGTTTATTTTATTCCTTATTGCAAACAAGTGAGATGCATCATAAACACTAAGAATTACTAATTCGGCATCAAATCTACGAGCCATCATAATTGCATTTTTTAAAGCAAGTCTTGATTGAACTGAAAAATCAATTGGACATACTATACTTTTAAGGCTTAGTGATTCCTGGTTTTTTACAATAAAAACCGGCTTATTGCTTTTTTTGATAATTTTTCCTGCATTTGAACCTAACTGAAAAACATTATTTTTTAATTTTTCACCTGCTCCTGCAAATATTATGTTTGCTTCTATTTTTTTTGAAACTTCAACGACTTTATCAGAAAAATCTCCATACTCCAGAAAAGGCTGCATTGGTGTAATCCCTTTATCCTTTATGAGCTTATTCATTTCACCCAATTCTTTTGCGGCAAATTTCTTCAATAAATCATCTGCCTTTTTATTTCCTGTGTTAGCTGGGAGCACATATACAAGGGCAATTTCAGATTCAAATATTTTAGCCATATCTATGGCATTTTCCACAACATTCTCAGAGGTATTGCTCAAATCTGTTGCAACTAAAATTCTTTTAATTAATTTCATTTTAATTCTAATTAATAGATTTATACTTTTTGAATTAAGGGCTTGATTAACAAATCAACCTAGCCTTTTTTATAATCAATCCCCTATTCCTTTTAAAGTAATTCTTGCCTTACAACAACTACCAGGTATCTTGAAGAAATTTGCTCTTCAAAGCTTCCGGAATAAGTAAGCTTATTCCAAAAAAAATCCAGAAATATGAGATTTCGATAACACAAACAGCCTGTAGGGGTGGCCGTTTTAGTAGATTATTTAATAAAACCTACCGCTGTTAAATTATTAACAATAAATATAAGAAGAAGATTAAAATTTTGTAGGAATTCGCTGAGATTTATTTTAACTAAAAAGGAGTCTTTAGCAGAACTTAGATCCCCGATAAAAATCGGGGCAGGCTCCGAAATAATCCCGAAGCTTCGGGACAGGATGACGACTTGAAAAAAATCACTGGTAAGTCGCCGAGTTCATTCATGAAGCTGAAACAAGTTCAGCTTGACGAAAGATTTTTCAGATAGTCTCGACGATATAACTAAAATAACCCGAAGTTAATTCGAGATAAAGTTTGAAACATTCCGAAGCTTCGGGACAGCTTGACGTAAGCTAAATAGGAATATATCCAATATTTAGTATTTTTTCCTTTTAAAGCTTCAGAAATAATTTTAATTTGGCGGCATGAAAGATGTCAAATTTGCGATAACCGATATTGAAACCACGGGCGGCGGCATTAAAGGCAATAAAATTACCGAAATTTGCGTGCTGGTGGTGCAAAATGGAGAAGTTATAGACGAATACACTTCCCTGGTAAATCCCGGGACCGAGATTCCCCTGTACATTGAAACGCTTACCAATATTAATGATGAGATGCTTGTTGATGCGCCTAAATTCGCTGAGATAGCTCCAGAAATTCAAAAGATCACCAAAGATTGTGTGTTCGTGGCCCACAATGTAAATTTCGATTATAATATTATTAAAGCCGAGTTTGGGAGTTTAGACATAAGCTTTCAACGAAAACGCCTGTGTACGGTAAGGCTGGCTAAAAAGCTTATTCCGGGGCTGTTTTCCTATAGCCTTGGAAATATTTGTACTTCCATCAATATTCCGCATTACGACAGGCACCGCGCAAAAGGCGATTGTGAAGCTACGGTTACGCTTTTTCAGCGTTGTTTAGCCCTGGATCCTGAATACGAGGTATTCGAAAAAATGCTAAACCAGAAAACCGCGGCCTCTTACCTGCCACCAAATTTTAAAAATTCAGATTTCGAAAAATTACCTACTTCCACCGGAGTATATTTCTTTAAGGATAAAGATGGTATCCCTATTTATATTGGCAAGGCAAAAAATATTAAGAGCAGGGTAAAATCTCATTTCCAGGAAAGATCTAACCGCAAATATAAAATGATGCAGGCCACGTATAGTATAGACTACGAGCTTACCGGGAGCGAAGTGCTTGCCTTGTTGCGGGAATCTGCCTTAATCCTAAAATATTTCCCGGAATTCAATAAAGCCCAGAAGAAAGTCAGTCGGCCCTATACGCTTACCTCCTATCACAATCAAAAAGGGATCGAGCAGTTTGTAATTCATAAAAATAAAGTTTCGCCTGTAAGCTGGATGAAGTTCTATACCCGCGAAGAAGCCGTAAAATTCCTGGAATTTCTTTGCCAGGAATTTGAGCTATGCCCCAGGTATTGCGGCTTGCAAACCGGTGTAGATCATTGCAGCCATTATAAAATTAAAGACTGCAGCGGGATGTGTAAAGGAGAAATAGACCAGCACGAATATAACCACCGGGTTTCTAAAGCGGTAGATTATATTCAGCAATATGAAAATTCCTGCCTGCTGGTGGAAAAAGGAAGAACCAAAGCCGAAAAATCTTTTATTTACCTGAAAAAAGGCCGGTATGCCGGTTATGGTTTTATAGAAGATTCTGAAGATTTTAGTGGGCCTGAGCAGTTTGAAGATTACCTGGTTCCGCAAACAAATTCAAGCTATGCCGACAGGATCGTAAATAAGTATTTAAGTACTAAAAAGAACATCACCCGCTTAAACCTGAATACCGACGAGGATGAAACGGTTAATGACAGGCAACCGGAAGAATGGTTAATGGATTCACATTGATTTTTGGGTTTTTAGTAAAAAAAGAGCATAAAAAACTGTCTGAAAATTATCTTCTAAGCGTCATCCTGAATTTATTTCGGGATTCTAACACGATTTAATTATTAACGACTTATACCTCCGAACATATTTCGGAGCAAGCTCTGAAATAAATTACCATTGACGTATTTTACGTATCCTGTTATTTAGGTTTGTTTTTTATATTTTTATAATTCAAAATGAAACTTACCTGGTATGGAAGTTTCTTTTTTCATTTTTTGTTCGCCCAAAAAACGAAACAAAAAAGGGCGTCCTACGTGGAGGTGTTTTTTTGGCAACAAGGCCAAAAAATCGCAAATCAGCAGCTAAATTTTTTCCAGGGCTTCAAAAATTATTAACGCTGCTGATTTTCTACACTCACACACGGAGTTAAAAAAACTCGCTATGCTCGAAAACGTCATTTTCCTACGTTAGGTAATTTTTTTATCACTGGCCTCAGGGTGACGATTTAAAAAACTCTCAGACAGCCTCTTAATCTTACTTCAGATTTCTATTGAGCTGGATGGTAGGAAAATTTTTGACCTCCAACAGAAACTCCCGCCATTGCACCAGCTTTAGGCCTGGTAACTACGGCTACGCCATCCTTGAAATTAATATCTTTGGAAGCTCCTTCTTCCAGTATTACTGCAGACGCGTTTGCAGAAAGTTCAAAGTCTCCATCTTTAAATCTTTCAAGATCTGTTTCGGTTTCAAAGAAAAGCACTTCTACAAAGGCTTTTCCTCCAGCCTGGAGTCCTATGTCAACCTGTTTAAGGTCGGCATATCCTATAAGCATGTTATTTTCATAAACAATACCATTACCGGAAGCCCCTCCAATTATATATGCTCCTTTTCCAACATTTGGAAAAATTGCATATCCCGCAGAATCTTGAAATAGTTCTGCTGCATTAGCATGGTTTTGCATCAATACGGTTTTGGCATTCTCTGCATCTTCTCTAAGATCTTCTTCAGTATTTTTTGTGCTTCCACAACTTGCGATTAGCAATAGCGCCATAACAAAAAGTGGTTTGTAAAGGTTTTTGGTTAGTGATTTCATCTTTCTTCGATTTTTTGGTTAACATATTAAAGTTAGTCTTTCTTATAGGCTAAATTTGTTAAGCTGTTGTTATTTTACTCATAATTAGCGTTTTAGGAAAAGCCAATAGAAAGAAAACTTGAATTCGTAAATTCTCGATACGATTTTCAAAACTACCGCTTAAAAATCATGAATCGTTTAAGCGTAATTTCCCATTAACAATCCTCATAGAGGACCGGCAAACAGAAATTTTGGGCTTATGACCTGACTCATAAATTAGCAGAAGGACAAGGCAGATATTTGTAATGAAATATTGTTCAACTTAAAGCTATTATTATGAATACAGGAACTGTGAAAACCGTAGCCGATTACGTTACCGAAAACATTAAAAACGCGCATCTATTTAAAAAACGTGGCATCGATTTTTGTTGTGGCGGAGGAATTAGCTTAGCTGAAGCTGCGGCGAAAGCTAATGTGAGCTTAGAAATACTGGAAAGAGAATTACAGGAAACAGATTCGAATATAAGCCCCGGTTATGATTATAGAAACTGGAAACTGGATTTCTTAACTGACCATATTATAAACGTGCATCACCAGTATGTGCAGGAAAATATCCCGTTGCTTATTCAATATGCAGCAAAAGTGGCTAAAGTACACGGAGGCCAGAGAAAAGAACTATTTGAGATTCAACAATTATTTACCGAGGTAGCCCAGGAATTAAGCGCCCACCTAAAGAAAGAAGAACTTATTCTATTTCCATTTATCAAAAAAATGGTAAGAGCCCAGGAAGAAGGCACTCCGGCACCGCAACCGCATTTCGGAAAAATTGACGACCCAATTGAAATGATGGAGGCTGAACACGATGAAGCCGGCGCCATTTTTAAACAAATTTCTGAGCTAAGTGATAATTACACCTGTCCCGACTGGGCTTGTAATACTTATAGAGCGTTTTATGCAAAACTGGAAGAGTTTGAAAACGATCTACACCATCACGTACACTTAGAAAACAACATTCTATTTCCAAAAGCAATTGAACTTGAGCGCAGTTTAAACAATTAGAGAGATTTCATTTTAGGATTCCCCCAAAAGCCTAAGATAAATTTAGTTTTATTTAGAGGTTTGTTTTTAATTGTGTTGAAGATTACCCCGGGTTAGAAATTTCCCGGGGTATTTGCTTTTTACTCGATAATCGAGATTTAATGCTCCGTCCCGAAGCATCGGGATGCCTGGAAATAAAAAAATCTTTCCATTTAATGCCTCGTTAGCTTGCCACGAGGTAATTTACTATATTCCGGGATGTTTCGTTTAGATCTAAAAGCCCATACTAATATTGCTTTTGCTTATTTTTTCCTGGCTGCCGGCCTGGGAATTTTACTCCGGCTTTTTTACGTAACTCCTATTGCGGCAAATTATAAGTATATTATTCACGCGCATTCCCATACCGCCTTGCTGGGTTGGGTATATCTTGCATTAACCGGAATTATTTATCGCTTACTTTTTCCAACTACAAAGCTTCCTAAAAAATACCTGTACATTTTCCTGGCCACCAATATTAGTTTGCTGGGCATGTTATTTAGTTTCCCTTTCCAGGGTTATGCGGTGGTTTCTATAATTTTCTCCACGCTTTTTTTGTTTTGCTCCTATTTTTATACCGGCTTTATTTTAAGAAATACTCCGGCCGAGCATCGCCACACCCAATATTTTAAACTCATAAAAGCTGCCTTATGGTATATGGTTTTTTCCAGCATTGGGCCCTGGGCTTTGGGCGCGATTATGAGTACGCTGGGCAAAGCTTCTATCTGGTATAAACTTTCTATCTATTTCTATCTTCATTTTCAATATAACGCCTGGTTTTTATTAGGCATTTTAGGAGTTGTATTTTACCTCTTTCAGAAATTAAAATTGACATTTGCTCCAAGCGAGTTTAAGCGATTTTTCTACCTGTTAAACTCCGGCGTGATCTTAAGTTTTTTCCTTTCTACCTACTGGACCAATCCGCCAATGGTTTTCTACTTGCTGGGAGGACTTGGCGTTATTTTATTGCTACTTGCTTTCTATCAACTTTTCGCATTTTTCCTGCGGAATAAAGATCAATTGAAAGCTGGATTGAATTCATTTCAATTATCAAATTTTAAAGATCGTAGGCATATTATTGGTTGGGAAGATCTTTATGCAAAGCCTTACTGCGATTCCTTTTTTCGCCGACCTGGCTTTTGAAAACCTGGATTTTGTTATTGGCTATTTACACTGGGTTTTTCTTGGTTTTGTTTCCCTGGCTTTATTCGGATTTTTAAATTGGTTGAAATTGATAAGGCTTCCAAAAAAAGCATTTTACCTGTACCTCAGCGGATTTATAATTTCTGAAACGCTTATTTTCTATAAAGGTTTTGTGTTGTGGTTGGGACTTCCATTTTTCAGCAGTTATTTCCCGATCTTAGTATTGGTAAGTGCGCTAATTCCTATTTCTGTAGGTTGGATCTTAGGCCTTAATTTGAGGAAAAATGATTAAATTCCTAATCATTCATTCTCAGAAGATATGACCGTCCTCATTTATAAACCCGGAAAATTTCATCAGGTTGTGTTTCGGAGTTACTCGAAGTTGTTAACTTTAAAAGAATAAGATGATCAAAGAAAGTATTTTGTTGGATTTTGGAGCTTCGAAGGAAATTTACCATAAAGGAGATCAGCTTTTTGGAGAAGGCGAAATTGCGCTTAATTTCTTTCAAATTATTTCCGGCGAGATCAAGATGAATAATTATAATGCCGATGGCAAGGAATTTATCCAGGGTTTATTTGTAGACGGACAGAGTTTTGGCGAACCACCTTTGCTGGCCGATGTAAAATATCCCGCAAATGCCGAGGCTATAAAAACTTCAGAAGTATTAAAACTACCAAAACTCAACTTTTTAGAATTGCTTACCCAACATCCTGAAACGCATCTAAAACTCACCCGAACCCTTGCGAAAAGGCTTTTTTATAAAGCGATTATGGTTTCTGAAATTTCCAGTCAGGATCCGGAACATCGAATTATAAGGATCCTGGATTACCTAAAACGATACGTGCATCAAATTGAAGGGGAATTTAAATTTAAAGTAAACCTCACCCGCCAGCAAATAGCCGATCTAACCGGGCTTAAGGGTAGAAACCGTAATCAGGGCAATGAAAGGCCTGGAAAAGAAGGGTGAAATAAAAATTAAAAGCGGAAAAGTTTTTCGTTAACCCCTCATATGAGGGGTTTAATTATTCCTGGCTTGACCCAGGATTTTTGATTCAGATTTAAAAGTCTTTTTTCGCGGAAATATATTTAATTCTCCAAACAGGAAGTATCACCCATAAAATCAGCACTGCAATCGAGGTGAATGCTCCCAGGCCGGTTCCAAAAAACTGCTTGAATACTGCACCGGTATAACCCAGCAAAGCAGAAATATCTAATTTCAGCAGAATGAGTATCCTGGAAAGATCTATAGGATTCAGCATACTTGCCACCAGGGAGAATTTATCCAGCGGATAATCCTGGAAATAAACCA
This sequence comes from uncultured Flavobacteriaceae bacterium, assembly GCA_963727565.1. Classification (GTDB taxonomy): domain Bacteria; phylum Bacteroidota; class Bacteroidia; order Flavobacteriales; family Flavobacteriaceae; genus Salegentibacter. Next base: position 616,022 of record CAVSGU010000004.1, read on the forward strand.
GCGAAAGTAAAAAGAGTCCGTCGTAAACCACGGCCAGGAAAAGCCAAAGCAAGATCGCCAGGCCAAAACCTTTTATTTTATTCTCGTGAGATAAAGCGATATTAAAAGCCAAAGCGGTAAAAATAAAGGTGAGAAATACCCCGGAAACCAAAAGAGAAGCGAAATCCCAAATTGCCCCCGACTGGAATAAGCCGTAGATAATAAAGGGTAAGCCCAATCCAAGAATAAGGCTGGCCGATAAAGAAATAGCCACCCCAAGGTATTGCCCGAGGAAAATAGAACTTCTTCTTACCGGTTGCGCCAGGAGTAGCTCTGTGAATTCCCGCGAATTATAAAAGTACATCACTCCAAAGATGGTCCCTATAAGCGGCACCAGTATAATGATCACGTTCATTAAGGTAATTACCGCATTGGAAAGGTCGTTGTTCAAAAACAACAAGACTACTCCCAAAAGCAAGTAAAAAAAGAAGTAGACGTAACTCCAGAGGCTACGCGAAAGGTCGTAAAAACTATATTTTAATATTTTAAGCATGGTTCTCGGTTAAGATGTTGGCAATAGCATGTTCAAAATCCTTTTCGCCTGTAGAAGTTTTAAGCTCCTCTACTGTTCCGTTGAAATAGATTTGACCTTCCAGCAGAAATACGATCCTGTCTGATATTTCTTCCACAAAATTCATAATATGCGAAGTGATAAGAATGGTCTTCCCTTTCTCTTTTTCCCGCTGAATAAGCTTCCGCAGGCGAATAAGCGAAACAGGATCCAGGCCTGATGTGGGTTCATCGAGAATAATCAACGGACTATCGAACATAAAGCACAAAACCAGGTTCACTTTCTGTTTACTTCCTCCTGAAAGATTACTAAGCTTTTTTTGCAGAAATGGCTCTAGTTTAAAAAGATCTATGAGCTCCTGATCCCGCGCTTCTTTACCACGCAGATCCTTGATCATATCAATAAGCTCCTGCACCTTTAAATTGCCGGGGAAATTGGCTATTTGCGGCAGGTAATCTATATTTTTTCGGTAATTCCAGTGTTTTTTCACCCTTTCCCCGTTAACTTCAATTTCTCCCTTTTGGGGTACTACCATCCCAAGGATACTTTTTATAAGCGTGGTCTTCCCGGAACCGTTTGGCCCCAATACCGCTATAATTCCGCTTTCGGGGGTCTTAAGGTTAAGTCCGTTTAGAACAACCAGCGGACCAAATTTTTTATGGAGGTTTGTAATATTTACCATTGGATTTTTTTCATTTGGGGTTGAGCATCAATAAGATCGGCCGGCGTAAAAATTGGAGAAACTTTCTCTGAAAAATCCAGCAGATCTATAAACGTACTTCTTAATAACACGATCGCTTCAGGGGTTTTGTTCACGAGATAGGAAAAAAGCGTCACCGGCCTAAAAGGCACATCCCCAATTCCATCTCTATTTAAATCGTAACCGGAATAACCGCTCCAGTAATTATTACTGAACTTATTGTTATTGAGTCTCCCGGTATAGGCTACATCAAAGGAATTGTATAAAAAATTATTGCGTTTAAAATTGTTATCATAAACCGCTCCTCGAATTCTTATCGCGTAACCATTATTCCTAAAATCGTTTTCTATATAATCTATGCGGTTCGTATTATCGGCACTAATAGCTATAGTGTTATCTTCAAAAATATTATTCTTTAATTCTGAATCGTTTATTTCTTTCAGCAGAAGTCCGTAGGAAGCACTACCCCAGTTTTTCCTGAACTGGTTATCCTGCATATCAATAAATTTGGAATACATCACCGCTACTCCGGCTCCATTGTTTTCAAAGATATTGCCCTTATAAAGATCGTGATCTGAAAACATAAAATGCAGGCCATAACGTAAGTTATCTTTACATAGGTTATTGATGATCTCAGAATTATTTACAAACTCCAGGTAAATACCATCCCTAAGACCAATTACTTCATTATTCTTTACAGTGATTTCTTCCGACTTCCAGATATGTACGCCGTTACCCGAAGTAGACTGGCTTTTAGCATTACTGGTAATAATATTTCCTGAAACGGTTCCTTCAGAAGATCTTTCTAGAAGAATCCCAAAAAACACCTGGTCCAGCCTGTTGTTCTTTACCTCAAAATTTTTAGAGTTTGAAACCAGGATTCCCGCAAAGTCATTGGTATGACTTCTCCCTACATTAATGATCTTCAAGCCTTCAATAGAAAAATTTTCTGCTCTTATACTTATTGCGGTGCCTTCCATTTCGGCGTCTATCACCGGAAGCCCCTCTCCTATTATTGTAAGGGATTTATCGATAATGCTTATGTCGTGTTCTTTATAAGTCCCGCTTTTAATCCTGAGAATATCCCCATCTTCGGCCATATCTACTGCAGCCTGGATAGTCTTCACCTCACAGGTTTTACAGACTTCTATCTCCTGAGCCTGAGAAACTACGGATGTTAGAGCGAGAAATAAGAAAAGAAAAAACGACCTTAACATAGTATCAATAGCTTGTTGTTAATGAATCATTTTCGAGAAAAATAGTCTTTAATTCCTGCCAGTTGAAGATGTCTCCAGATTCCGTATTTACCACAGCACTTTCCTTCTTAAAAGCGGCAAGGTTGCCACCCATAGGAGATTTTATACTATCGTTTATCACGAAATTTGCTTCGTTCACACTTATCATAGTTCCCGGCTGTTCAAAATTGGCAACCAGGTTTACGGGCATATCGTAATTATGCTGAAGCTGGTGATTCACCATGCATTCTATAGCATCATATTTATACTGCTTTCCTTTTTCACTTACAGCCTGCGCAGCATAAGCCTTACTCACAATAGTCATCTCGCAAAAATCACAATTATCGTTACCGTAATCTATTGGTTGGGGTTCATTGCTACAAGCAATGAATAGTACGAGCATAAGTAGGTAAATTATCTTTTTCATAGCTTTAATTTTTATTTAGCCACCGTCGCTTTTGCTTTCTTCCCAATCCACCAGGCAACTAAAGTTAGCAACATTCCTACAAACATTAAATAGGCACCTGCTTTAGGATAAGAATGTGCGGTAAAATTTAAAATTTTCTGAGATCCCAATAAGGGTGGTTTGTAGCTCAAAGGATTACCTTCAGAATCGGTTAACTTCATAATCGCTTTGGGATCAAGGTCAGTTCCGTAATCTGTAAGCCAGTTATTGAAATCCATCATTCCTAAGATGCCTAAAACAGTCATTAAGATAAGCCAGCCTAAGAACCAGTTTGGGCCAATTACTTTAAAAAAGCCCAGTATTCCAAGGAGGGCACCAAGGGCAGCCATTCCTCCAATTACAATAGGAAAAGTATTGAATTCCCACATTTCTGCCGGAGTAGGGATCTTCTTCATCCCAATATAGTGGTTGATACCATCTATATTCTGAATATCAAATTCTTCTTCACCCTGAATTCCACTAATATAAATATTCATCCCCAGAGGATCTGGATATTGTGGTGCTTCCAGCTGGATGTTCCAGAGTGGATAGATAAACAGGCCGAGCAGTAAAGCTGAACCTATTACCATTAAAATTCCTGATTTTTTCATTATAAGGGGATTTTTAAAAGAAAGCGGGTAAACATTCCATCCACCCGCCTTCTCAATCTAAAAACAACCAGTTTTCAACTAATTAAACTAATTAATCTCTTCATCATCCAAAGTCCATTTTAAAGGCACATTTGAATTTTGGCCAGATACTCTTACGTATCCCTGCATTTCCTGGTGAAGAGCTGAACAGAAGTCGGTACAGTAAAATGGCCATACTCCTTCTTTTTTAGGTTCCCAGGTAATTGTTTTGGTTTGCCCGGGCATTATTAAGAGCTCAGAAGTGTTTGCACCAATCATAGCGAAGCCGTGTGGTACATCAAAATCCTGCTCAAGGTTAGTAACGTGGAAGAATACCTTATCTCCTACTTTTATACCTTCAAGGTTATCTGGAGAGAAGTGACTTCTTACGGTAGTCATATAAACGTGAACTTCATTGCCATCACGCTCCATTTTTGTTTCAGATTCACTGGTAGCAGCATATTTGTGCTCGTTTTCATCCAATCTGTAAATCTTCTTAGATTGAGACTTGATCTTTTCGGCTGGAATACCTGCAGCGTAGTGAGGTTCTCCGTGAGTTGGAAAGTCTAAAAGAAGTTCCATTTTTTCTCCCGAAATATCATATAACTGTGCAGAGTGCTCCAATTCGGGTCCTGTTGGCAGGTAACGATCTTTGGTAATCTTGTTCATAGAGATCATATACTTTCCGTAAGGTTCTCTTGAGTTTCCTCCAGGAATCATAAGGTGACCAACAGAATAGTAACTAGGCTGTCTGTCTAGCACTTCCCAGGTTCCTAATTTCCATTTCACAACTTCAGAAGAGATAAAGAAAGTAGTATAAGCATTTCCTTTACCATCAAATTCGGTATGCAGTGGGCCTAATCCTCCTTCTTTCACAGTTCCTGCAAGCGTAGAATCGAAGTTTAGAATTGGAATACCATAAGCATCTCCATCAAAATCTTTATTTTCAATAGCTGTAAGCATTTTTGAGAAAGAGTGAACGGTTAGGTCTGTTGAAAGCTTACCGTTACCTACAATGTACTCTCCAGATGGATCTACATCACAACCGTGAGGAGATTTTGGAGTTGGCATAAAGTATACCGCTCCTTCTACTTCTCTTGGATCTACGGTAAGCACTTTATTCTTCATAGTAGTTGTTGCAGCCTGGGTACTGTGGTCAAAAACATTGTGCGCATATTCAGCATCTATTTCTTCACCACCTCCATTTTTCACATATTCCTGGATCTTCTTCCAGTTTACAGCAGCAATAAAATCTTTATCATTTTGAGAAGCGTTAACTTCCTGCATGGTGTGAGCTTCTTCGGTATTATAAGTAGTAAAGAAGAACCAACCGTGAGAATCTCCACGCCCGGGGTGGGAAAGGTCGTAGTTGAATCCCGGCATTTTAAGCTGAAAATCGATATTCATTCTACCGTCTTCGCCAACAGCGATAAAGGTAAGAGGACCTTTAAAGTTCCCTTTCATTTGATCTATAGCCATATCCTCTTGTGGATAAGGAACAGAGAAACGTGTACCTGCAACTACATATTCGGTGTTTTCGGTAATGAAAGAAGAAGAGTGGTTCCCTGCACTATGAGGGATCTCAATGATCTCTTCGGTTTCAAAAGTTTCAAGACTAATACGCGCTATCCTTGGCGTGTTATTCTCGTTGATAAATATCCAACGTCCGTCAAGTTCTCCTTCTGTTTGAGAAATATCTGGATGGTGAGAATCTCCCCACGGCACGAATCCGAAAGAAGTATTTAACATTGGTACTGTTTCCTCTGAATATCCATAACCATTGGTTGGGAATTGTGAAAAAACAGGGATCTCTTTAAGCATTCTTCCTGAAGGTAAACCGTAAACCGTTAGGTTACCACTATATCCACCTGAAAGGAATGCATAATATTCATCATGTTCTCCCGGCGCTACGTAAACACGTTCGGCCGCGTTAGAAGTGATGGCCCCTGATTTCTCACCAGAAGATTCATCATTGCCACATGATTGGATAAATAGCCCCAGTACACCCAGAACCGCGATTTTAAAAATATTTTTCATTAGATTGGGTTTTAATTTATTAATTGAAATTAGATTGATTATTTAATTATTCTTTTGGTAAAATGACGTCTTCCACTATATGCACCCATCCGTTACTTACTTTAACGGTGCCTACAATTTTAGCTCCTCCAACAATAATGTTTTCGCCTTCTTTACTAACCTCAACATTTTCTCCTGAAGCCATATAAAGGCTACGCCCTTTTTCGATATTCTTCTCAAGCATATCTATTGGATAATTGCTGGGCGCCACATGGTTTTTAAGGATATAAGCCAGTTTAGACTTGTTTTCTGGTTTTAAAAGATCTTCAACGGTGCCATCGGGTAGTTTATCGAAAGCTGCATTTGTTGGAGCAAAAACCGTAAGCGGCCCAACATTAACAAGCGCATTTTCAACACCTGCCGCTTGCACTGCCGCTACCAAAGTGGTGTGATCTTTAGAATCAATGGCTAAGCGCAACGCATTTGGATTTTCGCTATCGCCTTCTATAAAAGCCTGGCCCTTATTTGAGCCCACATTATCTTTAGCTTCAGTAGCCGTGGCAGGAGTTTCACCTTCATCAGTTTTATTATCCTTACAGCCAATAAGAACAGTAGCACTTAAAAGCAGGATACACGTTAATAAAAAAGGGAGTTTTTTCATCATTGATTGGTTTAGTTAGGTTTTGTTTGCGTTCAGATTAACTCATTGTTCATCTGGAACAAGCTAGTTTTGCTTATCATATTGCCTGAAATATTCTACAATAGCTCTGGCCTCATCTTCTTTAAGACCCTGATTAGCCATAACAGCCATATTTGATTCTATTAATAACTTTTTGGCGATAGGATCTTTTTTGATCATTTCTTCGGGATTAAGAATCATATTCATGATCCACTCCGGGGAGCGTCTTTCGGTAACATCAGCTAGCGATGGCCCTACAAATTTCTTATCCATTTTGTGGCAGGCAGAACACATTTTCTTAAAAATATCTGCTCCATTAGCAGCCATTTCAGCATTGATATCAGCGGGTAGCTCCATAGATTTTACCGGGCCAATTCCTTTATTGGCTAAAGGATCACCAGAATCCTGAGATGTGTTTTCGGTTTCAACTTTTTCTTTTTTAGGTTGCGATCCGTAATCATTTAAGCGAAGATCTTCATCCTTGTCTTTTTCTGAATTTCCGCAGGCTGCGAATGAAAATACCAGGGCTATAGCCAATCCTATTTTTACAATTAATTTCATAATGATTGTTTTTAATTTCTGAAGTAAAATTACCAGACATGTCAATCTTATTTTATGACCCGAATCATAACAGAAATAAAACTAATAATAACCCCCATTTTTTATGATGCGGTTATCCCTGAAGCCATTAAATGAGAGGTTTTTAAGAGGAAAAAATACCCTCCAGAAAGATTCAGAGATAAAAAAACCTGTTATCTTTATAGGAGTTAAAGCATTATTCAAGTAGAAAATATGCGAATAGCCTTATCTATAGTGATCGTAATACACGGAATTATCCATCTTTTTGGATTTCTAAAAGCATTCGGTTTTTCAGAATTTAATGCTATTTCCCAGCCAATTTCTAAAACCTTCGGCATCCTCTGGTTAATCGCCTTTCTCTTATTTGCGGTTACTTTAAGCCTATATTTAAGTCATTATCGTTACTGGTGGATAATTGCAATTTTTGCAGTTATGCTCTCCCAATTTTTAATTATTAGTTATTGGAGCGATAGCAAATTCGGAACGATCTTCAACCTGGTAATTCTTGCTGCTGCACTTATAGGTTTTTCAACAATTAGCTTTCAAAAAAAGGTGACTGCTGAAGTAAGCAATTTGTTCACTAAATCTGAAAAATCAGGAAAAATTATACTTGCAGAACAAATGCTTAAAGGCCTTCCTCATCCTGTAAAAAAATGGCTTTGTACTAGTGGAATACCCGGAAAAGAAATAATTCAGCACGTTTATTTAGAGCAGGAAATACAAATGCTGATGAAACCGGAGCAAAAAGACTGGATGAAAGCTGAAGCCAAACAGTATTTTAGTGTAGAACCGCCAGCTTTTAATTGGACGATAGATCTTAATATGAAGCCGGGCTTAAAAGTAGTAGGCAGGGATAAATTTGAAGATGGAAAAGGCGAAATGCTGATAAAATTATTATCAGCTATTCCTATGGTGAACGCAAAAGACAGTGAAAAAGTAGATCAGGCCACTTTACAAAGATATTTGGCCGAAATTGTTTGGTTTCCCTCTGCGGCTATAAGTTCTTATATAAGCTGGGAGCCCGTAGATGACTATTCTGCAAAAGCCACTATGAATTATAAAGGAACAGAAGGTTCGGGCGTATTTCATTTTAATAAAAATGGAGATTTTAAAAAGTTTGTAGCAATGCGCTACAAAGATGCCAGGGACGCCGAACCTGCCGAATGGACCGTTACTGCAAGTGAAACCGCAATACGAAACGGAATAAGAATTCCGGTTCAATCTGAAGTAAAATGGAAATTAGATGAAGGCGAATGGACCTGGTTAAAATTAAGGATAGCTGATATAAAATATAATGAACAGTATTTAGCTACTAAGAGAAACTAAATCTTAATAGAGGTTAGCCTGAAAGGCATTTCGATTCTTTTCCTTCAAAATAATCTTACAATAGTAAAAGCGGCGCAATAATACCAAGTCTTACTTCATTCCTGTTATGATAAGCAGTATCAAATTCCTGTATAGCATAATCAGAATAAGTATAGAACCGGCCGATGTAGGCAAAGAAAAACCGAATATCAATTTTCTCAAACGGACTATAATATACAGTAGGCACCATTCCGTAGCTCGTTCTCAAATGCTTACGATCACTTGTAGCGTCACCGTAGGCGCTACTGGTCATTAAACTTAATAGCCCTTTAAATTTTGAACTAAAGCGATATTCAGCTCTTAACCAGTTCTCAACATACAAGGCATCTTCAGCTACCGATGTTCCAGCCATAATATCTGTCACTATGCCTTTCGTATCCACTTCCTCATAGCTGTAATTGAAATCGTACATTAAAGTAAGATTACGGTTTTGGTATTTATTTCCTAAAGTAAAGAAATAGGTCCCCTTCTTTTTCACCTGGTTAGAATAACTCAGGCTATAAATAGTTTGAATTTTCCCATCAAAAAAACTTCCCCGCCAGTTTCCAACAATTGCCACCGGCCAGTCAGGTTCCTGGATATTTTCTGCAACCACATCGCCATAAATGTCATCATAAAGCATGGTACGCGAATTCAAGATCTGAAACCCAAATTTATGATCTACCGAAGGTTTATAAGTAATTCCGGCACCCGTAACAAATGCCAAAGCATTGCTTTGAATATCATTATACTCTAAAACCTCCAAAGCCTTGAACTCGTATTCATAACCGCCATAAAAGGCATAGGTTTTCCCAATAATAAAATCAAGCTTAGGACTGGCTTTTATATTTAAATATGCTAATTCTATATTGCTGCCCAGTTGGTCCAGGGTTTGTATATCACTGCCTTTATTAAACCGGTTTCTAAAACTGAAGTTCACCCTATCGTGTAATTTCGCTGAAAAACCAAGCGCAGTGAACCCATTTTCAAACTGAATCCCATTGTAATAGCGATCCCAACCCCTAAAAGTATACGCCTGAAACTCGGTACGCATATCAAAGGTGATATTTAAATTTTTTAAGAGGCCTTTCTTTTCTATGGATATTATAGGTTCCGCCAGAGTGTCGTTTACCTGCGAAAATCCCAACAGAGGAATTAATAAAAGCGCACTTATTAAAAATGACTTTATCATAAAGTAATAGAAATTTACAATTCAATTTTTAACGGAATCGTTCGCAGAAGTGTCACCAAACAATACGTTTGTTTTAATCAGGAAACTTTAATTCTGAAGCATCCGAATTAAATTTACTAAAATTTAATTGAAAATAGAGTTCAGGCTAAATCTTTTACAAGGCTAATTTTTCGGCTTAACCCAGGATTGCCGGGGAAGTTGTTTATTCTTTTTGAATTTTTAAGGCATACTGGTAATATGTATTCGTTGTGTTATCCAACATTTACATTGAAGAAATGGCCAACTAAAGCGGTAAGTCCCATTGCCACGGTGCCCCAAAACGTAATTCGTATAATTGCTTTCCAAATACTTGAACCACCAGTTTTAGCCGACGATGCTCCTAGAATTATTAGAAAGAAAAGTGCAAATCCGTATAGCGAATACTCCATGCTATTTAGAGGAAGAAAAAGTGTTACTAAAAAAGGAAGTAATCCCCCAACCGTAAATGCCGCACCAGAGGAAAATGCGGCTTGCATAGGTTTAGCCTGGCTAATTTCATTAATCCCTAATTCGTCTCTAACGTGTGCTTCCAGGGCATCGTGTTCGGTTAATTCTTTAGCTACAATTAAGGCTGTTTCCTTTTTTAGACCTCTTTTCTCATAAATTTCGGCTAAGCGTTGTAATTCTATTTCGGGCATTTCATTTAGTTCTTCCTTTTCACGTTCTATATCAGCGGTTTCAACATCTGTTTGTGAACTTACCGAAACATATTCCCCAGCGGCCATTGATAAAGCACCGGCAACTAGCCCAGCTAAGGTTGCTAAAATTATTGGGTCTCGAGTATTACTCGCCGCAGCAACTCCAATGGCAATACTTGCTGTTGATAAAATTCCGTCGTTAGCCCCAAGTACAGCAGCTCTCAACCAATTACTTCTATGTATGTAATGATTATCTAAATAATCATCCAATCCCTCTGATTCTTCTGCCATAACTTTATTATTCATAATTACACACAAGTTTTGTATAAAGGGCTATTTAATCTGTTTTAAATTAGCTACTGCTGATCTTTTCAGTTGAAAAAATATTTTCCAGATTAACACACATGTCATTTAAGAAATCTGTAATTTCTTCGACAAATTCCTCTCCCTTTTCCTGACGATTAATCGTTAAATGAATTATTATTGATTCGGGAGCGGGCGGGTACCCGGTGGTAACCGTCCAGCATAATGCATTGGGACACTCTAATAAAGAAAAGCGCACCCCACCTTTTATTTCGCTACGACTCAATGTGAATTCTCCCCAAATTCCGCCAATACTTGCTTCCTTTTCGCTGGGATCTTCTAAATTGAAAATTTCGGTACTTATGTTATCCAGATTACTAAGCTTTAGTTGACTTTGTAAATCTTCTTCGGTGGTTTTTGATTTAATTATCCTGAAATATTCCATAAGTAGAACTTCTATTTATTAAAATATAATTTTGGTGTCTCCTGGTGAATGAAGGTTAAAACCTTTATATAAAACAGTTAAAAACAGAGAGACCGGCTTTTGTAATTAGACGCGGTTCTCTTATAAAGTTAACTATTTTCTTTAAAATTTTAGCGCCTATTTTACAACAGAAGTGGTAATTCCTTGCAAATAAATTTCTAAATAAGTAGAAGGTAGACTGTTATCCTGATTAGGTGCTTCAGATCGGAAGATATAAAACATAAAAAAAACCGTAAACAACTATTATAAAGCTATTTACGGTTTTAATTTTGTGACCTTGCCAGGATTCAAACCTGGAACCTCCTGAGCCGTAATCAGGTGCGCTATTCAGTTGCGCCACAAGGCCATTAAATCATTGCTTTTCCTAAGCGGTTAAGCGGCTGCAAATATATTATTATTTTTACAATTTGAAAACTAAATATAACATTTTTATATAAAAAAGACCTCTAAGTTAGAGGTCCCTATTAAAATCAGTTCAAAGAGTTATTTTCTAATATAGATAATCTAAGGCTACCACATCATTAGCGCCAAATTCCCCGTCTTCGTTTGCACTAAAGCATGAAAGCATTATAGAGTTTGGATCTAACCTGAATGGTGTTCCAGGAATATGTACAGCTCCACTAGGATTAGCTAGTTCACCAAAACTTGGTCTTCCACAGCTTTGTCTGGTAAACCAATCGGTATGGCGCAGGCCTAAAGTATGCCCAATTTCGTGAGCCATTACGTGAGTATTGGTTCCAAGGCTAAACTGTTCCATTCCTGAAAAGATTTGCACAAATCCATAAGGATTACCTTGAGATGGGAATCCTGCTACTCCACCGGCATCTCCATTCGGATTTTGAAATACTAAGATATCGGCAGCTGGCTGATTAGAACTAAACTCTAAAGTAAAAGTAAGTCCGATCCCTAAATCATTATAGTTGTCTACAGCAGCTTGCAATGCATCTCTTTGTTTCTGTGTAAGATTTTGTCCAAATCCTGTAGCAGTCCATCCAACAATATTAATAGTTCTTGGTGCATTTACAAGACTATAAGTCCTATACTGTTTGCTTGTAATGTTACCGGGTTGCATTGCATCAAGTTGCTCAGCATCAATAGCTATGTCTCCCTCAATAATAAAAGTTTGCTTTTTGGTACCATCGGGAAGTAAAAATTCAGAGATCTCTACATTTTCGGTATTAAGATTTAGAGCTTCTAATTTAGCAAGAACCGCTTTGGAAATTTTATCCTGACTTATGGCTTCTGCCTCTGCTTCAGGAGTGGTAGTTTCTACATCTTCTTGTTGGCAGGAAACACTCACAAGACTTACGGTAAAAATAGCAAGTAATAGTTTTTTAAATTTCATAATTTATAGTTTAAGTTTAATCTGAACTGATTTATTACTTAAACTTAATTATATTATGAATACTATTAACAATACCTCAATGTAAAAATTAAATATTTAATATAAATGTAAGTTTTTTCCGATTATGTTTAAACTATCTCTGCACTTAGTCCTTCTTCTAATAATTTTGAGCATCTGGGCTTTAATTCTTCAAATGAGCCTGTTTTAACTGTGCATTTTCCCTTATAATGCACCAGAATAGCACACTGTTCGGCTTGTACAGGTGTATGTTCGCATGCATAGACTAGTGTTTCTATTACATGATCAAACGTATTGTAATCGTCATTATAAAGTACGATCTCATTCTCCTTCTGCGTGGTGGTTTTCACCTCTTCTAATACTTCTTCTTTAGTACTCATCTTCATTTACAATTTTAAAACCTCAAAGATACAAATTATCTATAAAACCCTTATGCTGAAAACTTTACAGCCACCCAATTACTTCTTTCGAAATGTTCTATATAAGTTAGCCCTAGCTTTGTGCAGGCTTCTTTAATTACCGAAATATCTTCCTCATAAAATCCGCTTAAAAAGAGGTCTCCATCTTTATTAAGACAGTCTGCATAAATAGGAAGATCTCTAAGTAAAATGTTCCTGTTAATATTAGCAAGGATCATATCATACTTTCTATCCTGCAATAGTTCAGCTCCTCCCTCTTCTACATTAATATTATCGCAATCGTTTCTGCCTACATTCTCCATGGTATTCTGGTAACACCAATTATCAATATCAATGGCATCTACAAACTTTGCTCCTTTTAAACTTGCCAAAATGGCTAAAACACCAGTACCACAACCCATATCGAGTACAGCTTTATCGTTCCAGTCATTTTTCAAAATATGCTGAATCATCATGTGCGTGGTAGCGTGATGGCCTGTTCCAAAAGACATTTTTGGTTCTATCACGATATCATATTCTACATCGGGCTCGGGATGAAAGGGCGCTCGCACACTGCAAATATCGTCTACCATAATGGGACTGAAATTCTTTTCCCATTCCTCATTCCAATTCACCTGTTCTATTTCTCCTTTGGAATAGGTGATTTCAAAATCTTCTGATTGTAAAATATGAACCCCTGCCAGGAGATCATCTTCGTATTCCTCGGCAGGGATATAGGCTGTAATGCCATCTTCTTCTTCTACAAAACTCTCAAACCCTAAATAGCCCAGCTCTGCTACAAGGATTTCCGAGGCAGGCTGCAGCGGTTCTATTTTAAACTTGAATTCGAGATAGTTTGAAGACATAATTAAAAGGCATTTATAATTTCCACAAAATCTACCGCTTTAAGACTTGCTCCACCAATAAGTCCGCCGTCTACATCTTCTTTAGCAAAGATCTCTTTGGCATTAGCTGGCTTTACACTTCCACCATAAAGGATAGAAACATTTTGTGCGATTTCATCATTGAATTTTTCTGAAATATTCTTTCTAATAAAAGCGTGCATTTCCTGCGCTTGCTCTGGTGAAGCGGTTTCCCCGGTTCCAATTGCCCAAACCGGCTCGTATGCTAAGATCACATTTTTCCAGTCAGCTTCTGAAATTTGATATAAACTCTCCTCAAGTTGTTTCGCTACAAGATCAAAATGCTTATCGCTTTTTCTGTCGGCTAATTCTTCTCCAAAGCAGAAAATAATCTTCATCTCGCTTTTAAGCGCTGAATTTACTTTTTCAGCCAGAATATCGTTAGTTTCTCCAAAATGAGCACGACGCTCACTATGGCCTAGAATAACCGTATCTACACCAATACTTTTAAGCATTTTTGCTGACACTTCTCCGGTATAAGCTCCGTTCTCTGCCTGGTGCATATTTTGCGCCACAACCTGTACAGGAGTATCCTTTAAACCTTGAAAAGCTGAGTATAGATTAGTAAAAGCCGGCGCCACCATAACTTCGGCTTCAGGCTCTTTTACCAATTGCATTTTTAAATGTGAAAGCAACTCCTGCGTTTCAGCAAGATCATTGTTCATTTTCCAGTTTCCGGCTACTATCTTTTTTCTCATAATTTCTTAGTTGATTTTAATTATTTCCGCGGAAAAAATCCGCACTCCTACAAATATATCGATAAGAATAAACATAGCTACGCCCAAGCCTACTGAAGATTGGCTTTTTACCAATATTTTAAAAAATCTTAAGAATGATTTACAATTTTATATCAGTTGCATCAAACCAATGCTTTTTCTGGGTAATTGTGGCATTTTTTAATACCAAAAGTCCCGGATTAGATCTTACTATTGTTTGTAAGGTCTTTTTATCTACCTGGTAAAACTTGAAATCCAGGTTGAATTTATCGATTATTACTTGCTGGTCTTTATCATTTGAAGCTGTGAGACCAACCACATCATAACCCTTTTCTTTTGCTTCCTGAGCAAGTTGTTGTATTGCCTTAAAACCTTCCTGCTCGGTATGCGGTAAATCGTAAGCTACTACCATAAAAAGCTTTTCAGCATTAAGAATTTCATCAGTAATATTCTCACCATTCTCTTCTATTTGAAAATCCTGAATAGGTGGTACATAACCTTCCTCGATCATGGTAGTTTCCACGCCTACAAATTCACCTTCCTGATTAGGATAAGTACCATCTGTAGTTACCTTTACTTCTTCGCCATTTTGGTTAAAAGTCCACTCATATTCATAGACTGCTTTTTGAGCGTCTTCGGGGACCTGCATCAATTCTTCAATATTATTTCCAATTTTATAAGCTCTAAAATCAAAAACCGGCAAATGCATCAATACGTGGTAACAAAACCAAAAACAAAGCATAAAGGATAGAAAGATGATCCAGCGATGTGAAATAGGATTAAAAACAGGAGTGATCAATTTTCGGTTAAAAAAGAGTATCAATATAAAAATAAGCAGAATAACGTCTTTGATAAATGACTGCCAGGGCGTTAACGGAATCGCATCACCAAAACAGCCACAATCTGTAACCTTGTTGAAATAAGCCGAATAAAAGGTAAGAAACGTGAAGAAAACGATCATTAAAAGCAAGCTCCAGACCGTAAATTTGGGCAGGTAACCAATTAGAAGCATAATTCCCACCACCAGCTCAAACACCACTAAAACTATAGCGATTACCAGTGAAAATGGAACCAGAACATCAAGCCCTAAAACCTCCGGACTAAAATATTCCTGTAGTTTATAAGAAAATCCCAGTGGATCGTTGAGTTTTATAAATCCTGAAAAAATAAATAATACCCCAACCAGTATTCTGGAAATTCCTACTAATAATTTCATGCTCCTTTATTTATAAAATGCTTTTATCTTCTGAAAAGTTATGCTTCTTCTTCACTCATTAGAATCATTGCGAAAATGGAATAATTTATCATATCCTGGTAATTCGCATCAATCCCTTCGCTCACTAAGGTTTGTCCTTTATTATCTTCAATTTGCTTAACGCGTAATAATTTTTGAATAATAAGATCGGTCAAAGAACTTACCCGCATATCTCGCCAGGCCTCGCCATAATCGTGATTTTTATTCATCATTAGGGCTTTGGTTTCAGCTATGTTTTCATCATAAAGCTCTGCAGCTTCTTCCACCCCAAGATCTGGTTGGGCAACAACGCCTTTTTTTAACTGAATTAAGGCCATGATCGAGTAATTGATGATTCCTATAA
Source organism: uncultured Flavobacteriaceae bacterium (assembly GCA_963727565.1). Taxonomy (GTDB): domain Bacteria; phylum Bacteroidota; class Bacteroidia; order Flavobacteriales; family Flavobacteriaceae; genus Salegentibacter. The sequence goes on from CAVSGU010000004.1 coordinate 631,853, forward strand.
ATTCAGATTTCTCGTCCTCATCTACCTTTCTCACTCCATTTTCCTGAAGTTTTCTTATGCGCTGGGCTTTTATAAAAATCTGATCGGTAAGTGACGGAAGCCTAAGAATTCTCCAGGCGCTTCCGTAATCTTTCATCTTGTTAATAAACAGGCTGCGGCAGGTAGCCACCACCGCGTCATACTGTTTTGAGGTATTCTGCATAAAAGAGATCTAATTTCCGTAAATTTCGTGCAAATATTTCAGATACTAAAACCGCATTTTATAATTTCTGAAAATCAATGTTTTTGACTTCAGAATATTCAATTAAAATTCCGCGAAAATGACCATAAATTGCAAAGGCAAACTTATAGATCTTAATAGCCCTAAAGTGATGGGGATTATTAATACCACTCCCAATTCTTTTTATGCTGAAAGTCGAAAAACTTCGGAAAAAGACATTCTTAAGCAGGTAGAAAAAATGCTGAAAGATGGCGCCGATTTTATTGATGTTGGCGGTTATAGCACTCCGCCGGGAGCACCCAAAGTTGAGGAAACCGAAGAATTGAAACGCGTACTTCCCGCAATAGAAAATATTCTAAAACATTTCCCGGAAACATTAATTTCTGTAGATACCTTTCGCGCAAACGTAGCCGAAAAAAGTATTGAAGCCGGCGCAGCCATAATTAACGATATTTCTGCCGGGAATTTAGATCCTGAAATGATGAAAACCGTGGCAAAGCAACAGGTGCCTTATATTATGATGCATATGCGCGGCACCCCACAAACTATGAAAGACCTCAACCAATATGATGATCTTTTGCAGGATATTTTATTCTATTTTTCAGAAAAAATAAGTGCGGCAAGAGCTTTAGGAATAAATGATCTTATTGTAGATCCAGGCTTTGGTTTTGCTAAGAATATTGATCAGAATTTTGAATTGCTTTCCAAAATGGAGCTCTTTAAAACTTTAGAATTACCTTTATTAGCAGGACTTTCAAGAAAATCACTGATCTATAAAACTTTAAAAACATCGGCAGCAGAAGCTTTAAACGGAACTACTTTCTTAAATACCATAGCTCTAACTAAAGGCGCCAATATTTTGAGGGTTCACGATGTAAAAGAAGCGGTAGAATGCACTAAATTATTTGCAGAACTTAATAAGTAGCCGCATATTTTCTATTTTTACAAAAAACCCCACTAATTTGGATATAATCAATCTTCGTTTTCTCGATGTGCTGGATATTGTATTTGTCGCATTCCTGCTGTATTATCTATATAAATTAGTAAAAGGAACAGTTGCGGTAAATATCTTTATAGGAATCGTGATTATTTACCTGATGGGAAGCCTTACCGAATTACTCCAAATGGAGCTTCTAAGCAGCGTTCTTGGTGAGTTTATAGGCGTGGGAATGTTTGCCCTAATCGTAGTTTTTCAACAGGAAATAAGGAAATTTCTTTTAATGATTGGGTCAACAAATTTCACGCAAAAAGGAAAATTCTTTACTCAGCTTAGATTTTTAAAAGGTGACCTGGAAACCAGCACCAATGTAGATGACATTATTTCTGCCTGTGAAGCCATGGGACAAAGCTATACGGGTGCTTTAATTATTATTCAGAAAAACACGAACCTGGATTTTGTGAAAAATTCCGGGGACGATATGAATATTGAACTCAACCAACCAATTATAGAATCTATTTTCTACAAGAATTCACCACTTCACGATGGCGCGATGGTGATAGAAGATAATAAGATTACTGCAACCCGGGTAATTTTACCTGTTTCTAACGACAGGTCTATTCCGCTTAGATTTGGATTACGTCACCGTGCGGCTGTTGGAATTACGGAAAAAACCGATGCGCTTGCACTTGTAGTAAGTGAGGAAACGGGGCAGATTTCTTATGTAAGAGACGGGGAATTTGTAATGTTTGAAAGCAACGACGAACTTATAGATCGAATTAAAGAAGACCTTCTATAATCTTTTATAGAAAGTATAATTCCAAAGGGATTACTCTTGAAATTCTATAACAATTTTCCGAATTACTCCTTATTGATTTTCCTTAAATTTCCTCAGAGCTTATAAGCTTTCTTCTGCCATAAACTGAACTTCGTAAAGTTTTTTGTAGTACCCATCTTTCTTCTGAAGCAGTTCGGTATGAGTTCCTATTTCCACAATTTCACCGGCATCCATTACCATAATTTTATCGGCTTTTTTGATGGTAGCAAGCCTATGGGCAATTACAATAGAAGTTCTGCCTTTCGTGATCTTATCGGTGGCTTCCTGGATAAGCAATTCGCTATAAGTATCTACCGAAGAAGTAGCTTCATCTAAAATCAAAATACTGGGATTACTCATATAAGCCCGTAAAAAAGAAATAAGCTGGCGCTGCCCTGAAGATAACATGGCTCCGCGCTCTTTTACATTATAATGATAAGCATTAGGCAAGGTATTAATGAAATCGTGAATACCAATCTGTTTGGCTGCATTAATCACGTCTTCTTCAGTAATATCTGGATTACTTAAGTTTATATTGGCAAGAATAGTATCGGCAAAAAGGAAAACGTTTTGCAGCACCACCGCAATTTCAGAGCGTAAAGATTCCAGGGTAATATCTTTAATATCAATGCCGTCTACAAGAATTTGCCCGCTATCTATTTCATAAAAACGATTCAGTAAATTGATTACCGTAGATTTTCCGGCGCCGGTAGCCCCAACAATAGCTATAGTTTCGCCGGCATTTGCTTTAAATGAAACGCCTTTTAAAACTTCCTCATCATCGGTATAGCTGAAACGAACATTTTTAAATTCTATCTCGCCTTTTAGGTCTTCAACTTCAATTTTACCTTCGTTACTAATAGAAGAATCGGTATCTAAAATCCCAAAAACACGATTCGCAGCCACCATTCCCATTTGCAGGGTATTAAATTTATCGGCAATTTGGCGTAGCGGTCTAAAAAGCAGCTGAGATAATTCAATAAAGGCAATTATCACACCCAGGGTAATTCCATCGTCTGCAACCGCACGTAAACCACCAAACCATACAATTAAACCAATGGTTATAGAAGTTGCCATTTCGGCAATTGGAAAGAAAATAGAGTTATACCAAACGGTTTTTACCCAGGCATTTCGGTGCTTGTCATTAATTTCTTTAAAATTCTTGTATTCTTCTTTTTCGCGGGTAAAGAGTTGCACGATCTTCATCCCGGTAATTCGCTCCTGCACAAAAGTATTTAGGTTGGCAACCTGCGTTCTTACTTCTTCAAAAGCGACTTTCATTTTCTTCTGAAAAACACGCGTAGCGTACATAATTAGCGGAAGCACGGTCAACACCAACAAGGTTAACTGCCAGCTCTGGTAAAACATAAAGCCTATCACTACCAGCATTTTTAGAATATCACTGATAATCATAAAAAGTCCCTGGCTAAAAATACTGGCAATAGTTTCAATATCGCTTACCGCGCGGGTTACCAAACGCCCAACTGCCGACTTATCAAAATAAGTCATTTTAAAATTGAGCATATGTTTAAAAAGGTTTACACGAAGGTCTCTAACTACTTCCTGCCCTAACCAGTTGGCGAAATACACAAATAGAAACTGAAAAATAACTTCCAGCACTAAAACCCCGGCCATTAAACCCACATAAAAAACCAGGTTATCATAATTCTGTGGTGTAATTGCATCGTCTACAGTAACCTTTAATAAATAGGGTCTTAAAACAGCAAAGAATGAAAGCAAAATAGCAGCAACCGCCACAAAATAAAAAGTTACTTTGTAGGGATTAGTGTATTTAAGCAGGCGCTTAAATAAATCAAAATCGAATGCGTTACCTGTTTTAGATGCCATTTATTTTATTGCTATTTCCGGATAAGTAACCCTCGTAAGGTATAATGCTTTTGCAGGCACCGAAGTTCCCGCCTTACTCCTGTCTTTACTTTTTATAACCTCGTGCATATTTTCAATAGGTTGCTTCCCCAAACCAATTTCAAGTAAAGTTCCCACAATTGCACGCACCATATTTCTTAAAAATCTGTCGGCTGAAATATGAAAAACCAACACTCCATTTTCAATTTTCCAAACCGCCTCAGTAATCTTGCAATTATAGGTTTTTACATCGGTTTTAGACTTTGAAAAACACTTAAAATTAGTATAATCCTTTAAGATTTCTGCGGCCTTATTCATTTTTTCAACATCCAGCTTATTCTTCAAAAAATAACTTCTATCTTCTAAAAAAGGATCTTTATGCTGAACGATATGATATTCATAACTCCGGCTTAATGCATCAAAACGTGCATGTGCATCAGGTTTCACTTTAAAGAAATCCCGTAAAGCTATGTCTGCCGGAAGTAAGGAATTCATTTTAAACTGAAAAGCTTCCTTTTCAAGTTCGTTATCGGTATCAAAATGCGCAAAGATCTGTTTGGCGTGCACGCCGGCGTCTGTTCTTCCCGCGCCAACAATAGCCGTTTTTTGTTGAAAAACAACCGAAAGTGCCCGTTCTATTTCTTCCTGAACCGAAATGGCGTTTGGCTGATTTTGCCAACCGTGATAAGCCTTTCCAAAATATGCCAGTTCTAAAAAATACCTCAACCGAGTTCTTTATTTTTATATTTGCGAACTGCAAAGATAAGGCATTTATTAGAAGCTTAAATCCTTTGAAGGCATCGGTTTCAAAATGATTCTATAAACAAAAACAATCCCGATTTGAAAAAAATATTGCTGTTAAGCGACACCCACAGTCATATTGACGAAAGAATTCTACATTACGCAGCGGAAGCCGATGAAATATGGCACGCCGGCGATATTGGCATTACCGATATTACCGATGAATTAAAAAAAGTAAAACCCTTAAGGGCCGTTTATGGAAATATAGATGATGCAGAGATAAGAAAAGAGTTTCCACTTCACCAACGCTTCAATTGTGAAGGCGTAGATGTTTGGATTACGCATATTGGCGGTTACCCGGGCAAATATTCCCCTGCAATTAGGGAAGAAATTAAAAGAAATCCGCCAAAGCTATTTATTAGCGGGCATTCCCATATTTTAAAGGTTATGAACGATAAAACCCTGGGATTACTTCATATGAATCCGGGAGCAGCAGGAAAGCAGGGATTTCATAAAAAACGTACTATGCTTAGATTTAAAATTGACGCTGCAGAAATCAAAGATTTAGAAGTGATAGAGTTAAAAAGTAAGTAGGCAGTTTCAGTTTGCAGTGTCAGTGGGCAGTTAAAATTGCTCGTTATTGCAATGGAGGCACGACTGAAGCAATCTCTTGATTAAATCACGAACTATCCAAAAAGGAAGCTTACTTAAAAAGCAGATTGCCGCGTCATAATTCTCCTGGCGTCAAATTATTTCTCGCAATGACGAAACAACAATTTACACTAAAAACATTCTTGAATAAGTCACGAGTGTGTTTTTTTAGCGTCATTGCGATCCCGATTTTTATCGGGCGAAGCAATCTGTTCAGTTATTTCCAGATCTAAAGATTACCACACTCCTACGTCGCTCGTAATGACGCTAAGAATCAAAGATTCGTGAATTCGTGGCGATACACTAAATGATTCAGCTATACTTATAAAAACTAAAAAACCCGAAGCTTTCACTTCGGGTTTTCACGCACTAATACTACTAAGATGATAGGCTTATCGTAATCGGTCCACAGATTTTACGAGATCTTCGTCCTTTTTAATGGCCTTATTGGCCAAAACAAGAAAAACGATAGAAATGATTGGAAGAAACATCCCAATACCCTTCTCTGAAATATTCATTTCTCCAGGTAAACTTAGCGACCAATAAACAAACACTCCTAGTAAAAAAAAGTTTAATAAGATATTTAGACGCCCCAATACAAATTGAAGCTTTCTATTTTTGAACATAAAAATACTCACCAAAGATAATAAAGCTGAAGCCAGAAATGCAATAAAAACCATAAGATAATCTTGCGCATACATAGCAACTCCTTCTGCACTTTCCCAAAGTGAGAAAGCAAAGATCAACCCGCCACTAACAATAACGGCGATAAGTAAATATATAGTTTGGATTCGTTGTAGCATATCTTCTGGTGAAATTCGCGAACAAAAATAAAGATTCTTTTTAGAATTGCTATTCAAAATATTAAAATAAAGTTGTATACTTGCAGGAACATTTCGTAACCAATTCAAAACAGGTTACTTAAGTCTCCAAATTTTTTTCGATTCTTCCTCGCGAAGTTTAACAATCAACCCAAACACAAATTTATTTTTAATTATCCATGTTTGAAATTTCAGAATTAAAAGCTAAAAAGCTTCCTGAGTTGCAGGATATCGCTAAATCTTTAAATGTCCCAAAATTCAGGACCTTGAAAAAATTAGATCTGGTATATCAAATCCTGGACTATCAGGCTGCCAACCCTAAAAAGGCGAAAGAAGCACTTACAGACGACACAAAAAAGGAGGAAGCTCCAAAAAGTGAAGTACATAGTAAATCTTCAGAAAAACCACAGGCTAAGAAAGGTGGCAAAGTAGGAAGTAACAAAAAACCACCAAGGGCTGCTGCAACCGCAGAGACCAAAGATTCGCGCCCGGCAAAAAAGGAAAGTAATTCTCCTAAAAAAGAAGAAACGCCTTCAAAGCCAAGAGAAAATAAAAAGCCGGAGCAAAAGCCAAGGGACACAAGAGATGATAATTCTTCTAAAAATCAGAAGAATAATCCTCGTGAGCATAAAAAAGATACTCGCAGTAAAAATAACGGAGGCCGCGATAGCGGAAACCGTGATGGTCGTAATCGCTACCGCGAACCAGATTACGAGTTTGATGCGATTATTGAGAGTGAAGGTGTACTGGACATTATGCAGGACAACTATGGTTTCCTAAGATCTTCAGACTACAATTACCTTACTTCTCCAGATGATATTTACGTATCCCAGTCGCAAATTCGTTTATTCGGATTAAAAACAGGAGATACCGTATTAGGGCAAATAAGACCACCAAAAGAAGGTGAGAAATATTTCCCATTAATCAAGATCAACAAAATTAACGGATTGGATCCTCAGGTAGTGAGAGACCGTGTTTCTTTTGAACACTTAACTCCACTTTTCCCAAAGGAAAAATTCAATATAGCTGACAAGCAAAGTAGTTTATCTACCCGTATTATGGATCTCTTTTCCCCTATTGGAAAAGGCCAGCGTGGTATGATTGTTTCCCAGCCTAAAACTGGTAAAACAATGTTGCTTAAAGATATTGCCAACGCAATTGCAGCAAACCACCCTGAAGTTTATCAAATAGTTTTACTTATTGATGAACGTCCTGAAGAGGTTACCGATATGCAACGTAATGTGCGAGGTGAAGTAGTAGCTTCTACTTTTGATAAAGAAGCTCACGAACACGTACGAGTTGCGAATATCGTTTTAGAAAAAGCAAAGCGTTTAGTAGAATGTGGTCACGATGTAGTAATTCTTTTAGATTCTATTACTCGTTTGGCGCGTGCATACAACACCGTACAGCCTGCAAGTGGTAAAGTATTGAGTGGTGGTGTAGACGCTAATGCCCTACACAAACCAAAACGTTTCTTTGGTGCTGCCCGTAATATTGAAAACGGAGGTTCTTTATCAATTATCGCTACCGCCCTTACCGATACCGGTTCTAAAATGGACGAAGTGATCTTTGAAGAATTTAAAGGAACAGGAAATATGGAGCTGCAATTAGATAGAAAAATTGCTAACCGTAGAATTTTCCCTGCAATAGATCTTACTTCTTCAAGTACACGTCGTGACGACTTATTACTTGATGAAAACACGATACAAAGAATGTGGGTGTTGCGTAAATATCTTGCCGATATGAATCCTATAGAAGCTATGGAATTTATTAACGACAGGATTAAACAAACCAAAAACAACGAAGAGTTCTTGATCTCTATGAACGGGTAAACCTTCTTAAGTTATAAATTGAAAAAATCCGGAAGCTTTAAGTTTCCGGATTTTTTTATGATTCTTTTTAAAAGATCAGGGTTCTGGTCCTATCGAGCTCCAATCGGGACAGGCTTCTCTTCTGAGAAATTCTCTATTACTTTTTCGACATAAAAAAGAGGTCGTATAAAAAGTTCCTAAAACCGTCATCCTGAATTTATTTCAGGGATCTAAAATGTCGATAATCAGAACAAGTTAGAAGCTGAAACAAGTTCAGCTTGACGAAACTATACTTTTCAAACAACTTCTTTTCTTTGAGCGGGAGACCGGGTTTCCCGATACTCCGCCTTAGCAGGCTCCAATCGGGACAGGCTTCTCACCCGACGAATTTTCATCATTCTTTTGCATAAAAAAACCCCACTAAATGTGAAGGTTCTTTTTAGAGCGGGAGACCGGGTTTCCCGATATTACGCCCTATCGGGCTTCAATCGGGACAGGCTTCTCACCCGGCGAATTTCATCGTTTTTTCGCATAAAAAAACCCCAACGTTTTGTTGAGGTTTCTTTTCTAAGAGCGGGAGACCGGGTTCGAACCGGCGACATTCAGCTTGGAAGGCTGACGCTCTACCAACTGAGCTACTCCCGCATTTGTTCTGCAAATATAAAGTTTAAACCCTTCAATTTCCAAAGGAAAATTAAACTTTTTAGACTCTGCTATCCTATTTACTTAATATTCAGACCAAAAATAAAATGAAGCGATAAAATCTTGTTAAATGGGTAATTAAAAAACAAGTGTTCCGACAAATAAATCTTATTTTTAATGCCTAACAGAATACATCTTAAATCAATTTCTTATGAGTAATAAACCCGGTAAAACCCAGGACCTAATAGACGCAAAATTCCTTAAAGAACGTAAAGTATTTCTTTGGGGTGAAGTCAACGATGAATCAGCCAAACACGTTATAGACAGACTTCTTTATCTTGATATGGAAGGAGATGAGGAAATCCAGTTTTTTATTAATAGTCCCGGCGGCTATGTAACCGACGGATTTGCGATTTACGATACTATGCAAAGCCTTAAAAGCCCTGTTTCAACTATTTGTAGTGGTTTAGCCGCTTCTATGGGTTCTATTTTACTTTCTGGCGGAACAAAAGGCAGAAGGTTTATACAAACGCACGGAAAAGTTATGATCCACCAACCTATGGGTGGTGCCAGAGGCCAGGCTTCAAACATCGAAATCCAGGCGAACGAAATCTTAAAAACCCGGGAATTAAGCGCAAAGCTACTTGCTGATAATTGTGGGCAAACTATAGAAAAAGTGCTTAAAGATTTTAATCGTGACTACTGGATGGATGCCCAGGAATCTTTAGACTACGGAATTGTTGACGGTATTTTCAAGAAATAATTTATGGATATTAAACATCGTGAAAACGATAGCCGCGGAATGTTCTTTGTGAAAGATGAAAAAGGAATTTACGCAGAGCTAACGTATCAAAAAAAGGCAGGAGATATTCTTGTTATAGATCACACAGAGGTTAGACCAGAACTAGAAGGCCAGGGAATTGCAACCAAGCTGCTGGCCCATAGTGTAGAATTTGCCCGTGAAAATAATTATAAGATAGAGCCCCTATGCCCTTTCGCTGAAGTTCAATTTGACAGAAACAAGTCTTACAGCGATGTAAGAGCTTAAAAAACCTACTAACTTTTTCCTCTTTTATGAAGTCCTCCCGTTTACTATTATTCCTTGGTTTAATGATTTTATTTTCTTGTGAAGAAGATCAAAAAACGGGAATTGAAACTTCAAAAGAGGAAGAAGCAGTAGTTATTGAGAAATTAGCTTCAGCTGATTTAATTGCCAAAAGATTCTCCACGCTTTCCAATTCTGTTGGAAATATTGATCTACAATATCCCGGTTTACTTGATTCTATCTATTCAAAACGTGATTACAAACCAATTTGGACCGATAGGGCGTTACGGGAAGATCTTTACCGAGGTATAGAAAGAGCTGAAGAAGACGGCCTGGAACCTGAAGATTATCATTTAAGCTACCTAAAAAAGTCTCTTTCTAATTTATCGGAATTAGATGATGAAGAGCGCAGTTTGACCGAAATTATCCTTACCGATGCTTTTTTCAGCCTTACTTCAGATTATAATTCAGGGAAATTAGATCCTAAAGAAATTTATAGTATTTGGGGCGTAGAAAGCAATAAAATAGACCTCCCGGGACTCTTAGATCACGGCGTTCAGCAAAATAATATTCTGGCGGCTATAGATTCTGTAGTACCAAAACACGAGGTTTATAAAGGTTTAAAACGTAGTTTAAAAGAATACAGGGAACTGGCAAAAAACGAAGAAGATCCTATTTCTATTTCCGAAGAAGGAGAGAGTATTAAAGCCGATGAAAAAGATGAGCGAATTCCTAATATAAAAAGGCGCTTAAAAGAATTGGGCTACTGGGATAAGGAAATTGCAGACAGTCTTATTACCTACGATGAACCTCTACAGGAAGCAGTAAAGGAATTCCAGGAAAGATATGGCATTGAAACCGATGGCGTGATTGGCGGCGGTACAATTAAAACCCTTAATAAAACCTACCAGGACAGGTTGGAACAAATTTTAGTGAACCTGGAACGCTGGCGCTGGTATCCCAAAGATCTGGGCGAACAATACATTATTGTAAATATTGCAAATTATCGCTTGCATCTGGTTAAAGGAGAAGATACTCTTGCCACGCACCGCACCATGGTGGGTACTGAAGCCAGGAAAACCCCAGTTTTCTCAGATAAGGTAGAACATATAGTTTATAATCCAACCTGGACTATTCCTCCTACGATTAAGAGTAAAGATGTGATTCCTTCAGCTTCCAAGGATCCCGATTATATAAACAGGAAGAATTTCAGCATTTTTAATCAGAGTGGTGAAAAAATGAATCCTCACGAAGTTGACTGGTCTTCTTCTAAAGTGAAGGGCTATACTTTTAGACAGGAAGCGGGGCCGGCAAATCCGCTTGGGTTGGTTAAGATCATCTACCCCAATAAGTATATGATTTACCTACACGACACGCCTTCTAAATCGCTTTTCAATAAAAATATTAAGGGCGCAAAGTTCTGGTTGTGTAAGAGTGCAGGGTGTATTGGAGTTAGCTAAAACTCTTTTAAACGATCAGCCAAAATATGATGATGAGAAAATTCAGGAAATCATTAATTCCGGGAAAACCACCACCATCAAGGTTACTCAAAACGTGAATGTGCACCATCTATACTGGACTGCCTGGAACGAAAATGGCAGCACCCGTTTTGCAGAAGATATCTACAAAAGAGATGCTGCCATCTATAAATTACTTACTGAAAATTAATTAGTTCAGCAGGGTAGAATTACTTAGGTAATCTTTATTATTCTTATGAATATATACTACCGATTCTTCTTTGATAGTATCTATTACATCTTTAGCAATGGTATTAGGCACAGCCGGGCAACCATAACTTCTTCCTAATCTTCCAATTCTATCTATAAAGTTAGGTTCAGCATAATCTGCTCCGTGAATTACCACATAACGTTTACGAGCATTGCTATTAAAGCCTTTCTCCATACCGTCTATAAACAACGACAATCCGTTTTTCCCGTAGTAAGTTTCAGCCGTAACGTAAAATCCAAGTGAACTTTGCAGGGAATTTACAGTATTAGAAAATTTGGTAGCAAACTCACCACCGGTATTTTTTCCGTGGGAAACATAAGTATTGAACAATACTTTTTTAGTTTCCATATTCATAATCCACATCCGCTTTTTTGTAGAGGAAAGTCCAAAATCTATTACGGTAAGGATTTTTTTACCCACTTTACCAGTTTCGTCTAGTTGCTCATAGCCTTTAATGGCTTTTTCGAACACAGGCATCGCAGGGACACTAATATTTTTGGTAGAAAATTCGCTATAAAGAGTAGCGACTTTATTTTCGAAATTTGATTTGGTATTTTCTTCAGGAATTGGAGAAGCGATTGCTTCTATTTCTGAAGTTTCAAGGTTAGTTTTTAAATCATCTGTAGTTGTAAATGCGAAAGAGAAGGTTAATACGCCAAATACAGTCAGAAGTCTATAAATCATACACGTTGTTTTAAATTAATGTTCTCTTAATTAATTCCAAATGTAATGCCAACATACAAGATAATCTTATTAATTGAACTTTTAACGCTTCAGAGCGTAAATTTTAACATTTACAGGCTTATAAAGCTATAATTCAAGATATTATATATTCACACTAGTCTTTTCAAGAACGATTAATTGAAGAAAAAAGTATTCCAAAGTATAATGTTTATTGTTAAAATTTTAAATCTTATCTTATAGGGGAATTCAAAATTCTTTATCAAAAACATTTTATAGGGAAAACGCTACAAAAATAATCTTCTGCATTTAGATTTAATAAAACATTAGCGAGCGTGGATTTAGCATACCGGCAATTTGTTTTTATCTTTATGCCCAAATTAACTAATATTATGAATAAGAAAGTTCTACTAATGATTTTAGACGGATGGGGAATTACGCAAAACCCAGACGTTTCAGCTATAGCCAAAGCAAAAACTCCATTTATGGATAGCATCCTGGAGAAATATCCTCACGCCGAACTGCGCACCGACGGGATGCAAGTTGGATTGCCGGAAGGACAAATGGGAAATAGCGAAGTAGGACACATGAACCTTGGAGCCGGACGCATTGTTTACCAGGATTTGGTAAAGATCAATATGGCGGTAGAAAAAAATACTTTAAAAGATGAACCCGTACTGGAAGAAGCTTTTAATTATGCAATAAAACATAATAAACCCATCCATTTTATGGGACTTTTGAGTGACGGTGGAGTACATTCTCACATCAATCACTTAAAAGGATTACTTTCGGCTGCGGAAGAATTTGGAGTAAAAGAAAAATATGTTCACGCTTTTACCGATGGGCGTGATGTAGACCCGCATTCTGGAAAAGGTTTTGTTGAAGAGATCGAGAAACATCTAGAAAAAACCAATGGGAAACTCGCTTCGGTTATTGGGCGTTACTTCGCAATGGATCGTGATAAGCGCTGGGAAAGAGTGAAAAAAGCCTACGATCTTATTACCAAAGGCGAAGGTAAGAAAACCACCAATGCTGCTGAAGCCATTGCTGAAAGCTATAAAAACAATGTTAGCGATGAGTTTATAGAACCTATCGTAATGACCAATGATGCCGGGGAGCCGGTAGCTACCTTAAAAGAAAAAGAAGTAGTAATCTTCTTCAACTTTAGAACAGACCGTGGTAGACAGCTTACCCAGGCTTTAACTCAGGATGATTTTCCGGAATACAATATGAAGAAAATGCCGTTATATTATGTAACGGTAACTAAATACGACGATAGTTTTGAAGGCATTAATGTAGTTTTCAAAAAAGATAATATTAAGTCTACGCTGGGCGAAGTCCTGGAATATATGGGCAAAAAGCAAATTAGAATTGCTGAGACCGAAAAGTACCCGCACGTTACCTTTTTCTTTAGCGGTGGTCGTGAAAAACCTTTTAAAGGTGAAAGACGTTTAATGTGTAATTCTCCAAAAGTAGCTACTTACGATCTTCAGCCTGAAATGAGTGCTTTTGAAATTAGGGATAAAATTATTCCTGAACTCAAAGACGAATCGGCTGATTTTATTTGCCTGAATTTCGCAAATCCGGATATGGTGGGTCACACCGGTGTATTTGACGCTGCGGTAAAGGCTTGCGAAACTGTAGATTCCTGTGCTAAAGATGTAGCTGAAGCTGCCCTGGAAAATGATTACTCGGTAATTGTAATTGCAGATCACGGGAACAGCGAGATTATGATCAACGAAGACGGTAGCCCAAACACGGCGCACACCACCAGTCCCGTACCTTTAATTTTATTAGATAAAGACGTAAAATCTATTAAAAGCGGTAAGCTTGGAAACATCGCTCCGACTATCCTGAAGCTAATGGGTATCGAGCAACCAGAAGTAATGACTGAAGACCCTTTAATTTAAATTAAATGATGAATAAGATATTGCTACTTTTTCTAGGAGTTTTTATAACTGCAGGAGAAGTTTCAGATGAAAAAGAGAAATTAGAAAATATAAATTCAGCAGAAATGCTTTTAGGTGAATTCACCAAGGCTGATTTGGAAAAATCTCCTCATTCGAGATGGTTTACTCCAGGTTACGAGAATTACAATCCTAAAGAAGAAGCTGTAAAAACCATAAAGGAAAATATAGGAGATTATGAAATTCTTCTCTTTATGGGAACCTGGTGTGGCGATAGCCGTTACGAAGTTCCGAAGTTTTTCAAGCTATTAGATGTAGTAGATTTCAACAGAGAAAACCTTACAAGTATTGCCGTAAACTATGCTAAAAAAGCTCCGGGAGATCTAGACGAAAAGTATAATATCCACCGGGTGCCTACCATTATCTTTATGAAAGATGGAGAGGAAGTAGACCGTTTTGTAGAATATTCTATAGAAAGCCTGGAAGAAGATATTGCTACGATAGTTGAAGGTAAAGAGTATACAGATCCTTACTCCGAATAACAGGAACCTAAGGAAATATTCGGTTAATCTTGCTAATTTTGCCCTATGCCCAATACGTTAACCATAGCAGTAGATTTTGACGGAACTATTGTAGAAAATAAATTTCCTGAAATTGGAAAGCCAAAGCTTTTTGCCTTTGAAACGCTGGAAAAGCTTCAGGAAGATGGTCACAGACTTATTTTATGGACTTACAGAGCTGAAGATAAATTGGAGGAAGCGGTCAAATTTTGTGAGAAAAGAGGCATTAAATTTTACGCAGTAAATAAAAGTTATCCCGAAGAAGTTTTTGACAATGATATAAGTCGAAAGATCCTGGCCGATATTTTTATAGATGATAGAAATATAGGTGGAATGTGGGGTTGGGGTGAAATATACCAACGGTTAAAAGACCGATCTATAATTAGAGAACAGAAAAAACAAAAGAAGAAATTCGGATTTTTAGGCCGATTTTAAATTACACATATGATAATTACCAAAAACCCTGAAGAAATTGAATTAATGCGTGAAAGCGCGCTAATTGTATCTAAAACCCTGGGAATGCTTGCGCCGCATATTAAACCCGGAGTAACTACTTTGGAGTTGGATAAAATGGCCGAAGAATTTATTCGCGATCACGGCGCCGAACCTGGCTTTTTAGGAATGTACGATTTCCCAAATTCACTTTGTATGAGTCCTAATGCGCAGGTGGTACATGGAATTCCGAACGACAAGCCTTTGCAGGAAGGTGATATTATCTCAATAGATTGTGGTGCTTTAAAAAATGGGTTTTACGGAGATCACGCCTATACTTTTGAAGTTGGTGAAGTAAAACCAGAAGTAAAAGAACTTTTAAAAGTCACTAAAGAATCTCTTTACGAAGGAATAAGGGAATTTAAATTAGGAAACCGTGTGGGAGATGTTGGTTATGCTATTCAAAAGTATACCGAAGACAGAGGCTATGGCGTGGTAAGAGAATTGGTAGGTCACGGCCTTGGTGCTACTATGCACGAAGATCCTGAAATGCCTAATTATGGTAAACGTGGCAGAGGTAAAAAATTTGTAGAAGGAATGGTGGTAGCCATTGAACCTATGATAAACCTTGGAACAAAACGAATAAAACAATTGCCTGATGGTTGGACCATTCTAACCGCAGACAATAAGCCCAGCGCACATTTTGAACACGATATTGCGCTAGTAGACGGTAAACCACAACTTCTGTCTACCTTTGATTATATATATGAAGCTTTAGGAATTGAAAGTGATGAAGAAGATGAATTCAAAGCAAAAGTCTATGGTAAAGAGCTATAGAGGCGAAGTATGGAAAAGACTTCATAAAGAGGAATGGCAGGATCGTTTTGTATACGATGTTTCTAACTACGGAAGATTAATTAGTTATGTGCAATATCCTGAAGGTGAATTAATAAATGGTGGCCGTACCAACGGTTATACCAGTTTTTCTCCCAGGCTGCAAAATGGCAAGCATAAAGCCTATTATATGCACCGTATTGTTGCTGAATTATTTCTTGTGAAAAATGACGACGACAAATACGTGATCCATAAGAATTTTAAAAAAGATGATAATCGCGTAGAAAATCTCGCCTGGACTAACAAGGAAGAATGGGTACAACACCAGCATAATAGCCCTGGCGTTAAGGAGAATAAACGCAAAAGAAAACTGAGACGGGTGGTCACCTATTCTAAACTCACATACGCGCAGGCCGTAGTATTGAAAAAGAAACTTTTAGACCCAAAAAGAAAGACAAGGATCAAGGTGCTGGCCAAACAATTTGGAGTTTCAGAAATGCAACTTTACCGTATAAAATCTGGTGAAAACTGGGGCGATATTAAAGTCTAGGACGAGCAATTCTTAATGAAAAAGCTTTTTAAAGTAGTTTTAAATACCGTTCCCCGTCCCTTGCTTATAAAAGTAAGTTATTGGGTAAAACCTTTCTTTAAGTATGCGCTTCGCGGAAGTAAATACACCGATCCCATAGACGGGAAAAGCTTTTCTAAATTTTTACCCTACGGATATATTAACCAGCGGGAAAATGTGCTCTCCCCTTCTACTCTTTCCCTGGAAAGGCATCGCCTACTTTGGTTATACTTAAAAAATGAAACCGATTTCTTTAGCAAGAACCTAAAAGTACTGCACTTTGCACCCGAGCAGGCTTTTTATAAACGCTTTAGAAAGCTTAAAAACCTGGATTACACCACTACCGACCTGAACTCACCTTTAGCTGATGTAAAGGCTGATATTTGTAATTTGCCTTTTAAAGAGAATGAATTCGATTTTATTCTTTGCAATCATGTTTTAGAACATATTCCCGATGACACAAAAGCGATGCAGGAGCTTTACCGAATTTTAAAACCCGGCGGTATGGCAATATTGCAAATTCCGCAGGATTTAAAGAGGGAAAATACTTTTGAGGATGATTCGATTACCGATAGAAAAGAAAGGGAACGTATTTTTGGCCAGTACGATCACGTAAGGATTTACGGCAGAGATTATTTTGACAAATTAAGAAGTATTGGTTTTAAGGTTGAAGAAGTTGACTATACAGATCAATTATCTACTGAAGAAATTGATAAATACCGTCTTGCCAAAGGGGAAGTTATTCCGGTTTGTTATAAAAATTAATCTTCTACCAAGGCCTCTTCAAATCCGTTTGAAGTAAAAACTCGAATACTTTCGGCTTTATCTACATAAATAAAATACACGTCTACATTCTCCAATTCTTCCAGCATTTCTAAGGATTTTTCGTAGCCTAAAGCCATAAAAGCAGTGGCGTAACCATCGGCAAGGGTACAATTTTCAGCAAGTACAGATGCGCTGAGTAAATTGCTTTTTTCGGCTTTCCCATTTAAGGGATTTATAGTGTGTACATAACGATTTCCAGTAATGCTGTCTATTCTGAATTTCCGGTAATTTCCGGAAGTTGCCATCGCCCGGTTCTTCAAGCGCAAGCACAGTTTGTAAAGTTCGTTCTGCATCGGTTTGCTGTGGATTATCTATTGCCACCATCCAGGGCGATTCGCGCTCTAAATTCTGCCCTTTGGCTACTAACTCGCCCCCAAGTTCTATTAGATAATTTTCAACATTTTGCTTATCCAAATATTCAGCGATAACATCAATCGTGTATCCTTTTGCTATAGCATTAAAATCGAGGTAGATATTCGGGTTTTCTTTCTGAATAGTATTATCGCTGGTTAAATTAACTTTTTCAAATCCCACCAGTTGCCTTATCGAATCTAAAACAGCTTCACCTGGTTCATTTAAAGGTTTATCAGGGCCAAAACCATAGGCGTTAACTAAACTACCTACAGTGGGATCAAAATAGCCATTGCTTTCCTTAAAAACCTGCTCAGAATATTTAAATACATTTTGAAAATGGACATCTACTTTTACATCTTCAGCACCGGAATTTATTCGGGAGATATCAGAATCATCCTGATAAGTGCTCATTGAGGTATTGATCACTTTAAAAATAGAATCTAAAGCCTTTTCAGTATTAAAGTCTTCGGAAGAAAAATATTTCACCTGGTAGGAGGTTCCAAGCGCATTTCCGGTATATGTTTTTGCCTGGGGGCCTTCATTCTTGCAGGAAATACTAAGTAAAACAAGAAGGAATAATACAGTAATTTTTTTCATCTAATTATAAATATCAGTTTCAGGGAATTAAATTTCCTGCCAGCCTTCATAATTCACCACGTATTCTTCGCCGTGCATAACCGGTTTTTCATAATCTGAAGAATTGGCCAGGCCTACTCCGGCGTAAAATGTACGTGCCTTGAATTTAATAGCATGGTCTTTAATAGATTGCAGAAAAGCCATATCATATTCTTTGGGATTATATGGATATTCTATAGCGCGTACAATTACAAAGTGAAGTTTTTTATCTTTTAAAGCGACGAACTGGGGATCCTTTTGTATTTCACTATTAACCCCAAGAAATTCGTAACCCTGTTCTTCAAGTTCTTTACCTACAATGTTCATTGCAAGGTTATGCAGCTCCTGATCATTTAATTTCGCCATAGTGCAAAAATAAAAAAAGCTGTCTAAAAAGCCTTATTACCGTCAAGCTGAACTTGTTTCAGCTTCTAACATGTTTCAATTAAGAACATCCTAGATCCTGAAATGAATTCAGGATGACGAATTAAAAACTTCTTAGACAGCTTGTCTAAATTGTTTAATTCTTAACCTCCAAAATCATCAAACCTGATGTTTTCTGGTGGCATTCCATAGTCTTCACCCATTTTCTGAACAGCTTTGTTCATTAATGGCGGTCCACAGAAGTACAATTCAATATCTTCCGGTTCCTCGTGATGACTTAAATAGTTATCTATTACAACCTGGTGAATAAATCCAACAAATCCGTCTCCTTCATCATCAAGACTTTTCTTCACTTTCCAGTTATCTTCTTCCATTGGTTCAGAAAGCGCTAAATAGAAACCAAAGTTAGGGAAATCCCTTTCCAAAGCTCTAAAGTGCTCTATGTAGAACAATTCTCTTTTTGAACGTCCACCATACCAGTAAGTAACTTTTCTACCGGTTTTAAGTGTACGGAACAAATGGTAAAGGTGAGAACGCATTGGCGCCATACCTGCACCACCACCAACATAAAGCATTTCTGCTTCACTATGGTTAATGAAGAATTCTCCATAAGGTCCAGAGATAGTTACTTTATCTCCTTTTTTCCTTGAGAAAATATAAGAAGAAGCAATACCAGGATTTACATCCATCCAGGTATCTTTTGATCTATCCCATGGCGGAGTAGCTACACGTACGTTCAGCATGATCTCACGCCCTTCAGCAGGGTAAGAAGCCATAGAGTAAGCACGCTCTACAGTTTCAGGGTTTTTCATTACTAGTGGACGAAGTTTAAACTTATCCCACTCGGCCTCAAACATATCAGGCACATCGTGTTCTTCAGGGTGAGCAGTGATATCCATATCACTAAATTTAACCTCACACTTAGGAATTTCGATCTGAATATATCCACCGGCCTTATAATCCATATCTTCAGGAATTTCAACTACAAATTCCTTGATAAAAGAAGCTACGTTATAATTTCTTAATACGGTTGCCTGCCATTTTTTAATTCCGAATACTTCTTCCGGAATAGTGATTTTCATATCTTCTTTCACCTTTACCTGGCAACCTAATCGCCATCCCTGTGCGATCTCTTTACGCGTAAAGTGTGGTTCCTCGGTAGGAAGAATGGCACCGCCACCTTCTTTTACGATACATTTACACTGTACACAGGTTCCACCACCACCACAGGCAGAAGGTAAAAATAGTTTATTGTCTCCCAGAGTTGAAAGTAAAGTTCCTCCAGAACCAACTTCCATATCTCTTTCTCCATTTACGTTTATGGTAACCGGACCAGAAGGCGCTAATTTTGCCTTTGCTCCAAGTAACACAGAAACCAATATGAGTATTAATGCTAAAAATACTACTACACTTGCTATAATAACTGTCATAATCTTTCTTTTGCGATTATAATTTAATTCCCATAAAACTCATAAATCCTAACGCCATAAGCCCGGTGATAATAAATGTTATCCCCAAACCTTTTAATGGAGCAGGCACATTAGAGTAAGCTATTTTTTCACGAATAGCTGCAATACCAAGAATTGCCAGGAACCATCCAATTCCACTACCAAACCCGTAGGTTAGCGCTTCTGTTATAGCTCCAAAATCCTTTTGTTGCATAAAAAGTGATCCTCCAAGGATAGCACAGTTTACAGCAATAAGCGGTAAGAAAATACCAAGCGCACCGTATAGTGCAGGGGCAAATTTCTCAACGATCATCTCTACTAATTGTACCATAGATGCAATTACCGCAATAAACATGATAAAGCTTAAGAAGCTAAGGTCTACATTGGCATATTCTGCACCGAGCCACTGTAAAGCTCCCGGTCTTAATAAGTAGTTATCCAGCAAGTAGTTAATAGGTACGGTAATAGTAAGTACAAAGATTACCGCAGCACCTAACCCAACAGCTGTTTTCACGGTTTTTGACACTGCTAAATAGGAACACATTCCTAAGAAGTAGGCAAAAATCATATTTTCTATGAAAATACTTCTAACAAATAAATTTATTAATTCCATAATTTAATTTTATTTAAGCTGTTGCGCTTTTAGTTCTCTTCTATCAGTTTACGGTTTCTGGCACGTTGTACCCAAATAAGCAAACCAACTACGATTAAGGCCATTGGGGAAAGCAACATTAAACCGTTGTTTTCATATCCAAAAGCATATAATCCTGTAGAGTCAGCTAAAGTGGCTCCTTTATGTCCTAAAACTTCAAATCCGAATAATTTTCCTGAACCTAAAAGCTCACGGAAAAATGCCACGATTACAAGTATTAAACCATATCCTGCGGCATTACCAACACCATCAAGAAAAGATTTGTAAACTCCGTTTCCTAAAGCAAAAGCTTCCAAACGTCCCATTACAATACAATTGGTAATAATAAGACCAATAAATACCGAAAGCTGTTTACTTACATCATAAGCATAAGCTTTAAGAACCTGGTCTACTAAAACTACCAGGGATGCTACTACTACCAGCTGTACAATAATCCTAATTCTACTTGGAATTAAGTTACGCAGCATAGAAACGATCATGTTACTAAAAGCCATAACCGCAACTACCGCGATAGCCATAACCACTGCCGGTTCTAATTGTACCGTAATTGCCAGTGCCGAACAAATACCTAATACCTGAACGGTAATAGGGTTGTTATCATCCAACGGATCTGACAATAATTTTCTATTGCCTTTAGAAAGAAAGTGTTCTTTTTCTTCTGAATTAGACAGAAAAAGGATCATTTCCTTCTTTTTGGCTTCTTTCTCTTCTGAAATATTTTTTTTCTCTGTAGCCATAATTACTTAGTTGCAACTTTAATTTCTGTTTGCTGTTTGAAGTAAGGCAGATAACGCTGAAGTCTTTCTGAAATCATATCAGATACTCCGTCTCCGGTAATTGTAGCTCCAGAAATAGCGTCTACCTTATTATCGCCTTTATCTGAAGGATCTATATCACCCTTTACTACAGATACACCAATTAGATTACCATTACTATCAAAGATCTTTTCATTTGCAAAACTTTCTCTAAACCACTCTTTAGTGATTTCGGCACCAAGACCGGGAGTTTCTCCAAGGTGGTCAAAAGTGGCACCTTTAATAGTATTTACATCATCCTTTAAAGAAATGTAACCAAAGATCGCATTCCATAACCCATTACCTCTTAAAGGAACTATATAATATTTAGAACCTTCGTAGTTAGCAATATATAAAGGATAGTTTTGATCTATAGGCTCTTTCTTAAGCTCCTTGGCCAAATCTACCGTAAAAGCATCTACGCCCTCTTTTACATTCCCCTCTTGATTTAAGGTTAATGCCTCGGTGATATATTGGTTATAAAGCTCTTCTGCTCCTGCTCTATCGGTCTCAACACCAATAGTAGCCAGAATACTCTGCATCTTTTCCTGACGCACGTTTTCTCTCTGAATAGGTTGAAGCGAGGTTGCTGTAAAAGCCAAGACAGAGGCTACAACCAACACCATAATCACCGCAAAAAGAAACGTATAACCGTTACTGTTTGTTTTATTTACTGATTTTTCTTCCATAACTAAACTGCTGTTTTTACCTGTGTGGTAGCCGATTTAATTCTTTTCTTTCTACGTTTAATATTCGACTGAATAACATAGTGATCTATCGTTGGCGCAAATACATTCATAAGCAGGATACCAAGCATTACTCCTTCAGGATATGCCGGGTTAAACACCCTGATCATTACTGAAAGGAAACCAATTAAAAATCCGTAGATCCATTTTCCTTTCATAGTTTGCGCGGCAGATACTGGATCTGTAGCCATAAATACAATACCAAAAGCAAGCCCACCAATAATAAGGTGACCGTACCACGGGAAGTTTGTAAGTTGATTACCCGTAAGACCCATTGAAGGCAATGCGTTGAAAATAAGTCCCATTACTGCTGCACCTATAAACGCACTCAATATAATTCTCCAGCTTCCTACCTTTGTTAAGATTAAAAGCAAGGCTCCTAAAAGAATAAAAAGTGTTGAAGTTTCTGCAACAGAACCCGGGATAAATCCGTAGAACATATCCATCATACTGTAACTAGCATTCTCTCCTGCTGCCAAAGAACCAAGAATAGTTTCTCCAGAAATTGCATCTACACTACTTGCTTCGCTAACCCAAACCTGGTTACCAGACATATAAGTAGGATACGCAAAAAAGGCAAATGCCCTTGCGGTAAGTGCAGGGTTAAGAATATTCATCCCTGTTCCTCCAAATGCTTCTTTACCAACAAGAACAGCAAATACTACAGATAATGCCAACATCCAAAGTGGAAAATCTATAGGCATAATCATTGGTATTAGCAATCCTGTCA
Organism: uncultured Flavobacteriaceae bacterium; assembly: GCA_963727565.1. Taxonomy (GTDB): domain Bacteria; phylum Bacteroidota; class Bacteroidia; order Flavobacteriales; family Flavobacteriaceae; genus Salegentibacter. The sequence goes on from CAVSGU010000004.1 coordinate 654,662, forward strand.
CCAAATATCCTTCGTTTACCTCGTGCCCTCTAAAGATGGCGAAAGCAAACTCAATTCCTAAACCAACCGCATAAGAAACAACGATCATAGGAACAATCTTTAATGCCCCGTGACCAATAGCTTCCCAAAAAGTAAATGCTTCAATTGTACCAGCATCTACAAGTTGAGTAAAATGTTGGTACCCTGCATTCCACATTCCGAAAATAAGCGCCGGAATAAGTGCAAGTACAACCGTGATCATAGTACGCTTTAAATCTACTGCGTCACGAATATGAGCTCCTTTTTGCGTGGTATGATTTGGGGTAAATAAGAAAGTATCTATTGCATTAACTGCAGGCGCATACTTTTCATATTTTTTCCCAGGTGCAAAAGGCTCCTTTATTTTATCTAATCTTTGTCTAATCCATTCCATAATTCTACTGCTTTTTAACCTACTTCAGTAATCATTAAATCCAAACCAAGACGAATTACATCCTGAATCTCGATCTTGGACGTATTCACATATTCTACCAAAGCAAAATCTTCTGGAGCTACTTCATAGATCCCAAGATTTTCCATCTTTTCAATATCACCGGCCATACAGGCTTTAATAAGCTGCATTGGGTAAACATCCATAGGTAAAACCTCTTCCATTTCCCCGGTTACTACAAGCGCTCTTTCCTCACCATTTAAATTGGTAGTAGGCTTAAATTTCCTGTTTGGAAACAACCAGGATAAAGAAGTTCTTGAGTTTGAATGAATATTATTATAAGTGAATGGTAACCAACCAAAAGCTCTGTAATTGTTTCCTTCCGGAAGAAGCGTTACTTCGTTAGAAAAGAAACTCACATGTTGATCGTAAGCTAATTTTAAACCGGTAAGCACATTTCCTGAAACGATACGAACATCTTCATCAACTTTTTGGATAAGATCTGAAACCTCAGCTCCAATTTTTGTTGAAAAATACTTACGATTAGTAGCTTCACTACCAGTTACCGCAACAGTTTTATCGGCGATATAATTTCCTGTAAGGAAAAGATTTCCAATAACCGTTACATCTTCAGGATTTACAGTCCAAACTCTATCTCCCTGATTAATAGGATCTATTTTATGAATTTGAACTCCAACATTTCCTGCAGGGTGTGGCCCTTTTACAGTATGAAGTTCCACTCCTTTAATATCCTTTAAATATTGTGCCGAGCTAGCATCTACACCAAGGTGTACTTTCCCCGGAGTAAGTTTTTTAAGCGCGTTTATTCCTTCCTGAAAAGCAGCTAGCTTATCTTTCAAAATAAAACCCCAATCTGGAGCTAAAGGCGCCGTACTTACTGCAGAAATAAAGATAGCTTTTGGCGTATCTTTAGGATCGGCTACAATATCGTAAGGCCGTTGATTAATAAATGCACCACAACCACTTTCTAAAATGCGTTGTTTTACAGCTTCAGCATCAGAAGAAGCAGCGTCCATTTTTCCAAAATCTTTGTAAGTGTCTTCAGGATCGGCCTCTATAATCACTTCCATGATCTTACGCTTTTCACCTCGCTTAATGTACTTAAGCACCCCACTTACAGGGCTGGTAAAACGTATTTCATCAGTGTATTTTGAAAAGAAAAGTTCATCGCCGGCAAGGACTTTAGTCCCTTCTTTTATAACCATTTTAGGTACCAAAGCGTGAAAATCTGGCGGTTTAATTGCGTAGGTTTTAGACCTTGGAGCCTTTACCAGCTCTTTTTCCGCCTCCCCTTCTAATTTTAGAGATAATCCTCTTTTAATTCGAATGTCTTTTGACATAGGATGGAGTGTATGTTAAAAATTTTTTGTTTTGAGTCGTGCAAATTTAGGAATTTTAAGCACACTTTTCCCAAGAAACCAAAGATTTTTAAGCATTTAAAACTGTTAAAATGAAATGTTAAAAATTATGGAATAAGAATTGTAATTACATTTGTCTAGATTCTATTTGTAATGAAAAAACTTTTCACCCTCTTACTCTTTTCTATTTCATCGCTCGCATTGACCGCCCAGGTTGCAAAGGAAACACTCGCCCCAAATTATATAAGAAGTATTCAGCTCTCTGGAATCGCAGAAAATAACTATGGAAATCCTGTTTTGCAACTGGGAGAACCATTAATATTAAAGTTTGATGATATAATTGGAGACGAAGCCGATTATTATTACACCATAGAACATTTTAATTACGACTGGACACCCACGCAGCTGGTGAAAACGGAATATTTAATTGGGTTTGATGATATTAGGATCTTTAATTATTTAAATTCTTACAACACGCTTCAACCTTTTTCTCACTACGAGCTTGAAATACCCAACCAAGATACCGGCGGCTTTAGAGTAAGCGGTAATTATATGCTCAATATTTTTAACGCTGAGAAAGAACTGGTTTTTTCCCGAAAATTTATGGTTTATGAGAATATAGCCCAGGCCAGGATCAACCTAAGACGATCAAGAGATCTTAAGTTTATAGATGAAAAACAAGTTGTAAATTTCATTATTGAATCTCCTAATTTATTACTCAAAAATCCCGAAAACAACGTTAAGGTTCTAATCACCAAAAATCACAACCTAAAAACGGGTATAAAAAACATTGAGCCTCAATACAACATTGGCAACGACCTGGTTTATCGCTATGATGCCGAAACAGCATTTTGGGGCGGTAATGAATATATTCAGTTTGACAATAAGGAATTAAGAGGCTCTACTGCCGATATTAGTTCGGTTGCTTTAAAAGATCTATACCACCACTATTTATTTACAGATCGCACCCGCGCCAATGAGCCCTACACTTATAATCCCGATATAAACGGGCAATTTCTAATAAGGAGTTTACCTGCTGAAAAACCTTCTATAGAAGCCGAATATGTATGGGTTCATTTTCAACTTCAGAATTATTCAGAATTAAATGGAGGGGAAGTTCATATTTACGGAGCATTCAATAATTTTAATTTAGATGAAAGCACCCGTCTCAATTACAATGAAAATTCCGATCTTTATGAAGGTGCAAGGCTATTTAAACAAGGATTTTATAATTATAAATATGTACTGAAACGTACCGACGGAACGATCGATGAAGGTTTTTTTAGTGGAAATTTTGATGAAACCGAAAATTCCTACCAGGTTTTGATTTATTACCGAAGTCCGGGTGCCAGATATGACCGATTAATTGGAATAGGTACCGGGAATTCAACGAATATCAGCAACTAATTAAGAGTCTAACCAACTTCTTATAAAAAATGGCAAGCAATAGATTTGATCTAAAATATAGGGGCACTAAATGTCTAAATTGCGAGTTTCCACTGGATAAAAGTGATAAATATTGCCCTACCTGCGGACAATTAAACAGCACCAAAAAATTAAAATTCGACGATTTTTTCTCTGAATTTTTTTCAGGCCTATTTGCTTACGATTCCCGTTTTCAAAGAACTTTAAGGGTTTTATTATTTTCTCCCGGTAAGATTTCAAAAGATTACATTAATGGAAAGCGCATGTGCTACGCCAATCCATTTAGATTTTACCTAAGCGCTTCTATTATTTTCTTTTTAATCTGGAGTTTTACAAATTCCTTTGATAATATCCAACCGATTTCAGACAATACAGAAATCGCTGAACAATTACAACAAGACAGCTTAAACACTGGAACTCCTAACATAGTCCCTACTCCCGTTGGTGGAATGAACCTGGATTCAATTATTAAAGCTCAAAATGAAAATAAAGCAAAATCATACAAAGAATTTTATGTTCCCCCACAGGAACTGGACACTATGACTTACCTGGATGCAGGAACAAAAAAGCTTAATATCTATTCAAGATTTTATAAAGAAACCACTATTAGAGATGCGGAAGCCGCAATGGATAGCCTTGCCTACCCACAGACTAACTATAACCATTGGCTTTACAAAAAATCGGTAGATTGGAATACCGTAAAAGATAACCCGGGACTATTCTTTAATTATTTTGTAAATAAACTTCCATTTATCATCTTCTTTTATTTACCGGTGTTTGCGCTTTTTATTTGGCTGCTATACTTAAGAAGGCCGTTTAACTATATGGAGCATTTAATCTTTGCTTTTCATGTACAAACCACTTTCTTTATCATTTACGCCCTGGCATTGCTAATAGATTATCTTCTAAAAAACTGGGCATTTACCATTGCCAATACCGTTTTTATCTTCTATTTATACAAGGCAATGCGTAATTTTTACGGCCAGGGACGTGTTAAAACCATTGTAAAGTTCATTCTCTTAAACTTTATATTCTTTATTTTAGCAGGAATCGCAGCAATAATATCAATTTTAGCATCTTTTGCTATTTACTAATATATGGTTCAACAAGTTACAAGAGGGATAAAGATTTCTGTTAACACCAGTTTTGAAGGTACTTTACTCAAGAACCTGGGCTCTCGTTTTGCCTTTTCTTACCATATTACTATAGAAAATCAGAGTAATGATTCGGTGCAGTTAACCTCTCGTTTTTGGAAGATCAAAGATGCTTTAAATAATACTGAAATTGTTCAGGGTGAAGGCGTAATTGGCCAGAAACCTGTCTTAAAGCCTGGCGAATCGCACACTTATCAGAGTGGCTGCCTGCTAAATTCTCCATTTGGTTCGATGAGCGGTTATTATAATATGGTGAGTTTTACTTCTACCAGGAAATTCAGGGTTAAGATCCCTACTTTTAAACTAAGCGCTCCTTTTGCCGTAAATTAAAGTCCCGGGAATTCCTTTCTGGTAATCTCCCCTTTTTCAAGGTCTTCATATTTAAAAATCAACTTCCCTGGTAAGAATTCTATCTGCGAGATACTCTTGGTTTTTAGAAAACCGCGATCAATAATTAAATCAATTTCTTTATCACCTTTTCCTGCGGAATGATGAAATTCCCATAAATTTTCAGCCGAAAGATCTTTTTCCTTTTGAAATGTTGAAAACCAATCTTCCCGAAGTTTTTTCATTTCTGAAGTATACAAAGGAGAAGAGGACCAAATTTGCGACTGAAATGGCAGCTTTTTGAAATATTTCTTTTTACCATCCCAAACAAATTCAGCAAAAAATAATCCTGATGACCAATCGGCTATAACCACTGTAAATGGTTCTATATCTTTTAGGTTATAGTTTTCAATTTCGGCTTTAATATTATTGGCCACAAGCCAATCTTTTAAAACCAACCCCCTACTCTTTCGGTAAGAATCTTCACGCTTATGCGAGACAAAACCGCCATTCATTAAGCACAAAACTCTCTTTTTTTCGCTTACTCCAATCCAGCTTCCACCGGCCACGGCATCTTCGGGAAAAAGCAATTTTGTATCGTTTTCAGACTTAAAATCGGGCGGAAAGGTTTCTCTTTCGCTCGCTTCATCCCTGTTAGATGTTAAGATAAATCCATTGGGATTTTCAAGATGAGGCGTGAGGCTTATGGTGCACATAAAATTTTCTTAATAAAAGTCTTGAATTTACAAAAATAGTTAAGCTTTAGTGAATGCTCATTCAGAAGGATTAAAAATCACGTAATTTTTTTACCTTTATACGTACAATAATTAAAAACCAAAAAAACACAAAATAACTATGGGAAAAGGATTTTTTCACGTTCCAAAGGCGGTTAACGAGCCAGTAAAATCTTATGCGCCGGGAACCCCGGAAAGGGAAGAAGTTTTACTCACTTACAAAGATCTATATAACTCCAATATGGAAGTTCCACTTTACATTGGATCTGAAGCGATAAAAACCGGAGATACGGCAGATATTCGCCCTCCACATGACCATAAACATAAAGTAGGAACTTATCATCTTGCAAAGAAAAAGCACGTTGAACAAGCTATAGACGAAGCTTTAAAAGCAAGAGAAAGATGGGCCAAATTAGAATGGGAACAACGCGCTGCAGTTTTCTTAAAAGCAGCTGATCTTATTGCCGGACCATACCGATCTAGAATTAATGCTGCTACAATGATTGGGCAGTCAAAAAATATTTATCAGGCAGAGATTGATTCAGCTTGTGAGCTATGTGACTTTTTACGTTTCAACGTAGAATATATGTCAGATATGTACAACGAGCAACCAAACTCTTCTGATGGAAACTGGAACCGCGTAGAATATAGACCTTTAGAAGGTTTTGTATACGCTATTACTCCTTTTAACTTTACCGCTATTTCTGGAAACCTTCCATCAAGTGCGGCCCTAATGGGTAACGTTGCTGTTTGGAAACCTAGTGACAGCCAGATTTTTTCTGCACAGGTAATTATGGAAGTATTTAAGGAAGCTGGTTTGCCAGATGGTGTTATTAATATGGTAATGGGAGATCCTGAAATGATCACCAACACCGTACTTGACAGCCCTGATTTTGCCGGAATTCACTTTACAGGAAGTACAAATGTATTTAAAGGAATTTGGGGTAAAATTGGTAACAACATCCAGAAGTATAAAACATACCCAAGAATTGTAGGAGAAACAGGAGGGAAAGACTTTATTGTAGCACACCCAACTTCTAATCCAAAACAAGTAGCAACTGCTATTTCTCGTGGTGCATTTGAGTACCAGGGACAAAAATGTAGTGCAGCTTCAAGAGTTTACCTACCAAAAAGTCTATGGCCGGAGATCCAGGAATTTGTAAGAGAAGATCTGGAATCTTTCAAAATGGGATCTCCAGAAGATATGACCAACTTTATTAATGCTGTTATTCACGAAGGCGCATTCGATAAATTGGCTGGATACATAGATCGCGCTAAGAAAGACAAAGATGCTGAAGTAGTAATTGGAGGAAATTATGATAAATCTGAAGGTTACTTTATTGAACCTACAGTAATCTTAACTTCAGATCCTCATTACACAACTATGGAAACCGAATTATTTGGACCTGTAGTAACTATTTATGTGTATGACGATAAAAACTATAGTGAAGAAAAATGGAGAGACCTGCTTAAAACCGTAGACAATACAAGTATTTACGGACTTACAGGAGGAGTTTTCTCTGGAGATAGATATATGGCTGCAGTTGCCACAGATATGTTGCAAAATGCGGCAGGTAATTTCTATATAAATGATAAGCCTACCGGGGCCGTAGTTGGACAACAACCATTCGGTGGCGCCCGATCTAGCGGAACCAACGATAAAGCCGGTTCTAAAATGAACTTGCTAAGATGGGCTTCTGTTAGACTAATCAAGGAAACCTTTGTACCTGCAGAAGATTACAGATACCCATTTATGGGAGAGTAATTTGTAGGAAATATATCTCACAAAAAGCCACAGTTTAAAAGCTGTGGCTTTTTTTGTTATTACTCTAGCTACCAAAACCAGGAACCCCGCAGTACGCATTCGCTAACAAACGCTGTACCGAATTGATTTTCAGAAAATTATTGTAAAAATTAGAACAATTTCTCTTCTTTTAACGAATTAAATATCCCTTCAACGAATTAAAGTATAAAAAGAAAATTAATGTCGTATTTTCAATTGTTAATTGTCTTCGCCCCAGAAGGTTACACACCACGACACTTAACATACCCCGCCTACGTAATCATTATTGCTCTAAAACATTACTATTGTGGGAAAAAAATTACTTCATTATTTATTACTGGTATTTTCTATTGTTATAGTTTCAGAAAATGGCTTTTCCCAGGAAGCATGCCCTACCTCGGTTAGTATAAATGTAGCTGAAGGTAGAACCATTTGTGAAAACACCCAGGTTAACTTTAGTGCTTCCACTACTGGCGGAACCAGTTTAATTTACCAATGGCAAATCAATAATTCCAATGTTGGTGACAACCAACCTAATTACGCTACTTCAGCCTTACAAAATAATGATGAAGTAAGAGTGATTATCACATCAAGCGATGATATAAACTGTCAAAAAATTTCTCAACCTATTAAAATGACAGTGAACAGCATTCGCCAGGGAAACGTGGTAATTCAGGCGAGTGAAAACCCAGTATGTCCCGGGGAAAATATAAATTTTAGCATTACAAGTATTTCTGAAGCCGGTAACAGTCCCGTGTATGACTGGAGAGTGAATAACACCAGTGTAGGAAGCAATTCAACTCTAACTACCGCACTTAATACAGGAGATCAAGTTCAGCTTTTTATTACTTCAAGTAATCCCTGTACCGATGATTTTTCAAGTAATCAAATTACTATTTCCGAAAAACCAGCAGCTCCAGATACACCTTCCGAAATCAATGGAGCAACTCTTGTTTGTCCGGGGATTTCCGAAACTTACAGTATTAGCCAGGTAAATAACGCTATTTCTTATCAATGGGAATTACCTGCTGGCTGGAGCGGTTCGAGCAATACCTCTTCTATAACACTTACTACTGGAACCACCAGTGGCGCTATAAAAGTGATTGCAATAGGTGAGTGTGGCAATAGCGAACAAAGTATTAACGTAAATGTACAACCCGGAGCTCCTGCTCAACCAGGGAATATTTCAGGCAATGAATCCGTTTGCCCGGGAGAAGAAGAAACCTATAGTATAACTTCCATAGCAAATGCCGAAACCTACGAATGGACTTTCCCTTCAGGTTGGGGAAATGGAAATATCATAACCACGAGTACTCCAGAAACAACTATTATCACAGGAAATTCAGGAAACGGGCAAATTACTGTAAAAGCCCTAAATTCTTGTGGCGAAAGTGCTAGCACCAGTTTGGCTGTAAATGTAGAACCTGGCACTCCCGAAGTTCCCGGAACCATAACAGGAGCTACAGAAGTCTGCCCAGGAACGAATGAAATCTATTCAATAAATGCCGTAAATAATACGGAAGAATACATATGGAATTTCCCTTCTTCCTGGGGAATTCAGGAGCAAATTACTACAATCCCACAGGTTAGTATTCAAACCGGCACTTCGGGAAGTGGGAACATCACAGTTGCAGCAAGAAATTCATGTGGTACCAGCACATCTCAAAGCTTATCTGTTGAGATGCAGGATGGCGCGCCCACTGACGCAGGCGCAATAAGCATTATTTACAGTAACAGCAATGAAGTAATTTGCCCGGGAGATCAAATAGAATTTTCTGTTCCGGGACTTACTGAAGCAGAGGAGTATATCTGGAGCATACCCACAGGATGGGAGATTACAGGCTCTGAAACCGGAAATAGCATTGTGGTAGATGCCGGTAATTATGGAGAAAATGGAGAGGTGAGTGTAGTGCCCAGTAATTCTTGCGGACAAGGGTCAACAAGTACTTTAGCGGTTAGCATAGACGCACCAGCCCCTGAAATTGGGACCACAGAAATTACCGGTCCAGCCGAGGTTTGCTCTAGTGAAACACAACTGGAGTATAGTATTCCAATTATTACTCATGCCACTTCCTATGAATGGTCATTACCTTCGGGCTGGGTCATCACATCAGGAGAAAACACCAACAATATTGAGGTAAGTGCCTCGGGAACTTCTGGAAACATCGAGGTTTTTGCGAATCAACGATTGTGGCGAGAGCTTAGCAGTTTCTAAAACCATAAATTCTGTTACCGCTGTCCCCGCAAAACCTTTAGCCATATCCTCTAATTTACCCAGTACTGCAATTTGCCCTCCATTAAATAATGTAGAATTTTGGATTGATGAAGTTGAAAATACCGAAGAATATTTATGGAGCTTACCTAATGGATGGAATATTGTAAGTGGCGCAGGAACCACTAATATCACTGTAAATATTACCGCAAATTCTAATTATAGTGCCAACGAGAGTGTTTCGGTACAAGCTGTAAACATTTGCGGGGAAAGTGAAACTCAAACAATTGGAGGAATAGCGATTGACAATTATGTAATAGCAGATCTTGGAGAAGATATGATTTTATGTAGTCTCAGCAATCCTGTTACGAGTATTGCCTATGTAGCTTTTGGCTCCAATAATGCCAAATTAAAAATTGAAAGCCTTGTGACTTCGTCGGGAACTCAAATTACCACACCGAATGGAAAAGTAGACGATTTTGAATTTACTTACACCCCGACTCCAGCAGATATAAGTAATGGTCAAGTAACCTTTTACCTCACAACTGAAAAGCCCGGTGGCGCCTGTAATGCAGGAGAAGACGAAATGACTATATTTTTTCGTGAAGACCCTACAGCCACTTTTTTAACCGGGAACCAGGATATTTGTGAAAATACCAGTACTCAAATTAGCCTGACGGGAACACCGAAAACCCGAATCTCTTATACTGAAAACGGCGCCTCCAAATCTATAAATCTGGATGAAAATGGAGAAGCCTTTATAAATACAGGTAATTTAGCTTCTTCTACTACTTTCGAATTAATAAGTTCACAATACCTGGAAGAACCATTATGTGAAAATTCACTTTCAGGAACCCACGAGGTTATCGTCAATCCAATCCCTTCAGCAGATCTCGTATACGCCCAAACGGCGTTTTGTGAGGATGACACTGAAACTAAACAAGTAACTCTTGAAAATACTGTTGGCGCAACAGCGAATGGCAGCTTCTCGGCAGCACCTTCAGGTCTAAGCATCGATGAAACTTCAGGTGCTATTATTCCCGGTAATAGTGATCCGGGCGATTATATAGTAAGCTATATTATTCCGGCTTCAGTTGGTTGCGAAAGTGTTGAATTGACCACTAGTGTAAGCATAACTGCAGCACCAGAGGTTAGTTTAAGCTACGATGACACCTATTTCTGTTCTTCCGAGGAAAATACCCAAACAGTAACTCTAAATGGTAGCGGAAATTATGAAAATGGAACATTCTCTGCCGGTACTGGCTTGCAAATAGATTCTGAAACCGGAGAAATTAATCCATCAGCCAGTAATCCAGGCACCTATCAGGTAACTTACACTACTCCAGAAGGCGCTGGTTGTGGAACTTATGATTTCACTACCGAAATCATAATAACCGAAGCTCCAGATCCAACAATTACTTATCCGGCAGCAGAAGTCTGCAACTCCCAAACAACGGCGTTTGAGGTAGAACTTACGGGAAATGACAATAGCCAGGGCGGCACTTATTCCGCAGAGGTAGGTTTAGAGATAAACGCTACAACCGGGGATATAAATCCAGAAAACAGCTCAGCGGGAACCTATACGGTTACCTATACCACTCCTGAGATAAATGGATGCGCTCCGGTTACAACTGAAACAAGTGTAAAAATCACAGAATTACCATCGGCAGAGATAAGTTACAACACACCTATTTGCGCTTCCGAAACTGAGTTACAGCAAGTGACCTTTAGCAGTACCGTAGGCAATTATGAAGATGGAACATTTACAGCAAGTCCCGCCGGGCTCTCAATTAATGAGGAAACCGGAGCTATTAACCCAGCCGAAAGTAATCCGGGAATTTACAGCATAGCATACACTATTCCGGGACAGGGAGGATGTGAAGCAGTAATCCTAAATACTTCAGCAACTATAACAGAAGTACCATTTGCAACTCTAAATTATGAAAATGCCGCCCTCTGTACTTCTGTAGAACAAGACCAACCGGTAACTTTCATAGATACTCCCGTGGAATATCAAAACGGAACATTCTCGGGAAGTAACGGTCTTGCCATAAGCGCAGATGGAAGCATAAATCCGGCTGCCAGTACCGGTGGCCCACATACGGTATTTTACAGTATTCCTGCTGAAAATTCCTGCGAAGAAGTCGTTATAAACCTGGCGATAGAAATTTTTAAAAAACCACAGATCACTTCTCAACCATTTAATGTTGGAATTTGTTCTACGCAACCAAGCGAGTTAAGTGTTAGCGCAATTGGGGATAATCTCAATTATCAATGGTATCAAAATGGAAATGCTGTAAATGGAGCAACTTCGGCTACGCTTAGCTTTAGCAATACTACTTCTACCAATGCCGGGGATTATTACGTGGTGGTTACAGGAGCTCAATCTTGTTCAGAAGTGATTTCTGATACAGTTAATCTTAATGTAGATGAAGATATTATTATTGAAGAACCTATTAATGAAATCCCGATTTGTGGCGACGGATTTTCAGAAGTTAGTATGAAATTTATCGCGAACGCAAATGGCGCACCCTTAACTTTCACCTGGTACAAAGGAAATACCCCAGTAGATGATTCTGATGAAAATATTACGATTACTACAGAACTAGCCGATGAAAATGGAAGGTATGAAGGTACTCTGGAGATAATAAATGTAACTACCGCATACAACGGAGATTATTATGTGGAAATTCGAGGGGCCTTCCGAGTTCACTTGTTCTACTGCAGTCACCAATCCTTTTCAATTACGTTTAAATGAAGTTCCGGAAAAACCAACAGTAGAAAATTTTGAATACTGCCAGTTTGAAGAAGTTCCAGCTTTAACTGTGATTAATGGCGAAAACCTTACCTGGTACGCCTCAGAAACAGGAGATGATGCTTTTTCTGAAACCCCGGTGCCAAATACAGATGAACCAGGTGAAACAGTATATTGGGTTACTCAAACCCCAGATGTTTGTGAAAGTGAACGTATAGCAGTTACTGTAAGTATAAAGGAAAAACCAGCACCACCGGCAACTACTATTCTTATAGAATACTGTGAGGGAGAAACAGCAAATGTTCTTGAGGCCGTGGCCGTTGGCGAAGCCAATCTAAATTGGTATAATGAAGAGGAAAATCTTCTTTCTACAGCTCCAATTCCCAATACTGAAAATGCAGGAACATATACCTACTATGTATCCCAAAGCCTCGAGGCCTGTGAAAGTGACAAAGTGACTATTGAAGTAATAATTCATGATTTACCTGAAATTACCATCACTCCTTCAGAAACACTGGTTTGCGCAGCCTCACAGGTAAGTTTAACAGCAGAAGGAGCTGACAGTTTTATTTGGTATAATGAGGCGGAGGAAGAAATTGGAGCAACCGCTTCTATTCAAATAAACCCAGAAATCACAACTACTTATAAGGTTATTGGTACCGGTACAGGGGAATGCTCTTCTGAAGCTGAGGTTACTATACAAGTAGACCAACCCAGTGATGCCGGAACGATCTCTGGAGACACAAGTGTTTGTATTGGAAACAATTCCGGAGAAGTTGCCGTTGGCTGATATAAACGGAGAAGTAATTCGCTGGGAATTCTCTGAAAATGAAGGAGCAACCTGGGAGACTATCATACAGGAAGAATCAGAAATTTCCACGGTTTATTCTTATGAAAATATTATTACCACCACCGGTTTCAGAGCTGTAGTGCAAAATGGTGTTTGTGAAGAAGCTATCTCAGAAGCAGTTTCTATACAAGTAGATGAGTATCCTATTGGCGGAGAATTAAATTTTGAAGGTTTTGATCGATTATTCACCACTTGTCAAGATCCGGAGTTCCTGGAAGATCTTGTTCTTTCGGAACATACGGGTCAGGTTTCCGCATGGAAATACAGAACCGCTCAGGGTACTTTTCAAACCATACAGGGAGAAACCGGGACTACACTTCCATCTTCGGTAATAGCAAATTTACTTGGTAATGAAACCCTTATTTTTCAGGCAGAAATAACAAATGGCGCTTGTAATGTACCTGTTACAAGCAGAACCGCGATTTTAAGTGTAATTTCCTCAGATATTGAGCCTGCCCCGGTAAGTGTAAGTGAAGACCTAATTTGCCTGGGAGACGAAGTTACTTTAACTGCGGAAACCGGCTATGAATCTGGTGACGGAGTGAACGACAGTGGTAATTTTGACAATGCTGCTATAGACCAGAACGGCGGCTGGAGAATAAAAGATTCTGATGGAAACCTGGTAAATTTTGAAACCAGCGCCAATAACACCAACCCAAATATTTGGAAAAGGGTGACGCCTCGTGAATTTATTACCGCAAATCTCTCTTCTCCCTACAACACCTCCATGCAAAGATTTGATCACGGTTTGGATGACGGAAACAAAGGTTTCGCACTGGTTTCCGGGGATAATACTTCGACTATGGAAACTAATGTTTTTGCACTCGATGGCATGGATTCCGGAATTTTAACTTTTGACCAGGCCTACAACCTTACCGATGGAGCATCTATTGAAGTTTTAATTTCGACGAATGGCGGGAACACTTATACTTCGCTATATAGTAATAATAATGACCCATCAAGTGGAAACTATGACGATTTTGCCTCCGGAACACCTTCTTCCCGACCAGAAAACAAAATTGAAATTGATCTCGGAAATTATATTGGACAAAATAACCTTAGAATAAAATTCAGTTTCGTTGGAGCAAGAAATGGTGATGTTTGGGCTCTGGATAATATTATTATGCCCGATGGCCCTCAAAATGTTGGAGTACTTTGGGAAGATACCACTGATCCTGAGACGCCTATTGTTATTGGAACCAATAATTCAGAGCTATGGACCCCCAGCGAAATTGGCTGGAATGTTTCTATAATTACCACCACATTAGAATACACCGGCGGCTCTTGTGCTACCGCCACAAATAACGAAGAAATCAGGGTTTTTGTTTATGATCAATATACTACAACCGTAGCTGCTCAAACCGGTAGCTGCGGTGTTTATTCTGCCCAATTGACTGCTACGGTAACGAGTGAAGCTCAGGGTGAAATCACCTCCTACCCAACAAAAGATGGATACATCGGAAAATGGGTGGTGGAAGGTCCCGAGGATTACGAATTCACAAATACTGACCCTGAAGATGAAGTTGAACCAATAAACAATCCGAATGCAATTTTCACTTCAGAATCCCAAAGTCCGGAGAGTTATACTATCACCTGGGTATTGGAACCGACTGAAACCGATGAGGACGGGAATTTAATAGCAAATGAAGCTTGTACACCCACTTATGAAGCTTTAGATGTAGTTTTTGAAGGCTGTATCGCCCTGGATTTCGATGGTATAGATGATTACATAGACCTGGGCGAAACTTATAGCGGAAACTATAGTTTAGAAGCCTGGATTCGCCCGGAAGCTTCAACAGGAACTATTATTAGCGGACCTAATTTTGAAATCAATATGGAAAATTTACCGGGAGGGATAAATTCTAATTCCCGATGGTACCATATCGCTGTTTCAGGCGGAAAAATATATGTTGATGGAATCGATATGGGGAACTTCAATATAACCAACACAGGAACTAAAACCCTAATAGGTGCCAGATGGAATGCTGAAATACAAGAGGCTGAAAATTACTTTTCGGGCTGGATAGAAGAAGTGCGAATTTGGAATACTGCGATTTCAGTAGATCAAATTAGGTTTATGATGAACCAGCGACTTTATAACAACGGAACACAAATGGGAGTAGAAATACCAATGGATGTTCCCGCCGGGCTAAGCTATACCAATCTCGCAGGATACTACCAACTACTTGCGGACCCTGCCCTTGTAGCAAACGGAACAACTCCCGATCTTGCTATTACATCGGTCCCTGGCAGGTTGGTAAACATGGAAACTTTTCAGGAAAACACTGCTCCCCTGCCCTATACTTCCCGCATAGATGGCCAAAATTGGGCAACCGATAACACCTGGACACACTTTGATGTTTGGGATGCACCAAACAGCAACGGTATAAATGGAGCTCCTATTGATTGGAATATTGTTAGAACCTCTCACAATATTAATTCGGGTGGTAAAAATATTACTATTTTAGGATTAAAATCAGAAACGGGCAAATTGGACATATTTAACCCATCTGGAGCTCATAATGAAACTAATTCCGGGCAATATTTAAGCATTAGTCATTATTTAAAATTAGATGGAAGTATAGACCTCACCGGTGAATCTCAATTAATACAGGATATTGGAAGTATTGTTGATGCCGGCAGTTCTGGATATCTGGAAAGAGATCAACAGGGAACAGCCAATAGCTATAATTATAATTACTGGAGCTTCCCGGTTAGTGCAGGAGCCTCTAATACCGGTGGCTCAATAAGAAGTCTTTTGAAGGATGGAACCGATTCCAATAATCCTAAGGATATTTCATTTGCCTATGACCATACTTATGCCGATAATTATAATTATAACACCGGTCCCAAACGTATTAGTGCTTACTGGCTTTTTAAATTCTTTGGAACTGCCAATGTTTATGCAGAATGGAAATGGATAGGAGAAAATGGCCAGCTTAACACTGGCGACGGCTTTACAATGAAAGGGACTTCGGGGGATGTTGCGATTTCAACTCCACAAAACTACGTTTTTAAAGGATTACCAAATAATGGACCCGTAACTGGGGTTAGTATTGGCTCAAACCAAAACCGCTTAATAGGAAACCCATATCCATCGGCCATTGAAGCAAAACAATTTATTTTAGATAATCTTGATAAAAATACAGTGCCAAACGCTACTAATACTCAAAACATTTTTAACGGAGCATTATATTTCTGGGATCACTTTGGGCCCGAGAACACTCATATTTTAAGGGAATATATAGGCGGTTATGCAACTATAAACCTTGCTGGGGCGGTAAAATCTGCATCTTCTGTAGATGAACGTATTAATAACGATGGTTCCTCAGGAACTAAAAAACCGGGAGAATTCGTTCCGGTTGGTCAGGGATTTTTCATCAATACAGTTTTAGATCCGGAAATTGCCAATGGTATTACCATACATGGAGGTACTGTTAATTTCAATAATGGTCAACGAGCTTTTGTTACCGAGGTAAATCCAAATGACTCGCAATTTTTAAAACCTATCTATCCAACTAAAAGCCAAAAAGCGGTAAGAACTGAAGATTCAAGATATAAAATAAGGCTGAATTTCACCTCCCCACTTGGTTTCCAAAGACAAATTTTAGTAACTGCTGATGCCTATACCACAAATGGTTTTGACTTAGGTTACGATGCTCTTTTAATTGATGATATTCCTGAAGACATGTTCTGGTTAATTCAGGACAATGAGTTCGTAATTCAAGCAGTCTCAAACTTCAATTCGGATCAGGTTTTACCATTAGGTATTAAAATTAAGGAAGAGGGGGAATTTAAAATTGAAACTGGGGAAATCGAGAATTACCCAGAAACTTTACCTATTTATTTAAATGACAAATTAAACGATAGTATACATAACCTTAGATTAGGAGCATATTTAGCAGTTTCAGAGCCTGGAATTTTTAATGACAGGTTTGAAATAGTATTTAGCAACAAAGAATTCCTGGAAAATCCTGACAAGCCATCACTTAACACATCGTTAGATTTTGGATATAATCACGAGACCCGGGAACTCATAATTGACAATCCAGACCTTATTGATATTTCGGAAGTACTTGTTTTTGATTTAGGTGGAAGACTCATACAAACTTATGCGAATATCCCTACTCAAAAAGAATATATTATCAATATTAGATCTATGCATACCAGCGTTTATATCATAAAACTAATTACCGAAAAAGGAAATAAGGACAAGAAGTTTATTATGAACTAAGAAAGAATTTCTTCACAATTAATTATTATGAAATTTTATAAATTGCTTTTTAACAGAATTTTGAATCTCTTTAAATTCTTGTTAAAATAGATTTTTTATATGTAATTTTAGCCTCTAAAGCAATTAGTTGCCTATGGGTAAAATTACTCCCCGGTTTTTCTTAGCGGTTTTTATTTTCGGATTGTGCCTGATTTCCGCTGAAACTGTTATGGCTAATATCAATTATGGGCCCGGAAAAACCTTTATCCGAAAAGCAAATTAAAGACAAATCATTTTTCGTAGGGTTTATACTCCAAGAAGCACCTACAATTACTTTAGTTGAAAATTCCCCAGCCAGTTGTAGTGATGTGAATGATGGAGTATTGCAAGTAAGTGCATTAGGTGGTGTATCTCCTTACACCTATTCTTGGTCAGGGCCTAATGGTTTTACAGGGTCAGGAGAAGAAATCAATAATCTTGCACCAGGAAATTATACGGTTAACGTCACTGACGCAAACAATGAACTAGCTTCAGCAAATTTCAATGTAGGCTTTGAAGATAATATAGACCCCGAAGTAATTACACAAAATATTACCGTACAACTAGATTCCAACGGAGAGGCCAATATAACCGCCACTCAGATTAATAATGGTTCTAACGACGCTTGTGGAATTGCAGATCTTTCTATTGATAAAACCAGTTTTGACTGTGATGATGTGGGAGAGAATACTGATTACACTTACTGTTACCGATGAAAACGGAAGAACAGATTCAGATACCGCAATTGTTACCGTACAGGATAATATAAATCCTACTGCAAATGCCCAGGATATCACTATTCAACTCGATGCTTCTGGAAATGCAAGTATCACTGCAAATGATATTGATAATGGCTCTTCCGATAATTGTGGAATTTCAGACCTTTCTATTGACAAATCCAGTTTCGACTGTAATCATATGGGAGACAACACGATTACACTTACTGTTACGGATGAAAACGGAAACTCAGCTTCAGAAACAGCTACCGTTACTGTGGAAGACAAGGTTGATCCTGAAGTAATCACCCAAAACATTACCGTTCAACTAAATTCTAACGGAAAGGCCAATATAACCGCAAGTCAGATTGACAATGGTTCTAACGATGCTTGTGGTATTCAAAATCTTAGTTTAGACATCAGCAGTTTTAATTGTTCCAATATTGGGAACAATACTGTTACCCTAACCGCTACCGACGAAAATGGAAATTCAGCTTCAGAAACGGCTATCGTTACTGTAGAAGATAATATAGATCCCCAAACACCAACCATACCTGATCTTGAATGGACGTGTGAAGATGAAATCACCAATTTCCCAACTACTACCGATAATTGTAATGGAGAAATAACCGGAACTACCTCCGATCCATTAAGTTATGACACTTATGGGACTTATACTATTACCTGGATATTTACCGATGATTCAGAAAATTCTGTTACAGCCACACAGGAAATTATAATTCCTGAACCCACAGTAGAGATCCCAGCCATAAATAATAGTGCATTTTGTAATACAGAAACAGTTCCTGAAATTAATTTTTCAGGAGCAAATGCTAGCTCATACCAATGGTCCTACGAAAAAGATAATAACACAGATATTGGACTGTCTTCAAGCGGAACCGGAAATATTCCGGCGTTTACTGCAAAAAATAATTCCAGCGATCCAGTAGTAGTAGACTTCACGGTGATTCCATTTGGCGGAAATTGCCAGGGTGAAGCCAAAAAATTTCAAATAACTATTAATCCAACTCCTACTATTACTAAGCCTGAAAATATAGTAGTTTGCGCAGGAGAAACAATTCAAAAAATAAATTTTCCAGGAGCTTCAGTTTCGGGAACTAGTAGAGATTGGATTAACGATAATACCAGCATAGGTCTTTCAGCTAGCGGACAAGGTAATATTGAAAGCTTTACAGCACTAAATAATACAACTCAAAGTATTATATCAACTATCACCTTAACTCCCACCGCAAATAATTGCGAGGGGATTTCTGAAACCTTTACTATTGAAGTAAAACCAAATCCAGAACTAGAAATCCCTGAAATACCGGAACTTTGTAATGGAGCCCCAACAGAGGCAATTCCACTAAATGGAAGTTTTAACGGAATTACTTATGATATTTCTGGTGGTGCATCTATAGGTCTTTCCAATAAATCTGGTGTTTCTGAAATTCCGGTTTTCACTCCGGTAAATAATACAGAATCGCTTTTAAATGCCAACATTAAAATCACTCCTAAAGCTAATGGTTGCATTGGGGAGACAGTGGAAGTTTCTTTAAGTGTGAAACCAAGTCCGGTGGTAAACACTTCCTATACCAACCAAATTTGCTCTGGGGCACAAACTGACCTTTTAATATCCAGTCCGGTAGCAAACACGAGTTATACCTGGACCGTTGATGCTCCAACAACTATAGCAGGCGCCGAAAATGGTAGTTTCGAAATTGCAGACGAAAAATTGATTCAGCAACAATTAGTTAATAACTCTTCTACACCGCAGATAGTCACTTACAATATCACCCCACAAGCTGAGGGATGTACCGGAACTACTATTCCTGTTAAGATCACAGTTAATCCAACTCCCGAATTTGAAATAAACTTACCTAATTGTCCTAAGTCTGTAGATTTTACCGATCCAGCAATAAAAAATAATTCTTCCCTTAACTATACTTACTGGGAAGATGAGGCTGCTACAGTAGAAATAAATAATCCTACCGAGCTTAGCCTTGGAACTTATTATATAAAAGGACAAAGCGATGCAGGTTGCGCTCTTGTAAAAGAGGTAGTTGTTGATAAAATAAAACCTGTAATTACTAATTTAAACGATTCACCAACGGAAATTTGTAGCGGAGATGCATTTGATTTCCTGCCAGAAAGCAACCTAGAAGAAACCACAATTAGCTGGTCCAGAGCAGCTGTGGGAGAGAATCTTGCAACAAATTCGTCTGATAGAAACAATATTAACCCTAATGAATCTCTTGTAAATAACACAGAAAGCTGCTATAACAGCTACATATATATTCACTCTAGAAAAGAATGGCTGCATAAATGATATCGCAGTTGAGGTTGAAAATTTCTCCTGCCCCCCAATTATTCGGAAACGATAGATGAGATTTGTAATGGCAGTAGTATTGATTACACACCTCAAAGTTCTTTAAACTCAACCATAACCTGGAGAAGAAATGCATTTGAAGGAAACCAGGCTTCATCGGGATCTGGCAATATAAATGAAATTCTTTATAACGATAGCGGATTGGAGATTGGAGTAACCTATTTTATCACAATTACTTCAGCGAAAGGATGCACCACAGAGGAAAATATAAGTTTTTCATCTATTATCAGGCCCTAAAGTGACGGCATACTTCCTCAAAAAATAATATTTGCGCAGGAGAGACATAGATTTATACTCTACTTTCCAGGGGGAGCAAACTGTAGATCCGGTGTTATTAAATGAAAATTTTAATGGATCTGCCAGTAACTGGACCACCAAAAACAACTCTTATGGCGGAACGTCATCTGCTTCCAACTGGACATTAAGACCAGATGGTTATTCTCCCAGGAATTACGGTAATACCATCAGTTCTGATGATAGAACTCAATTTTATCTTTCCGATAGTGATGCTCAAGGTCCAACTGGCACAACTGAAACTATTTTACAATATAAAAATAGTATAAATACTATTGGATATACAGAATTGGAATTTTCATTTTGGCACGATTATCTTTATTATAACGATGATAGAGGTTGAGTAGAAGTGTCAACAAACAATCAGGATTGGGAAAGAGTAATATTAACGTCAGAGAATAGAGATGAGGAATTATAAGCTTTAATTTAAATGGATTGGACAGGTAAGTAATTTGTATATTCGTTTTAGATATACTGCTGAATGGGGCTACTGGTGGGCTATAGATAATGTTAAATTAACAGGGGAAGGAACTACCGTTCCAGATGTTACCTGGACCTCTTCCACTAATCCGGAATGGACTTCAAATACCCCTAATCCTACAAATATATCTGTTTCAAGAAACAACCATATTTACTGCTACCTATACAGATCCAGAAATAGAATGCCCCGGGGTTGGGACAGTTGAGGTTAGGTAAAAGCTCCATTACAGCCTGAAATTATGGCTAACTATTGTTCTCTGGACCAAACAAATCAGATTTTATTATCTGCCGATGCCGTTTATGATTCCTATAGGTGGGTAGCCGCTGGTCAAACTATTTCTACAGAGGCCTCTTTACAGGTAAGTCTCGCCCAAACCTACACTTTATATGTCACTAAGAATGGTTGTGAAGCTTCTGCTTCAATCACTCCTAATGAAAACCTTATTACAAATGGTGATTTCGAACAAGGAAATACCAGTGATTTTACATACAGTATAATTATGTCACCGATGACCCGAGGCAGGAATAATGAAATGGTTCCCGAAGGAACATATGCTATAGATGAAAATGCTAATGACTATCATTATAACTTTTTTGGTCGTGGCCACGGGGGTCAGGGGTAATTTCATGATTGTGAATGGAGACCGCTCTATAGGAAATGTAGTGTGGCAATCTAATACAATCAGCATAACACAAGACACCGATTACTATTTTAGCGCGTGGACTTCCAATGTAAACCCGGCAAGTCCTGCTCAGCTTAGACTTCAGGTATTAATTCCCGGAAATAATACTCCTGAAGTGGAAAGTACGCTGGGAGACTTAACCAACGAACCGGTAGGGAATTGGATTAACTTTTATAATCCCGAATTATGGAATTCAGGCAATAATACAGAAGTAATACTAAGAATAATAAATGAAAATCCAACGGCAGGAGGTAACGACTTTGGAATTGATGATATTTCATTTTCAGCCTTTCGATCTTTCGATTTTGAATTCACCCCAGAAAATAATGGCCCCATTTGCGAGAATGAAACTATAGAATTGGCAGCAAACCTGGATGGCGCTCGGTTTCCCATAACATTTAACTGGTCGGGACCAAACGGTTTCAGTAGATCAAAAACCATAAATGAAGAAAGTGAGCGTGTAGCGGCAGATACAATTCACATCCCGAACGCTACGGCTGAAATGGCAGGGGAATATTCTTTACAAATCACCGATTTCTATGGCTGTAATTTAGAGTCTAAAACTACTACGGTAGAAGTAGTTGAAAAACCAATAGTTGATGCAGGTGAAGACTTAGAAATATGTTCTAGCAATCCTACTATAGATCTATCCACAGCTTCCATAAACCATCCAACTATTAATTCAGGGTTTTGGAGCACCGCAGATGGAGATAATTCAAGGTTTACCGATCCTAATTTAATAAACACTACTTACAACCCCAATGAAGAGGAAATTGCTTCAGGCAAAATAGAATTAATATTAACTTCTAATGAAGATGCCGGGGCGGTTTGTGAAATTGTAAGTGATACTATAAATATTATTTTCAATATTAGTCCGGAATTGGAACTCATTCCGCAAGATGTAAGCTGTTTTGAAGGAGATAATGGTGAAATAGAAATCAATATAATTGAAAATACCGGGACAGCTCCATTTACATTCCTCTGGAGTGATGGCCAAACCGGAAGAATTGCAGAAAACCTGGGAGCTGGAGATTATTATGCCGATGTAACCGATGCCAAAGGATGTACTGTAAGAGCAGACACAATTACAATCCAGCAACCTGAAGAATTGATTGTAGGGGCTCCGATTGAATTGGAAGAAGCTTCCTGTTTTGATGATTTCGGCGCTGTAGTTTCAATACCCGTAAGCGGCGGACTTTTTGCTGAGGAAACGATTGAACCTGAAAATATTCCTTACATACTTGACATACTAGACGCTGAAGGAAGTCAAATTAATTTAGAACAGGAACAGATAAATTATGATATAGCGACAGAACGCTTTATAATTTCAGGACTGCAAGGCGGAAAAGGATATACATTTCTAGTAAGCTCCAGCGAGAATTGTGCTGCTGAAGTTAAAACCTTTACAACCCTAACCCCTCCTGAAATTAATGCGGGGGAAGTTCCTGAGATTTCCGAATGTGGAATAAAAATCTGTATGGCTCGCCGCATCTCCAATAGATCCGGAAATTGGCGCGGGCTCCTGGTCTTACAATAATGGTGAAATTGCATTACTTGGAGATCCAAATAATCCAAACACAAGTTTTACCGGCCAGTCGGGTCAAACCTATACTTTAACCTGGAGTGTTGCTTCTGAAGCAAATCCATGCTGTAGTGTATCGGAAGAAATAGAGGTTACTTTTCCACCTACCTGTAGCAATTAAATTTTGATGGAGATGACGATTATGTTGATGCTGGTAATAATTACACCATGGCCGGAAGTGACTTCTCCATAGAAGCCTGGGTAAAACCAAACAATATTTCAGGAGTGAACACTATCATCTCCAAACGGTTGAAGAAGAATCCAACCTGGGATATGATCTTATTCTTAATAACGGTTCTCCAAGCTTTAGGGTTCGAAATAGAAGTGTAACCTCTTCAAAAAAAATAACTACAAATCGCTGGTATCATATTACAGGAGTATATTCTGACTCTAAAATGAGTTTATTTGTAGATGGCATAGAGATTCAAACAAATACCAATAACATTCCTGGGGGATCTGGTAATTTTGATGCTCCTTTTCTAATTGGTGCTGCAAATTCACCTTCAACCAATAAAGGAACGAAAGATCATTTTAATGGTTTTATTGAAGAAGTTAGACTTTGGAATACAGCAATCTCAAGCGAACAAATAAGATTTTTTATGAATCAACGTCTTGAAAAGGAGGATGCAAATGTGAGCGGTACAGTACTAGGAAATAATTTAAACCTGCCCAATGCCCCGGAAAAAATTGCCTGGAGCAATTTATTGGGGTATTATCAACTTCTTGCTCAGAATAATCTTATTAGTGATGGATTTACAGATAACCTTGGAAGTGCAGGCGAAACAGCAAATGGATTACTTAAAAAACATACAGGAAATGCAGGAAAACACTGCTCCACTTCCCTATATACTTTACACAAATGGACAAGAATGGTTTGATAAGACAACCTGGAAATTACCGAACCAATGAGATGCATAAATATTAAGTAAAGAGATGTTTGGAATCCACCCAGCAGCCAGGGAATTGATAATAGTAGAATAACCTGGAATATCGTAAGCTATCTGAAGAATAAAAATCCAGCCACTCAAAATAACCAAAATAATATAAATTTATTAGCCTTAATTTCTGAAAATGGAATCTTAAATATGAAGGTGAAAATAATATGGGTGGTAGCGAGACAGGATTTGGAACCGGAAATGCTATAGCTATAACCCATTACCTGGAGCTAAACGGTTATATTGACCTTAATGGCGAATCTCAGTTAATACAAACCGAAGGTAGTGAAATTAGTGGTTCCGGCGGCCTGGAAAGGGATCAACAAGGTACTGCGAGTAGTTATAATTATAATTACTGGAGTTCTCCTGTTTTACCAAATTCCAATAGCCAAAACTATAAGGTTAATCAGGTATTGAAAGACGGATCTACCGTGGGCACCAAGGACTTTCAAAACATAAACTTCAAATGGGCTCATACCCATGCTGATGGACAAAAAACAAATCCGATTAAAATAAGTGATTACTGGATTAATGCTTTTAGAGCCAGAAAAGCCAACGAATACAGCCAATGGGAGCAAATTGGAAGCTACACTGCTTTAAAGCCCGGGGAGGGTTATACAATGAAAGGCACATCTGGCGAAGCTAGTATAAATGATAAGCAGAACTATACCTTTAGTGGCTTTCCAAATAATGGTACAATAGAGGTTAGTGAAATTAAACCTGGGCAAAATTATCTTATAGGTAATCCTTATCCTTCCGCAATAAGTGTTGAAGAATTTATATTGGATAATATTAAAGATGGTGCCGGTCGAAATGATAAGAATCTACTAAATGGTGCCGTTTATTTCTGGGATCATTTCGGGGGTCATACCCATTATCTGGCACAATATGTAGGAGGCTACGCTGTGCGAAATTTAATTGATGGAGTTTCGGCAATCTCAAATGACTCAAGGATCAATGCTTCTGGAGCTCGGAGTACTAAAAAGGCTGGTCCCTATATTCCGGTAGGGCAGGGTTTTTTCGTTAATACTACCCCTGATGCATCATCAAGTGATACTGATGACTTTGGCACCGGTAAAATTGTTTTTAAAAATAGCCAGCGTTCTTTTGTAATCGAGCAAGGACAAAGTTTTTCTTTCTTTTTGAAACCTCTGAATACTTCAAAAACCAATAAAAATGTTGAAGAAAAAAGAGAAGATACCAGATATAAAATCAGATTGGAATTTCATTCCCCTACCGGCTACCATAGGGAGATTTTAGTTGGTGCAGATTCTAGAACCAGTCAGGGTTTTGATTTAGGTTTTGACGCTCTTTTAATAGATAAAGGGCCTGAAGATATGTACTGGGTTATTGGAGAACGAAAATATGTAATACAAGGTGTACCCCACTTTAATCTAAATCAGGTACTTCCATTAGGATTTAAAGTCTCTGAGGAGAAAGAGTTCACTATAGAAATTGGGGAACTCGAGAATGTGCCCGATATCATTGATATCTACTTACGTGATAATAGCGACAGCACTTATCACGATTTAAGAAAAGAAGCTTTTAAAACCAGTTTACCTGCAGGAGAATACCAGGATTTATATGAAATTGTTTTTCACGATGTAACTTCCTCCAGAAAAGATAAAGAACCTGGCGAAGGTCCAATAGATTACTATTACTCTCTAGACAATCAGAGAATTTGTAATCAACAATCCTGAACTTCATAAAATTGAGCACATTAATATTTATAATATTGCAGGCCAACTGGTAGATCAACACTTTGGAATACCCGACCTTAAAGAAATTCATGTTCCGCAGAAAAAATCTTTAAGTTCGGCTGTTTACATCGTAAAAATTTATACTGATTCTGGAGATTACGCTAAAAAAGTAATTATTAGAAAAGACTAAATTTCTTCTTAAAATATTCCTGAACTACTTTTTTCTCGTACAGTGATCCTAAATTACTTAGCAGTTTTTTAGCTCCCATATTTTTTATCCATTGATCCGATCTAATTAAGCATTTTCCACTTAAAAGAATAAAAGTTGAGCTCTCAGGACTACATTTCCTTCTGAGAGCTTTTTATTTTATTAAAGGCAATAGCCGATCTACTTACTTCTAAATTACATATTAGAGATTAATTGTTAGCTATAGACTGAAAAAACCTATTATTCCAAATGAAGGATTTTTCCTACATTTAGATATTAATTATTATACTAAATGGTCTTTTGTCTGATATTAAAGGTTTTATATCTGTAATTTTGGCTTAAAATCCTGTTAAAATAGATTTATTATATGTAATTTTATCCACTAAAAGCAATTAGTTGCCTATGGGTAAAATTACTCCCCGGTTTTTTTTA
The DNA here is from genome assembly GCA_963727565.1 of uncultured Flavobacteriaceae bacterium. Lineage (GTDB taxonomy): Bacteria > Bacteroidota > Bacteroidia > Flavobacteriales > Flavobacteriaceae > Salegentibacter. The sequence goes on from CAVSGU010000004.1 coordinate 681,361, forward strand.
ATCGCACTTATTTCTGGTTGGTTTCTACTTTCCGGAAATTCGCTATTGGCTAATATTACATATGGGCCTGAAAAGCCTGTTGTGAAAAGAAAATCACAAGATAAATTATTTTTCGTTGGCTTTCTACTCCAGGAAGAACCAACTATTACCGCTCCTGCCGATATTAATGAAGTTAACGAACCAGGTGAATGTTTTGCTTTAAAAACAAATATTAATCTTGGAAATGCAACATACTCAGGAACAACTAACAACCCAACAAATGATGCTCCAGCTACTTTTCCGTTAGGAGAAACCACAGTAACCTGGACGGTCACAGATGATGCAGGAAATACCGCTACGGATACTCAGTTGGTAACTATTACAGATAGTGAAAAACCAATAATACCCACAATGGTGATCAATCGGTGAATACTGATTCCGGCCAATGTGGTGCAACAGTTTCCGTTAGCGCAACAGCTACGGATAATTGCAACGTGCCAGATCCAACAGCGACAAGAAGCGATGGGGTAAATTTAAGCCAACCTTATCCGGTAGGTGTAACAACCATTTCCTGGGACGTCACCGATGAAAATAATAATGAAGCCGAAACCGTTACTCAAACTATTACCATAACAGATAATGAAAAACCAGTGATCACCCACAATGGTGATCAATCGGTGAATTCTGATTCCGGTCAATGCGGCGCAACAGTGTCCATTAGCGCAACAGCATCTGATAACTGTAACGTACCAAATCCAACAGCAACTAGAAGCGATGGACAAAGTTTAAATGTACTATACCCGGTAGGAACAACCACCATTACCTGGAACGTTACCGATGAAAATAATAATGATGCCGAAACCGTAACACAAACTATTACCGTTACAGATAATGAGAGACCGGTAATAAGTCACAACGGAGATCAATCGGTGAATACTGATTCCGGCCAATGTGGTGCAACAGTTTCCGTTAGCGCAACAGCAACTGACAATTGTAACGTGCCAGATCCAACAGCAACACGAAGCGATGGGGAAAATTTAAGCCAACCTTATCCGGTAGGTGTAACAACCATTTCCTGGGACGTCACCGATGAAAATAATAATGAAGCCGAAACCGTTACTCAAACGATTACCGTAACAGATAATGAAAAGCCAGTGATCACACATAATGGTGATCAATCGGTGAATACTGATTCCAGCCAATGCGGTGCAACAGTTTCCGTTAGCGCAACAGCAACTGACAATTGTAACGTGCCAGATCCAACAGCAACACGAAGCGATGGGGAAAATTTAAGCCAACCTTATCCGGTAGGTGTAACAACCATTTCCTGGGACGTCACCGATGAAAATAATAATGAAGCCGAAACCGTTACTCAAACGATTACCGTAACAGATAATGAAAAGCCAGTCATTACTCACAACGGAGATAAAAATATAAATAACGATGCGGGAGAATGTGGTGCAAATGTTTCCGTGAGCGCGACTGCTACTGACAATTGTAGTGTGGGCAACCCAACCGGAACCCGAAGTGACGACCAGGCTTTAACCGCGCTTTACCCCACAGGCCCAACCACAATTACCTGGACAGTAACGGATGAAAATGGAAATCTACAAACAGCTACCCAAACCATTATAGTAAAAGATCAGGAAGCACCAATTGTCCCGACTCTGGAAGAAAATATAACTTGGGGCTGTGAATATACCGTGGAAGCTCCGGTAGCCAGCGATAACTGTGATGGCGAAATTGCTGGAGTACCCAACCGTTCTACCACATTTATAACTTCTGGGGATATCACCTGGACCTTTACCGATAGCGAAGGGAATTCGACAACGGCTTCTCAGGAAATCAATATAATTCCACTTTCATTAAATGCAAACAATATTACCGTGTTTGATGTACTATGTAATGGTCTTGCCACAGGGGAAGTGGAAGCACAAGCTACTGGCGGAGTCGCACCCCTAAAATACGATTGGGGCTCTCTGGGAATAGGTGCAAAAAAAACCAACCTACCTGCCGGAAATTATACCGTTACAGTAACCGATGCCAATGACTGTAAAGTAGGCCCCGTCACGGTAACGGTAAAAGAACCCGATACTTTTATTGAAATTATCGAAACCACTTCTACTTCGGGCTGTTTTGGGGCGAATAATGGTACGGCTACAGTACAAGCGCAAGGTGGTACCGGCGCATATACCTACCTATGGGATGATGAGGATGGACAAACTACTCAAACGGCAACCGACCTGGCACCCGGTTCTTATAGCGTAACAGTGACTGATGCAAATGGCTGTTCTAAAGATCGAACAATAACTGTTTCCTCCCCAACTGAATTAGAAATCACTGGATTTTTAACCACTGAAACCACTTCATTCGGTTCTGCAACGGGAAGTGCTACCGCACAAGTTACCGGTGGTAGCGGTGGCTTTACTTTTCAATGGTCTGATAGTGAAAGTCAAACAGGGCAAACGGCAAATTCCCTGCTTGCTGGTGAATATACAGTCACCGTAACTGATTCCAATGGTTGTACAGCCACAGATCAAGTAACGGTAGTGGATAGTATTGAAGCTAATATTGTTCCTATTTCTCTTTGTAAGAATGATGATTTAATCAGAACTTCTACTTTTTCAGTAGAAAACCTAACTGCAAGAGGAGGAACTGCGCCTTATACTTATTCCTGGGATTTTGGTGAAAATGCGAGTCCTGCGATAGGAACTGGCACAGGACCAATTGACGTAACCTATGAAAATATTGGAGACAAATTAATCACTTTAACTGTAAAAGATTCAGAGGGGAGGGAATTTAAACAGTCTTTAATCCAATATGTGGGTGGATGTTTTTCAGATGACTGTGGTTCTAACGATCTTGGTTTGGATAGTTATTTTATTGGGGATGAAAACAAAAATAAAATTACCTCATCAAACTGTAGCACTTCTGGTAATAAATATATCTACATTAATTTTCCAACAAATGCAACTCGATATTCGTTGCAAATAGAATTGATTTATTCCGTAGAAGATATTAATACTGGAGAAATTATTAATCATAAGGTCAAAGATTGCTTTTTTAACAAAGAGGCTATTCCTAAAGTTGCACAAACTTTTCCAATAGATTATCAATGTGGAAATATTGTAAAAGTGGAGGGTGTTTTTTTAACATTCCAAAATAATAAAAAAGATGAATGTGGGACAACCCAGGGAAATGGTAATAATCCAAAATGTTTTTCTACGAACAATGAGGCTACAGTAAGTTCGCCTTTATTTGGTGTAGCTTTTCCTAATGAACTATTATGTAATGGCTCGAATAACGGTAGTATAAATGTCCGAGCTTCTGGAGGAACTGGAACATACACTTTTGAACTTAAATCTACTTCAACAAATACTACAATAGCAGGACCCCAAGCTTCAAATCAATTTAATGAACTTCCCGGAGGCACCTATAAAGTAGTCATAAACGACGGAGATAAAACCTTCACCACCGCGGAAGTAGAAATCCAACAACCATCTAGTGCATTGGTTTTTGATGAACCTACTATTACAAATGTGGTTTGTTTTGGTGGCGAAAATGGAAGTGCCACAGTTAACGCTACTGGTGGTACGCCAAATTCTTCTGGGGAAGCATATATTTATGTTTGGAGCAATGGGCAAACCGGGACTACCGCTACCAATTTAAGCGCTGGAGAATATACCGTTACCGTTACCGATGCAAACGGCTGCCAAGCAGAAACAGTTATCACTATAGATCAACCCGATGAGTTGTTGGCAGATGCCGGACCAGACCAGGTTTTGGGGTGTGGTATTAATTCTACAAATTTGGCTGCTGTATTCCAAACCGACGAAACAACCACAACAGAACAGACAGGCACCTGGACCATAGTAAACGGCCCTGCCGGCGGCTCTTTTGCAGCTGTAAACGATCCAGCAACCCTGTTCACCGGAGACCAGGGCACCTATACCTTGCGCTGGAGTGTAACCTGCGGAAAAACTGATGACGTAAAAATTTCCTTTCAAAACTGTAGCACTCTTGATTTTGATGGGCAGAATGACCATATAAACCTAGCTGAAAATTATGGTTTAGAATCTGGTGATTTCACCCTGGAAGCCTGGATAAAGCCAAAATCTATTGATGGCGTCCGCAGCATAATTTCAAAAAGGGATTATAGCAATCTCACTGCAGGCGGTTATGATTTGGTGATTAACAACGGGGTTCCAGAATTTAGGTATGGTACCAAAATATTTAAAGCTACTAATGCGGTAAATACCAGTAGATGGTTTCATATTGCAATAATTAAAGATGGTTCCGATATTCAATTCTTTATAGATGGGATTGCGGATGGCTCGGCTACCGGTGCAGCCAATCCTGCCGGCACCAGTGCACCAATGTTGGTGGGGGCAATTTATGATGCTTCGACTCCAAATATTACCAAAAATCAATTTCATGGTTGGATAGAAGAGCTACGTATCTGGAAAAAACCCATCAATAAAGAACAACTGCGTTTTATGATGAACCAGCGTATAAAAAACGATGGAAATGTGAAAGGTGAGATTATTCCTTTACAGGTGCCAGGTGGATTACAGTGGACAGACCTGTCGGGTTATTATCGACTAATTGTTGCCGAAATTTCCGGCGGAATTACCCTCGACAGGGCACAAAATAAAGTGGAGGGCAAACTAATAAACATTAACACCTCGCAGGAAAATACTGCTCCGTTACCTTATATTTCAAAACAAAACGGTTCTTGGAGAACTAAAACTACCTGGTTGCATCCTGATGTTTGGGATATCCCCAACTCATTAGGAATTAATGACGAGCCTATTAACTGGAATATAGTCAGGTTAGATGGCAAAAGGTTAACCAATGCCGCAACTACCGATAATTCAAATAGCATAATCCTACTAGGATTTTTGGATGATGGAGGTTCTTTAATAATGAATGGCGATAACAATAATTCTGGTAATGATTTGCGTATTACTCATTACCTAAAGTTGACGGTTAAATAGACCTTAACGGAGAATCTCAATTAGTACAAACAGATATCTCAGATTCAGAACCAATTCAAACTGTAATTAGTGTATTGGATGAAGAAAGCTTAGGATATATTGAAAGCAACAAACAGGAACTGCTAGCAGTTATAATTATAATTATTGGAGTTCCCCTGTAATGCCAAATAATACAACTTCAAAATTTACAGTTGCTGGAATTTTAGAAAAAGGATTAAAAATGGAGACGGTAAAAGATATCCAATTTGGGAACGGACCTTTCTATGTTGAACAAAATGGAGAGCGCTACAAAATTAATATTAGTAATTATTGGATTAATGGCTTCTTTCCCAATCCACAAAATCCAAATGAAGAGAACGCCAACCAATATCACTCCTGGAAACAACTGGGTAGTAATCCTACAAAACAAGATTTTAAATTATTCCCGGGGGAAGGGTTTACTATGAAGGGCACCACAAATATTTCAGTAACCGATGCGGAAAAGGATAATATTTATCAAACCTACATTTTTAAAGGATTTCCAAATAATGGAACATTAGAACTTCGAAAATCTTATCCAAATCAAAATTACTTAATTGGAAATCCTTATCCCTCAGCTATTGATGCAAATGAATTCATTGACCATAATGAACCCTATATTAACGGAGCAATTTATTATTGGCACCACTTTGCTGGTAAATCTCACTATTTAGCAGAATATATAGGTGGCTATGCAACCTATAGTAAAGCATTAGGCCTACCGGCCAAATCTATTGATTCAAGAATTGATAATTCTAATCCCAATAGTAGCGGTGGAAAACGACCGGGTAGATATATTCCAGTAGCTCAGGGATTCTTCGTAAACACAAGTAAAAATAGTGACGGCCCTAACTCCAATCCTGAAACAGGAGTTATTGAATTTACCAATAGAATGCGAGTTTTTGCACCTGATACCGATATAGAGGGAAATTCTGATGAGACTCAATTCTTGAGACCCGAAACCAAAGCTAAAAAACAAGCACAATTTGAAAAAGATACGCGTTATAAAATTCGATTAAATTTCAACTCTCCTCAGGGGTATTGGAGACAAATAGGAGTTACTGCAGATGGAAACACCACTCAAGGTATTGATTATGGTTATGAAGCCCTATTAATAGATAGAGGTTCCGAAGATATGTACTGGGTGATTGGTGAAAAAAGGTACGTTATCCAGGGCGTACCGCACTTCAATCTCGATCAAATATTACCATTAGGAATTACTATAGCTGAAGAAAAAGAATTCAGTATAGAATTAGGGGAACTCGAGAATGTGCCCGATATCATTGATATCTACTTACGTGACAATAGCGACAGCACCTATCACGATTTACGCAAAAAAGCATTTAAAGCGAGTTTACCTGCCGGAGAATATCAGGATTTATATGAAATTGTTTTTCACGATGTAACTTCCACCAGAAAAGATAAAGAACCTGGTGAAGGTCCTATAGATTACTATTACTCCTTAGACAACAGGGAGTTTGTAATCAGTAATCCTGAACTTCATAAAATTGAGCACATTAATATTTATAATATTGCTGGCCAACTGGTAGATCAACACTTTGGAATACCCGACCTTAAAGAAATTCATGTTCCGCAGAAAAAATCTTTAAGTTCGGCTGTTTACATCGTAAAAGTTTATACCGATGCTGGAGATTATGCTAAAAAGGTGATTATTAGAAAAGATTAAGGCTTGTACTTTAATGGTAGATAAACCACTTTTTTAGTATTGAAGAAATCTTCCTCAAAATAATCGCGGAGTTCATAAATTTCGGCCTTTGGATATTCACGAAGTTCAACAGTTAGATCTCCGCCTTTTAAGTAAAGGATTCCGTTTTTAAGTTCATGCTGACTTTTTTTAGCGATCTTGCCTTTGGTCCAATGCACAAAAGTTGGCATTGCGGCTACAGCCCTGCTCACTATAAAGTCGTAAGTTCCAGAAATCTCTTCTACCCTTGCGTTTGTGGTTTTTACGTTGGTGAGTTTTAATCCTTCCACCACTTCATTTACCACTTTCATTTTTTTTCCTATAGAATCTACTAAATGAAAATTGGTTTCAGGAAATAAGATTGCCAGTGGAATTCCTGGAAATCCGCCACCCGTTCCAACATCTAAAATTTCTGCCCCCGGTTTAAACTTCTGAATTTTTGCAATTCCCAGGGAGTGTAGTACATGCCTTAGATAAATTTCATCAATATCTTTACGCGAGACCACGTTTATTTTAAGATTCCAGTCTTTGTATAGTGCCTCCAACTGCTCAAATTTAGTATACTGGTCATCGGATAAATCGGGGAAATATTTCTTTATTAATTCCAAAGTTTTCAAATTTTGCACAAAAATACATAATTTGGTGCTGAAATTGCACCGTACATTAATACGGTTTAGATTACATAATAACTATATAAAAATTTTACCTTTACCGCTTACAAAAAAATTCATGGAAAACGTTCAAAATCACATAAAGTTCTCCCGAAAGGATTCCGCAAAATTCTTTAGGTTACTCAATAAAAGAGTAAATAATTATTTTAAAGAAAACAACATTAAAAAAACAGGGAACTGGAAACTGCACATTAAAGCTGTAGCCATGTTTTCTTTATTTCTAACTCCTTATTTCCTAATCCTCACCCTGGACATTTCCCAGTGGTGGATGCTACTTCTTACCGTAGTGATGGGAGCCGGAATGGCTGGAGTAGGAATGAATATTATGCATGATGGTAATCATGGCTCCTATTCTTCAAAAAAATGGGTAAATAAATTTATGGGAGGTACTATTTATGTTCTCGCCGGAAATGTTTATAACTGGCAGGTTCAGCATAATGTTTTACACCATACTTATACAAATATTCACGGTCACGACGAAGATTTAGATGCGGGAAGAATAATTAGGTTTTCTGAACATGCCAAATGGTATAGCTTTCACCGTTTTCAGCATTATTATTCTGTGTTTCTATACGGTTTATTAACTTTTAACTGGGCGTTAACTACAGATTTTAAACAAACTAAAAATTATTTAAAGCGAAAACTTTCCTACGGAAAAATGCCTAATCCGGTAGCGCAATGGAGCATTATTGCGATTACAAAATTGATCTATGTTTCTATTTGGATTGTGATTCCTATGCTTATTTTATCAATTTCCTGGTGGAAAATTTTAATTGGATTTTTCGTGATGCATTATACTGCAGGATCTAATTCTTAGTATTGTATTTCAGTTGGCCCACGTAGTGAAGGAAACAGAAATGCCATTACCAGATGAAACCGGATCTATGAAAAATACCTGGGCAATTCACCAGCTATTTACCACGGTTAATTTTGCAACAAAAAACAAAATTGTAAACTGGTTCACCGGTGGATTAAATCATCAGGTAGAACACCATATTTTCCCGAATATTAGTCATATCCACTATTCCAAAATAGCGAAAATAGTTAAGGAGACCGCTTCGGAATGCAATCTCCCTTATCACGAATACAAAACCACACGCGCAGCAATAATTGCCCATTTTCAACATTTAAAAGAAATGGGTTCGAAACCTGCAATTTCCTAAATTACCTCTGGAGAAATCACACGAGGTCGAGATTAGAAAACAAATACACCTTTCTCGAGGTTATGCGTATTTCAAGTCTCAATTATTGAGTAATTAATTTGTAACCAATTAAAGAATGCAAGAACAATTATCCAACCGAATTAACAATTTAGCCACTTCTCAAACCCTGGCTATGGCTGCAAAAGCGCGTGAACTTAGAGCCGAAGGGAAAGATATTATTGGTTTAAGCCTTGGAGAACCAGATTTTAATACTCCAGATTTTATTAAACAAGCCGCGATACAGGCGATAAATGAGAATTATAATTCTTACACTCCGGTAGATGGTTATGTGGAATTAAAGGAGGCGATAATCAATAAGTTTAAGAGAGATAACGATCTTACCTACGATCTTTCTCAAATTGTAGTGTCTACAGGAGCTAAACAATCTTTAGCCAATGTGGCCATGGTTTTATTAAACCCGGGAGATGAAGTTATTCTACCTTGCCCTTACTGGGTAAGTTATGCCGAAATAGTAAAACTCGCAGAAGGCGTTCCGGTTGAAGTTCCAACTTCAGTAGAAACCGATTTCAAAATGACTCCAGAGCAACTGGAAGCGGCAATCACTCCAAAAACTAAAATGATTTGGTATAGTTCTCCCTGCAATCCTAGCGGGATGGTTTACAGTAAAGAAGAACTAAGAGGGCTTGCAGATGTGCTAAAAAAACATCCGGATATCGTTATTGTAAGTGATGAAATTTACGAGCATATCAATTTTGTTGGTGGTCACGCTTCTATGGCGCAGTTTGAAGATATGTACGATCGCGTGGTAACCGTAAATGGTGTTTCCAAAGCTTTCGCTATGACGGGTTGGAGAATTGGTTATATAGGAGCTCCTACCTGGATTGCCCGTGCCTGTAACAAAATGCAGGGCCAAATTACCAGCGGTGCCAATTGTATAGCCCAACGTGCTGTAATTAAAGCGCTAGAAGCACCGGTAAGTGAAATTAGCTATATGGTAGATACCTTTAAGAAAAGGAGAAAACTAATTATAGATCTTTTAAATAATATTGAAGGTTTTGTAACCACAGAGCCAGAAGGTGCATTTTATGTTTTTCCTAATGTCTCTCATTTCTTCGGAAAAACAATTAAAGGCCATAAGATTGAAAACGCTACAGATTTCTCTATGTTTTTATTAGAAGAAGCGCTTGTAGCTACAGTTACTGGTGATGCCTTCGGAAATCCAGACTGTATAAGAATTTCTTACGCAGCAAGTGAATCTCAGATTGAAGAAGCAATGAAGCGAATTAAATCAGTTCTAGCTGAAGCATAGTTTAAGCTCATAAATAATATATTTTTCAAAATCCTGATGCGGTTAAAACCCATCAGGATTTTTTATAGACACGAAAATCAGCAAAAATAGTTATAAGCTTTATTCAATATCGTCATCCTGTCCCGAAGCTTCGGGATTGTTTCAGAGCCTGCTCCGAAATTTATTCGGAGATCCAGGATGTTGGAGAATTAAAAACATGTTAGAATCCCGAAGCAAATTCGGGATAAAGTCTGAAACGAGTTCAGCTTGACGGAAAATTATCCTTTTAGACAGCCTTTCTATTTTCTTAATTTGAATATTAGTATTACCTATTTCTCCAGAAAAACGGAGTAAGAAGTATAAGGACAGTAAAGAGTTCTAATCTCCCTATAAGCATCAAGAAAGAACACCACCATTTTCCTAATGGCGGTAGAATATCAAAATTATTCACCGGGCCAAGTGCGCCAAAAGCAGGACCAATATTCCCTAGCGAAGAAGCTGCACCACCAATAGCAGTTTCAAAATCGAGCCCCAGTCCTCCTAAAATAACAGAGCCAATTATAAAGGAAAGCATATAAAGTATAAAGAAACCCAGAATATTAAAGGTTACTCCTTTACCAATAGATTTTCCATTAAATCGTACTGGAAGAATCGCGTTTGGATGCAAGGCACGTTTAAATTCAATTCCGCCATTTCTAATCATTATAATATGGCGCATCACCTTTACACCACCGGCCGTAGAACCAGCTGAACCTCCCAAAAAGAACATTCCGAAGAAGAAAATTGTGAGAAAGGGTGTCCACATAGTATAATCGGCAGTTACAAAACCTGTGGTAGTAATAATTGCCAGCACCTGGAAAAGCGAATGTCTAAAAGCACTTTCAGCTTCACCCCAAACCATTGGGTGATCTATTTGCGAGAGTGCAACATCAGCTTCAAAATAGATAAACAAAGAAGCCACTACCGTAAATATTGCTATAAAAAGGAAATACCATTTAAACTCATCGTCATGCAGTACTTTTTGAACCTTACCTTTAAAACTGTAATAGCTCAAAACAAAATTAGCTCCCGCCAAAAACATAAAAAGCATGATGATATATTGAATTACAGGACTATCGTTCCAGTAAGCAACACTAATATTTTTAGTTGAAAAACCACCGGTAGAAAGCGTGCTAAGCGAATGGTTTATCGCATCAAAAAAGCTCATTCCAGCTACCTTTAATAAGATGGTTTCAGCAACAGTATAGCTCACATAAATAAGCCATAGACGCTTGGCTGTATCAGTAATTCTGGGTTTAAGTTTATCGGCACTGGGGCCGGGAGCTTCCGCAGCAAAGAGCTGCATTCCTCCTATTCCTAATAAAGGCAAAATAGCTATGGCAAGAACTATAATCCCCATCCCACCAATCCAATGCGTTAGGCTTCGCCAAAACAAAACCCCTTTCGGAATGGATTCAATATCATTTAAAACCGATGCACCAGTAGTGGTATAACCAGACATAGTTTCAAAAAAAGCGTCGGTAAAAGCAGGAATAGATTCACTTAAAACATAAGGCAGCGTTCCGCTTAAAGCCATAAAGATCCAGCCAAAAGTTACTATAATATAGCCTTCCCGCTTTTTTACTTCTTTGCGGTGTCCCCGCGTAGTAAACATCAAAAGAACTCCCAGGAATAAAGTGATAAAAGCTGCAGCCAGAATATCTATGGTTACCCCATCTTCATAAAACCAACTTACTAAAACCGCTGTAAGCATAAAACCACCGTTACATAAAAGTAACAGCCCCATGACGTGGAGAATAATTTGATAATTAAGTCTTGGCATTATAGAAAGAGTTTTTCAACCTTTTTTATAGATCTTGGCAGGCAACAAACCACTATGCGATCGCCCCTGGTAATAGTAAATTCTCCCAGCGCAATTATTCCTTTGCCGTCTCTTATAATTCCTCCAATAATAGCAGATCTTGGAAAATCGAGATCTTTAATTCTTTTATTACAAACCTGGGAATTTGGCTTTACTATAAACTCCAGAAGCTCGGCATTCATATTATTAATCTTGGTCATTGCCACTACTTCACCCTTTCTAACATATCTAAAAATGTTATTTGCAGCAAGTAATTTCTTATTGATCAAGGTATCAATTCCAATTGAATGACTCAATTGGTAATAATCCATATTTTCTACCAAAGAGATGGTTTTCTTCACGCTTTTAGATTTCGCCACAAGGCAAGACATAATATTGGTTTCCGAATTACCGGTAACCGCAATAAATGCATCCATATCGTGTACATTCTCTTCTTCAAGCAGTTCTACATTCCTACCATCTCCATGAATAATTAGAGCATTAGGAAGTTCATCAGCAAGATCGTATGCTTTCTCTTTATCACTCTCAACTAATTTCACATTGAAATTATTCCTGCAAAGATCTATAGCTGTTTTTTTACCGATCTTACTTCCGCCCAAAATCATTATATTTTTGATAGCGTGCTTGGTCTTACCGGTTAGCTTATAAAGATTTTCCACACCACTTTTTAAAGTAATGAAGTTTACCTGATCACCTTCCTTAAACTGTGTATCTCCCCGCGGAATAAGCGTGTATTGAGTCCCGTAACGCTGAATAGCTATAGGAACAAAGTTAAGATCGGGAAAAATATTGGCCGCTTCCTTAACCGTTTTGCCCACAAATAGTGCATTACGTGACAGACTAAGACCTATCATCGTTAAAGCGCCATTTTCAAATTCATAACTATCGTTAAAAGCAGATTGATTAAGCAGCAAGGCAATTTCCCTTGCCGCCAAAGCTTCAGGAGAAATCAATTCGTCTATTCCAAAGCGAGTAAAACCAATTTCCTCTTTGTTTTCAAGAAATTCGGTATTAGAAATACGAGCTATAGTTCTTTTTGCGCCTAGCTGTTTTGCCAAAACACAGGTTGTAATATTGGTAGCCTCACTAGAAGTGACGCTAATAAGCATATCTACATGCTTTACATGAGAATCTTTTAAAATTGCGATAGAAGTGGCATCTCCTTTAATCGTTCTGATATCTAAATGCGTATCGGCATAAGTAAGATTATCCCGGTTGGTATCAATCAACGTGATATCCTGGGATTCGAAAGAAAGCAATTTTGCCAAATGAAAGCCGACTTCACCTGCTCCGGCAATAATTATCTTCATATAACAGCTTGAAATTGAAAAGAAGAACAAATGTACGGTATTTTAGACAAACCAAAAACCGAACTCTTTAACAACAAATTCTAAAAGTATCAACCACAATTATTTCATATCGTGTATCTTTGGCCCAAAATTGTTACTATGAGTAAAAAGGTGACTCCTTACCAGGATTCTGGTCTCAATAAAAAGAAGCAGGTTGAGCAGATGTTTGATAAAATATCTGGCAATTATGATGGCTTAAACCGGGTGATCTCCATGGGCACTGACGTGAAATGGAGAAAAAAGGTTATTGCCCTGGTTAAAGCACAAAAGCCAAACGCTGTTCTGGATATTGCAACTGGAACCGGAGACCTCGCCATACAAATGGCCGATATAAATGCAAAAAAAATTGTTGGGCTTGATCTTTCTGAAGGTATGCTGAATGTTGGGCGCAAGAAAATTGCCGCCAAACACTTAACCGATAAGATTGAAATGGTGCAGGGAGACTCTGAAGCCCTACCTTTTGAAGACAATTCTTTTGATGCCATAACCGTAGCATTTGGGGTACGTAATTTTGAAGATTTGGAAAAAGGATTATCAGAAATTCAAAGGGTTCTAAAACCCGGCGGAATTTTTGTAGTTTTGGAAACTTCTGTCCCTACCAGATTTCCGTTCAAACAAGGTTATAAATTATATTCAGGCTATATGCTACCCCTAATAGGGAGAATATTTTCTAAAGACCGGGAAGCTTACTCTTACTTAAGTAAAAGTGCAGCCGAATTTCCATATGGAGAAGCTTTCAACAATATTTTAAAGAAAACGGGGTTTATAAATGTAGAAAACAAGCCTCAAACTTTTGGGGTTGCAACCATTTATACTGCTTCAAAATAAAATTATGAAGAAACTTTTTGTTATTGCCTTTCTTTTTTGCGTTCAATTTGGTAACGCGCAAATTTTTGGAGGAGATAAAATTATTAATAACGAGAATTTTGACAAACAACGTTGGTCCTGGGGATATTACCTGGGTTTTAATACCTACGATTTCAAATTCAAATATAACGAGGAACCAACCCCTAATGGAAATGACCTCATTATCGAAAAAACAATGGGCTTCAACGTTGGCCTGGTTGGAAATTTAAAACTCAATAATAATTTAGACCTTCGTTTGGAGCCGGGTGTTACTTTTAACACTCGTAATTTTAGACCTCCTTATACACAAGGATATCGAAGAAATAAACGCTACTTATGTTCATATCCCGCTATTATTAAAATTTTCAGCAGACCGTTATAATAACTTCAAACCATTTATAGTGGGTGGCTTATCTACTTCAATTAACCTCTCAAGTAACGAGAACAATCCTGATGTAGATACGCGTTTACGCACCAATAACTATCATTATGAAGTTGGCCTTGGAATAGACCTTTACCTCTATTACTTTAAGTTCTCTCCATCAATAAGAGGAGTCTTTACTATAAATAATGAAATGGTAGAAACACAATTTCCTTCTGTAGATGCGATGCGATCACAGGCTGTGTTTCTCAATTTTACTTTTCAGTAGAAGTTTATCAGGAATTAGCAGGATTGTTAATGGGTGAAATTCTTACGCTTAAATTCACTTAGTAGAATTGCGGTGGCTGTTGCTACGTTTAGGCTTTCAGTTTCTTTTAATTCTCCAAAACGAGGAATGCTTATTTTTTTATTAATCAAAGCTTCAATCTCAGCTGAAATACCATTCGCTTCATTTCCCATCACCAGGATTGCCTTTTCTTCAGTTTCACTTTTATAAATATTCTCCCCTTCCATAAAAGCTCCATATACGGGAAGATCTGATTTTTCGAGGTGATTTTTTAAGTCACAATAAGAAATATTCACCCTGGCTAAAGATCCCATCGTCGCCTGAACCACTTTTGGGTTAAAGCAATCTACCGAATCATTAGAACAGACAAGGCTTTTTATCCCAAACCAGTCGCAAAGCCTTATAATAGTCCCCAAATTTCCAGGATCGCCTAATTCCATCTAAAGCAAGAATCAGGCTTTCCTCCTGAACTATTTCTTCCTCTGGAATTTCAAATAAGGCCAATGCAGTCTGTGGTGTTTTAAGAAAACTTATTTTTTTGAGTTCCTTTTCGTCAAGTTTTTGGACTTTACTAGAATCAACACCAAAATCTGCCGAAATCGTAAAAAGCCTGTTTAGAATAAATTTTGAGTTTATAAGCTCGTTTATTGTTTTAAAACCTTCGGCTACAAAAAGTCCGTTTTTATAACGGTATTTTTTTTGTGCAAGACTGGTTATTAACTTAATTTGGCTTTTACTAACCATACAAAAAATGTAATTTTGATCTCTTAAAAATGTGTGTTTGAATCGGCATTTCGCAAAAATATCATTATTTTTTTTAAGCCTGCTTTTTTTAATTTCCTGTAATGCTGTAAAACGCGTAGAAGGTGATGATAAACTGCTCACTGACAATGAGATTTTCGTCAATGACGAAAAGATTAAAGAAACCCGTATTTACAATCAACTCTACCAGGAACCAAATACCAGTTTCTTAGGAGTTCCGCTTAAGACTTCATTTTTATAATCTTGCCCGCCCAAATATCGATTCTATTTTAAGCGAAAAATATCTTGAAAATGAAAGCAAGAAAAATACGCTGGTAGATATTCTTTCCTATAAACAGTTTGAAAAATTTCTGAATTCACGAAAGACTTTCAACGAATGGATTAAAAGAACCGGCGAGGCACCGGTAATTGTAAATGAGGAAGAAACCCAAAAATCGGTTAACCGGTTAAATTCCTGGTATTGGAACAATGGCTGGTTTAATGTAGAAACCGATTACGAGATAATTCCTTCAGAAAATAAAAAGAAACGTGCACGCGTAGCTTACGAAGTTACAACGGGAGAACCCTACCATTTAGACTCCATAACCACCAAGATTTCTTCTAAAGTTATAGATTCTTTATATGAACTTCATAAAGATGAATCTATCATTAAAGAAGGTATGCAGTATAAAACACTGGACATTAATGAAGAAAGAGACCGCCTTACTTCTCTTTTTAGAAATAGCGGGGTGTATAATTTTGACCAGGAATATATAAGTTTTAATGCCGATACGATTAACACCGGCAAAAATGTAAATACAACCCTAATAATAAAAAACCGTTTTGCTTCAGAAGAAGATACCACCTCAAGGGTTCCATTTAAAATTCACGAAATTAGTAAGGTTAATATTTTTACCGATTATAAATATGCAAATCGAAATCAGGCATTAACCGATAGTGTAACTACCGAAGAGGGTTATACCCTTTATAGCTTTGAAGAACTTCGTTATAAACCCGAAGCCATTACCGATGCAGTTTTTATTAGACCCGGAAATACATACAGTGATATTTCCCGCTCCCGAACTTATAATCGCTTAAACTCTTTACGCGTTTTTAAATATCCCAATGTACAATTTACCCCAGATCCTGCCGATTCTACCCGTAGCGATCTTGTAGCTAATATTTTTCTAACTCCGCAGCCAAAATACTCATTGGGCTTTGATTTTGATGTTTCGCAAAGCAATATCCAAAAGTTCGGAATTGGTTTTGGCGGCTCGCTTTTAATAAGAAACGTATTTAGAGGGGCCGAAAACTTTGAGATTTCAGGACGAGGAAGTATAGGTTCTTCTACAGATGCCGCAATAAGTGGAAATGACGACCGCTTTTTTGATATTTCAGAAATTGGAGCCGATCTTAAACTCACTTTTCCAAGGATATTTCTTCCTATTAATACCGATAAGTTTATTCCAAAATATATGCAACCCTTTACTGCACTTAGCGTAGGGGTTAGCACCCAAAATAATATTGGTTTAGACAAACGAAATCTCACCGGGATTCTTAATTACCGTTGGAACCCATCGCCACAACTTTCTAACCGCTTTGATCTTTTAAACATCCAATACGTAAGAAACCTGAATACCGATAACTATTTTAATGTTTATCGTAATTCGTACAACGATCTCAACCAGATCGTTCAATCGGGCAGTATCGTTACCAATCCTGCTTATTTAAATGAAGAAGGATTGCTAATTATCCCTACAGGAGCCGAAAGTTTTATTAACGACGTCTCCAATAATACTGGCGGGACTACCGGCCTGGACGAAGATCAAACACAACTGGTAAATAATATAGGAGAACGTAAAAATCGTTTAACTGAAAACAACCTGATTTTCGCCACTAACTACACCTATTTATGGAATACCAAGAAAAATTTATACGATCAGGAATTCACCCGATTTAGGTTTAAAATAGAAACCGCTGGGAATACACTTTCTGCAATTTCCTCAATAGCAGATTTTGAAAAAAATGAAAATGGAAATTATAATATTTTAGGAGTAAATTTCTCTCAATATATCAAAACCGAACTCGATTTTATAAAACATTGGGATATGGGTAGAGATAATATTTTGGCATTTCGCGCATTTGGTGGCGTGGCAATCCCTTATGGAAATGCAAACAGCATCCCATTTGTAAGAAGTTTCTTTGCCGGCGGCCCTAATGATAATCGTGCCTGGCGAGCTTATGATCTTGGCCCGGGCAGCAGCGGTGGCAGAAACGAATTTAACGAAGCTAATATGAAACTCGCCTTTAATGCCGAATATCGTTACAACCTCTTTGGCGCTTTAAATTCGGCTGTTTTTATAGACGTAGGGAATATCTGGAATGTACTGGATATTGTTGAAGATGAAAAGGCGACTTTCGAGTCACTTGCAGACTTAAAAAATATTGCCGTAGGCTCTGGTTTTGGGCTTAGGTACGACTTTAACTTTTTTGTATTAAGATTTGATGTTGGCTTTAAAACCTACAACCCTGCCCTTCCCGAAGGCAATCGTTGGTTTAGAAATTACAACTTTAATAATGCTGTCTATAATGTAGGGATCAATTATCCTTTCTAAGCCAACATATTTTCTTATTTTTGTATTTCTAATTCAACTAAAATTATGAGTCATAACATTAAACCAGGCGTAGCCACAGGAAAAGAAGTACAGGAAATATTTAATTACGCCAAGAAAAAGGGATTTGCTCTTCCGGCAGTAAACGTAATAAGCTCCAGCAGTATGAATGCTGTAATGGAAACTGCTGCAGAACTAAATTCCCCGGTAATTATTCAATTCTCTAATGGAGGCGGCCAGTTTAACGCTGGAAAAGGTCTATCTAACGAAAATGAAAAAGCGGCAATTGCAGGATCTGTTGCAGGCGCAAAACATATTCACGAACTTGCTGAAGCTTATGGCGCGGTAGTGATTTTACATACAGACCACTGTGCTAAGAAATTACTTCCCTGGATAGATGGTTTATTGGATGCCAGCGAAAAACATTTCGAGCAATTTGGAAAACCATTGTATAGCTCGCATATGATAGATCTTTCTGAAGAATCTCTTGAAGAAAACATTGCAACCTGCAAGAAGTATCTGGAGAGAATGAGCAAGATGGGAATGACTCTTGAAATCGAACTTGGAGTTACAGGTGGTGAAGAAGATGGTGTAGATAATACAGATATTGATTCTTCTAAATTATATACCCAGCCAGAAGAAGTAGCCTATGCTTATGAAGAATTAAGCAAAGTAAGTGACCAGTTCACTATTGCTGCTGCTTTTGGAAATGTGCACGGTGTTTATAAGCCAGGTAACGTAAAACTTACTCCGGTAATTCTAAAAAATTCTCAGGAGCACATTACTAAAAAATACGGTGTAGAAGAAAATCATATTGACTTTGTATTCCACGGAGGTAGTGGTTCTACTGTTGAAGAAATTCGCGAAGGAATTAGCTACGGAGTAATTAAAATGAATATCGATACCGATCTTCAATATGCTTACCTTGAAGGTATTCGCGATTATATGGGAGACAAGAAAGATTACCTTGCTACCCAAATAGGTAATCCTGAAGGAGGCGATGTTCCAAACAAGAAATATTACGATCCAAGAAAATGGTTACGTGAAGGAGAGCTTACTTTTAAAGCCCGACTTAAAAAGGCATTTGAAGACCTTAATAACGTAAATACTTTATAAATTTAATTTTTATTCAACAGCTGGAATTTCAAAGATTCCGGCTGTTTTTATTTTAAGTAAAACTTTCAGTTTGTTGCTAATAAAATAGACTGAAACCTGAAACCTGAAAATAGATGGCTTGGTTTAAAAGAACACAAAAAGGAATTCAAACACCAACAGAACACAAAAAAGATGTTCCTAAAGGTCTTTGGTACAAATCACCAACCGGTAAGATTGTAGATGCCGAGCAGTTGGAAAGCAATTTTTATGTAAGTCCGGAAGATGGCTATCACGTAAGAATTGGTAGTAAAGAGTATTTTAAGATCCTTTTTGATGATAATAAATTCAAAGAATTGGATAAAGATGTAACTTCTAAAGATCCTTTAAGTTTCAAGGATACTAAGAAATACACCGATCGTCTAAAGGCTGCCCAGGAAAAAACCGATCTTAATGATGCGGTTCGTACCGCTGTTGGAAAATCTAAAGGAAAAGACCTGGTAATTGCCTGTATGGATTTTAGTTTTATTGGTGGTTCTATGGGATCTGTAGTAGGTGAAAAAATTGCACGTGCAGCAGAATATGCGCTAAAGAATGAAATTCCTTTTATGATAATTTCAAAATCTGGAGGTGCAAGAATGCAGGAAGCAGCTTTATCACTAATGCAATTGGCAAAAACTTCGGTTAGATTGGCACAACTTGCAGAAGCTCGCCTACCTTATATTTCTTTAGCCACAGATCCAACAACCGGAGGTACCACGGCCTCTTTCGCAATGTTGGGAGATATTAATATTTCTGAACCAGGCGCTTTAATAGGTTTTGCAGGGCCTCGTGTAGTAAAAGACACTACCGGAAAAGATCTTCCAAAAGATTTTCAAACTTCAGAATTTCTTAAAGAACATGGCTTTTTAGATTTCATAACCAAAAGGTCTGAACTTAAGAATAAAGTAAACCTGTATTTGGATCTTATTCAAAATCAACCGGTAAGAGCTTAAAATAAATTTTCCTTTAAGTAGGTAATTATATAGAAAGTAGTATCTTTGCCGCCTGACGGAAAAACTGTCAATACATAAAAATCATTAAAATTAATATTGGAATGTATTTAGCCAAAGAAAGAAAAGAAGAAATTTTTGAGAAGCACGGAAAAAGCAAAACCGACACTGGTTCTGCTGAAGGACAAATTGCTTTGTTCACTTACCGAATCTCTCACCTTTCTGACCACTTAAAAAAGAATCGTAAAGACTACAACTCAGAGCGTTCTTTGGTAAGACTGGTTGGTAAAAGAAGAAGCTTGCTTGATTACTTAATGAAGAAAGATATTATGAGATATCGTGCGATCGTTAAAGAATTAGGATTAAGAAAATAAATTTCAAAGGGGGCTTTACGCCCCCTTTTTTTATATAGTATTAATTAGTAAATTTCCTCAGGCAAGTCTTCTATTAAATGAAAAAAAATAGAAGCAAGCCTTGAAATATTTTAAATCTCGATTATCGAGTAAAATTGTCGCTCAAAGAGAGTAGTTTTTCATTGGTCTACACAACACACAACACAACTCCCGGCCCGTCCGGTATAAGGCGGAGACCATTGTTTAACAAAGATCTGGTGAATTATTCAGATCAGAAGAAGAATTCAAAATTTATGATTCCACAAACATTTAAAGAGGTTATCGATTTAGGAGATGGAAGAGAAATCTCTATCGAAACCGGAAAATTAGCAAAACAGGCCCACGGGTCGGTTGTTGTTCAAATGGGCAACGCTATGTTGCTTTGTACTGTAGTATCTTCTTACAAAGAAAGTACTATGGATTTCTTTCCATTAACTGTAGATTACAGGGAAAAATTTGCTGCTGCAGGTCGTTACCCAGGCGGTTTCTTTAAAAGAGAAGCACGACCAAGTGACGGTGAAGTTTTAACAATGAGAATTGTAGACCGCGTATTGCGCCCACTTTTCCCATCAGATTATAGAACTGAGACTCAGGTGATGATCCAGTTGATGTCTCACGACGAAGAAGTAATGCCAGATGCCTTGGCAGGACTTGCTGCTTCGGCCGCTATTCAGCTTTCAGACATTCCTTTTGAAACCGCTATTTCTGAAGCTCGTGTAGCCAGGATAAATGGTGAATTTGTGATCAACCCAAGCCGTAGCCAGTTAGCAGAATCAGACATCGATATGATTATTGGTGCTTCTGCAGATTCTGTGATGATGGTAGAAGGTGAAATGAAAGAAATTTCAGAAGAAGAAATGGCCGAGGCTATTCAATTCGCTCACGAACACATTAAAAAACAAATAGACGCTCAATTGCGTTTAGCTGAAGCTTTTGGTAAAAAACCAGTTAGGGAATATGCCACTGCTGAAGAAAAAGAAGATATAGAGAAAAAAGTTCGCGATGCGGCTTACGATAAAATTTACGAGATCGCTAAAGGTGGTCACGGTAAAAAAGAACGTAGTGAAGCTTTTTCTGCAGTAAAAGACGAAGTATTAGCTTTATTTTCTGAAGAGGAATTGGAAGAAAATGAAAAGCTGATCAAAAAATATTATAGCAAAACTGAAAAAGAAGCGGTAAGAGAACTTACTCTTGCTGAAGGTATTCGTCTTGATGGTAGAAAAACCGACGAGATTAGACCTATCTGGTGTGAAACCGATTATTTACCATCGGTACACGGTTCCGCTATCTTTACTCGTGGGGAAACTCAGGCTTTGGCAACTGTTACTTTGGGTACTTCCAGAGAAGCAAACACCATAGATATGCCAACTCACCAGGGCGAAGAAACTTTCTATTTGCATTATAACTTCCCTCCATTTTGTACCGGAGAAGCTTACCCGATTAGAGGTACTTCAAGACGTGAAATTGGACACGGAAACCTTGCACAACGTGCATTAAAAGGAATGATTCCTGAAAACAATCCTTACACTGTAAGAATCGTTTCTGAAGTATTGGAATCTAACGGTTCGTCTTCTATGGCAACGGTTTGCGCCGGAACTATGGCAATGATGGATGCCGGGGTTAAAATGAAGAAACCGGTTTCTGGTATTGCTATGGGATTAATTTCTGATGGTGAGCGTCATGCTGTACTTTCAGACATTCTTGGAGATGAAGATCACCTTGGTGATATGGACTTTAAAGTAACCGGAACGGCTGACGGGATTACCGCTTGCCAAATGGATATTAAAGTAAAAGGACTTGCCTTACGAAATTTTAGTAAAAGCACTAAAACAAGCTCGTGCAGGAAGACTTCATATTCTAGAAAAACTTACTGATACTATTGCTGAGCCAAACGAAAATGTAAAAGCTCACGCTCCAAAAATCATCACCAGAAGAATTCCTAACGAATTCATTGGTGCATTGATTGGACCTGGAGGAAAAGTGATTCAGGAACTTCAAAAAACAACAGGTTGCGAAATCGTAATCAACGAAGATCCTGTAACTGAAGAAGGTATTGTTGAAATCCTTGGAACAAAACAAGAAGGAATTGATAAAGTTCTTGCAAAAATAGAATCTATCACCTTTAAGCCTGAAAAAGGAAGTGTTTACGAAGTGAAAGTTATCAAAGTTCTTGACTTTGGTGCCGTAGTAGAATATCTTGATGCTCCTGGCAACGAGGTGTTACTTCACATTTCTGAACTGGCGTGGGAACGTACAGATAACGTAACTGATATTCTAAATATTGGAGATGTAATAGATGTAAAATACTTTGGTGTAGATCCTAAAACCCGTAAGGAAAAAGTTTCAAGAAAAGCTTTACTTGAAAAACCTGAAGGTTACCAGGCAAGACCACCAAGAGACAACGATCGTAACGACAGAGGTCGTGACAACCGCGGTTCTCGAGACAATCGTGGCCGTGATGATCGCAGAGGCAGAGATAATAAAGATCGTAGAAATAACGATTAATTAGTCTTAAGCTTTATAAATTTAAATCCCCGGAAAGTAATTTTCGGGGATTTTTTTATGCAGTTTTTCAAGAGCAATTTTAATCGTCAAGCTGAACTTGGTTCAGCTTCTAACATGTATTAAGTTAAATCTCTGAATAAATTTCAGATGCTCTGAAATATCCCGAAGCTTCAGGATAGGATAACGAAAAAGGATATTTTTGAAATTCTTATTTTGAATATTTTTACAAATATTTTTTGCGTTAGGGATTGCAGCGTAAAGCCCACAGCGAGTGGAACGAGCGCGGACTTGAAGCGTAAAGCCCGACCCGCAGGGAAACGCCCAAATAAAATTAATTAAGGTTTTTTGTAACATTTCGACTACTCCTTGCGTATAAACTAATACAAGAGCTATTCATAATTAAAATCCAAGGAGACGATAGATGAGACAACTTAAGATTACGAAGCAGGTAACAAACCGTGAGACTGCTTCGTTAGACAAGTATTTGCAAGAAATTGGTAAAGTTGATCTAATTACTGCCGATGAAGAGGTAGAATTAGCACAACGAATTAAAGCGGGTGATGACCGCGCTTTAGAAAAATTAACTAAAGCGAATTTACGTTTTGTGGTGTCGGTAGCAAAACAATATCAAAATCAGGGGTTAACCCTACCCGACCTTATTAATGAAGGAAATTTAGGATTAATTAAAGCTGCGAAACGTTTTGATGAAACGCGTGGTTTTAAATTTATCTCCTATGCAGTATGGTGGATTCGCCAGTCTATTCTTCAGGCACTGGCCGAGCAGTCGCGTATTGTTCGTTTACCATTGAATAAAATTGGATCTATTAACAAGATCAACAAAACTTTTGCTTTCTTAGAACAATCTCATGAGCGCCCTCCAAGTGCTGAAGAAATTGCGAAAGAGCTGGACATGACGATTAATGATGTTAAGGAATCTATGAAGAATTCCGGACGTCACGTCTCTATGGATGCTCCTTTGGTAGAAGGTGAAGATTCTAACCTTTACGATGTATTACGTTCCGGGGAATCTCCAAATCCTGATAAAGAACTTTTACACGAATCTCTAAGAACTGAAATTGAGCGTGCTTTAGAAACTTTAACTCCGCGTGAAGCAGATGTTATTCGTTTGTATTTTGGTCTTGGAGACCAGCACCCAATGACGCTTGAAGAAATTGGAGAAACTTTTGATCTAACAAGAGAAAGAGTTAGACAGATTAAAGAAAAAGCGATTAGAAGATTGAAACATACTTCTAGAAGCAAGATCCTAAAAACTTATTTAGGATAAGATATTTAAGATGACAACAGTTAATGCCGGCGACGGCCGGCTAACATAACTGTTCGTTTTTTGATTGATGAATGACCCCGGCGTGATGAACCGGGGTTTTTTCATGATTTTATATAAATTTTCACTTTTTAAAATTTCTACAATTCTCAAATACTATTATTTTTAGGCTTAACAATTAAATTAATATGCGCTACGCCATAAGTTATGTAAGTACCGTAAACCCGGCACTTTCAGAAACTGAGATCCAGGAAGCTTTAGACTTTAGTAAAAAATGGAATAACGATAATAACGTTACCGGAGTACTTTTATATTCCCAGGGTAATTTTTTCCAGGTTTTGGAAGGTGAAAAAGAATTATTGAAAGATCTTTTTGAGAGAATTAAAGCCGATGAAAGGCATCATAATATTATTACTATCTTCCAGAAACAGATTCCCGATATTCAGTTTGATGGTTACGAAGTCGATTTTATTTCGCTAGACGATCGTTTTCAGCCAAAAAATATAAACACCTATACCAACCAGGTGAGCCTGCTTAATCCTGCTATTCAAAGCTCCGTAAGGTATATCTTAAATAAATTTACAGAAGGCATAAAATAAGTTTAATCTTGTTATTTTTGTGTGCACACTTACAACAGCACAACAATTATGAGTACAAAACTTATTGCCCCATCTATTCTTGCTGCAGATTTTGGAAATCTTCAGCGTGATGTTGAAATGGTAAACCAAAGTGAAGCCGACTGGTTTCATATTGATATTATGGACGGTGTTTTTGTTCCGAATATTTCTTATGGAATGCCCGTACTTCAGGCTATTACCAAACATGCCGAAAAAACTATTGATGTTCACCTTATGATCGTAGATCCAGATAGGTACATTAAAGAATTTGCAAAATTGGGAGCCGATAATCTTACCGTGCATTATGAAGCCTGCACACACTTACATAGAACATTACAGGCCATTAAAGCCGAAGGAATGCAGGCCGGCGTTGCGATAAATCCGCATACCAGTGTAGATTTATTGAAAGATGTGATCAATGATATCGACATAGTTTGTATAATGAGTGTAAATCCAGGTTTCGGCGGGCAAAGTTTTATAGAGAACACCTACCAAAAAGTTCAGCGTTTAAAAGAGCTTATTGTAACTCACAACGCTTCAACTTTAATTGAAATTGATGGCGGAGTCACTAACGAAAATGCTACGCAGCTGGTAAAAGCCGGAGCAGATGTTCTTGTAGCCGGTAGTTATGTTTTTAAAGCTAAGGACCAGAAGGAAACCATAAAAGACCTAAAAAAACTTGCAAACTCCTAAGAATACTTACGATGTTATAATTATTGGTGGCGGCCCTATTGGAATAGCCTGTGCCCTGGAAGCTGAAAAGAAAAACCTTTCTTATCTTATCCTGGAAAAAGGTTGCCTGGTAAATTCCTTATATAATTATCCTACAAACATGACTTTCTTTTCAACTTCAGAAAAACTGGAGTTGAATGATATCCCGTTTATCAGCAATAATCCCAAGCCCAGAAAAGCCGAGGCTTTAGAATATTACCGCAGGATAGCCACTTCTAATAAGATTAACATCAATTTATTCGAAAAGGTCACAAAGGTTGAATCAAAAGATAATCTGCATACTGTTACCAGTATAAAAAACCAGTACACTGCAAAAAATGTAGTAGTGGCTACCGGTTTCTATGACATCCCGAATTACCTGAACATTCCCGGAGAAGATTTACCAAAAGTGGCTCATTATTATGGAGATCCTCATTATTATGCCACTCTAAAAACTATTGTGGTGGGCGCGAGCAATTCGGCTGTAGATGCGGCGCTGGAAATATACCGAAAAGGTGGTGAGGTTACGATGATTGTTAGAAAAGAAGAAATTGGCCGCACGGGTAAAATACTGGGTACGCCCAGATATTGATAACCGAATTAAGGAAGGCAGCATTAAAGCATTTTTCAATGCTAATTTGAAGGAAATTAAAGAGAAGGAAGTTATTATTGAAACCCCGGAAGGTGAAAAAGTACTTGAAAACGACTTCGTACTAATGCTCACAGGGTATCGTCCAAATTTTGAGTTTCTAAAAAACATGGGGATTGATCTCTCTGATGACGGCCGGAAAATTCCTCAATATAACGAGGAAACAATGGAAACAAATGTGAAAGGAATTTACCTTGCCGGAGTTATTTGCGGTGGCGTAGAAACTCACAAGTGGTTTATAGAAAACTCAAGGGTTCATGCCGCTATGATTATGAAAGATCTGGCTCGTAAAGAAACGGCTTAATTTACAGTACCCAAGAAGTCCTTTAAGAGAACTGCGTGATTTTGACTTTTATCTTTAGAGCCGTATAAAAGAATTAGTTTTTTTCTTTTGTCCATCTCTTGCAGGTCTTCTAGAATTGACTTTTTATTATTGTTTAATTCTTCTTTATAATTTTCACTGAATTCATCCCAGGAAATTTTATCCTGGTGAAATCTTTTTCGCAAATCTTCACTTGGCGCCCATTGTTTTTTCCAATAATCGAGGTGCGCATCTTCCTTAGAAACACCACGTGGCCAAAGTCTATCTACCAGGATTCTAATATTATCTGAAGCCTCCTTATGTTCGTAAATCCTTGCTATCTCTATGTTCATCTCTTAAAAATAAAAAAAGCGATCTTAATTATAAAATCGCTTTTTTAGATTTTCAATTAAAAACTACTATCTACTCATCAGAACAATTTCCGAGGAGTTGAAACTATCATTTCTATTTAATAATTTTCCGTAAAATTCCAAATCACTTTGTTGGTCCTTAAATGATTTATCCAACCATTTTGCAGCCTTATTTATCGGAAATTTATACACTTTAATCTCTGGATAAGTATCTGGAGATTCAGACTCGTCAATTCCAATTTCAATTTGCTGTTTACTTTTTATTATAATAAACATATTTAGCAAGGAAATTGTGCTTAATCAGGCTAATAAATTCATCAGGAGCTTCCTGGCAGGATTCACATTCTTCAACGTATTGTTTTACTAATTGACGAAGGCTTAGCCTTATTTCATTGGTGTTTAGGTAAGATGCCATAGGTGTTAATTTTATTGGTTTGCTAAGGCTAAATTATGTGGAAGTTTGGCGGGCGAAAATTTTTTATGCGTACTTTAACTTCAGATTGTTAATATATCTAAATTAAACCAATTTTTGGTAATAAAAAAATACACGAAAACCTTTTCGATTCGAATAATTCAAGGTAAAAATGCGAATTCATTCTTAACTTTCTATTAGCATTATTCAAAGAAAAGACTGAAAAATAAGGATTGTCGAGGATTACTGTAAGGAATCCGATCTCCTTTCGGCTATTTGTAAGCATAAAATCAAATCCAATATGGCTTCAAAATTAAGTGATATCCCCTACTCTATTCTTGAATTGGCTACGGTTGCCAAAAATTCCAGTGTCAAAGAAACTTTCGATCAAAGCCTTGATCTGGCTCAAAAAGCGGAGGAAATGGGTTATAGCCGCTTCTGGCTGGCCGAACATCATAATATGGTAAGTATTGCCAGTTCTGCAACTTCGGTATTGATAGGGCATATTGCGGGAGGTACCAGGAAAATAAAAGTAGGATCTGGTGGAATTATGCTCCCTAATCATTCTCCTTTAATCGTTGCTGAACAATTTGGTACTTTAGGAACACTTTATCCTAACAGAATAGATCTGGGATTAGGAAGAGCGCCGGGTACAGATCAGGTAACTGCGCAGGCAATTCGGTCAGACCGAATGAAATCGGTTTTTAAATTTCCGGAGGAAGTAAAAGAAATTCAGAAATATTTTTCAGTAGAAAATGCTCAGGAAAAAGTAAGGGCCGCCGTAGCTGAAGGAGTTAATGTGCCCATCTATATATTGGGATCAAGCACCGATAGTGCGCATCTTGCCGCCGAACAGGGATTACCTTATGTTTTCGCCAGTCATTTCGCACCGGCACAATTGCACCAGGCATTGAGCATCTATCATAATAACTTTAAACCTTCTAAATTTTTAGAAAAGCCCTATACCATTGCCGGTGTAAACATAATCGCCGCAGATACTACGGCTCAAGCCGAAAAAATATCGACTTCACTTATAAAAATGATGCTTGGTGTAATGAGTGGAAATATAGATTATATGCAACCCCCGGAAGATTTCACTAATGAACATAGAGAAATTCTTGCTCACCCAGGTTTTCAGCGAATGCTTAAATATGCATTTATTGGCGATCCTGGTACTATAAAAGAAAAAACCGAGACATTTCTAAAGGAAACCGGTGTAAATGAAATTATGGCCGTTTCTCATATCTATGATCATCAAGAAAGATTAAAGTCTTTTGAAATATTTTCGGAAATTATGAAGGGCAATATTTAAGATTGTAGTTTTATAATTTGCTGCCTTACTACAATAGGTAGATTTATACTAATATTAATTTTCCTACTGAAAATTCACAAAAAGCCACGGAGCATTTAATTATTGAAAATCTCTTCTTAGACCCCGAAATAAATTCGGGGTGACGTAGCTTTCGTCATGCTGAACTGGTTTCAGCATCTAACACCTAAATTTGCAAACTATCTCGGATAAGCTATTAGTTGCTAGAAATGACGTAAATAAATTACCATTAAGCAAGTCTCGGGCATTTAAATCTCGCTCGCTTATCGATTAAAACAACAAAACCTCGAGAGTTATCAAGAGGTTTTGTTTTGTAATTGAATTCGTGACCCCGGCAGGAGTCAGTTTAGGCTATCGCACCCTGTATGTATAAAGGCTTTCTATTTTGTGTTGACGATCTGTGAACCTTAATTTTGAATCGTTTTATGCTAATTTAGTAATAAGGTTTGACTCCTGGAATAAGTCTTTGATCTTTAACATAGCACGCTTAACTTAAAACTCCTTTCTTAAATTAATCCCGGCTCCATAAAGCGGCTCGGCTACATTGCTTAATTCCAGTCCTAATTGCACATTTAACTGTACAAAAGATTGTAGTAAATTAATATCGAACAAGCCGGAAAAAATATCCCTGTTAGGATCATAAAATCTACCATACCTTCCTTCATTATGAGAAAAACTCATCAAGAGCTTCCAGGGATAACTCTCAAAGTAATTAGAAAAATTCCCGGAGATCCCTAAGTGATGTGCACTAAATTTATTATTTACTACCTGGTCTAATTCCTCATCATAAGTAAAAAATGGAAGTCCTATAATTCTACGCTCATAAGTAAATCCGGAATGATATGTGAGAAAATTATTTAAGTAATTATCATTCTTATGTGGTGCACTGGAATTGATACTTTGGTTCCGGGTATAATAAAACTCATATAGAATCCATTGATCAGACGGCGATCATCGTCGAAATCTAGGAAAACTCCATAGCGCCCATCAGGAAAATTAGCAAAGCGACTGCCGGTGCCATCTTCAAACATATGGTTGTATATGAAGTTTAGTTGCATTTCAGGAGAAAGTCTTTTTCTTATTTCCAATTCATAAGTTCCCAAATGATTGCCTAAAACATTAACCTGATCTCCTCCAACTGCATTTTCGCCACCTTCCCTTCCTGTAATCACTTTAATATAATCGGAAAATCCATCAGGTTGTTGGCCAGATTCTGGAGAGTCTCCGGCCCATTGTGCAAAATGACGAATTCCTGCTTTCATTTCAAAATCTGGATTGGGACGATACACAAATTTAAAACCTTTGTGGTGCAAACGGGCATCCATTTACAAAGCGATCTTCTCCCATCAAATAATCACTCCAATGCGCTTCAAAACCAAAAGCGGACTGTGAGCTGAAAAAGATGGTTCGATTTGTAGCCAAAGAAACACCCGGCATCGGCCTGGCATTTAAAGACCATAAGATACTTTCATTAGTAGCACTTAATCCCTTATAAAGCTCTTCCTCCTGTTTTCTTCCAATTACGGCTTCCAGCCAGTCATTATTATAAGCGGCATAAATTTCATCCAGGAAAATTTCATCACTAATTCCATCCTGATATAAAACCCCGGCACCGATCTCTAAAGAATTTCCATTTCTGAATTCTTTAAAAGTCTTTGCTGAGATCCATCCCGAAATATTAGTTTCTTCTGAAATTCGCCCTCGCTGGTTATGATACATCCAAAAAGGAAGACGTTGCAATTCCCCGTCGTGAATATACCCGTTAAGATTTACCGAACCCGAAAAATCCCACTGTGCTTGAGCGCTAATAGATATTATGCAGAAAAAGCTTAAGAAAAGTAGTTTTTTCATTAATGAAATAGGAGTAAGTATTTTAAGTGATTAGTTAATAGTTAATTGGAAGTATGAGTAAATAGCAAGAACTCAAAAAGATCCTAAAGAAGGAATGTCGTGCTCTCCCGGTATCCGTCATTGTAAAGGAGGTACGATTGACGCAATCTTTTGATTGTTAAGAATACTTTCGATTTAAAGCGAAACTTCATCCAAAAGATTGCCGTGCTCCTTCGTCGCTCGCAATGACGGTGTATTTTAGATCAATTCTGCCCGTCATTGGAAGGAGGTACGACTGAAGCAATCTGTTCTTGATAATTTGAGATCAATTCGAACAGATTGCCGCGTTACCAATTTCCCTTCGGTCAATTGATAACTCGCAATGACAGGTAAAAAACAAGGGGCTTAATAAATTGCGGCTTTATTCATAAGACGCTTTAAGAAAAGACTTTCTTTTCTTCACCGTAGGCATAGCCATATTTATTACCATAACCGAAGTTCGCCCATTTTACATCATTCAATACAAAATTAAGATCTTTGAATTTCCCGTCTCTTTTAGAGTCTACTGCGAATTGTAATAGTTTCTTTTCGGTATGGCCGGCCCTTACCACATATAAGGTAACATCTGCCCATTTATTGATAAGGAAGGTATCGGTTACTAGTAAGGAAGGAGCGGTATCAACAATTACATAGTCATACATTTGTTCCAGTTCCTTAAACATTTCCCCGGTTTTGGGTCTTCTCCAGAGTTCAGATGGATTTGGCGGAATAGTACCCGAAGGTAAAAGCTGCAGGTTAGGATTTTCGGTATTAGACTCCCTAATTAAGTCTTTAAGTTTCAGCTCGTCGTTAGCCAGGTAATCACTTACCCCAATATGTGACCTGGCATCTTTTTCAAAGCGCTGCAATTGAGGATTTCTAAGGTCAGCCCCTACAATTAGCACTTTTTTATTGGTATTTGCCAGGGTTGCAGCCAGGTTAAAAGAAACCAGGGTTTTCCCTTCTCCCTTTACTGTTGAAGTTACAAAGATGGTATTCCCAGTATCCTTATCTGCCGTATTTACAATAAGGTATTGCAAGTTGGTATGTAAGATCCTAAAAGCCTCGGCAAGTACACTACGGTCGTTCTTTAAGACCATTTCACTATTCTTCTTCTCTACTCGTGGAATTTCTCCTACCACGGGAATTTCTTTCGCTTGCTGTTCCAGATCCTCTCTACTTCTAACCTTGTTATTAAGTAATCCTCTTAAATAAATGATGAGGAAAGGAATTAAAAGCCCAAGGATAAGCGAGGCTAATAAAATTATTTTGGATTTTGGCGAAACCGGGGTATTACTGCTATAAGCATCATCTACAATTTTTGCTTTTGGAGCAGTTACTGCAAGGGATAAAGAATTTTCTTCCCGCTTTTCGAGTAAGAACAAATAAAGAGCTTCTTTGATATTCTGTTGTCTTTCTATCCCACGATATTGTCTTTCCTTTGATGGGACCGAAGATATTTGTGAACCAATAACAGCCATCTGCCTATCCAGATCTTTTTCAGCGATCCTGAAATTGTTTCGCATTCGTTCCAGACTCTGTAAAACATTGGCGCGCATTTGCTCAATTTGAGCATTAAGTCTTAACACTACCGGGTTCTCTTCGGTTGAACCGCTTAAAACCCTGTTCCGTTCAAGAACAAGTGTATTATATTCCCCTATAAGTTCGTTGACTCCAGTTTCCTGAATTCCCAGGTTGGCCGGTAAAAGATCTGAATTACTTCCTGTTTCCAGGTAAGTGATCATTGCATTGGCTAGTTCCAGTTGAGTTCCTACTTCTTGCTGCCGCTTTTTATAATCACTGGCATTTTCAATAAACATTTCAGATTCAGCCTCTATATTGGTAAGCTGGTTAGCCTCTTTAAACTCCTCTTTACCTACCTCTACCGAATCCAGTTCCTGGTTGATGATAGCAAGTCTTTCATCTATAAATTCAGCGGTATTAGTGGCTACCAGGTTTTTATCTTGTATCGCCTGTTGATTATATTCCAGAATTAACTGGTCCAGAATATCCTGTGCTTTTTCTCTTACAGGATCTACCAGGCTCAACTCCAGCAAGCTTGAATTCTTATCGGTTAAATTAATTTGAACTGCTTCGCGGTATTTTCCCACAACTGATTCTAATGGACTAAAGCGTACTCCAATCTTTCCGGCATCCTCTTCCAGGTTTATCCCCGTTCTTTCTACTGTGACAGTAGCAAAATCTATAGTTACAGGGGCTCCAAATTTTCCTTCAATTATTTCCCCGGTTTCCGTATTAACGAGCTGAAATTTCTCTTCAGATTTCGGAATTATATAGAAAGTATTTCCTAATTCTTCTTTAATAGCATTCTCTAAACTCTCTTCATCTAACTGAAGCGCCACCACTTCAAAAGGCAGTATTTAGAATAAAGTTCTTTGGATTTTACAGCTCCTTCTTCAAAATAAGTAATATTAAGGTTTAGCGCCTTAATGGTCTGGGTCATTAAAGTTTTAGACTTTAAGATGCCGATTTCATTTTCGATACTACTGGCGCCCATTCCGCCTAACAGACCGAGATCGGCAAAAGCCGCCATTTCAGAAGATGGCCCTTTGCTCTTTTCATCTTTAATAATGATACTCGCGGTAGTACTATATTCTGCTGTAGTATATTTTAAATATATAAAACCAATGAATACACAAAGGACCACACCAATAATAAACCAGGGCCAGTAGCGTAGGTATTTTTCGAGTTCTTCCCTTAGGTTGATTTCTTCTTCCTGGGGGCGATTTGGGGTAGATTGTTGAGACATAAATTCTTATCTTGTTAAAAGTACTGCCACAGAAACCAATACTGAGGCTATTGAAATATAAACTCCGGCATTCCGGTTATAACTTGCACTTTGACGTTGTGGGCCATTCGGCTCTACATAAACCACATCGTTTTGTTGTAAATAATAGTAGGGAGAATTAATAACATTAGCATCTCCCAGATCGAGATAAGCATGCGTGGTCACACCGTTTTCTTCTCGCATCACCAAAACATTATCCCGCTTTCCATAAATGCTCAAATCTCCGGCCATCCCAAGGGCCTGGGGTAAAGTAAAATAAGCATCCTGAACATCAAAAGTTCCCGGGCGATTTACTTCGCCTAAAACACTAATTTGAAAATTAACCAGCCTTACATTTACAATAGGATCCTGAACATATCTCTTTATTTGTGCTTTGAGTTTTGCAGCCAGTTGCTGTTGACTAAGCCCTTCTGCGGTTACCTGCCCAGAACAGGAAAATCAATCTCTCCATTCTCTTCTACCAGGTAGGTTTGCAATTGCTGACGTCCATAGACAGCCATTCCCATATCCATTCCTCCTTGAGGCACGCCAATTACCGGAAGATTAAATGGTAAAGCGGCAGTTTGTTCCGGTGCTGAAACACTTATAGTAAGTAGATCATTAGGTTTAATTTTTAAGCTTTTTTCTCGTTGTTTATCCATTAGCGGCTTCAGCTTTTTCCAGTCCCTGGAAGTAAACGATCTCCTGCCGTGAAACACAAGAAGAAGCAAGGCTAATAACAGCAGACCTAAGAAAGAGAATCGAAAAAATTGGGGTAATTTCATTCAATTTGAAAATTTGTGCAAATATATTGATTCATGTTAATTTTTACTTAAAAAAGCCCGTAGACTTTAGTCTGTAGTTTGAGTTGTGGGTTGTCAGTTGTGGGTTGTGTTTTCAGTTCTCGATTGTGAGTTGGGGTTGGTTAGTTTTTGTTTTGGTTTGTTGTTTGTTGTTTGCGTTTCCTCTCACTATTCACTTTCAACTATTCACTTCTCACTCTTCACTACTTCTCTCTTCTTTCCCTATCCACCCTAATTCCTTTTGGCCTACCGTATAGCATCGTTCTTTGCTGTGACTTTCTTTTTAGTCCGGCGAAAGCAATTGCCACTGCAGCAAAAATAGCGATCATGGCCAGG
The DNA here is from genome assembly GCA_963727565.1 of uncultured Flavobacteriaceae bacterium. Classification (GTDB taxonomy): domain Bacteria; phylum Bacteroidota; class Bacteroidia; order Flavobacteriales; family Flavobacteriaceae; genus Salegentibacter. Next base: position 715,709 of record CAVSGU010000004.1, read on the forward strand.
CTCATACCAATACTTTTTAGATCCCGACTTAACATCATATAAATAATGATTACGGCAAGGTTTAATCCTCCAAGTATAAAACTAGCTTTTTTATGACTTAAGCCGTTATCCAGCAATACATGGTGCATATGGTTACGATCGGCTTCAAAAGGTGTTTTCCCGTTCATTAAGACGAATAACAATCACCCGAAGGGTATCAAAAATTGGAATAAATAAAACGGCTAAAGCAAACAACAACCTATTTTCGGGTACAAAACCTTCCCTCATTAAGGGTTCATAGGGCTGCATTACCAGGATCTTTAGACTTAAAAAAGCGATCATAAAGCCAATCACCAGGCTTCCGCCATCTCCCATAAACATTTTTCTTTTTCCCCGTGAAAAATTAAACCGGAGAAAAGCAGCTAAAATTCCTGCTACGGTTAAGCTTACTAATACAAAATATGGATGGCCGGTGGCATAAAAAACCATGGCATAGGTAAGGGAAATCACAATTCCTGAAATCCCGGCCAGGCCGTCTATTCCATCTATCAAATTATAAGCATTAATAAGCGCTACCACGATAAGTCCTTTAAATGCATAGCCCAAAACGGCAGGAATAGCAAAGATCCCCCAAAACCCGTGTAAGCTTGTCAACTGTAACTCTGGGGAAAAAATAATAAACCCGGCAGCGAATAGCTGACTAACAAATTTTAATTTAGCCGAAGAGATCACCAAATCATCTTTTAAACCGGCCATAAAAAGAAAAGTAAGTCCTATAATTAAATGGTTCCCGGTAGGGGAAGTTCTTAGCGCTTGTAAAACGCTTATCACAAGTACTAGCACCAGGAAAAAAGCAACACCACCAAAAGGTGGAATTGCAGTACTATGGGAACTGCGTTCATTTACTTCTTTCATCATGTTTTTCTCCCGGCTTACCCAAAGTACTTTTGGTGTAAAGTACCAGGTAAGTACAAAAGCCAATAGAAAAACACAGCCCGCAAAAAACAGGTAATACCTATGAAACAGGTCTAAAAGGACCTCTTGATCTAAAATATTCATAATAAGTAGGTTTTGGTTGGTTAATACCGATCTGTAGGGAGATCTATTTTATTCGTCATCCTGATTTCATATCAGAGTCTACCCCGATTTTTGTTCGGGGATCTACCTTGATCTAGAGTACAGAATTCCACCATCATTGCGAAGGAGGCACAACTGAAGCAACCTTTCAACACCTAAATTTATTTGTTAAAAAACACAATGTAACAGTGAGCCTGAGGTGATAGCCGAAGGAAAAAACGAAGTGACAGTAATAAAAAACATTCGTAATTTGGTGTCAACTTACAATAGAAAAAAAGAAAACAGACAACAGAAAACTGACACCCCTTACTTCTTCACAAACTGACTCAACTTAGAAAAATTTTTATAAGCTAAAACCTTTAAATGGTTTTTTGATTCCATTTGCTTTTAACGCCTTTAAATCTTCTGTAGATTTTAATTTGATGTTTTTTAAGCTACGGTTACTGGCACCCCCCACCCTCATTTTAGTAACAACTTTCGGTAGGTAGTGGAATTTTAAAGATTTATCACTAAATATTCTTAGCATCAAATCGTAATCTGCTGCTATGTTATAATCCAAATTGAAAAGTCCATGTTTTTTGTAAACTTCTTTCCTTAAAAACAAACTAGGATGTGCAGGCATCCAGCCTCTATCTAAAAGCTGTGGTTTAAATGGTTCACTTTTCCAAAAACGAATAACCTTTGCTGTATCTTCTTTATCTACATATTGTAAATCTCCATAAACACCATCCACCTGGCTTTGATTAAAAACGCTAGCTATTTGTGAAATTATATTTCTGAAAGCAAAAAGATCATCGGAATGTAAAAAACCGATAATATCGCCGGAAGCCATTCCCACACCTTTATTCAAGGCGTCATAAATACCCTTGTCTTTTTCTGAAACGATTTTCAAACTTCCTGAATAGCCATTTTTGATAATTACCAAAGTTTTGTCCTTAGAAGATCCATCAATAATTATCCATTCAATATACTCGTAGTCCTGCTTTTCAATAGATTTTAAAGCTGAGGCTATACTCGCTTCGCTGTTGTAAGTGGCTGTAATTATTGAGACTTTCATCCGGCAAAGTTTTCCTGCTGTAAAAAATGTTTTAGCTTAAGATCATTATTCAAGGTTTTAATATTAATTATCTTTCCTAAAGAATCAATCATTACGTGGATCTTTTCAAAACATCGCTCTAATTCTAATTCTGGAGAAATAAGAACGACTGCGGAATTTTCATCGAGAATCTTTGCCTGATAAATCTCACTGCTTTGAAGACACTCATTAACTATAAGACTAAAGCTTCCTATGCCAGCTAAAACCAGGATTTGGAAATCATCTCCTGTTCTTTTTATTTCTTCTATTTGTATTTTCAGTTCAGCTGTCATTTTACTATAATTTTAACCTATAGGCGAATAGGAGATATTCTCTTGTAACAATATAATATTTGAAGTCGAGCATATCTGGATTAACTCTATTTTTTTAATATAAAATTACCTAATACCAGCGCGTCCATTTTCGTGCGTTGGAAGCAATCAATCGCTTCCTTTGGAAAGTTAACCACTGGTTCATTCTCATTAAAGGAAGTATTTATCAAAATTGGGACCCCCGTAATTGTGTAGAAGGCTTCAATTAAGCTATGGTATCGCGGGCGCAACTCTTTTCGTACTGACTGTAATCTTCCGCTTCCATCTACGTGGGTTACTGCGGGAATTTCACCTCTTTTTCCCTCTTTAATGGGAAGAACACGTTCCATGAAAGGTGTAAACTGATAATCCTCAAAATATTCATTGCCGAATTCCTCTAATATGCTGGGTGCAAAGGGTCGGAATGATTCTCTTTTTTTAATTTTCTCATTCAGTAGTGCTTGTGCTTTCGGGTTCCTTGGATCAGCAACTATTGACCTGCTTCCCAAGGCCCTTGGTCCAAATTCAGCTGCACCATCGAAAAATCCGATTACTTTACTGTTGGCCACCATCTCTGCAACAAAAGGAAATAATTCATCATCTTCTTTGTACTCGTAGCTCAATTGCATTTCATCCAAAGTGACCTTTATTTGTTCATTGCTAAATGAAATACCCAAATTTGCATTGTACACAGGTTCAATTCTCTCCTGATTCAATACATGAAAGAAATGATATTGAGCTGCTCCCATGGCTATTCCTGCATCATGGCCCGCACTTGGAATGTAAAGTTCCTCAAATGAAGTATTTTGCAATAACTTACCATTGGCAACACTGTTCTGCGCCACACCACCTGCAATAGCAACATTTTTACAACCGGTCAATTGATAAGCTCTTTCAACTATTTCAAAAATTATTTCCTCTGTCCTGCGCTGTAGACTTGCAGCGATATCTTTATGTCGTTGATTGATGGGATCATTTGAGCGCTTTTTACCGAATGCTTTTTTAAATTTCTCTTCTCGAAACAATTGGCTTACGACAGGCATATTATCGTCGTATGAAATAATTCCCCCAGTCAAATCAAAATAAGATTTATCCCATTCCAGAATGTTCTTTTTACCTGGCCAAACTATATCGCGCATGGCTTCAATGTATTTTGGTTCGCCATAGGGTGAAAGTCCCATAACTTTATATTCATCTCCATAATAAGGAAAACCTAAGAATTGTGTAAAGGCAGAGTAAATTATACCGACACTAACGGGAAAATCTTGAGATTCCAATACTTCGATTTTATTGTCTTTTCCTTTTCCAATCATTACAGTAGAGAAATCGCCGGAACCATCTATAGAAATAATTGCTGCTTCTTTAAATGGACTTGAAAAAAAGGCTGAGGCTAAATGTGCACGATGGTGTTCCACGTTAATTATTTCAGGGCAATGTCCAAAATAGCTTTTTATTTCGTCCTCAATATTGTTAAGATCACCCCTGTTTTTAAATCTCTGGGAAAACATTCCCCATGCAGACTTAGGGCGCTTCATCATATAAGCCATTTTGTTTTTAGTCTTAGCATTAGGATCCCGGCCAATACTAATAGCCTTTACGTCGTGAATTGATATGCCTTCTGCCTTCAAACAAAATTCCATGGATTTTAAGGGTAATCCTGCCCAATGCTTAATCCTTTCAAGCCGTTCTTCCTCAGTTGCATAAATAACTTCACCATTTTTAAGTAAAGCCGCTGAACTGTCAGCATGATAAGCGTTTATTCCCAAGATATACATAAAAGTTATTTTATTTAATTAAGTTACTGTAGAGAATTGAAAAGGTTTTTTTGGCACATGAGAACCATGTCAAATCTGAGACCTTGTTCTGACATGAAACTATTGCCGCGTTTCTTTCTTCTGGTGATTCTAAAAACAATCTGATATTTTCCTTTATTGAGGATATTAATAAAGGATTGAAATAGAATTTATAATCTGCACCTATAAATTCTGGCATTGGTGGGAAATTGGAGCATAGCACTGGTAGGCCCGACTTCATGGATTCGATTAAAACATTTGGCATATTTTCGCAAGTTGAAGCAAATATTACTCCATCACTTTTCCGGTAAAAATTTTGAATATTTTCATAGTCCTGTTTGCCATGATAAAAAATAAAATTTCCCTTAGGATCTATTTTCTTTTTTAGAGATTCAAATTTTTTAAGTTCAGGGGGATAAGCGCCACCAACCAAATCCAAAGTAACGGGAAAACCTGCTCGTCTTAATTCGTAAAAGGCTTGAATCAAATTTCGCTGATGTTTATATACACTTATAGTGGATACATATAAAAATCGGAAAGGATGAGTAAAATCATATTCATTTATTCCTCTTTGCCCAATAGAAGGACCTGCAAATTTATTATTTACTCCGTGATGAATTAATGGAGATAAGCGAACATCTTTCCGCAAATACGAATTTATACTTTGCCTTGCATAATCACTTATGAAAATAACATCCTTTGCTCTTTCAAAGGATGTCATTTGAAGCTTTCGTAAGAGTTTAAATTTAAATTTCATCCGCGAGAAACCATATCTATTTCTTTCCCTTTCATCGAAAATTAACATATTTCTACTCATGGAAATAAAAGGATAAAAGCTACCAATATACCTACCGGCAGGGTCAAGTAGAATTGATTCCTTTTGATTCTTTAAGTAAAATTTAAAATAAAGAATGTTCCAAAGGATTATGAATGGCAAAGATTTATCTAAATAAGGATGGTGCTTTTTAGTTAACCATTTACGATCATTAATCTTTTGAAGAGTCCCTTTATTGCTAAATATTATAACTTCATCAAATAGGACATTCCTTTCTTCTATAACATTTAATATTTCACTTATGTGGGTAATACTACCTCCGTCTCTTATACTTGAACCGTCAATTATTAATTTTCTATTTTGTTTCATTGTGAAATTTATATATCAGGATTTAGAGAGCGAGGGATAAACCAAGGCCACCACCAACATTCGAAGCATCAATACCTATTCGCATTAATCAATTTACTTGTGTTGTAGATGAAAAAAAATCCAGATAGTTGTTGGCAATTTTATTAGAATTTAAAAATTCCCGGATTTCAATAGCTTTTAATCCCAATTTTAAGCGCTTTTCATTATCATTACACAGAAAACTAAGTTGTTCAAATAAAGTTTCGACATCTTTTACAGGTATTAATAATCCATTTTTATCATGATCTATAATTTCGTTTGGCCCAGCATCACAATTAAAACTCAAACAGGCTAAACCGGCAGCCATTGCTTCTATTAAGGCGTTTGGAAATCCTTCCGAAACTGAAGGAAAACAAAAAATAGATGCTCGAGCTAACCATTCATCAACATTGCTAACTGTACCTGGCATTATAACCTGATCTTTTAAATTATAGGCTTCAATTTGACTTTCTAAATCTTGCCGTAACGCTCCTTCTCCCAAAATAATAAGTTTCCATTCTGGTTCATTTAATTTTGAAAAGGCTTCAATTAAATATTTCTGCCCCTTTTCCGTAATTAATCTTCCAACGTTTAAAATAATTTTTTCACGTTTAATATTAGGATACTTTAAAACTGTTCTCACCGGATTCGGTATGACTTGTATGTTTTTATTTTGGGTTGATGTTTCCAATATTTCTTTTGCCAAGTTTGTCTGAGCAACAATACCTGTAGCATATCTATACATGTAGATTCTCAAATAGTTTATAAAAAAAGGAATTCTTTTTTTAGGATTACTTCTATCAGATATGAAAATTTTTAATTTTAATTTACGGCTTGCCAGAATTGTAAAAATATTATATTTTTCCATAAAGCTAAGGCAGGTATCCGGCATTTCCTTTATAAACAGCTTTCGTAATTTATAAAATGTTCTAATTTCTGAATTTAACTTTTGCAATTTCCCTCTATTCTCAAAACCCAAATTATGAATAACAACTTTGTCACTTACCTTATAAAAGTTTAAGCTTTTTGCCAATAATATAAGATGTACTTCATTGTTTTTGAAAAATAAATTCATTCGCCAATTCTGACATGACCCTTTCCGCACCACCTTGTTTTAAGGTTGGAATAATCAAGAATATTTTCATTCGGAATATTTATATTTTTTAACAAAAAGAAACGCTAGTATAATACTCCAGATAATTGGTCTTAGCATTATAAACAACCCAGACCTACTAAAATAAAGAGAAAAACTTGCCATAATCGCCGCAACAATCAACCATTTGAAATTATTTTGAAGAACCAATTCATTAGAAGTTTTTTTAAAAAAAATCCCAAGTAGAAACATAAATATTATAACTCCAAATAGGGCAAAGTTTAAATAAATATCTGCAATTAATGTTGTTCCTTCACCCGATGATGGATTTTTTCCAAAAGTCAGATAGGTAATATAACCAGTAGAACTAATTTTATATCCGGGAATTCCAGTTAGGTTAAGATATAAAGATTGCGAGAATGGCAAGGGTGCTAAAAGATCGCCTGCCCATAAGCTTCCATAAAAAAATTCTTGATTTTCCGGCACTACAGTTAATGTTTTATAGAGTGTTCTCACACTATTTGCCAATTCCAATGTGGTATCATATCCTGAGGAGTATTCAAATTTTTCAGCACCTGCATTTAAAATTCCTAATCCGGAAGTTTCACTTCTTCCCAAAGAAATTATGGTCATAAGTACAGCTCCAATTATTACCGATGTTGTAAGTTCAAAAAAATTTATTGGCCGAAACATTGTGCCTATTAAAATTATTGTACTCAAAAGTAAGGAAATAGGGCCTCCTCTATCTCCTATTAATAAAAATATAATTATATAGCTGAAAAATAAAATGAGAAATCTTTTATCCAGACTAAAAAACCATTTAATAATATTTGATTTATATAAATGCTTATTTGCAGTGATAATTGTTGTAGTGAGTAAAATAATGGCAATTGAAAATATTAGTTTGATGTAAACAGAAATAGCAGATCCATCCGACCGGCGCTCCCAGTACCTTTGTAAACTCCTCCTGTTAGAAAGTCTTTACCAGCCGTGATGATGAAGAAACATGAATAATATAATACTAAAATTTAATAATTTTTTGTAATTAAGTATCCATACTGTGTCATTTTTCATTTTAGCAGTTTTCATGACGGAAAAGCCAATGATCCAGCATACAACACCAATGGTGGAGAGCCAGGCACCATAGTTGACATAAATCTCATCAACCCAAACCCTAGTAATAAATTCTGGGGAAATTCCACTTAAGGAATACATTATTGGCCATTGAAAATGAACTATTCCAAAGCCTAATAAAAAGAAAACATCCAAACGAAACCAGTTCTTATAAATTTTTGAATATTTATAAAAATGTAAAAAAACAGCACTTAGAAAAATTAAAGAAAACAACATTAATTTTCCTGAATCTAAAGAACTTTTAAAATCCGGCTTTAGGAAAAATAATCCAAATAATAGTAGAAAAAATATAATATTATAAATTTTATTCATTTAAAGCGTTTTTACACGTAAAAGCAACACTGCTGTTTAAGTCAAATAAACATCTACGAAAAGTCAATTATGGTTATCAAAAAATCAATATAATTCTAAAAAAACACACATTGAGGGTTTAATAAAACGTATATTTTAAAACTGCCCCATTTAAGGCATTCTCTTTATTCTTCCTTAAGGCAAAGGATAACAGAATAACTAAAAATATCAACAATAAAAGCAGCAACTATTAGTTCCCTATTCATTTTATTATTTAGCTAATGATTTTTTTATTATTTTTTTTATAATCTGTGGTAAAAACAGACTATTTTTTAAAAATAAATATTCATAATAATTTAAATGTTTTTTAAAGTCCTCAGGAAACGTATTACTGACTGACCATCTGCTGAAAATTACTTTTTTATTAAAAATATGTATGTATTTAATTAATTTAGTGGCATCCTGCTGATTTAATTCCACTAGAAAATGATTTAACCTTTCTTGCATACTTAGAAAATTAGTTTTAGAAATTGCAAGTTTTTGTGAAGTTAAAGAGTTGCCTGATTGGTCAATTATATAATCAGATAATGTAACATTTAAATAAAATGGAGAGGAATCTAGACAAGCTAATTTATACCAGACTTCTCTATCTTCCGAATTGTTAATACCTTCCCTAAAATAAAGTCTCTCTTCACGTAAAAACAGATCTTTTTTCACAATAACTGCACTAGTCTGAATTTTTAAGCCAGCCAATAAATCATCAAAAACATTATTTAAAAAATGAAATTTTTTATACGTATTATTGACAGTTCTTTTCCCGTAAATCGTATTAAAACCTGTAATAACCCACGTTTTACAATGATAATTTAAAATTGTGTTATTCACTAATTCCAATTTATTCTCTTTCCAAAGATCATCTGCATCCAAAAAAGCAATCCAATCATATTTAGCTTCCTTTATCCCTCGATTCCTGGCGCAAGAAACACCGCCATTTTCCTGGTTGATTATTCTAATACGGTAATCATTAAATGAATGAACAACTTCCAAGCTTTTGTCGGTTGAACCGTCGTTAACGATAATAACTTCAAAATCGTGAAATGATTGATTTAAAACAGATTGAATAGTATATTTAATTTTACTTACTTTATTATATAAAGGAATTACAACTGAAAACATTATTTATTTTAAATTCTTTTTTAAAAAAGCAGTAGAATCATCTCTAAGTATGTTTAACAATGCGTTTACTTGCTGATAGTTAATTTTTTTTCTCCAATTTTTTTTCTCCAATGCTTCATCGTATGAATGATAAAAATGATTTTCGATGTTCAATGCTTTGAATAAATCAGTTATTCGTCCTGTTCTTTTTGGATTGGCAGGTAAAATAATCATTGGCTTTTTGAAAATTATTGCTAAACAGGTTATATGGAAAGAATCTGTAACAACTAATGAAGCTTGCTTAATACGGGTTATTAAATGCGGTACACTTGCAAATGGACTCCACTTAAAACCTCTTACTGGAAGGTTGTTATTTAGTAATCGGATTTTTTTGTTTTCAAGAGCCATTAATTCTCTTGCAAAATTGTAAAATTTTTTGTCTTGCTTAAACTTAAAACAAGCTATCTCATTAGTAGTTTTTGTTTTTGAATTTATTAAATTAGAAAAATCCCCTAATAATAAAGTCGGATCAAGAACAACCGAAGCATTAACTCCTAAATACTCTTCACTTAAGTTTTTACCCGTATTTTCCCTTACAGATATTGCTTGGAATTTATTAATTAGTTCTTTTATACTATTTGTCTCTTCTTTATTAAACATCCATTCAGATAAACCGAAAGATGCAGCATATGTAATCCTTTTTTTATTGATTGGCAAAAAATCGAAAAAATAGGAATATTTTTGATCTCTAGTAATATCTTTATTCCAAATCTGATCACTTCCAACGATATAAATATCATGGTTAAAATTAAATTTTCGTAATTCTTCTGAAGAATAAAATATTTGTTTTTGAACGGGTAGATGCTTATCTCGAAATATGTAAAAAGGCCTTGATATAAAATAATATCGCAAATCTTTTTTCTCTCTTTTGGGTCGCAAATTAATTAATTCTACTTTATTACCAAGTTTTTTTAAGGTTTCACACAAGCCGTATGCCTGCAGTAAAGCTCCATAATTATCGGCCCAATGAAAAGTGAGTATTCCTATTCTCATATAATGTATTTTATTTCTAAATTTCTATTTGCGCATTATTTTTTTTAGGGAATTAATTCCTTTGGTTCCCAATACTTGCTTCGCCATACTTTTTGCTTTTCCTTTAACATCTGCTTCAATATTCATTATTTTTTCCAAAGCTTCGCTTTCATCCTCGCTATTGGTGAAAACTTCAAAAAGCATTGGCTTATCCGTGATTTTCGCATATAGAAATCGTTCATAAAGCTGTTCAAACTCTTCTTTATTCCCGGCACTTAAATATTCAAATCCCAAATCTTGTGCATAATGTTTAATAAGTGTTTTTGATTTATTACCGAAATGCCCTGCTGCTGCAATAAATTCATCAGCATCCTCCCCATGTTGTTCAGCTGCGTGACTAAATTGCCTGAATTCTGTTCCTTTGCCATTGTTAACCAAAAGGATACGCAAATTATTGCCAACATGGCGGTTTCCCACAACGTTCATATCGTAGAAAAATGCCAAATCACCAATTACACCAAAAAAAAGTTTTTCTTTATTTAATAATGATGCACCAACAAGTGCTGAAACATTTCCGTCAATTCCAAAACCACCTACGTTTGAATAAGAAGTAACAGAATTTGGCAACTCAAAAAAGTTCCAGGAACGCAGACTGTTTAATATGCCGAAATGAATAGTTGCAGTATCAGGTATTTCAGTCGCCATTTGAGAAGCTATCCATATGTTGGAAAATGGCAATTCTGGTAATTTGTTATAAAGCGTTTTCAAATGATTCTTACAAATATCCAAATAATCAGTAGAAATTTTTGAGCTTTTGTCTGTGTAATGTTCAAAAAAATTCTGTTCTGGCATTTCAAAAACATGAGTGAGTTTTTTTAATGTGTCCCTTATTTCACCATCTTCACTGACCCGCCATACTTGTTTTCCCGATACTTTCAGACTGTAATAATCCCCCGTGATTTCTCCAATATGTATGAGTAAATCAGGGCGAGCTTCGGAGGTATCAAACGTTAGCTGGCTTGCTGCAAGCGCATACAATACCCGGTATTTTCCTTTATAGCCGCTCGTGTGGTCACAGAATACAATAGCATTATTTGAAGCGCAAAATCTGTCAACAACTTCTGTTTGTTCTTGAGTCATAGTTACATGTGACCCAACAAGTATTGCAACTTTACCTTTTGGTAGTTTAGGAAAATTATTGAAAGGTGTTATCCGTTGAATTACACGGGCTTTTGGCAAATATTTTGTGTCAAAATGCCTGCTGTTTTTTGTGGGCAAATTAATGTGAACCGGACCTCCGCCGTGGCGTTTGAGTTCAAGAATGGCATTATTCACTTTTATATTGCAATCCCAAAAATCATCATCATTTTCAACAATTGGAAGTGTCACGCTATACCTTAATGAATCTTTTGGTGCAGTACTACGGTCTATAATCTGAGCAACATTATGTCCAATTTTGGATAGTTCATGGGCTGAAGTTATTGCAAGAATGGGTAATTTTCGATAGTAAGCCTCCGTTAAACCCGATAAATAATTCCGAGAAGCTGTTGCTCCTGTACAACTTATAACTACCGGCTCTCCCGATTCAGCAGCTAATCCACAAGCCATATATGCAGCAGAACGCTCATCAACAGAAGAATACATCTGAAAATATGAATCATTTTGCATGCTAATAACAAGTGACATATTTTTAGTGCCGGGTGACGCAATTACTTTTCTTATTCCATGTTCTTTAAGGATTGCAAGAATTACCTGCGCATTCTTTTCGTCGGTATAATATTTATTCATCTTATAATTTTAATTACCTTGTTTAACACTTTTGGCGAGAAATATCTATATAAGAGATATAAAATTTTATGTTTTACATCGGGAATCTCTCTCAAAGGTGTTTTTTCCTTAGTTTGTTTGTCTTTTAATGCTTCAGATTTCCCATTGATATGTCTGTATATAGGATTTTTTATAAATTCAAATAAACAATTTTCTAATCCTTTTTCTATTGGAGTAAATTTTTGGATGGTAATAACTTTCGATATTTTTGAATTATTAAATCTTCTATTAAAAAGTCTGTCATATTTGATCTGATATTCTGATGGATGTATTTCAAAGAATCTATCCATATCTTGTAGTAAAACTTTAGGTCTAAATCCTAAAGCTTTCTCAATGGCAGCCAAATAATAATTTAGTATTTCCTCCCATGTTCGGTACTCTGCTGTTGTAATATGAAAAATATCACCAAGTGATTGTTGATTTCCTATGAGTGTCATTATTGCTTTTGAAACGTCCAGCCCGTAAGTCATGGTTGTTATTTTTGATGCAATATCTTTTGAGAAAACAATTGTTCTTCCATGTAAAGCTCTGAAAAGCCATTCCTCTTTCTCTAAAACACCCAATTGAAGTCGGTTTTCGCTATAAGTTATGTAAGGTCGAATAATAGTCCAGTTTTTTTTAACTGAATTTTTCAAAATATTTTCCTGTTTAGCTTTTGCCAATGCATACTCATCGGTTGAAAGATATTTCTTATCCTCTGAAGCATCTAATAAACGGGGCGTATTTTCAGTAATTGTTTGATAAGAATTTGCATATACCCTTGCCGAACTTAAAAAAATATATTGGACCGTTGAATCTAATAATAAGTTAACTCGATTCTTAAATTCTTCTGTTTTATATATCATAAAATCAACAATGGCATCCCAACGGTCACATAAAATTTCTTTCAAAAAAAGCAAGTCTTTTGCATTGCCTTGTAAATAATTTATATTTTTTTCAGATATTCTTGAACTACGGGTAGTAACAAACACATCAATACCATTTTGGGCAAGATTATCCGCTAAATGTATTCCCATTGCACCAGTACCACCTATTATTAAAACCCTCATAGCTCTTAAAAAATTAAAGTCAACATATTATTTATTCCGTTATGATGTATTGTTTTATTCCCTTTTGAATCATATTTCTGTTTTCTTTTTTGCTAAAAAATATCGAACAAAATATTAGACCTGATAATACTAATTTTACGACCAAATTATAAAATATATTATCGCTTTCATTTTTTGAATAGTACCAAAGAGGTAATGCCATTACCAAACTTATAAATAAAGGAAATAAGAATATTCTCAAAAAATTAAAAAAGGATTTGTTTAGTGCGATGTGAATAAGCATGTAAAAAACAATAAGAAAATTTAAGCAAAAAGCCACAAGCAAACCATAGCCAACAGCTTCAAGGCTTTTACCAAAAAATACTCCATACGAAATACCGCTTAACAAGACCGTAGCACCAATCACTCCATAATAAAAAAGTAAATCAGTTCTGTTAATAGCAAGAAAAACAGAGCTTGCACTTGCGTAAATCATCTGAACGCCAACCATGAGAGAAATAATTTTAAAAACCGGAATACTTTGATCCCATTGTGGTCCATAAATAATGTTTATGATTTCGTAGGCTGAAAAAAAGAGAAAAATTGAAACTGGAAAACCAATAACAGCTAATATTTTAACTACTTTTAAATATGAATTGTAGATTATATTTTTATTATCTTGATATTTTGAAAGAACCGGCATTAATACGGGTGTAATTACATGAGTAAGGTTTTGAACCGGCATCATCATTAACGCATAAGCTTTATTATAGTATCCCAGTGAAGCGGTTCCTAAAAATTTACCAATTAACAGATTATCTCCATTTCTCGAAAAATAATTAATAAAATTAAATAAAAAGTTATAGGAAGAAAATCCAATGACCTTTTTAATGGCAACCTTTCTAATTTTTAAAACTACTTTTATAGGAGACCCCCAATAAAACATAATTAAAGTACTTGCGCCATCTATTATACTTTTAATGACCAGGGCATAATAACTAAATCCTTTAAAAGCCAATATTATAGCAATTACTCCACTAACTACTTGCGTGCTTAAAGTGATTAAGCCGATTTGCTTGAATTTTAATGCCTTTTGATAAAGTGCTTTTGGCATTATTTGTAAAGAATTGAATAAAATTGACAACGATAGTAGCCTAGAGATATTTATCAATTCAGGTTCATTGTAAAACGATGCAATAGTAGGTGCCGCTAAAAAAAATAATCCTGCAAATACGAAACCAAGTAAGATAGAAAATGAAAAAATAGATTGTACATCCTTATCTGTGATAGTCTGGTTTTGTACAACCGCCTGACCTAATCCAAAGTTACTCAGTAAATTGAAGAAAGAGACAAAAACAGTGACCAATGCAACAATTCCAAATTCGGCTGGGGTGAGCAATCTTGCAAGTACTGCACCAATAAATATAGAGAAAAATACACCACTATATCTCGCAATAGCACTGTAGAAAATACCTGTACTCAGAGATTTTCGGATGGAAGTCATAAAATTGAAAAACAGTTAACCACAGCACAAAATTTATTCATAAATAATTACAACTGGTTATGTTTGAAAATCGGCTTTCTGAAGCAATCATTATATCAAATTCATTCTTCTCATTAAGTCCTGAACCGATTCTTTCCATTCTTCGGAACCAAATTCTGCAGCAGTTTCCAACAAAATTTTCTTTTGGTTTTCTTCGGGTTCAGTTTTAAGTATTTCTTTTATTTTCTTTTTTGAATCTTCCATTATATGTTTTGTTTTATGATTTAAGAGTTATTAATATTTAGTTTATATAGGTTTCATCTGGTCGTTTATTAAGAATGTGATCATTAAAAATTTATGATCTCTGCTTCCAAATAACATTGCTTCACAGAGGTTAAATACAAAATATCTTATTCACCCAATTGTCATTAAAATTATAAGGTCCTTGAATAGTTTTAAAAGCTCCCTTGCTCTCTACAGTTCGATTGATATTTTTCAAAATCCAATGGATATAAACTTTGCCTTGCGAAACATCTTTTACTATACCAAAAGCGTGAATCGTAATTGTGCTTGCTCCTTTTCCATCCATCGATTTAACAGCTATTCTATCTCTTTTTTTTTATACTATCTCTTTTCGCGGCAAAGTTTGGTTTATCAACATCACTATAACCCATTTCCCAATATCCACGTGTATAAAAATCATTTTGTTGATCTTCACCACTCCAATTTGCTCCTACTAACCAATAATTCATTTCTTTTTTTAAAAAGTTAAATTTTAATGATAACAGTTTTTTAGCCACAGAGTAATATCGTATATGCCGCCGAGCTTCGCAGGGCTTTTTCTATGTCCTCTTTGCATTCCTCTATGAGCTTTATGATTTAGTTTTTATAATTTCACTTGTTTATAAGAATTATTATTCTTTAAATACCACTGATAGGTGCTTTTTATACCATCTTTTAAAGAGGTAGAATAAGACCAGCCTTCTTGTTTTAGTTTATCCACATTCATTAATTTTCGTGGAGTACCATCAGGTTTTGAACTATCCCAAATGATCTCTCCTTTATGACCGTGACCTTTTGAATGAGTTCTGCCAGTTCTTTGATAGTAAGATCTTTCCCAGTACCGATATTATATAGATTTTCAGGAAGTTTATTTTCTAAAGCAAAGCAAACCGCATCGGCAAGATCGTCTACATATAGAAATTCCCTCATTGGGCTTCCGGATCCCCAAGAGTTACGGGTGCATTTCCATTCTCTTTTGCTTCATGGAATTTTCTGATCATCGCAGGTAAAACATGAGAGGTTTCCAGATCAAAATTATCATGAGTGCCATATAGATTTGTAGGCATAAGACTTACATAATCTTTTCCGAATTGTTTTCGTATAGCTTCACAGGCTTTTACCCCTGCAATCTTTAGCAATAGCATACCACTCATTGGTTGGTTCCAGGCTATCGGTAAGTAGATATTCTTCCTTTAAAGGTTGAGGGGCATTTTGGATAAATACAGGAGCTACCTAAAAAGATAAATTTTTCAACATCATATTTATGGGAGAAATCGATCAGGTTATTCTGTATCTGCAGGTTCTCCATCAAGAACTGGTAGGGATAATTATTGTTGGCCAGAATACCTCCAACTCTTGCGGCAGCATCAATAACAACTTCGGGTTTTTCGGTTTCAAAGAAGTCTTTAACCGCCTGTTGATTCCGAAGGTCCAGTTCCTTTGAGGTTTTACCTATTAGATTGGTATAGCCTTCAGCTTCTGAGTTTTCTCCAGATGGCAGAGCCTACCATTCCTCTGTGGCCGGCGATATATATTTTTGAATTTTTGTTCATTCTGTATTTATTGTGATTTCAGTTATCGATTGTCGGTTGTCAGTTGTCAGTTGATCGCTTATCGACTGCTCAGGTTGATCGATTTTCAATTATTCAAAGTAATTCAGAATCTGATAACCACCTTCTTTCAGGTGCTGATCTTTTTGCATCAACTTCACATCACTTTGCATCATATCCTTTACCAGATCTTTAAGATCATATTCCGGAGTCCAGCCAAGTTTTGTATTTGCTTTGGTCGCATCTCCTATTAAAAGATCAACTTCTGTTGGCCTGAAATATTTAGGATCTACAGCCAGTACTTCTTTTCCAATCTTCCAGTTGAAAATCCGGATTATTACAGGATTTAACATAAGCTTTTTCATCTACACCTTCTCCTTTAAATTCCAGTTCTATTCCTACTTCGCAAAAGCCATTCTTACAAAATCTCTTACAGGGGTGGTTTTACCGGTAGCAATTACCCAATCTTCAGCTTCATCTGCCTGAAGGATCATCCACATCATGCGTACATAATCTTTAGCATGTCCCCAGTCTCTTTGAGCATCAAGATTTCCTAAGATAAAATTTATCCTGAAGCCCAAGGGCAATTCTTGAAGCAGCACGGGTAATTTTTCTGGTCACAAATGTTTCACCTCTTAATGGAGATTCATGATTGAAAAGAATTCCGTTACAGGCAAACATATCATAAGCTTCCCTATAATTTACCGTAATCCAGTAAGCATACATTTTAGCTACAGCATAAGGAGCTTCGTGGATAAAAAGGTGTAGTTTCCGATTGTGGAACTTCCTGAACCTTTCCATAAAGTTCTGAAGTAGAAGCCTGATAAATTCTGGTTTTCTTTTCCAAACCCAATAAACGAACCGCATCCAGAATTCGTAAAGTACCCAAGTCCATCGGCATTCCCGGTATATTCCGGAATTTCAAAAGAAACATGCACATGACTCATTGCTGCAAGGTTATAAATCTCATCGGGTTGAATTTCCTGGATCAAACGAATAAGATTGGTACTATCTGTCATATCCCCATAATGAAGAATAAAATTTCTGATTTTCTTCATGTGGATCCTGGTACAAATGATCTATCCGATCTGTATTGAATTGAGAAGATCTTCTTTTTAACCCATGAACTATATATCCTTTTTTTAAAAGGAATTCACTCAAATAAGCTCCATCTTGTCCGGTAACTCCGGTAATTAATGCTACTTTTACTCATGCTTTATATTGTAAATTTAACTGATTCCAACTGATTGAAACATGGATTCCGCTATTTATATTATCCAATTAAAGAAGGATTACTTTTTTCCTAATTTCTGATAAATTTCTTTCACTTTTTGCGAATCTTCTTTTTGAAGTAACAGATTGGCATCTTTCTGTAACTACTAGGATTGTATTTTTGAGGCCAAAAAAAGCAGAGAATTTTTCTGAACCAATGACCATATTTCCAGAATCATCCACAGGATGACCTTTTTGCTTCAAATAATCGTAAACAGCTTCAAAACTTCCCATATCGCTCCATTCAAAATTGGAAGGAACCACTTTAATCTTCTCACTTTTTTCCATCACCGCGTAATCAATACTAATTGCAGGAATTTGAAGAGAACTTTCTTCTTCCAGATGTCCATCTTCAGCCTTTTGCCAGGCAGCCAGTGATGATTCGTAAACTTTAGGATTATATTTTTTTAATTCTTTCAGGAAAACACCTGCTTTAAAACAAAACATGCCACTGTTCCATAAAAAATTGCCTTGTTTTAAAAAATCTTTAGCAGTTTCTTCATTAGGCTTTTCGCGGAAAGAAAGTACTGTTTCATCTTTATATTCAATATAACCAAAGCCCGTTTCGGGTTTGGTAGGTTGAATTCCGAAAGTCACAATATTATCCTTTTGCGCCAGTTGCGATAGCATTTTGAACCGCAATTGAATATTCCTGGCCTTCCTGAATAATATGATCGGCAGGGGTAACTAATAAAATATCTTCCGACTGAGCAGCAAAGGCCGCAAAAGCGATAGCCGGAGCAGTATTTCTTGGAGTGGCTTCTACAATATCTATATATTCAGTAATACCTGTTTTCTTGAGACTTGCTGCAGACAAATGTCGATTGCCTTTATTCCCAACCACAACTAGTTTATTACAAAATTGCAGGTTACGCTTTAATGCCAATTCAAATAAAGAATTTTCGGAAAAAATCTCTAGATATTGTTTGGGTTTGGACTTTCCTTGAAAGCGGCCAAAGCCTACTTCCTACTCCTCCTGTTAATAATACGTGATTTATACTGCTCATTTATAATTTTGTGATCTATTTCTAAAAAGCATAAGCATAGCTAAAAACATTTTCTGAAATGCTTTACTCTAGACAATTAAAACTTTAGATTTTTTTCCCGCCGGAATGCGGTTTGGATTTACACCATAAACATTTTTAATTCTTTCGCAGTAGTAGGGTGTTGCGAAAGCAGGGGGTTATTTTTATTAGTAGGTAGTCTTTAGACAATAGTCCGTAGACGGTAGATTTGGTTTTTTCGGTTGTCGGTTATCAGTTTGAGATTACCGGTTGTCGGTTAACTGTCTCAACTAAAAACCTGCCAACTGAATATGGCTTCGCCACAGTGAGTCACATTTTGACTCTCGCTAATCTTAATTATAAGTTAATAATTTACCCTAAGCTTTCAGCGAATATAAGCGCTAAGTTTAGGGAAAATAATGGAAAACCGTAATGAATATGTGCTTTCCGTTAAGGCCGCAAAGATAAACGACTGTAAAAGATTTAAACAAGCCTATATTTGTTAAAATTTTTAAGAATTAAGATGATATTTTTCACTTATTTTTAACTATTTTGAAGTCAGGGATTTATTCAGATTTACAGCATATAAATATCTTCATTGAATATTATGGAGATTCGCAGAATAACTTTAGACCGTTTATGGATTCTTAAGAGTTACGCAGCCATAAAAGTAAATGATATTGAATTTAACGACCTTTATATAGAAAAGTTTAGGTTCAGTTATGAAACTTCAATTCTTAGCCAAAACTCTTACTTAATAATATTCGCACACTGTTTCTACCCTACTCCTAAAATTCTTAACATATTAAGAGATTTCATTAACGCTTTTTATATTCCATTTCAAATTAATCTGAACTCTTTTCGCAATAAGCCGATCGGTCGGTTAAAGTTTAGCTAAACCACTTTCCTTAAACTACTTTAAAGGCTAGTTTTGAAGTATGATTGAGAAGAAAATATTTAACGATACAGCGACAGCATTTAGATTAAAGTCTGATTTAGAACTTAATAGAGCCTTACTTCTATTTAATGTAATGGGAATACCTTCCCTGATTAAACCGGGAATTTTATTGACCAAATTTTCCCTAAAGGCTAAACTCCCTATACAACCACTAATTAAGAACACCATCTTTGACCAGTTTTGTGCAGGAACCAGTAAGGACGATTGCAAGCCGGTTATTAAAGAAATGCACGAGGTAAATCTCTCCAGTATTCTTGATTATTCGGTAGAGGGAAAGAAAACCGAAGAAGAATTTGATTCGGCATTTCGGGTGAAAAAAGATCTTATAAAATTTGCCAAAGAAGAAACAGAGATTCCATTTGCTATTTTTAAACCAACAGCACTGGGTAGCTTCGAAATCTGGCATAAACTAAGTTCTCACGTTAATCTTGATGATAAAGAAAAAGAGGAATGGGAGAAAACAAAAGCCCGGGTTGAAGGTCTTTGCGAGGAAGCACATAAGCAAGGTGTCCGTTTATACGCAGATGCAGAAGAAAGTTGGATGCAGGATGCAGCCGATGATCTGATGGAGGAAATGATGGAGAAATATAATACTGAAAAGGCGCTTATTTTTAATACTTTTCAATGTTACCGATGGGACCGACTGGATTATCTAAAAGAACTGCATACTAAAGCCAAGGAAAAAGGTTTTAAAATTGGAGCAAAGATAGTTCGCGGGGCTTATATGGAAAAAGAGAATAAAAGAGCTAAAAAATACGGAAAGAAATCTCCTATTTGCGAAAGTAAAAAAGCTACCGATCTTCATTTCAACAATGTACTGGCTTACTGCCTTGATAATATCGATGATATCGCGGTCTTTATAGGAACTCACAATGAAATGAGCAATTACCTGGCGGTACAGATCATGGAAGACCAGGGAATTGCAAAAGATGATCCCAGGGTATGGTTTAGCCAGTTATACGGAATGAGTGACCAAATTAGTTATAACCTTGCCAGCAAGGATTATAATACCGCGAAGTTGGTTCCTTTCGGCCCGGTTAAAGACGTGGTTCCTTATTTATTAAGAAGGGCTGAAGAGAATTCTTCTGTAGAAGGACAAACCAATAGAGAGTTGAATTTACTTCAGAAGAGAAAAACAAAGAAGGAAAGTAGCTCCCGAAGCGAATTAAAATGACGGTCTGAAGAGCGTCATGCTGAACTGGTTTCAGCATCTAAATGCAAAATTAAAGTCATTAATAAAAGTTCGGCTGGAAAGTCGGACTTTTTTATTTTATAATTTTAACTGAAATGATCTTTGATAGCTTGTTTAGCAGCGTTATATCCACCCATTCCGTGAACGCCTCCACCGGGAGGAGTTGAAGAAGAGCACAAATAAACATTATCATTAGAAGTCTTATAAGGGGAAATTTTAGCTACAGGTCTTGTAAATAATTGGGTAATATCCTGCCGCCCACCATTGATATCGCCTCCCACCAAATTAGGATTAAAAACTTCCAATTCCTTAGTGTTCATCGTGCTTTTAGCAAGTATCAAATTTTTAAATCCCGGAGCTGCCTTTTCAATTTGATTTTCGATAATTCTGGTACAATCTTCTTCACTGCCATTAGGTACGTGGCAATAGGCCCAGGCCGTATGTTTTCCTTCCGGCGCCCTGGTTTTATCAAAAACACTGGGCTGTACCAATAACACATAAGGCTGTTCCGAAATTTTTCCTTCAGCTGTAAGTTGTTCCGACTTTTCCATTTCCTCGGGACTAAATCCAATGTGAATGGTTCCCGAGCGCCTACATTTATCACTTGTAAAAGGAATAGGACCGTCTAATGCCCAATCTATTTTGAAAACTCCGGCGCCATATTTATAATTTTCCAATCGTTTTCTATAACTCGAACTTAGATCCAGGTCTTGAATTTGTAATAATTGCCGGGGAGTGAGATCATAAATTTGAATTTTACTCTCGGGAAGTTCAGAAACTTTTTTGATAGGAGCATTTAAAACCAACTCTCCGCCCAGATCTTTATAATAGTCTAATAAAGCTTCAATTAGTTTTCCCGCCCCCTGTTTAGGAAATGGCCAGCCATTTAAATGCGCCATCAATCCAAGCACTACCCCGAAGGACGAAGAAAACAAGTTCGTTAATGGTAAGGTAGAATGTGCAGCTGCGCCATAAAACAAAGCTTTAGCATCCTCCTCTTTAAAAAGGGAATTGGTCAGAAATTTAGCGGAAGGAAAAGCCTTTAAGCCAAACTTTAAAAATTTTATAGGATGAGAAGGAATCCCCAATGGGCCAAGTACATCTTCTCCAATATCGTCCCAGTTTTCGACTAAAGGCTTCATAAAATGAATATAACTATCCCTATCCTTTCCTAACTGAGCAGCGGTTTTTTCAATGCTTTTATAACAGGCTACTGCCTTTCCGTTCTCCAGGGTTTGCGAAAAAGGAATCTCCGGGTAGATCCATTCTAAACCATATTTTTCTAACGGAAGTTGCTGAAAAAAAGGAGAACTATACGCCATAGGAAGCACCGTAGAACCGATATCATGTTTAAAGCCTGGCAAGGTAATTTCAGCCGTTTTTGTTGCGCCGCCTGGAACAGATGATTTCTCGTAGATTACCGTACTCAAACCTTGCTGCTGTAGGTGTATAGCAGCGGCAATACCATTGGAACCACTACCTATAATAACTGCATCGTACTTTTTTGAATGTGGTTTACTGACTTCCATTTTGTAAAATTAAGAGGAATTAATTCTGAACTTTTTAAGAGTCGATTTACTCTATATTGTCCAGATCAATTTGATTCAAATAATCCTTAAAAGTTAATGTGCCCCGGGATTGGCCTATCATATCATTACTCATAATGTAACTGAAGTAATCGAGCTTATGACCCAGGTTTTCTTTAGCAAAAAGCTTTGGGACTTCACTACCTGATTTTGCTATGCTCTCCGGAACCTTAATTATCTTCCCTCCTATTTTTTCCTGAATCATCACAGCCATTTCTTCTCGGGTATGAATTTTTGGACCACCTATTTCTAAAATTTCAGGTAATCCGGTAAAGTTATTACTTATAAAGTTCGCCAAATCGCCGTGAAATATACTATTAGTCTTAGCTTTTCCATCTCCAACGAGCGGAATCACTTTCTTCCTGGCCATAATAATTAGATCGTGTAAACCGGAATAAAATCCAACAGGTCTTATTATGGAATAATTGAGTCCTGAATTCTGGATCTCCTTCTCCGTTTTTCTATGGGTGCCAGGAATTTTATAATCAGAGGCGGTATCTGCTCCCATCATAGAAACATATATAAACTTTTTTACATTATATTTTTTTGCATCTTCCAGCAGATGACTATTAGCCTTGTAATTACTTTCATAAAAAGTATCAGAATCGGGATGAAAAAGGCTAATGGATTTTCCCAGAGCTGAGACCACATAATCCATATCTCTGGTAATTCCTTCTAATTTACCTTTATCTTCACTGGCATCCAGGTAATGGATATCTTCCACCTCTCCTTTGAGTTTCTCCAGACCTTCTTCTGAATGGGTTAGCGCTCTTATTTTAAAACCTTGAGACTTAAAATCCTTAAGAAGTTTGAAACCCAAAGCACCCGAAGCACCGGCAATTAAAATTGATTTAGACATTAGCTTTAATTTATTCGAAATTAGAGAACGCGAGCTATTTTCTAAAGTTAAGTAATGCCAAAGGAAAAAGGCGACATCTTATGATTTTGGAAAGAAATTATAGGAAAATTTTAGACTTTTCAGAATTATAATCAAAACCTCTTTTACAAAGTTTACTATTTAATTCTTGTTTTTCTGCCAGGGAAACTTTCCTTCTAATTCAACCTGGAGCGAAAGACTTAAAAAGGTTCTTATTAAAACGATTAAACCTAAAATAAATACAGATTTTAATGTTGGTGTTGTGACCACGGTGGCCATTATATCTGCAGCAATTAATATTTCCAGTCCTAAAAGAATAGATTTCCCAACCGACTGTCGCAGCTCTAAATAACTATCCGGGTTCTTACTTCTAATTGAAAACATAAATTTCCCGATGGAATATAATGAGCCAAGGAAAATAGTTAGTACCCCAATTGTTTCTGTAATTTTTGCAACATAATCAATATATACTTCAATGTTTCCCATTTCTCAATTTTGATTTCCGATTAAGTATACCCACGCTTTCAGCTAAGAACAAGGAAAAATCAAGACGCAGGTATTCCGGTTTAGACTGTTTTGATAATGAAGTTAATTATTTTCTTGAAAAATTCAAGTCTATGGAAGATAATCCTTATTGATCTGACACGAATGGATTAAAATAAACATTACAATTTACCCAAGTGAAGATCGGCTTGAAATTAGCGTGATTTTGAGATTTTTATTTTCTTACTACAATATATCCGCCTATCCCTAGCGCTAATTGATTGCAGAAGGTTCTAAATGGTAATTCCACTCGTAATTAATTGTACATTTGCAGCCTTAAAAAAGGGAGTATTCTATTTTAATTTGAAACCAACAGCAGTTTATGGATAATAAACACTTAGTAGAAGTTATAAAACAAAATACCCAACGTTTTAAAAGCAAGAATGCCTTTTATTATAAGAATAACGAGCTTGATAAGTGGGAAGGTATCTCCTGGTTAGAATTTTATAATCGTGTAGAAAAGCTGTCTAAAGCACTCTTGAATTTTGGAATATCGGAACAGCAAAAGCTTGCTATTTTTGCCGAAAATATGCCTAATTGGATCATTGCAGATCTTGCTATTATGAGTGTAAAAGCGGTAAGCGTTCCAATTTTTGCGACAAATTCTACAAAAGAAGCTGAATATATTATCAATGATGCTGAGGTGAGCCTGCTTTTTGTTGGCGATCAAAGTGAATATGATAAGGCTTATGAACTTCTGGAAACTTCCAGTCATTTAAAATTAATTGTAGCCTTAACAAATACGATAAAACTTCAACCTTCCAATAAATCTATGTATTTAGAAGATTTTGTTGCGGTTGAATCTACTAAAGAACTCGAAACCGAACTTCAAAAAAGATATTACGAGCTTGATTTAAATGATCTGGCAAGTATTATTTATACCTCGGGAACTACCGGCGAGCCAAAAGGGGTTATGCTGGATCATCATAATTTTGCAGGTTTTTTAAAGGCCCATGAATCTGAAATAGACCTTTCGGAAGAAGATGCTTCCTTAAGTTTCTTACCCTTAAGTCATATTTACGAACGCAGCTGGGTGTTCTTTTGTTTAAATACTGGAGTTGAGGTTTATTTTAATCAGGACCCTAAAAAGATAGCAGAGGTTTTAAAAGAAGTAAAACCCACGGTAATGTGTACCGTGCCTCGTATTTTTGAGAAAATTTTTGCAGCAATCCAGGAGAAACGAAAAGAAGCTTCCCCGGCTAAAATGAAGCTGGCAAGCTGGGCTTTAGGAATTGGTAATAATTATTATAACAAGCACAAAAGACTCGAAAAAAAGGTGCCTCTAGCCTTGCAATTGAAATATAAAATAGCCGATAAACTGGTGTTGAGTAAATTGAGAGAAGTATTTGGGGGGCGTATAAAATTTATGCCTTGTGGAGGTGCTCCTTTGGCGGCAGATATGGTTTCGTTTTTTCATTCCTTCGGCCTTAATGTTAAATGTGGCTATGGATTAACTGAAACTACCGCAACCGTTACTTTTTTTGGCGACACCCATTTTGAATTTAATTCTGCCGGGAAACCCCTAAAAGGCACTCAAATTAAAATTGCTGAAAATAACGAGATTTTAGTAAAAGGTCCCGGGGTAATGAAGGGATATTACAAAAAACCTGAAGCTACGGCCCAGGCCTTTAAAAATGGTTGGTTTTGTACCGGGGATGCAGGAAAAATAGATGAAAAAGGCAACCTGGTAATTACCGATAGAATTAAAGATTTAATGAAGACTTCCGGCGGGAAATATATTGCTCCGCAAAAATTAGAAAGCGCCTTAATTAATGACTCATTTATCGAGCAAATTGCGGTAATTGGAGATCAGCAAAAATATGTTACTGCATTGGCTGTTCCAAGTTTTGAGAATTTAAAGAAATACGCTTTAGAGCACAAAATCAGCTTTGAGAATGTAGAAGAATTAATTCATCATAACCAGATTAAAGATCTTTTTGAAAGACGATTTGAAGAGCTTCAAAAGGAGTTTTCTAAATTCGAGAAAATTAAAAAGTTCACCTTGCTGCCTGAAGAATTTAGCATAGAATCAGGAGAAATTACAGCCACCTTAAAATTAAAACGAAAGGTAATTCAGAAAAAATACAAAGCGCTTATCGATAAAATGTATTCAGAATAAGAGTTTTTAAGCCGTTTGGATGGAATTTCACAGCTGTAGTGCTTACCACTCTTCTGTCCATAGCTTTTGTTCTTTCTTTGAAAGGAATGTCCAGGCTACAATTCGGCTGCTTTTATTGCCGGTTCCCATCTCAATGGTTTTAGACTGAGTGGGTTTTACTTTTTCCAGTAATTTATAAATACCCTTAAGATTAGATTGCTTTGATACCAAAGTTGAAAACCAGAAACAGCTTTTAGCAAATTCTTCACTTTCGAGAATCATGTTTTTGATGAATTGATATTCTCCTCCTTCGTAGATAAGTTCATTTTTAGCTCCTGAGAAATTTAGTTTAGCTTCATTTCTTTTATTCCCTGAGAGATTCCTTACTTTTCGTCTACTACCTCTTTGAGCGTCCTCAAGAGAGGCGTGAAAGGGTGGGTTGCAAATAGTGAAATCAATTTTATCTTTTTTATCGATTATGCCTTTAAAAATTGCAGTCGGATCTTTTTGTAATCTACAATCCACTTTGTCTTTTAAAGATGGATTTGAATTGATAATTTGCTGAGCTGAGGCAATTGATTTGGGATCAATGTCAGAAGCTATAAAGTTCCAATCGTATTCTGTAACGCCAATAATTGGGTAGATGCAAGTTGCTCCAACTCCAACATCAAGACCACAAATTTGACTTCCTTTTTGTATTTTACCGGCATTGCTTTCGCTTAGCAAGTCAGCAATATAGTGAAGGTAATCAGCTCTACCCGGGATGGGTGGGCATAAATTCTCATCAGGGAACTCCCAATTGTTTATACCATAATAATGCTTTAGGAGCGCTTGATTTAGAAGTTTTACGGCTTTTGGATTTGAAAAATCTACTGAATCCCCTCCATATTTATTGGGCTTAATATGGTTTTTTAATTTTGGAATAGCATCTACCAGAGCTTTCAAGTCATAAGGTTCCCGGTTTCTATTCCGATTATGAAGACTTGTTTTGATTGGTGGATTTTTTGATGGCATAGGATGCTGAGGTTTCTTAGATATGCATTAGATAATACTCCACTTTGCAACGGTCTAGCATATCGCTACTTGTAGAGTAAGAGAATGATTTTCGGCTTAGTATTGGTTCGTTGGTCAAGTTAATTATTTTCTTTCTAAGGCTGCGGGCTATTTGAACCGTTTTTGTCTAGCGTTTACATTTCACTTAATTCATAATCTGGCTTATGCCTATGAGGTACAAGTAAATAATATTTTGCTAGAGTAAGGAGATTTAGATTGATTTATAGAAAAGATGATTTTAAATTAATAACAGGCCACATCATAGAAGGTGAAATTATTGATCGGGCATTAACTCAAACCCAATCATCGAGCAAAATCAAATTCAATATGAGTTCCATCTTCTACACGTTCCTTCATTTTCCCATTGAGCTGTTGAGTAAGTAATTTCACCAACTGTGAACCAAAACCGGTACCTATGGGAGCAAGCCCCCTGGTTTTACCTACACCGTTATCCCTAATTTCTAATTTTAAGTTCTGATCGTTATCTTTTTCTAAACTGATATTGATAACGCCTTTTTGTTTTTCAGGAAATGCATATTTAAGTGCATTAGTAAGAAGTTCATTTACAATAAGACCAATCGGAACCGCTGTATCTACATCCAGTTCCAGGTTATCCATAGCACATTCAATTTTCACTTTATCTGCTGCATTAAAACTATCTAAAATACCTTCACTCAGATTGATGAAATAATCCTTCATTTCAATACTTCCAAGATTTTCTCCCTGATATAATTTCTGATGAATAATTCCCATAGACTGCACCCTGTTCTGGCTGGCTATCATAGCGTCTTTAGTGGCCGGATCCTCTATTTGCGCCGATTGCAAAGCGATTAAGCTTTTCACCATTTCCAGGTTATTCTTTACGCGGTGGTGTATTTCTTTCAGCAATAATTCTTTTTCGGCATTTTTAGCCCGTATAATTTTAGTGGCCTTTTTATTCTTGTAGAAGAAATAAAGTAAAGAAAGCAGAAACAAAAGCAATAATGAGGCTATCACGATAAAGAGCGTTTGCGTCTTACTTTTTTGTTCGATCAAAGCAGCTTGAGATGCTAAGGCTTCATCCTTTTTCCCGGTTTCATACTTTATAGCCATTTCAGATTCAATACTACTAATCTTGTCCTCAAGCATCTTTTCTGAATTGGCATATGCTTTTTCTCTATAGCGCAGGGCATTTTCAAAATCGCCTAACTGCCTGTAAGTTTCCGATAGATCTAAATAAGGTTGAACAATACCAATTTGACCTTTATCTTCATAAGCGTTCACCCCGGCTAAAAGGTGGTCTAAAGCTTGCTCATATTCTTCCTGCAACAAATAAATTTTCCCAATTTCGGTACGATAAGTGGCGCAACGTTCTTCTCCAATATGTTCTACACAAAGTTCCCAGGCTTTTAAATAATCTTTTAAAGCATTCTCATAATCCTCTGCTTTAATATATACGTCACCGCGATGGGAATATGCCCTAACCGGCACAAAAATTTCTTCCGGAACTTTTGTTCTAACAATTTCCAGGCATTCTTCTGTTGCTGCGTAAGCTTTTTCATATTCCCCTAATTCGCCATAACCAATAATTAAATTGAATTGGGCGATGGCTAAAGAACTGTAATTTTTGGTTTTTTCTAATAAGGGAATCGCCTGGTTTGTGTAAGCTACAGATTTTTCAAAATCTCCGGTCACGCGGTATTTCACCCCTAAAGTACGATAAGCACTTCCCAGGCCCGCATCGTCATTTAATTCTTCATATAAGTCGATTGACTTGAACAAGACCTCCTGTGCTTTTTCTAATTCTCCTGTATTTAGATAATCAATGGAAAGAGACCTGTAAGCATCAGCAATTTTCTTTTTATCATTCGCTTTTATATGATAATCCAGTGCTTTTTCTGCGTGATACACTACCGAGTCTGGTGAAAACACCCCATTATAAGAATGCCAGTTCGCTAAAGATTCGTGAACCTGGGCAGTTATACTATCTGGCGCTGATTTTAAACTACGCTTTAAAGTGTTTAGTGCTATGGGATGAAATTCTTCTAAATGCTCGCCTGAGGTCTCGTGAGAGCGCATCCAGCTAAGACTCGAGTCTATAGGCTGATCTTTTAGATCAGTTGCGTTTAAAGTTTTGGACTGCGAAAAACCGAGCCCGGAATAAAAACAAACCAGTACAATTGCGAAAATTATTTTCATAGCTATTGAAATACTGGGAGCAAAGTATCATAGCTATGAATATACAACAATCTCCTCTTAAAATTTACAGGAATAATTTTATAAAGATTTGAATGCCAGTTAATTTACTGTAGTCTTAGACTACTTCAGAAGAGAATATATTATTGTATTAAGTGGAAAGCGGTATAGTTCTCGCGTTTTATTTTCAGAATTTTTCGGAAAATATGGCTGAAGCATCTGGCCAGGTAATAATTAAACAGCCTAAAGATTATAATTAAGCATCGTCGGTTTCAAAATACAAATGATAATGATTACTGCATCCCGGGTTAAAACTAGCTTCACAATTTGGGCAGGTATTGCTGGATTCCATGTATTCATTGATACTAAGTTCGTGGCCGCAAACACCACATAAAATGGCTTTTTCGGTAAACTCAGTTTTAGGCCATACCTCGTGTTCGTGGTTAGCCGCTTCTTCGTGACATGAAAAGCAGGGATAGTATTTATCGCAACATTTAAATTTTATAGCGATTACATCCAGGGCCGAATGCCAATGTATACAACGAGTTTGTTTGTCTATAGATTGACCATAAACAGTAGTCCCGTTAAGCTGAAAAATATTGGTAGATTCCGGCATCTTTTCCTGGGCGTAAGTTGCGTTGAAACAAAACAATACTATTAAGAAGTTGATTAGGTACTTTATTTTCATTATTTGATAATTCTTTTCAAATATTAAGGAGTTGTAGTTCCTCATAAAGTTTCAAAAGTAAGTATTTTGTGGGTTCTGTTTCAAGATAGACAAATTACTTTTTCAAGAATACAAATAAATATATTCAAGTTAGTCACGCTAATTACAGCAAAATAGAATCGATCAATTATCAAGTTGAATAGTAGAAAGCTCGAATGGAATTTTCAAATTAATAAAAGACCACACCATAGAAAATTCAATCCTAAACAAAAAATCCGCAAAACACAATATAACAAGTGTTTGCGGATTTATTTTGTGACCCCGGCAGGATTCAAACCTGCAACCCTCAGAGCCGAAATCTGATGCGCTATTCAGTTGCGCCACGGGGCCTTATTTAGTTAGCAGTTAGCAGTTAGCAGTTAGCAGTTAGCAGTTAGCAAAAACTAAAAAATATTTATTTTGAAAATTACTT